>JAGWJY010000006.1 GCA_028865545.1 Alphaproteobacteria bacterium | reverse complement strand
CGATGGGAAGCAAAGGTGCTTATTGGTTTGCCGCCTGACGTGCGGATTCCTAGGGCTTGCCGTAGCTTTCAGCGAAAAGACGGGCTTTCCGCGCGCACCACACATCATGCTGGATAATGGGTGCCGACGCGGCACCCGTTTTTTCGTATCTATAAAGGGGCAGGCGTTCAAACTTTTGGCAGGCCGCAAGCTGCTATCCGAAGATCTTGCCGGGGTTGAGGATGTTGCGCGGGTCGAGCGTCTGTTTGAGCGCGCGCATCAGTGCGATCTCCTGAGCGTTGCGCGAGTAAGACAGATATTGCCGCTTCTCCAATCCGATGCCGTGTTCCGCCGATACCGAGCCCCGGCGGCTGCGCAAGGCATCGTAGATAATGTTCTCGACCGCCGCACGGGTTTCGTGGCTGCCGTCGCCGACGCATGGAATTAAATGAAGATTGCCGTCGCCGAGATGGCCGAACACCATGAGCGCCGTGGCGGGCCAGCGCGAGAGAAGGGCCTGCCGCACCTCGCGCACATATTCTTCCATCTCGCTGATCGGCAGGCTTACGTCGAAGGTGAAGAACGGCGCATGGCGCACGACTTGCGCCACGTCGTCGCGAAGCGCCCATAGGCGCTGACACTCCGCTTTCGATTTCGCGACGATGGCGTTGGCGACCTGGCCGTTGTCGAGTTCGGCCGCCAGCGCACTTTCGAACCGTGCGCCGTCTTCGGCTTGATCGCCGCCCATCGCCTCGAGCAGCACGTAATACGAATGTCCGTGGGGAATGGGGGCGGTGCCCTGGGCCGGCGGCGTGGTAACAAGCCGGTAGAAATCCTCCCACATGACTTCGAACGCCGAAAGCATGCCGCCAAGGCTTCTTTCCACGCTGCGCAGCACCCGCGGCAACATCTCGAAGGAGTCGATCGCCAGCAGCGCCACGTTCTGGCTGACGGGCTTGGGCCGGAGCCGCAACACGGCCCGGGTCACGATTCCAAGCGTTCCTTCGGAGCCGATGAAAATATGCTTCAGATCGTAGCCGGCATTGTTCTTGATGAGGCGGTTCAGCGAGGAGATCACCGTGCCGTCCGCCAGCACCGCTTCGAGGCCCAGCACCAGTTCGCGCATCATTCCATAACGGATCACGCGATTGCCGCCGGCATTCGTGGAGATATTTCCGCCGATGGTCGCCGACCCCCGGGCGCCGAGATCGAGCGGAAAGAACAGGTCGCTGCTGTCGGCGGTCTCGCAAACCTGCTGCAGGATGCATCCGGCCTCGACCGTCATCGTCGCGCCGGCGGCGTCGACCTCCACGACGCGATTCATGCGCTCCAGCGAAAGTGCGACTGCGCCGTCGGCATAGGCGCCCTCCACCAGTCCCGTGCGTCCGCCCCATGGCACCACCGCTTGCCCGGCCTCATGGCATAACCTCAGTACGGCCGCGACTTCCTGCGTGGATTTCGGCCGCACCACGGCAAGCGGTTTTCCGAGGCGGCCCCAGCCGAATGCGGACTGCCGCGCTTCGACACCTTCCAGGACGGCGTCGGCGCCGAGGAGCGCATTGAGGGCTTTGATCAGGTCGTCCATGTCCAATCACCGTCACACAGGATTCGGCAGTCCGCTCTAAAGCGCCACCTCGATGAGCCGCGGGCCTGGATGCCGCATCGCGTCGTCGAAATGTTTTGCAAAGTCTTCGGTTGTCTCCACCCGCACGGCTTCGACGCCCATGCCGCGGGCAAGGTCCGTCCAGGAAAGTTCCGGGTTGCGCAGGTCCAGCATCGACAAAGCTTTGGGGCCGGGATTCTCGGCGCCCATGCGCATCAACTCAAAATTCAAGATTGCATAGGAGTGGTTCGCGAAGATCACCGTTGTGACATCGAGTCTTTCGCGCGCCTGCGTCCAAAGGGCCTGCAAGGTGTACATCGCGCCCCCGTCGCCGTGCAGGCAGACCACCTTGCGGTCCGGGCAGGCGACCGCCGCGCCGGTGGCCACCGGCAGGCCCTGGCCGATGGAGCCTCCGGTCAAGGCGAGATGATCGTGCGGCCGCGCATTGGCGGTGAACATCGCCGCGCCCAGTCCTGAGGTGGCCGCCTCGTCGGCGATGATCGCGTGCTCGGGCAGGAAATGTCCGATGATCTGTCCGGCGGTGAAGGCATCCAGTCTTCCGGTCGGCAGGTCAGGCCTCTTGAGTTCGGCATGTCCCGCCGGCTCTTTCGCTGCGCTGATCGCCTCGGCCAGAGACTCCAGCGCCGCTGTTCCGTTCTCATGAGGATGTGCGAGGTAATGAATCTGACAGCTTTCCGGCGTGCACCAACTGGGCTTGCCCGGATAGGCGAAGAAAGACACCGGCGGTTTGGCGCCCACCAATACGAGAAGATCGAGGTCCTTGAGGAGTTCGACAATCTGTTCGGCAAAGTAGGGAATGCGCTCGACAGCAACGATTCCCGCGCCGCGCGACAGCCGCGGAGCGAAGGTGTCGCACAGCAATCGCGCTCCCGATTTCGCGGCAATCCGTCCCGCCGCCTCGAGGCCGCGAGGTTGCAGAGCTGCGCCGCGAATAAGGATCGCGCTCTTCTTTGCGCTGCGCAGGAGCTGGGCCACGCCGTCGACCGTGGCGGAGGATACCTGCGCCGCTTCGACGCGGGGCAGTGGCGCGGCGGGGCCGTCGGCTTCCTGCCATGCGGTGTCCGCCGGAAGAATCAGGGTTGCGATCTGCCCTGGCGCCTGCGTTGCCGCTTGTACCGCGCGTGCGCCGTCCGGTGCGACTGTCTTGGAGCTTGTGCTGGCATGTATCCAACCCGATACGGGGCGCGCGAAGCTCGCAATATCCGTCGCCAGTGGCGCGTCGTATTGTGCGTGGAATGTCGCGTGATCACCTACAATGTTCACGATGGGCGTCGCTGCCCGGCGTGCGTTGTGCAGATTCGCGAGCCCGTTTGCCAGTCCCGGCCCGAGATGCAGAAGCGTCGCAGCGGGCTTTCCAGCCATGCGGCCATAGCCGTCGGCGGCGCCCGTCACAACGCCTTCGAATAGCGCGAGGATCGCGCGCATGCCGTCGACGTGGTCGAGTGCGGCCACGAAGTGCATTTCCGACGTGCCGGGGTTCGTAAAGCACACGTCGACGCCGCAGTTCACCAGAGTGTGGACAAGGCTCTCCGCGCCATTCATGAAATTCCTCCCGCCGTTCGGCGTTGAATCGCGAACCGGCCGCCTCATGATGCGTGCGCCGTCCAAGCTCGATTTATTTCTATATGAATTTCATATGCTTCGGAATGGGTGTCGCAACGGCATCTCCCGCGTTATTTCCCCGTGCATGTCGTCACCGGCGACGCAGGCGAAATCGGCGTCGATACGGCGGAACGTCCAGCTCTGCAGCACTGATGCGTCGGCATCGGTGATGCGTGCTTTGCCAGTGGGCGCCATGGCTGTCTGTACTTCACGCCGCATGGTTTCAATGACGGCAGTGATGGCGTGCTCACCTCGTGCCGAGAGCCCGTGCGCACTTCAAATCCTGCCCTGAGTGAATCCAGTCGTCCGTCAGAACAGTCGTCTCGTCGCCGACCGCCTATCTGTTGTGCTGTGGGAAACGTTCAGTAGCTGGTTGATTTTTCCTGCGTCGGAGTATCCTTGAACTTCTGCAGAAGCTCATTGCCTCCGCGCACCAACAGGCCGACGTCAGTACCGACGGCGACAAATAGGCAGCCCAGCGATAGGTAATGTTTGGCCAGTGTGTGGTCGACCGCCAGAATGCCAGGCGCTTTGCCTGCCCGTCGTATGCGGCCGATGGCGTTGTCGATCGCCGCCCTAACCTCCGGATGGCCGGGATTGCCGCGGTGGCCCATCGAACCCGACAGGTCGGAAGGACCGATGAAGACGCCGTCCACGCCGTCGGTGGCCGCGATGGCGTCGAGGTTGTGCAGTCCTTCGGCGGTTTCGACCTGCAGCAGCAGACAGATCTGATCGTCGGCGTCGTCCAGATAGCCAGGAACGCGGTTCCAACGTGCGGCGCGGACCAGCGCGGCGCCGATGCCGCGTGTGCCGCGCGGCGGATAGCGGACGGCTTTGACCATTTCGGCGGCCTGTTCTGCCGTGTCGACTAGTGGAATGAGCAGAGTGGTGAAGCCAATATCCAGATATTGCTTGATGATCCAGGTCTGCCCGATCGGCGGACGTCCGACGGGATGGCTCGCATAGGGCGCGGTCGCCTGCAATTGCGACAGCAGCATGGGGGCGTCGTTCGGTCCGTGCTCGCCATCCAGGAGCAGCCAGTCGAAGCCGGCGCCGGCACAGATCTCGGCGGTATAGGGACTGGCAAGCGCCTGCCACAATCCGATCTGCGGTTTGCCTTCGCGCAGTGCCTGCTTGAAACCGTTCACTGGAACCATCGTCGCGCCCTCATGTGAATCGCACCGAGATATTAGCCATCTGTCGGTGGTCTACGTGAAATGTATCGCCTACGGGTGGCAGAAGCATGTATTGACCCGGCCAGGAAACCAGGATCGCCATGGCCACGCCGCTTCTCACCCTTCAGGATGTCCGCCTCACCATCGGCACCACGCCTTTGCTGGACGGCGCCGAACTGTTCGTGGACGAGGGCGCGCGGCTCTGCATCGTCGGGCGCAACGGTTCGGGCAAATCCACGCTGCTGAAGATCGCCGCCGGATTGACCGAAGCCGACAGCGGCCGCCGCTTCGCCCAGCCCGGCGCCACCATCCGCTATCTGCCGCAGGAGCCGGATTTGTCCGGCTATGCCGACACCCATGCCTATGTCGAGGCGGGTCTTATGCCGGGCGACGATCCGGCGCGCGCCTATTATCTGCTCGGCCAGTTGGGGCTAACCGGTGCCGAGCCAGTGACGCATCTGTCGGGCGGTCAGGCGCGCCGGGCCGCACTGGCTCGGGTGCTTGCTCCCAAGCCCGATATCCTGCTGCTCGACGAACCGACCAATCATCTCGATCTGCCGGCCATTCTCTGGCTGGAGTCCGAGTTAATGCAGATGAAAGGTGCGCTGGTCCTCATCAGCCATGACCGCCGCTTCCTGCAGAATCTCTCGCGCGGCACCGTCTGGCTGGATCGCGGCCGCACCTATCGCCTGGATCAGGGTTTTGCCGCCTACGAGGCCTGGCGCGATCAGTTGCTGGAAGAAGAAGAGCGCGAGCGCCACAAGCAGGACCGCAAGATCGCCGCCGAGGAGCATTGGGTTCGCTACGGCGTCACCGCCCGGCGCAAGCGCAACGTCCGGCGCATGGCGGAACTGGGCGAGATGCGCCGCGCCCGGCGCGAGGCGCGTCAGCAGATGGGGCAGGTGAAGATGACGGTCACCGAAGCGGGCGGCGCGGGTACGCGCGTCATCGAAGCGAAGAACATCGCCAAGGCTTACGGCGACAAACCAGTGGTGTCTGATTTTTCCATCCGCATCCTGCGCGGCGATCGCATCGGCGTCGTCGGACCGAACGGCGCGGGCAAGACCACGCTGATCAATCTGCTTACCGGGCGGCTGAAGCCGGATACGGGCGAGGTGATCCTCGGCACCAATCTGTCGCTCGCCACGCTCGATCAGACGCGCAGCTTGCTCGACCACGAGACGACGCTGGCCTCCGTGCTTACCGGCGGCGTCGGCGACAAGGTCGAGGTCGGCGGCCAATCGCGCCATGTCGTCAGCTACATGAAGGATTTTCTCTTCACCCCTGAGCAAGCGAGGACCCCGGTCCACGTGCTGTCGGGTGGTGAGCGCGCCCGTCTTCTGCTGGCCAAGGCGTTGGCAAAGCCTGCCAATCTGCTGGTGCTGGACGAGCCAACCAACGATCTCGATTTAGAGACTCTCGATCTGCTGGAAGAGATGATCGACGATTATCCAGGTACCGTGCTGTTGGTCAGCCATGACCGCGACTTCCTCGATCGCACGGTCACTGCGGTGCTGATGGCCGAAGGCGACGGAAGCTTCACCGAATATGCCGGCGGCTACAGCGATATGGCGGCGCAGCGCGGCGAGGATGCAGCGCCAAAGGCGGGCGCCAAAGAAGATGGCAAGGCCACGAAAGAGCGCCGGAAGGCTGCTGCGCCGCGCCGCAAACTAACCTTCACCGACAAGCATGCGCTGGAGACCCTGCCGGCGAAGATCGCGCAGCTGGAAAAGATCATCGCCGGCCTGCACAACGATCTGTCGAACGGCACGCTTTATACGCACGATCCGAATAAGGCGCGCATGCTTTCCGAGAAGCTTGTGGCCGTTGAGGCGGAACGTGCGGCCTGCGAGGATCGCTGGCTGGAACTGGAACTGCTGCGCGAAGAGATTGAAGGCGCCTCGCGCTGAGCGCACCATATCGGCGGCTTCTTGCCGATGGGGCAACCTGATCATCATGTATGATTTGCAGAGCGCAGGCGTAGTCCGGCATGCTGGCGTCGCCAAAACAAGAAACGCTCCGGGAGATCGTCCATGAAAGAGCTGCATCATTTCATCAATGGCGCGTCGGTGAAGGGCACATCCGGCCGCTTCGGCGATGTGTTCAATCCCGCCACCGGTGAGGTCCAGGCCAAGGTGCCGTTCGCCTCGCGCGGCGAGATGCGCAAAGCGGTCGAGGCCGCGCTCGAAGCGTTTCCCAAATGGGCAGCCGTCAATCCACAACGCCGCGCCCGCGTGATGTTCAATTTCAAGTCGCTTGTCGAAGCGCATATGGACGAGTTGGCGGCATTGTTGTCCGCAGAGCACGGTAAAGTGCTTGCCGACTCCCGCGGCGACGTGTTGCGCGGGATCGAAGTGATCGAGTTTGCCTGCGGCATCCCGCACCTGCAAAAGGGCGAATACACCGAAGGTGCCGGCCCCGGCATCGACATCTATTCCATGCGACAGCCGCTCGGCGTCGTCGCCGGCATCACGCCGTTCAATTTCCCCGCGATGATCCCGATGTGGATGTTCGGCGTCGCCATCGCCTGCGGCAACTGCTTTATCAACAAGCCGAGCGAGAAGGACCCATCGGTGCCGCTGCGTCTGGCCGAACTCTTCCTCGAAGCGGGTGGTCCACCGGGCGTGCTGCAGGTGGTGAACGGTGACAAAGAAGCGGTGGATGCCATCCTTGAAGATCCGGATATCAAGGCTGTTAGCTTCGTCGGCTCCTCGGCAATCGCGGAATACGTCTACGTGCACGGCACGGCGAGCGGAAAGCGCGTGCAGGCCATGGGCGGCGCCAAGAACCACGCGATCATCATGCCCGACGCCGATCTCGACCAGGTCGTCAATGAGCTGATGGGCGCGGGCTACGGCTCAGCCGGTGAGCGCTGCATGGCAATCGCGGCCGCCGTACCGGTGACCGACAAGACTGCTGATGCGCTGATCGCCCGCCTCAAGGTCCGCGTGGAAGCGTTGAAGATCGGTCTGCCGAACGATCCGGAAGCGTCCTATGGCCCGTTGGTCACCGCGGCGCACCGCAGGAAGGTGATGGACTATATCGATCTCGGCGTGAAGGAAGGCGCCAAGCTCGTGGTCGATGGTCGCGATTTCAAGATGCAGGGCTATGAAAACGGCTTCTACCTTGGTGGTTCGCTGTTCGATCGCGTGACCCCGCAGATGACCACCTACAAGGATGAGATCTTCGGCCCGGTGCTGCAGATCGTTCGCGCCCACGATTTTGAAGAAGCGGTCACGCTGCCGTCCAAGCACCAGTATGGCAACGGCGTCGCCATTTTCACCCGCGACGGCGATGCAGCCAGGGAATTTGCTTCGCGTGTCCAGGTCGGCATGGTCGGCATCAATGTGCCGATCCCGGTGCCGCTGGCCTATCACACCTTTGGCGGTTGGAAGCGCTCAGCCTTCGGAGACATCAACCAGCATGGTCCTGAGGGCGTACGCTTCTACACCAAGATCAAGACGGTAACGGCGCGCTGGCCCAAAGGCGGCGTGCGCGAGAATCCGGACTTCGTCATCCCGACAATGAAATAGACGTCCAAGCGACGCGACAGGAGGAAGCCATGGTCAGCATCGGATTCATCGGTGTCGGCAATATGGGTGGGCCGATGGTGCGCAATCTCCTCAAGGCGGGGCACGCGGTACGCGCCTTCGATCTCAGCGCGCAAGCGCTGAAAGCCGTGACGGAGGCCGGCGCCACGGCCGCGCCATCTGCCGCAGAAACGGTCAAGGGCGTCGATTGTGTCATCACCATGCTGCCGGCCGGTCAGCATGTCCGCAGCGTCTATCTCGACCAAGGCGGTGTTCTGTCGGTTGCTAAAAATGGCGCCTTGCTGATCGATAGCTCCACCATCGACATTGACTCCGCCCGTGCGGTAGCGGCGGCGGCAGAGAAGTCGGGTTTTGCCTTTCTGGATGCACCCGTGTCTGGCGGCGTCGGCGGCGCAGAGGCCGGCACACTCACCTTCATGTGTGGCGGTAGCGAGGAGGGCTTCGCGCGCGCCAAGCCGATCCTCGAAACCATGGGCAAGAAAATCGTGTTGGCGGGCGCGGCCGGAGCAGGGCAGGCCGCCAAGGTCTGCAACAACATGCTGCTGGCGATCTCGATGATCGGCACCTGCGAGGCCTTTGCCTTGGGCGAGAAGCTCGGTCTGGAGCCGCAGAAGCTGTTCGACATCATGTCGACGTCGTCCGGCCAGTGCTGGTCGCTCACCACCTATTGCCCGGTGCCGGGACCGGTGCCGACCTCGCCGGCCAACCGCGGTTACGCCGGCGGCTTTGCCACGGCACTGATGCTGAAGGACCTGAAACTCGCCCAGGCTGCCGCCCAGGGGGCAGGCGCGACGACGCCGCTCGGCGCCGAGGCACAGCAGCTCTATTCGCTGTTCGCAGCGAAGGGCCACGCCGGCTTGGATTTCTCCGGCATTGTGAAGATGCTGCGCGGCGAACTTTAAGCCTTGGCCACTTGGGATCGGTCCATACCTGGAATGCCAGTGCACGCGGTGCATTGAGCACCCGCGTGATGTCGAGATCGTGGCGCGATGTCCCGGCGTCAGTCACGATCGTAGGCCTCTTGCAGTTTTCCGATGTCGATCTTCTTCATCTTCATCATCGCCTGCATGACGCGCGACGCCTTTGACCGGTCCTTGTCCTTCAGCAATCGTGGCAGGGCCGTGGGCACGATCTGCCACGATAGGCCGTATTTGTCCTTGAGCCAGGCGCAAGGACCTTCTTCTCCGCCGGCCGTGAGCCTTGCCCACAATTCGTCGACTTCGGCCTGCGTCTCGCAACTGACGGAGAGCGATATGGCCTCTGTGAACTTGAAGTGCGGGCCGCCGTTCAGCGCAATGAAATAGCGACCGTCAAGTTGGAATTCCACCGTCATCACTGCGCCGGCCGGATTGGGCGCGCCCTCTGGATATCGGCTGATGTTCACGATCTTGGAATTCTTGAAGATGGAGACGTAGAAATTTGCGGCTTCCTCGGCCTCCCTGTCGAACCAAAGAAACGGGGTGATCTTCTGCATGTGTCCTATTCCTTCTCGTCGGCCACTTGTGAACGGTCGGGATGGCGCGGATCGAACTGCAGTGTCACGTCGAAATACGACATCCGCGCGGTAAAATGCAAAAAGCCCAGATGACTGGCGCGGAAGATCAGACTGGCATGCGCTTTGTCGAGCGTATTGGTGCCCGCCGGCGCCTCGGTCCTGCCGGGCGCGACAACACGCGACGCCGTCGCCCAACTGTCTGACGGCACGCACGCTGCCGCCGCGATCAGTGCGCCGATTAGAAAATCCGATATCGACCGCGTCATTATTCCGCTCCTAATCGGCTATCTTGCAGGCAACTTCGGTTTCCCACTTCGTCTCGTCGGGTTCGGCGAGTGGATCGGTGTGACAGGTTTCAAGGCGCGCGGCCCAGCGGCTATTTTCGTCCGTATCACTTGCAAGGTTCTGAGCGCTGATCCAATCGAACAGCGCGCCGGTAGTGGTCTTGAGCCCGTCGAATCCGCCGAAATGCCGGTGCGTTGCGTAGCGGCCGGCAGGAAGAGTGCCCGCTTTGACATGACCGTCGCCCGCAATGGCCTTCTCTACTGGTGCCGCGATCTCGATCTCGGGACCGTGGCTCATGCCTATGAAATTATATTTGATGAACGATGTGGCCGCCGGCTTGATGCCTCGCGCCGCGAACCATGCGAACAACTCCGGGAAGAGCCTGTCCGCGTGATCACCGATCGTCTGCATCGTCACCGTCGCCGCGATGCCCAAATAGGGTCGGGCATCGCGCGCCACGAAGTGCGGCTTCGTGATCTGCAATCCGGCGGGCATGTGCTCACGTCGCCTTTTCGCAGATGACCATCCATGGAATGCCGAAGCGGTCCCTCAGCATGCCGAACTTCACAGCAAAGAAAGTCTTTTCCATCGGCATCTGAACGGTTCCGCCGTCTGCCAACGCATTGAACATGCGTTCCGCGTCGGCAGGTGTGTCGACGGCAAGCGTCACCGCAATGCCATGTGATGTCTGATAGCGACCCGGAGGCGCGTCCGCAGCCATCATCGTGGTATCGCCGATTTTTATTTCGGCATGAATCACCTTCTTGCGCAATTCTGGCGGCACATGCTGCTCGGCCGGCGTGCCTTCGTACAGGGCCAACCTGGTGATCTTCCCGCCCAGGTGCTTTTCGTAATACCGGAACGCTTCTTCGCATTGACCGTTGAAACTGAGGTGGGAGTGGGTTTGCATTGTATGTTCCTGTGGTTACGTCGGATTGTCAGGCGGAGCTGCTTCGCCGCGCTTCGGACCGTTTCTCGCAAGACACGATTCTGTGCGGCTTCATCGTGTCCTCCGGCGGTTCGACATCCAGGCGGCAGCGATGTTGCCGCTGTCGGCCGATTTGTCGCAGCAATGATATCTTGATAAATGAGTTGATATCAACTTATATACTCCGATGTCAACTCGCAAATCACTTCCCTACGACGTCACACTTCACGTACGTGACACCTGTCTTTGTCTCCATGTGCAGCGGGCGGCGAGGGCGTTGGCGAGGCGCTTCGACGAGGTGCTGCGGCCGCTGGACCTGACCAACGGCCAATTCTCGCTGCTCATGTCGCTTAATCGGCCCGAACCGCCGGGCATGGGCAGCGTTGCGCAGCTGCTGGCGATGGACCGCACCACACTGACCGCTGCCCTCAAGCCGCTTGAACGCCGGAGCTTGGTGAAGATTACGGTCGATAAAGAAGATAAGCGCGGCCGTCGCCTGGCGTTGACGCCGGCCGGCCACGCACTGCTGATCGCAACGATGCCGGTCTGGAAGAAGGCGCATGCCGAGGTCGACAAGCTACTGCCGCGTTCCGCCGATGCGCTGCGCGCCGATCTGATCGCATTGTCGTAAATCATCAGGATTTCGTTTCCGCGAATTCCGCAAGCCGCGCCATGGTCTGCAACAGACCCTTGTCGGCGCCGTAATTCTTGATGACCGCGGTACGCTGGTCTGCCGTCGGAAATTTGCCCGTCCAGACGAGTCTGGTCTTGCCGCCGAAATCCTCGAAGACCACGGTGGTCTCGAACAGCACCGGTTCGACGTCGTCGCCGCCGCCGTGACGGTAGACGATCCGTTCAGGCTTTACGATGTCGATGAAGGTCACGCGGTTCTGATAGTCGCGGCCGTCGGGGCCGTGCATCACGAAACGCCAAACGCCGCCGGGCCTCATATCGAAGGACGAGGTTGTAGTGGTGAAACCGATCGGCCCCCACCATTGCGCCAAATGCTTCGGATCAGTCCATGCTTGCCATACGATCTCGCGCGGCGCGTCGATCACGCGCGTGCCGACGATCTCGCGTGGATTGTTGTTGAGATCAATGCTGCTTTTTTCGTCCACGTTTTTTTTCCTTCCCTTGTAACTGGTGCAGATAGTCTTCCAAGCGATCGAGGCGCTGATCCCAGAGCTGGCGGTATTCTTCGAGCCAGTTGTCCACGCTTTTGAGCGCTTCGGGTTCAATGCGGCAGGGACGCCATTGCGCTTCGCGCCCGCGCGCGATCAGTCCGGCGCGCTCTAGCACCTTCAGATGCTTGGAGACGGCGGGCAGGCTGATGTCGAAAGGTTCCGCAAGTTCGTTCACCGTGGTTTCGCCCAGTGCGAGGCGTGCCAGGATGGCGCGGCGCGTCGGATCCGCGAGGGCGGCGAAGGTGGCGCTGAGAGGGTCAGGTGTCATGTTGTATTACGCCAATCAGTTAAATAACCAGTCGGATAAATAAGATCGAAACCAGGGCGCGTCAAGCTATCCAGCACATCCAATAGCGTCGTTGACATAGATAACTCTATTGGATAGAGTGTTCTGACAATTGTGACGAAGCGTGATGGGCAGAAGAGGGTAAACCCAGCGTCACATGGTCTGCACCTGCGGCACTTTGCTTGCGTTATCGCGATAGACGGCTTCGAAGTTTTTAATTTACAAAGTACGCTAACGCCAATAATTTACACCGTACATTAAACGCAGCTCGGCAGCCGACCGGTCGCGATAAACAGCACTAGGGTTTTTAGATGTTTGGCGGGAGGCCAACGGTCATGGCGGGAACAGCAGAAGACGGTCCGATCGTCAGCTTGCACAACGTCGTAAAAACTTATGACGACGACGGACTGAAGGTCACGGCGGTCAACGACATCAGCTTCGATATCCGACGCCAGCGTTTCACGATGATTGTAGGGCCGTCAGGCAGCGGAAAGACGACGCTGCTCAATCTCATCGGCTGCATCGACATGCCGACCGGCGGGCGCATTGAAGTGTGCGGCGAAGACGTCGCCAAGCTTTCCGACAACAAGATCACCGACTTCCGCGCTCGCAACATCGCTTTCGTCTTTCAGAATTTCAATCTCTACCCGGTGCTCTCCGCCTACGAGAACGTTGAGTATCCGCTGCTG
This sequence comes from Alphaproteobacteria bacterium, assembly GCA_028865545.1. Lineage (GTDB taxonomy): Bacteria > Pseudomonadota > Alphaproteobacteria > Micropepsales > Micropepsaceae > Rhizomicrobium. Next base: position 85,449 of record JAGWJY010000006.1, on the reverse strand, counting down.
CTGATCGGCATGCCGGCCAAGGAACGCCAAGCACGTACGCTGGCGATGCTTGAATCCGTCGGCCTTGCGGATCAGCGCCGGCACCGTCCGAACCAACTCTCTGGCGGTCAGAAGCAGCGCGTCGCCATCGCCCGCGCGCTGGTCAAGCATCCGGAGATCGTGCTGGCTGACGAGCCGACGGCCAATCTCGACAGCCACACCGGCGCACAGATCATCGAACTGATGCACAAAGTGCAGCGCGAACAGAAGGTGAGCTTCATCTTCTCGTCGCATGACCCTCAGCTGATTTCCCGGGCCGAAGACACATTCGTCATCCGCGACGGTCAGCTGGTCGAACAGCGCAGGGGAGAAGGCCAATGATGCTCCTCAAGATCGCCTTCCGGAACATCCTGCGTAATGGGCGCCGCTCGCTGATGACGGCTTCGGCCATTGCTGTTGGCGCCATCGCCATGATCCTGTTCGGGGAATATGTCGCCTTCATCATGGTGGGGCTGGAGACGGGCGCGGTTGAAAACGGCGGCCACCTCACAGTGTATCACAAAGGTTATTTCGATTTCGGTTCGGGCAATCCCGCTGCTTACAGCATCGGCAACTATCAAGGCGTCATTCGCTTAATCGAGAACGATCCGCAACTCCGATCCGAAATCACTGTCGCCACGCCCACGGTGACTCTGTTTGGTATCGCAGGGAATTTCGGCATAGATACCTCCAAGACTTTTTTCGGGACGGGTTTTGTCGCCTCGGACCGTATAAAAATGCGGCAGTGGAACGAATACGGCATCCAGCGCCTTGGCAGGGCGAATGATATCGGCGTACGAGACGACGACGAAACGCATGGTATTGTCGGTATCGGGATGGCGCGCGTCCTGGGCCTGTGCCAACCGCTCAAGATTGCCAACTGCCCTGCGCCCCCGAAACCCGAGGTGTCTGCTGTTGCAGACGCGCCCACGCCGGATGTGAACCTCGCCGAATTGTCGGCACGTGACCGCTCGACAGCTCAAACACATGCCGACATGGCGCCGCGCATCGACCTTTTGGCCGCAACGGCGGAAGGCGCCCCCAACGTCGTCAGTTTTTTTGTGAACAAGGCCGTGAATATGGGCTTCAAGGAATTAGACGACTCTTATGTCGGCATGAATCTGAAACTGGCCCAGGACCTCTTATACGGCCGGGGTGAACACAAAGCGGTCAGTATTGAGATTCAGCTTCATCGCACCGAAGATATGGAACGAGCCCGCGCCCGCCTCGATGCTTTGTTCAAACAGCACGGCCTCGATCTGGAAGTGCATGATTTCAAGGAACTGACACCCCAGTACACGCAGATCATCAGTTTCATGAGCGCGATCTTTACGTTCATCTCCGTCATCATGGGCGTGATTGTGCTGTTCACGATCGTCAACACCATGAGCATGAGCGTCATGGAACGGACAAACGAGATCGGCACGGCGCGTGCCATGGGCGTGCGCCGCAGCGGCATCCGTCGGCAGTTTTTAATCGAAGGTTGGATGCTCGGTGCCATCGGCGCCACGGCCGGCGTTATCCTGGCCTCGCTTCTGGCCACGTGGTTCAACCATGCGGGCGTTACTTACACGCCGCCGGGGCAGGCATATCCCGTCCCCTTGCTGCTGCTTACGCAAGGCGTGGGCAAGTTGCTCTTATCCGTCTGGTTTGGGCTTATGCTGATGGCGACCATCGCAGCAATCATTCCCGCGGGCCGCGCGTCGCGTATGCTGGTTGTTGATGCGTTGCGCCATGTTTGAGGATGTGTGATGAAAAATCTTCTGATCGGCTTTGCGGTTGCGACGTTTTTGATCGCTGGCGGACATGCTCAGACCGCGCCAATCAGCGCGCAGGACATCGTTGCCGCAGCTGACAAGACGCGCAATCCCGGCCAACCGTTCCGCCTGACCAACACGCTTGTGGAATACACCGGCGGCAAAGCAACCGATCGCGTGGTGCTTGTCGTCTTCGCCAAGGAGGACAAGCAGACCCACCAGTTCAGCAATCTGGTGCGCTATGTCGATCCGCCGCGCGACAGTGGCAAGATGGTGCTGATGAACGGCAGCAACATGTGGTTCTACGATCCGTCGTCGAAGGTCAGCGTCCGCATCTCGCCGCAGCAGCGGCTGATGGGGCAGGCGTCCGATGGCGACGTCGTCACCGCCAATCTCGCCAAGGACTACACCGCCAAGTTGGTCGGCGAGGAGACGCTGGAAGACGCCGACCGGAAAAATCGCGACTGCTGGCATCTCGATCTGAAGGCCGCGAACGACGAAGCGGTCTATAGCCGGATCGAATACTGGGTCGAAAAGGGAACTTTCCGTCCGGTGAAGGGTAAGTTCTATTCCGACAGCGGCAGGTTGCTGAAGATCGCGTATTATCACAAATATATAGAACAGCTCGGCGGCATGCGCCCGAGCGAGACCATCATCATCGATGCCGTCGACCAGAATCTGGTGACCACGATGACCAATGCCGACATGCAGGCACAGGACATTCCTGACGCTTGGTTCCAGCGGGAGTACCTGCCGCGCGTTAAGGTCAACTGATGCGAGGCGCGGTCGCCGCTTGTCTTGCGCTCTGTGCAGTGATGTCCGCTTTGGCGCAGGAGAACGGCGACCTCGACCGCATTCCGCAGGCCGTGCAGGATGAACCGGTGGCGCCGCCGCCCGATGCAACAGCACACGGCAAATATTTTTTGGAGGACGACTTCGTCCTGTCGTCGGCGCGCGGCGCGTTGACGGTCCCGTCACCGTCGCCGTCCTCGTCGGACTGGGCGAACCGCCTGAGCTTCGACGCCTTCGACCAGTGGTCGCTTGGTGGTGATCTGACCTTGACCTATAGCGACCGCCTCAGTGTCACCGAAGCGGACGGCATTGCCTTTCCGTCGGAAGCGGTGCGCAACAACCTCCGCGAAGCCTATCTTAGTTGGGAGCCGCTGGCGCAGACCTATCTGGAGGTCGGGCGCATCAATCTCAAGAACGGCATAGCGCTGGGCTTTAACCCCACGGATTTTTTCAAGACGCGCACAGCGGTGGCGCAAGCGTCCGCCGATCCGTCGGCTCTGCGCGAGGATCGGCTCGGCACGCTGATGTTGCGCGCCCAGACTATCTGGGACGGTGGTTCTCTGACCTTCGCCTTTGCTCCGAGAATCCACACGCCGAGAGCCATCACCGGCCCGTTGCCCAACGCCATGGATCCGGGTTTCGACCAGACCAACACCGCCGACCGCTTTCTGCTCGCCCTCAATTTCGAGATCGAGGAGCTCAGTCCGCAGCTGCTGTTCTATCACGAGAGCGGCCGCACGAAATTCGGCTTCAATATCTCGCACCCTATCGGGCAGAGCGTCATCGCCTATGCCGAATGGGCGGGTGGTGTGCAGTCCAATCTGATCGCCCAGGCTATCGATTTCGGCAAAGCAACCGGCACGCTGCCCGCCGCGGCGCCGTTCTTGCCACCGGCGACAGCAGCTCGCGCTTTCCAGAACGATCTGGCCATCGGGGCTTCATGGACGAGCGCGGAGAAAGTGACGCTCAATCTTGAATACCATTATCATCAGGCTGGTTTCGGCCAGAACGACTGGCGCAACTGGCTCGATATCGGCACCGCCGATCCGTCCGCGGCACCCGAATTGTGGTATGTGCGAGGCTTCGCCTCCGACCAGCAGCAACCAATGACGCGTCACCAGGTTTTCCTGCGCGCCGATTGGCAGGATGCCTTCATACCCAATCTCGAACTCAGCGCGATTTCCTTCGTCAATTTTTACGACGGCTCGGGCCTGTCGCAGCTTTCGGCCAGCTATTATCTGTCGGATCGTTGGACCGTCGGTGGGTATGTCGGCGGCACATTCGGCGGGCGGCACAGCGAATGGGGCAGCCTGCCTAGCGACACCAGCGCGATCTTTCAGCTCGTGCGCTACTTCTGATCGCGGCTCGCTCGCGTTGCGGGCGCGGACGGACTCGCCTACGATTGCGCGCCGCGCACGAAAATGGATTGAATCTCTTGAAAATCAAACTCCACAAGAACGATCTGCCCGCCGATCTCGTCCTCGGTCCCATCGTCGCCATAGACAGCGAAACCCTTGGCCTCAATCCCTTCCGCGACCGGCTGTGCCTGGTGCAGCTTTCCGCCGGCGACGGCGTCTGCCATGCCGTGCAATTCGAGCGCGGGGCCTATGCGGCGCCGAACCTCAAACGCATGCTCGCCGATCCGCAGGTCTTGAAGCTTTTTCATTTCGCCCGCTTCGACATGGCGATGTTCAAACGCCATCTGGGCGTCGACACCAAGCCCGTCTATTGCACCAAGATCGCCTCCAAGCTTGTTCGTACGTATACTGACAAACACGGGTTGAAGGATCTGGTGAAGGAACTGCTGGCCGTCGATCTTTCCAAGGAACAGCAAAGCTCGGATTGGGGAGCGCCGGAGCTGACCGAGCGTCAGCTTGCCTATGCGGCGAACGATGTCGCCTATCTGCACCGGCTGAAGGAGACGCTTGACGTCATGCTGGCGCGCGAGGGGCGGACCCAGTTGGCCAAGGCTTGCTTCGATTTCCTGCCCGCGAGGGTGGATCTCGATCTTTCCGGTTGGGGCGAGGTCGACATCTTCGCGCATTGATTGTCGCCGCCCCGATTTTTTTGCCATCGGAACAGGGGTTTTTTACGAATACCGCGTTTACCCCAAACGCATATGCTGCCTTGAACCGGGCCGCGCTTTTGTCCACACTTGGCATGAATTTCGCTTGCGGCCGGGCCCCGCGGCGTTTACCTCGTGATGCCAGTAGCTTAGTCAGCAGCCGGAAGATCCGGCAGAGCACAGAGAGCACAGCAAGGTCTGGAAATGCCTCCCGCCGACATCAAGTCCCTTTCCGCCGCGTCGCAAACATCCGGCGATCTCGCCGCGGCGCGGCGCGTCCTCGATTACGCGGGCGAGGCAATGACGGCGCTCGGCGTGGCGCTTGACGGACAGTTCACGCGCGCTGTCGATGCGCTGCTCGCTGTGAAAGGGCGCGTCATCGTCAGCGGCATGGGCAAGAGCGGTCTTGTCGGTCGTAAGATCGCCGCCACCTTCGCCTCTACCGGTACGCCCGCGCAGTTCGTCCATCCGGCGGAAGCGAGCCACGGTGATCTCGGCGCGGTGACGCGGCAGGACGCGCTGCTGATGCTGTCTTGGCGCGGTGAGTCCGCGGAGCTTTCCGATCTCATCACCTACGCCAAGCGTTTCCACATTCCGTTGATCGGCGTGGCCAGCAATCCCGCCTCCACCTTGCTGCAGGCGGCCGATGTGACCTTGCTGCTGCCGCAGGTGCGCGAGGCCTGCCCGATGGGCCTAGCCCCCACGACATCGACGACGCTGATGCTGGTGCTGGGCGACGCGCTGGCCGTGGCGTTGATGGAACGGCGCGGTTTTTCCGCCGACCAGTATCGCGATTTTCATCCTGGTGGCTCATTGGGCCGAGCGTTGATCCGCGTCTCCGACCTGATGCACGGCGCTGATGACTTGCCGCTGGCCGACGAGGGCGCGTCCCTGCGTCAGGCAATGACGGCGATGGAAAAGTGTCATTTCGGCTGCGTCGGCCTAGTCGACAAGACGGGCGCTCTCGTCGGCATTATCACCGACGGCGACTTGCGGCGGAACTGGGATCGCGATCTGCGGGCCAGCAAGGCCGCCGACGTGATGACGTACAATCCAAAGGTTGCGCGCACTGACCAGCTTGCCGCCGAGGCGCTGGCTTTCATGAACGAAAAGAAAATCACGCAGCTCTTTGTGCTCGATCCCAAGGATAAGTCGAAAAAGCCCGTTGGTATCCTCCACATCCATGATTGCCTGCGGGCGGGGCTGCAATAGATGGTGCGTGACGGATTCGGGCGCGAAGCGATTGCGGAGCCGTTGCCGGCGCGTGAGGTCGCGCCGGACGAGCATCCGCTCAGGGATTGGACGGCAAGGGCGCGTGGCACGGCGCTTGATGCCCTGCGCTATACGCGTTTCGTGGCGTTCATGAAGCGAGTGCTGCCCATCGCGGCGGCGGCGGTCCTGGCGTCAGTGATCGCCTATTCCTTCATCCCGCGCCACCAGGAGCAGGACCACATGTCGCTGACCTATCAGCACATGGGCACGATCCGCAACGATCTGGCGATGATAAGACCAAAACTGACGGGCGCGGACGGCAAGGGCAATCCTTTCACGATAACCGCCGCTGCGGCAGTTCAAAATGCCAAGAACCGCCGGCAGGCCACGCTGGAAAAAGTTGACGCCGATATTCAACTCGACGGTGCGCAGTGGATCAACGCCTCCGCCGCGCACGGCTTCTTCGACATGGATGCCGGCACCTTGAAGCTCGACGGCGGCCTGTCCGTCTATACCGACACCGGTTATGAGCTTCACACCCAGAGCGCCGATGTCAATTTGCGGCAGGGCATCTTCAAGGGACAGCAAAAGGTGACGGGACAAGGCCCGCTCGGTTCGCTGAGCGCCGACAGTTTTAAGATCGACCGGCTCAAGCGCCGGATTGTCCTCAGGGGCCATGTGCAGATGACGATGTATCCGAAGAAGGTGAAGCGATGATGCGCGCGACTTTGACGTTCGCCGCCCTGCTGGCGGTCGGTGCGGCCGCGTATGCGCAGCAGAACGCACAAACGACCTTAGGCGCGCTAAAGGATCCCAACGCGCCGATTGAGGTGACGGCCAATAATTTCAGCGCCGATGCCAACACCAAGACCGCCATCTATTCGGGAGATGTCGTGGTCCATCAGGGCGAAATACGCATGCGCGCCGACGCGGTGCGTATCAACGTCGTCGATGGCAAGGCGTCGAAGATTTTTGCGCAGGGCGGCGTGGTCGTCACGGCGCCGTCCGGTACGGCGACCGGCGACGGCGCCGTCTATGACGTCAATCCGCGCATTGTCACGCTGTCGGGCCATGTCGTGCTGACCAAGAACCAGAACGTCATGCGGGGGCCGCTTCTGACCGTCAACTTGATTACCGGACAGGCCGTGCTTGGGGGCGCCACCGGGACGGGTGGTCGCGTTCAGGGATTGTTTACACCGAGCTCGCAGGCGACCCAAAAACCGTAGGTTTCACAGTTCCTTAAACACAAACAGGCACAGTTCTCGCATGGCACAGACACCGACTGCCGACACCAACCAGCAGCGCCGCCCCCATGTCGTGGAGGGCGGTAAGGGCCTTGTTGTCACCAGGATAGCCAAGAGTTTCAACAAGCGACCTGTGGTCCGCTCGGTCAGCCTGTCGGTCAAGCGCGGCGAGGTGGTCGGTCTTCTGGGCCCCAACGGCGCCGGCAAGACCACCTGCTTCTATATGATTACCGGCCTCATTCCGGTCGACGGTGGCACCATCGAGGTTGATGGCTATGACGTCACACGTCTGCCCATGTACCGCCGTGCGCGGCTCGGCATCGGCTACCTGCCGCAGGAGGCCTCTATCTTCCGCGGTCTGACAGCCGAGGAGAACATCCGCGCCACTGCCGAGCTGGTGGAGCCCGAACCCGGCATGCTGGAAGCGGCCGTCGAGGAATTGCTCGCCGAATTCGGCGTCACCCATGTGCGCAACACGCCGGCGATCGCGCTGTCGGGCGGTGAGCGCCGCCGGGTGGAGATCGCCCGGGCCCTGGCCACCCACCCGTCTTACATCCTGCTCGACGAGCCACTGGCGGGCATCGATCCCATCGCGGTGAACGAAATCCGCGCGCTGGTGAAGCATCTGAAGGATCGCGGCGTCGGGGTTCTGATCACCGACCACAACGTACGCGATGCGCTCGACATCATCGACCGCGCCTACATCCTGCATGACGGCCATGTGCTGAGAGAAGGTACGCCGGACGACATCGTGAGCGATCGCGATGTGCGCCGCGTCTATCTCGGCGAACGGTTCTCGCTGTGAGCACGCGAGGCAGACCATGGCGCTGACGCAACGGCTGGAGGTCAGGCAAGGCCAGTCCCTGGTCATGACCCCGCAATTGCAGCAGGCCATCAAGCTGCTGCAATTGTCCAACGTTGAACTCGCCGAGTATTGCGAGCAGGAACTCGAGAAAAATCCACTGCTTGAGCGCGACGACAGCGTGCCGGTGCTCGATGCCGAGCGCGCCCCCACCGAGTCTGTGGCGAAGGATGAACCGCTCGAAGCGTCGCTGGCGCGCGAGGATTTCTCTAAATGCGAGGAAATGGATACCTCGCATGACAATCTTTATGACAATGACGAGCTGGCGTCGTCCGTCGCACCGAGCGTGCCCAGCGCACCGCTCGCCGATTGGACGACAGTTAAATCTTCCCAGCGCTTCGAAGGCGACGAGGATTTGCTGGAATCCACCGTCGCTGACGGCGGCTCGCTGAAGGATTATCTGCTAGGCCAGTTGGCGATTGCGGCGCTCGATACCGAGAAGCGCCTGATCTGCGTGTCGCTGATCGACGCAATCGACGAAGCGGGTTATCTGCGCGCCGATCTTGAGGAAGTGGCGCAACGGTTGGGCGCGGAAATCCGCACCGTCGAGGAGACGGTGAAAGTATTGCAGGGTTTTGATCCCATCGGTATCGGTGCGCGCGATCTCGCCGAATGTCTGGCGCTGCAGCTGAAGGACAAGGATCGTCTCGACCCGGCGATGCAGGCGATGCTCGCGCATCTCGATTTGGTCGCCCGTCGGGACCATGCGCAGCTCGCCCAGCTATGCGGCGTCGATGCCGCCGACATCACGGATATGATCGCGGAAATCCGCGATCTGTCGCCCAAACCTGGTTTGTCGTTCGACAACGAGCCGGTGCAGCCCGTTGTGCCGGACGTGATCGTGCGCGAAGGATCCGATGGCGGCTGGCACGTGGAACTGAACGCGGACACGCTGCCGCGCCTATTGGTCAACGCGCGGTATTACGCAAAGGTCTCGTCGCATGCCCGCGACAAGGATTCCAAGAATTACCTCACGGAATGCCTGAACAACGCCAACTGGCTGGTGAAGAGCCTTGACCAACGCGCCCGCACGATACTGAAGGTCGCGAGCGAAATCGTGCGCCAGCAGGACGGCTTTCTGGCATATGGCGTGCGCCATCTCAGGCCGTTGAATCTGCGCACGATCGCCGACGCGATCAGCATGCACGAATCGACGGTCAGCCGTGTCACCTCGAACAAATACATCTCGACGCCGCGCGGTTTGTTCGAACTGAAATACTTCTTTACCGCTTCGATTCAGTCGGTGAACGGCGCGGAATGCCATTCCGCCGAGGCCGTGCGCGATCGTATCCGCGAGATGATCGAGCGCGAAGGCACCGACGAAGTCCTCTCTGACGATCGTATCGTGGCGCTGCTCACCGCCGATGGTGTGAATATCGCAAGGCGCACCGTCGCAAAATATCGTGAGGCGATGCGTATTCCTTCCTCAGTGGAAAGGCGCAGACTCAAAGGCGGAGAACCGGCCATGGCCGGACTTCGTTAATTTCAAGCGTTGACTTTGGGAAAAGTGCGGACTAATGGTCCGCGCCCTTCGAAGGAGGCCCGACGAATGCGCAGTTTTTGTGACGCAAGATGCGGTGCGGCGGGCCACGGAATGACACGAGACAAGCGTGGGCTTGCGGTGTAACGGTTGGATGGGCGCCTAGCCTGACCCCGGCGTAAACCTCAATAATAGGGCCGTCATGCAGATTGCGGATTTGCTTAGTCCCGAAGGCGTTGTTGCGGCGTTGAAGGTCCAAGGCAAGAAACAGCTTCTCCAGGAATTGTCGGCGCGGGCCGCTGCGCTCGTGCATATTCCGGAGCGTCGTATCTACGAGACGCTCAACGAGCGCGAGCGTCTGGGTACCACGGGCGTGGGGCAGGGAATCGCGATCCCGCACGGCCGGCTTTCCGACATCGAAAAAATTGTCGGCGTTTTCGCGCGCCTGGAAACGCCGATCGAATACGAGGCCGTCGACAACCAGCCGGTCGACCTCGTCTTCATGTTGCTGGCGCCGGAAGGCGCGGGCGCCGACCATTTGAAGGCGCTGGCGCGCGTCTCGCGGCTGCTGCGCAATCAGGTCGCCTGCGAGAAGCTGCGCGCGGCGACCACCGCCGAGGCGCTTTACGCAATCCTCAGCGAACCAGCGGGCGGCGCAAGCTCCGTCGCGGCGTAAATCCTGTTTTTTAGTGCACGCTCACGGGCGTCAGTTCGTTCTGCACCGCCGCGCCATAAGCGCTGTCATACGCGTCGGTGTAGCCGAGCACGCTGCCGTCCACGGCATGCAGCACATAGAGCTTGGTACCGGGCGGCAATTCAATCCCCGGCGGGATGATGCCAAGACGATGCGCTTCCGCGCTGCCCGTAGGCTTGATGTACGCGATACGGCCGGCGTCGGTCATTTCAGGGAACGTCTTGTCGATCATGACACGGCCCTTTCGTTGCGCCCCGTTCGGATGTCTATGGTACGCACAATTGTGTTGTGTTTGGGGCGGGCGAGATCGACCGTCAGCAAGCCGTTTTCCAGCGTTGCTCCGGTCACTTCGATGCCTTCCGCCAATACGAACGCACGTTGAAACTGCCTTGCCGCAATGCCGCGATGCAGGAAATTCCGGTCGGCGTTGTCGCTCTGCTTGCCGCGGATGACGAGTTGGCGATCTTCCACCGTCACATTCAATTCTTCGCGAGAAAAGCCTGCTACGGCCAAGGTAATGCGCAGCTTCTCCGCATCGGTCTGTTCGATGTTGTAGGGGGGGTATCCGTCGCCGGCGCTCTTGGCGGTACGCTCCAGGAGCTGTTCTAGGTGCTCGAAACCCAGCAAGAACGGGCTGTTGAAGAATACGGTCCTGTTCATCGCCAAGCCCTCCTTAAGCGGCTTCGCTGCAGTTATGCGGCCCTAAAAGGCGCCGCCTCCACACAGGATGTAGGGAGTTCCGTCCCCTAATCAAGGGATGCCAGGGAATATCATGAACCGAACCTTGCGTCGGCGTTGCCCCCATGCCGCAGGCAGGGCACAAACGCGCCACCATGGAGTTGATCCTCGACGACGCGGCCACAGGCCTCGCAAAGGCGTTTGCGCGCCCCCTGGGCGCGATTCGTGCCGACACGCCGGAGGATGTGCCGGCCGCGCTGGCCGCCATGGCCGCAGCGTGCGCCGCTGGGCGGCATGTTGCGGGCTATTTTTCCTATGAGCTCGGCTATGTGCTGGAGCCCCGCCTGCTGTCGCACCTGCCGCAGCGGCGCTCGGTGCCGCTATTGTGTTTCGGCATCTTCGAAGCCCCACAGGTCGTCGATGATGTCGATGCGGTGCTAACGTCGCGGTCAACAGGCCGCGCCTATGCCGGACTTCTGTCGCATGAATGGGATGAGGGCGCCTATCGCCTTCGTTTCGATCGCGTGCGTGATCTTATCGCCGCCGGCGATTTCTATCAGGCTAATCTGACGTTCCGTTCGCGTTTTCCTTTTACCGGCGATCCGCGGGCGCTGTATCGCGCGCTGCGTGAACATTCGGCGGTGCGCTACGGCGCCTATCTCGACGATGGCGACCGGCAGATTCTCAGCTTGTCGCCGGAGTTGTTTTTTGATCTCGCGGCCGATGGTGCGATCACTGCGCGGCCGATGAAAGGGACGGCGGCGCGTGGCACCGATCTCGCATCCGATGCCAAGGCACGCGCCGGCCTAGCGTCGAGTGCCAAGGACCGTGCCGAGAATTTGATGATCGTCGATCTCCTGCGTAATGATCTGGGTCGTATCGCCGAGATCGCCAGTGTAGACGTTTCCGACCTGTTCGAGGTGGAAACCTATCCGACCCTGCACCAGATGGTGTCGACGGTGACGGCGCGGTTGAAGCCCGGCGTCGGCGTGTCCGAGATCGTCCGGGCGTTGTTTCCTTGCGGATCGATCACCGGCGCGCCGAAGATACGCGCCATGGAAGCGATCGCCGAGCTGGAGCAGAGCCCGCGCGGCGTCTATTGCGGCGCCATTGGCCATTTCGCGCCGGACGGTTCCGCGTGCTTCAATGTTGCGATCCGTACCCTGACGATCTCCGGCGGCCGCGGTGAGCTGGGGCTGGGCGGGGCGGTGGTGCAGGATTCGCGCTGTGAAGCCGAATATGCCGAGTGCCTGCTGAAGGCGCGCTATTACCAAGCCGCGCGCCGGCCGCTGGAATTGATCGAGACGCTGCGCTTTTCGCCTGATGAAGGGCTGGTTCGCGGCAAACGCCATCTGGCGCGCATGGCGGGGTCGGCTGCCGCCTTTGGCATTGCGTGTGATACGGACGCCGCGATGCAGATGCTCGATAAGAGCGTCGCCAACGCGGAAGCGGATTTGCGCATTCGTCTGACACTTTCCGACGGTGGCGAATTCTCCTGCACGACCGCCCCGCTTCCCCCGAATCCGGCAAGCTGGACCTGCATGATTTCGTCGCAGCGGGTTTTGGCCGGTGACGCGCTGGCCCGCCACAAGACCAGCTGGCGCACATTATACGAGAAAGAACATGCCAATCTGCCGCCCGGCTGCGACGAAATCGTTTTCCTCAACGAGCGCGGCGAAGTCGCCGAAGGCAGCCGCACCAATGTTTTCGTCATGCGCAACGGAAAGCTGCTGACGCCGCCGCTGTCGGCCGGCGCCCTCGACGGCGTATTGCGCCGTGCCTTGATCGAGGAAGGGCGCTGCGAAGAAGCGACGCTCCTGCCGGAGGACCTGTCGGGCGAAATGTATCTGGGGAATTCGCTGCGGGGGCTGATACGAGCGGTTTGTTGCGCGCCCTGAAGGCTATTCCGCCTTCGCGGCCAGGGCGCAAAGCAGTCCGAGCGTCTCGGGGATCACCCAGCCATTTGCTTCCAGCAGCCGGTCTTCGGTGGCGTCGGCCACCGCGGCCTGTGCCAGCGACTGATGCGCCAGCCGCGCGCGCACGCTTTCCGACACCGTCTTGGCGTCGAAATCGTCGATGTCCGCCAGCACCGCTTCACCGATCTGCGCGTCGGCGTCGCGATCGTCCAGCTGCGCCAGAAGGTCGTCATACGGGCTGGGGGCGTAGCGCTTGCGCAGCAAGCGCCGTCCTTCATAGGCCCCACCGGCGAGCAGCACCGCGCCGCCCGCGCCGAACATGATCCTGCGCCGGGTGAACATCTCTTTCATCGCGGCAAACCTTTCAGATGGTCGACCAGCCTGAGCGCCAGCGCCAGCAGGTTCACCGTCGGGTTCGCCGCGCTATAGGTTGGATAGACCGCGCTTCCCGCCACGAACAGGTTGGAAATACCGTGCACCTGCAGGTTGGCGTCGACCACGCCTTTGCGTGGATCGACATGCATGCGCGTCGTGCCCATGTGGTGGTTGCCCCAGTCCAAACCATCGAGCCATTGCCCGCGTGTTTTCAGATTGAGCCGCAGCATGCCGGTGCGGGCCTCCAGAAGCTGGCGGCCCAGTTCCTTCAGCGTCTGGCGGAAGCGGGCGAAATCGGTGTCGGCGAGGCGCATATGCAGTTTCAGGCGCGGCAGGCCCAGCGCGTCGCGGCCGGTGTCGAGCGTAAAGCGGCGATTCGGATCTGGCGTGATCTCCATGCCGCAACCGAGCGAATAGGCCGTCGCATTGCTGGCGTCGACGCCCAGCGCCGCAGCGGCGGCCGCTACGGCGGCCTTACCCAGGTCGTCAAGTTCCGTTTTGTTTTCGATGGTGGTCGAGGAATCCATCACCGCATTCTTGCGGCGGAAATCTTCGCTCGGGAACAGGCCAGCGCGCATGATGGCGCCGTGGATGATCTGGTTGTTCTGGTAGAATGGCGCCAGCTTGCCGTCGAACAGCACCAGAGTCGCCGTATCGCGCGGAATGGGATGATCGGCGAAGAAGCGTCCGACCAGGTCGTTTTCGTTGCCGACCCCTGCCGGGTTCACGTCGTTGGACGCCAGCATCAAGCGTGCGATCTCCACGGCGCCCATCGCCAGCACGGTATATTTCGGCTTTAGGGTGAAACGCTTGCCGTTCAGCGTCTGCACGTCCAGTTGGTTGATCTTTGCGCCGCCGCCATCGAGGCCCAGCCGCGTGACGTTGGCGTGTAGATAGGTGGAGAGCCGCGGGACGCGTCTCAGGTCCTCGGCATAACGGTCGCCGAAATGGGTGGGCAGCACGCTGCCGCGCATCTTGCTGAATTGGAACCAGCGTGTGATGACCCCGCCGTCGCCCAATGCGATCGTCGGTCCTTGGTCGGATGACCACTTGAACGCCTTGTCGTAGATAAAAGGGCCGGCTTCGCACAGTGCCTGAGCGCGCGCGTAATAAGGCTCGAGCGCTTTGCGCCCGAACGGCCAGCCCGAATAGGGCATCCAGGTGCGTTCTTCGAAATCGATGTCGTCCATCGGCCGGCACCAACCGCCCCAGTGGTTGGTGCTGCCGCCGAGATAACGCATCCGCGTTGTATCCAGTGGCAGATAGGGGGCGCCGACTTCGGCGCCCGCGTAAAGCGCCTGGGTCTTGGCGTCGAACGTCATGCCGCCGCTTTCCAGCAGCACGACCCGTAGCGGCGTGTTGGCCAGTGCGAGCGCCATCGAAATCCCGGCGGGGCCTCCGCCGACGATTGCCAGATCAGTTTCGAGAACGGTGCCCGAGGGAACGGTCCGGGCGTCGATGAATGCGCTCAATGCGCTTGCCTTTCGTGAACATATCCCGGCAACGGGTGATCGATCCTATAGACGCCTGCGCAGCTCTGTCTTGTCGAAATTGTCGCCGCGGCACAAGCCGTAATTTACCGCACCCTGGACCAAAGAATTGTCCACGACGCCGTGTGTGCGCCGGCATCGGCGGCGAGGTTTCGCAAATCGATACCGGCGTCGGCCGTCGTGCCTTTCTCGTTCGCCGGACATAAGCAAAGGTTCGTGATTGTATCAATCTAAGGTTGAATTATGAAGAGAGCGACAGCGGACGGATTTGCGAATTTACAAATTCACGCCGCCCGAAACCTCGATCCGCTGGCCGTTGACCCAGTTGTTGCCGTCGGACAAAAGCGCGGCTACCGCTCCGCCGACATCGTCCGGCAACCCCACGCGGCCCAGCGCCGTCTGCGAAGCGACGAAGGCGTTGACCTGCTTGTTGTCACGCACCATGCCGCCGCCGAAATCGGTCTCGATGGCCCCTGGCGCGATGACGTTGGCCGTGATCCGCCGCGCGCCCAGTTCTTTCGCCATGTAGCGCGTCAGGGTCTCGATGCCGCCTTTCATGGCGCCATAGGCGGAATAGCCCGGCAGGCTGAAACGCGCGAGGCCCGAAGAGATGTTCACGATGCGCCCGCCGTCCTTCATCAACGGCACCAGTTTCTGGGTCAGGAAGAAGGTAGCTTTGAGATGGATGTTCACCAGCTGGTCGAATTGTTCTTCGGTCGTCTCCGTGAAATTGGCATGAATGCCGACGCCGGCATTATTGACCAGGAAATCGAAATCGTTCCGGTCCCATTTTGCCTTGAGTGCGGTCTTCACCTTCTCGGCAAAGGCGGTGAATGTGGTGTGATCGGCGACGTCGAGCTGCAGTGCCACCGCCTTGCGGCCGTTCTTCTCGATCTCTGCAACGACGGCGTCAGCCTCGGCCTTTTTGCTGTGGTAGGTGAGGATGACGTCTCGTCCCTGCGCCGCCAGATGCAGAGCCATGCTTTTGCCGAGGCCGCGGCTTCCGCCGGTGACGATTGCGATCTTCATGATCCGCTCCTTTTTTACGATGGCTACGATAGCAAATTGTGGCTGGAGTGCGGCTTTTCAAGCTTACCGGATGAGCCAGTGCAGCAGCAGGGGCGCCAACACCGCTGTGGCCAGGCCGTTCAGCCCCATTGCCAGGCCGGCAAAGGCGCCGGTCAACTCGTCGATCTGCAGCTTGTGCGCCGTGCCGATGCCGTGTGCCGCCAGCCCGGTCGCCAGTCCGCGCGCCCGGGGATCGCTGACGCCAATCAGGTTGAACAAGCGCGTCGACAGCATGGCGCCCATGATGCCTGTCAAGATGACGAAGATCGCCGTCAGGGATGCGTTGCCGCCGAGTATGCTCGACACGCCCATGGCAATCGGCGTCGTCGCCGATTTTGGGGCGAGCGACAACAAGGTGCGCCAGCTTCCACCCAACAGCCAGCCGATCCCCACGCTGCTGCTGATCGCCACCACGCAGCCCGAAATGGTCGCCACGGCAATTGCCGCGGCCGACTGTCGGATGTGGTCGTAAGCGCGATAGAGCGGGATGGCGAGCGCCACCGTTGCCGGTCCCAGCAGGAAGTGGATGAACTGCGCGCCGCTGAAATAGGTCTGGTAATCCGTTCCCGTCACATCGAGCACCAGGACCAGGATGGCGATCGCCAGGAGGACGGGATTGGCGAGCGGATGGCGGTTGGTGCGCTCCCACACTGAGGTTGCGATCTGATAGGCGACTAACGTCAGCGTCAGGGGCAACAGCGGCGAGGAGGCAAGTGTGGCCCAGAGATGGTGGAGTTCATCCACGGCGTCGGCCCTCGTCGTTGTCGGCCGGCCGGCTCCGCCGCAGGCAGAACTGCATCACCAGGCCGGTAAAGGCGATGGTGATGATGATGGAGCCGATCAGCGATGCTGTGATCGGCAGCCACTCCCGCTTAAGCAATCCGAACTGCTGCATGACGCCGACGCCTGCCGGCACGAACAGCAGCGGCAGGTAACGCAACAAGGTCAGCGATGTCAGCTGCAGACCGGCCGGGATATTCCGCCGGACGAGCAGGGCGACGAACAGCAGCAGCATGCCGATCACCGCGCCGGGGACGGGCAGGGCGAATAAAATCTGCAGGGCCGTCCCGGCCAGCTGGCAGGCGAACAATGCGATCAGGGCGGGGATGAGGTTCATGGGGGAGGGAGGCGATTTAGGCGGCTTGGAAATTCGGTGTGCGTCGCAGGCGTGAGATATGGGCATACAAGTGAGGTGAAGAACAGGCGGCTAAGTTTCTACCGCAATCCCTTCTTCGCGAATGCTCGACCAGAACTGCTGTTTCTTCGTCGCGGAACGCGGCATAGGTCACAAGGCACCAGGGTTTGAATTTCGAAGTGTGGGGTGAGCCGCCTGCGTTATGAACTTTCAGGCGATGCCACAGATCATCGGTCAGTCCGGCGTAGACTTCACCCAGCTGCGGAATACTTTCGAAGATCGGAATATTTCATTGGCCATTCCTGGCCCGACTTCGCCTGCGGCTTCGCCGGGCAGGCTTCGCATTCCTAGTGCCTTGCTGGGTGTAGCCTGCGGCGCAGTCGAAGGCTGGTGGAGCCAAGCGGGATCGAACCGCTGACCTCCTGCATGCCATGCAGGCGCTCTCCCAGCTGAGCTATGGCCCCATTTGGCATCCCGGTTTGGGGACCGGGAGCGGAAACTCTAACGTTCGTCTTCCTTGATGTCTGCGTCGATGATACCGCTGACATCGTCTTCGTCTTCTTCGACCTCTTCGAGAAGGCCGTCGTCCTCGTCTTCGTCCTCAACCTCGGCGTCGTCGATTTCCTCGATCGCCGCATCTTCTCCTTCGACAACCGAGATGCCGACACCGGCCGTTTCCGGTTCTTCGGGTGCAGCCTCTTCTTCGTCGTCGTCACCGGTCTCGAGGGCCGGCTCGTCGGCGATCGGTTCCACGATCGTCTCTTCCTCGGTCTCCTCGACCTCTTCCTCCTGCTCGTCGTCTTCGGCTTCCGCCGTCGCCTCTACCGCCGCAGCCGGTTCGGGCTGACGCGGACGGCGCTGTTTGTAGAGGGCTTCGGGCTCGAACGCGAAACTGCATTTCGGGCACTCGATGGGCCGCTTCGAGAGATCATAGAAGCGCGCGCCGCAACTCGGGCAAACACGTTTCGTTCCGAGATCACCTTTGACCAATTCTCAATATCCCGCGTTGTTTCCGGAGGCCGCGTCGTTTGCCACGGTTGCAACCCCCTGTCAAAGCCCTTCGGCATGTCTTTCAAAGTTCTTGACCCCGCCGGCCATTCCGTTAGGCAATCCATGCCTTTTCCAAAGGTCACCGATGCCCGCCTCCGCCCAAGCCCGCCCCCTGAGGGCCCACCGTCTGTCCGCACTGAACGGTACCGTTGCCGTTCCGGGGGACAAATCCATCTCCCATCGGGCCCTGATCTTGGGCGCCTTGGCCCTGGGTGAGACCAGAATCACCGGCCTTTTGGAGGCCGAGGACGTCTTGAACACCGCCGAGGCGGTGCGCGCCTTCGGCGCCCGGGCGATCCGCGTCGGCAAAGGGTCCTGGCATGTCCATGGCACCGGCGTTGGCGGCTGGAATGAGCCCGACGATGTGCTGGATTTCGGCAATTCCGGCACCGGTTCGCGCCTGATGATGGGGGCGATGGCCACCACGTCTGTCAGCGCCGTGTTCACCGGCGACGCCTCGCTGCGCAAGCGGCCGATGGGGCGGGTGCTCGATCCGCTGAAGTTGTTTGGCGCGCAATACCAAGGGCGGGCAGGCGGTCTGATGCCGGTGACACTGACGGGTGCGGCGCAGCCGATTTGCGTGGAACATAAGGTCACGGTCGCCTCCGCCCAAGTGAAGTCCGCTATGTTGTTGGCGGCGTTGAACGCCCCCGGCCGTTCGCGCATCGCGCAGACCACGCTCACCCGCGACCACACCGAGCGGATGCTGACGGCGTTTGGCGCCGAGATTTCCGTCGAAGCTTTGGCGGATGGCGGCGAAGTCATTTCACTGATGGGTGAGGCGGAGTTGAAAGGCGTCGCCGTCGATGTACCGCGCGATCCGTCCTCCGCCGCTTTCCCCATGGTGGCGGGCCTGATCGTGCCGGGATCGGAAGTCACGCTGTCTGGCGTTCTGCTCAATCCCCGCCGCACCGGCCTGATCGAGACCTTGCTGGAAATGGGCGCGAAGATCGACATCGTCAACGCCCGCGGGAGCGGCGGCGAAAAGATTGGCGACCTCGTCGTGCACGCGTCGTCTCTGAAAGGTGTCGAGGTGCCGCCCGGGCGCGCGCCGGCGATGATCGACGAATATCCCGTCTTGGCCGTGGCGGCGGCGTTCGCTGAAGGCCCTACGGTGATGCGCGGCCTCGAGGAGTTGCGGGTTAAGGAAAGTGACCGGCTGGCCGCCATCATCGCCGGACTGCGCGCGGCCGGCATTGCCGTAGAAGAGTTGCCCGACGGCATGGTGGTGGAAGGGCGCGGCGGCGATGGCGTGCCGGGCGGCGGGCTTGTCACCACGCATATGGATCACCGCATCGCCATGTCGTTCCTGACAATGGGCTTGGCGTCGCGCCTGCCGATGAGCGTCGACGACGTCTCCATGGTCGCCACCAGCTTCCCCGAGTTCGAAGAGCTGATGCGTCACCTCGGCGCGCATTTCGAGGCCGTGGAGGGATGACGGCGCTGCTGCACGGCCATCTTCTCAGGGCGGTGAGCCTGCAGGCTCTGACGTTCGCCGCCGGCTTTCAGAACCTCTTGCGTCCTGTCGGATAGCGGAACCAATGACCTCCATCATCATCGCCGTTGACGGGACCGCCGCATCTGGCAAGGGCACGCTGGCGAAGAAGCTGGCGCGGCATTTCAACTTTGCCCATCTGGATTCCGGTTCGCTCTATCGCCTCGTTGCGCTCGGCGTCATGGAGGCCCATGGCGATCCGGCAAAGGAAGCCGACGCGCTTGCCGTCGCCCGCGCCATCGATCCCGCCCGCGGCGACGATCCGGCCATCCGCACCGCCGAGGTCGGCAATGTCGCGTCCATCGTTTCGGCAATCCCGTCGGTGCGCGCCGCGCTGCTCCAGTTTCAGCGTGCCTTTGCGGCCACACCGCCCAACTCTTTGGCCGGTGCGGTGATCGACGGCCGCGATATCGGCACGGTCGTCTGCCCGCAGGCGACGGCCAAGCTTTTTGTCGATGCACGGCCGGAAATCCGCGCCCACCGCCGCTGGCTCGAATTGAACCAGGCCGGCGCGGCCCCCGCAGAAGCCGCAATTCTTGCCGAAATCGTCGCCCGCGACGCCCGCGACCGCTCCCGCGCCATCGCGCCCCTCAAGCCCGCGCCCGACGCGCGCTTGCTCGATACCT
The DNA here is from genome assembly GCA_028865545.1 of Alphaproteobacteria bacterium. Taxonomy (GTDB): domain Bacteria; phylum Pseudomonadota; class Alphaproteobacteria; order Micropepsales; family Micropepsaceae; genus Rhizomicrobium. The sequence continues at coordinate 65,492 of JAGWJY010000006.1, read as the reverse complement.
CCGATTTGGATATAGACGCCGCGTTCGCGGCAGCCCTCGCGCTGGTCAAACCCGGTGTCGAGAACGCGCTCAAGGCCCGCCAAGGGGGTTAGGAGACCCGGCGGCGCCTCTCTCGAGCGGCCCCGAACTTGCCCAGAAACCCATCCGCCTTGCGGGCGCGCGCCTGCATGGAAGTCCGCCGGAGCGATCCGGTCGGCACGCACTTACGAACCGAAGGAATTAAATGGCCCGCCACGCTTCCGTCACCAAAGTCCGCGATGAGTCCATCGCCAGCCCGAGCCGCGACGATTTCGCGGCCATGCTCGAAGAGAGCTTCATCACCCAGTCTCCCGCCGAAGGCTCCGTCATCAAGGGCAAGATCGTCTCCATCGAGAACGATTTCGCCATCGTCGATGTCGGCCTGAAGACCGAAGGGCGCGTCAGCCTCAAGGAATTCTCGATGCCGGGCGTGCCGGTGACCGTGAAGGTCGGCGACGAAGTGGAAGTCTATCTCGAGCGCGTCGAGAATGCGCTGGGTGAGGCCGTGCTGTCGCGTGACAAGGCGCGTCGCGAGGAAAGCTGGATCCGGTTGGAACGGGCCTTCAACGAGCAGACCCGCGTCACTGGCGTCATCTTCGGCCGCGTCAAGGGCGGCTTCACCGTCGACCTCGACGGCGCCGTGGCGTTTCTTCCCGGTTCGCAGGTCGATGTGCGCCCGATGCGCGATGTCGGTCCGCTGATGAACCAGCCGCAGCCCTTCCAGATCCTGAAGATGGACCGCCGCCGCGGCAACATCGTGGTCTCCCGCCGCGCCGTGCTCGAAGAACGCCGCGCCGAGGAGCGTTCCTCGTTGGTCGCCAGCCTGCAGGAGAAGCAGGTGGTCGAAGGCATCGTCAAGAACATCACCGATTACGGCGCTTTCGTGGATCTGGGCGGCGTCGACGGCTTGCTGCACGTCACCGATATCGCCTGGCGGCGCGTCAGCCACCCGACGGAAGTACTGCAGGTCGGCCAGACCGTCACCGTGCAGATCATCAAGATCAACCACGAGACGCAGCGCATCAGCCTCGGCATGAAGCAGTTGCAGACCGATCCCTGGGAGGGCGTCGCCGCCAAATATCCGTCCGGCGCGCGCTTCACGGGCAAGGTCACCAATGTCACCGACTACGGCGCCTTCGTGGAGCTGGAGCCGGGCGTCGAAGGCCTCGTCCATGTCAGCGAGATGAGCTGGGTGAAGAAGAACGTCGCCCCGTCCAAGATCGTCATTCCCGGCACGGAAGTCGAAGTGCAGGTGCTGGAAGTCGATTCCAACAAGCGCCGCATTTCGCTCGGCCTCAAGCAGACCCAGGACAACCCCTGGCAGGTGTTCGCCGCCTCGCATCCGGCAGGCACGGTCGTCGAAGGCGAGATCAAGTCGATCACCGAGTTCGGGCTGTTCGTCGGCGTCGCCGAGGACATCGACGGCATGGTGCATCTCTCCGACATCTCCTGGGACAAGGCTGGCGATCAGGCCGTGGCCGATTACACCAAGGGCCAGATCGTCAAGGCCAAGGTGCTTGACGTCGACGTCGAGAAGGAACGCATCAGCCTCGGCATCAAGCAGATGGGCGCCGATCCGATCGAGAAGGCAGGCCCGCTGAAGAAGGGCTCCGTCGTCACCGTCACGGTCACGGAAGTGAACGACGGCGGTATCGAAGTCGAACTCGACGGTGGCGCGCGCTCGTTCATCCGCCGCTCCGATCTGGCACGCGACCGTGCCGATCAGCGTCCGGAACGTTTCGGCAAGGGTGACAAGGTCGATGCGCTGGTCACCAGCGTGGACAAGTCCAGCCGTAAGATCGCGCTGTCGATCAAGGCGCGCGAAATCTCCGAAGAGAAGGAGGCCGTGGCGCAATACGGCTCGTCCGACTCCGGCGCTTCGCTCGGCGACATCCTGGGTGCCGCGCTCCGCCGCCGCACCAAGAAGGGTGGCGACGACAACGACGACGAGAAGGAAGACGAGAAAGAGGAAGAGAACGAGGAGTGATCCTCGCCTCACGACGGCAAAGCAAAAAGGCGCGGCTTACCCCGCGCCTTTTTCTTTCTTCCGCACAGCTTTCTTTTTGAAGGTCAGCACTACGCTGGCTTCTGCTTTCGAACTGGCGATGCCGATCGATCCTTCGCCGGTGATCGCCAGGCTGACTTCCAACGTATCGAGTTCCATGCTGCCGAACGTTTTCTGGGTGAGATCGCTCATCATCGCGCCCACTTGGTCCTGCAGCGCCGCCCAGCGTTTGCGGAATGCAGGGAAATCGACATCTTTCGACTCCAGCTTTGCGAAGACGGCCCTTCTGACGTCGAATATGCCCGCAGTCTTGTCCGTGGTGGATGGCGTGACCGTCGGAAATTTGAACACCTCGCCGAAGTCATCCAGCGGAATCGATACGCCATCGTCGCCGGACACCGGCGTGCCGATTGAGGTGATCGGCAGCGAGCCTGCGAACGGACCGGACGCTGCGGCGGGCATCTGTGTGATGACGGTAATCGTGGGCGCGAAACGGCGGTCGGCCATGATCAACCTCGCGATGTTGAAGTCGCTGCTGCTGACGATCGGTTGTATCGCGGCTGGCCGGCGTCCGCCAGATCGCCGCTCCTACCCGGCCGTGCGCCGCAGCACGAAATAAGGCTGATTGGTCAGATCGGCGTCGAAACCCGGATAGAGGCTCGCCTTGCCGGAGGCTTCCCGCAATTCGAAATAATATTGCAGCGGGTAGGGCGAGGCCGTGTACGCCGCCGGGATGCCGGCGCGATGGCTGTCGCCGTTGTCGTCCATCTCGACGCTTGTCCAGCGCTCCGCCTGGTTGACGTGGCGGTAATGGAGCTGCGCCGACGCGTTCGCCGCCGTGATCTCGAGCACCAGCTCTTGCCCCGGGCGGAAACCGTCGGGCGGCGTGTGCGTGCACACGGCGCTGCGTCCCGGCTGCCGTCCTTGCACCTCGGCGATGATAGCCGTGACGCGCGGGTCGGTCGCACTCTTCGTCGCGGCCAGCCGTGTCTCCAGCGCAGTGATGTCCTGATCGATCTGTGTCAGCCGGTCGTGCCATTGGCCGCGTTCCGAAATCTTGTCGCTGGCAGAAAGATCGTCCGCATACACACCTTTGCTGCGGTCGGCGACCAGCGCCCAGTGCTCGCGCGCGGCGCGATACAGCACCAGCGCCTCGGCCAGCGCACGGCTGTCGCCGATGCGTTCGTGGATCGCGTACAGCACGCCGCTGCGGAATTTCGCGGCGAAGAAGCGGCCGATGTCTGCCTGCATCTCGGCGTCGATCGCCAGACGCAGCGCATCGCCGGACGGCGGCGTTCCCGCCTCCGCCAGATCGCGCGTGACGGCATCGGCGTGATCTTCCAGCCATTGCGCCACCTCGAGCGGCGTGTATTTTCCGCTGCGCGTGCCCAGCAATTCGCCGGCGAATTCGCTCATCGCCGAGAACATTTGCGGGTCGAGCGGACTGACATTTTGGAACACCTTGGGCGAGGGTGTATCGCCATAGGGATTGGGATCCGGCTCTGCCGCCATGGGCTGGTTCCAGTAGATTTCCGGCCAATAGCAGTCGCAGGCGGCGGAGGTGAGATGTGCGGTGGTGACGATTGGCAGGATGCGGCTTGCCTTCGCCACTGCGGATTCGAGCGCGCGTGCTTTTGCGCCGTCGCCGAACGCCCGCTCGCACACCGCCGGATCGCTGTCCGGGTTGTACATCAGGCGGCCGAACGTGCGGTACCACGCCGCGAATTTTTCCCAGTCGTAGCGCGGTTCCAGTCGCTGCTCGATGTAGCCGCTGCGCGTGGTGCCCGGAAGGCCGGTGCCGCGCCGGCCGCGGCAGGTCAATGGTTCCATCAGATCCGCGCCCTGTGTGCCGCAGAAGGTGAAGGCCCTCGCATAGGCTGCTGCCGCTGTCGCGTCGCCAGACGCCAGCAATCTTTGCGTCCCTGAAAACACGCGGTGGCGTACCGTGTATTTGCGGTCGTCGCGCAACAGGTCGGCATAGCCGTAGCGCGTGAAACTGCGCGAGCCTTCCGACAGCGTCATCAGGCCTTTGCCGACATGGCCTGGCGTGGGCATCTCCAGCTCGCGGATCGCCGCCTGGTGGTAAGGCATGCCGAAGTGTTCGGCCGAGAATTTCGGCGCCAAGTTCACCGGCAAACCGCTCGCCAGCGCGACGTCGATCATCCTGGCGTTGATGCCCTTGGCGTGCAGGTCGAGTTCCACCTTGCGCCCGCTCCGCGCCGCGCCGTCGAATACGGTCTTCCAGAAGTCGTAGCTGCCTTCGGCGACGCCGCTCTCGCCATGGATGCGCAGCGCCAGCGAGGAGATTGCCGGGATTTCCCTTAGCACCATGGTCAGCGCATCGCGGCAATAAGCGGCCTGCGTCTGCGGCGTCAGTCCTTGCACGATGTAACGCGCGCTCGGACTGTCGGCGAGTTGGTAACCGTGCATCCAGATGCCGAGTTGGAAATCCAAGCCGCTGGCCACGGTCTGTTCGGCGATGAAGCGCAGTGTGTCGAGATTCTTGTCGCGCTCGGCGTTGGAGAGGTTGGTCACCCGCACGTCATAACCCGGCGCCGCGACCAGGAACGGATAGAGGAACAGAAAATAGGAATCGGTCACGTTCTTCAGCTGGTCGTAGCCGAGCCCGAAGCTGAGATTGAGCCGGTTGAAGCGCTGTGCCGCCAGCATATCGAGATAACGCGGCCACATCTGTCGGTCGTAGAACCACGGCTTGTCGAGCACCTCGCTGGTGAATTGCCGCATGATGCTGCGCACCGGATTACCGGGCCGTTCTACGATCGGCTTTGCGATCGTCAGCGTCGCGCCGTGCCGCACGCGATCGGCCAGTTCGAGCAGCGCATAGCTGAGCCCACGCGCGTCGCGGCCGCAGGCGAGAGTGGCGGGTTTGCCTGCAACGCCTGTCGGCAGCAGCGCTAGGCTCTCCGCCGCGGATGGTAAAGTCAGTTGCGCGTCTTGCAATATCGGTGCGGCGCCGTCGGCGCTGGCAGCAACGACGCAGAACCCGCTGTCTGCCTGTTCCGCTCGCGCGGTGCGCTGCACCGTATAGCCAGCCGCCATCAGCGCCTGCTGCAGATCGGCTGCGGCGCGCTGCACCGGTGTCGCGGCTACAATCGGATCTCTGTTGTCGAGAACGAGCGCGACGGAACCGCCGGCTGCTTGGCCCATCACCAGCGGCCCAGCTGCAACCGCGGCGCCTGCCGCGCTTGTGCGCCGCAAAAAACCACGCCTGTTGATTTTTTCGCTGAAGCTCATCGCGGTCCGCGCCTTTTCGGTACCGGCTCTTTATGCGGCGCATCTTCGGACGGGTAAACCCAAGAACGCGTGTGCGCGTCGGTCTTGTGCGGGAGTCGTCGCTTCGCCGCCGAGCGAATCGCCGCTTTCTACTTATCCAACTCCGAAGCACCCCTTTTTTCACCGCTGAACACGCCGTTTTTGTTGTGACGTCAACGCTTTCGCTGGGTGCGCGGATTTGCACAGGCCAAACTTATCCCTGTTCGCCAAACCGGCCGGATAATTGCTGTGCAATTCCTCACGGAGAACACACATGACCAGTAATGCCGACCAGCTTTTAAAAACCGTGGAGCGTCTTGAGGCGCTGCAGGCGCGGCGTGACGCACAGAATGCGGATGTCGGAAACGGCAACGATGCCTTGCGCGACGCGGGTACTGCGCATGACACCGGCGACGCTGTCGCAGAAAGCGAGGACGACGAGGACAAGCTGAAAAAGGCCGAGCAGATCAGTTGGGAGCGCAGCATGCGGTCCTGGGCCGAACAGAACGGTGGCCTCGTTCCCGCCGACGACGAAGGCGAATTTCCCCCGCACTGGAAGCTGGTGAGAATTCCCGATGTACCGGGCGCGGCACGGCGTCCCTGCCAGGATACCGAAACGCTGCTCAATAGGCTCATTGAGGAGTGCGGTTTCCTGATGCACGAGGTGGCCTTCCACTCCGCGCGGCTCACGCCGGAGGTGAACGCCCGCATTCGCTTTCTCAACATGGCCGAGAGCCTGGCCAAGACGGGCAGCAAGATCGCCAGGACCATCGCCAAGCTGCGCACCCCTGCGCCGGCCGGCGCACCCCGCGAGCCGATAGACTGCGGCCGCGCGTCTCCGGGCGCCGCGTCGGGCCACACGGCGGAGGCTGGCTGATTCGGAAAAGAGGAGCCCCGGCCAGAATTGGTCCGGTCCTGGGGTGCGCGCTCCCAACCGCGAGCGCGCGCCCCCAACTTGGCCGGAAAGCCTGTCTTTCCGGGGTTCCAAACGGGCCCCACGGCCCCTGGGGCAGGCTGGACGCCCATTTTCGACCGGCGTCCTCGGAATGTATCCAGGGTTTACCTGAGGGATTTCCGTCACATTTGTGGAAAATGCTGATTCTTCAGAGGCTTCTGGTTGACGACCCGGCAGACCTCTGACAGGGTTAACACTTGCCGGGGCGGCATTTGGCTATATCTGAGCTGAGCTGTCCTCTCGGGGGCAAGAGGATGATCAAGTCCGAACTGGTTGCGCGTCTCACCGCTCGTTATCCGCATCTATATCATCGAGATGTAGAGCGGATCGTTTCAACCGTGCTCGATCAGATCACGAAAGCGCTGGCGGATGGTCATCGCGTGGAATTGCGCGGCTTCGGTGCGTTTTCCGTGAAGGTTCGACCGTCGCGTCAGGGTCGCAATCCGCGCACCGGGGAACCGGTGTCGGTGGAAGAGAAGCGCGCGCCTTTCTTTCGTACAGGCAAGGAGTTGCGTGAACGGCTGAACGGCAAAGAGCCGGTTGCCTGAGCGCAATGCGTAAGGTCGTCGTTGCGCTTCGCGCCGGGCAAACTAATCCTGTAATGTAGGCGCAATGCGTTTTTCCAATCCTGTTTTTGTGGCGCTTGATACGCCGGACTTAAGCCGCGCGCTTGCCGTGGCGCAGGCTGTGAAGCCGTATGTCGGCGGCCTGAAAGTAGGGCTGGAGTTCCTTTCGGCGCTTGGCCCGGACGGTCTGCGCCGGATCGCGGAGATCGGCTTGCCGCTCTTTGCCGATACCAAGTTCCACGACATCCCCAACACCGTCGCCGGCGCGGCGCGTGCCACCGCCATGCTCGGCGTCGCCATGTTCAACATCCACGCCTCCGGTGGCGAGGCGATGATGCGGGCGGCCGCCGAAGCGATTGTCGATATCCATCCACGGCCGCTGCTGATTGCCGTCACCGTGCTGACCAGCCTTGATGATGCGGCGCTTGGCGCTGTTGGTCAGCAAGCTCCTGCCGCCGCACAGGTCGAACGTCTGGCGGTGCTGGCCAAGAAAAGCGGCCTCGACGGCGTGGTCTGCAGCGCCCATGAGCTTGCGGTCGTACGCAGGGCCTGCGGGCCCGACTTCCTCACCGTCGTTCCCGGCATCCGTCCTGCGGGGGGCGAGGCGGGTGACCAGAAGCGGGTGATGACGCCTGCCCAGGCACGCGCCGCGGGTGCCGATATTCTGGTCATTGGGCGGCCGATCACCGCCGCGCCGGACCCCGCCGCCGCAGCCCGCGCCATTACCCAAGAGCTTGTGGGAACAGGTACTTAAGCAATCCGACCGGCTTTGCTTGATTTCCCCGGCCCCCCCGGCCATAAGCGGCGCCTCATGTCTATCCTGGTTAAAATCTGCGGCATCAACAGCGCCGAGGCGGCCGACGCGGCCGTGCGCGCGGGCGCCGATCTGGCCGGGCTCGTGTTCCATCCCAAATCGCCGCGGCATCTGAGCTTGGATGCGGCGCGCGCGCTGGCCGAGCGCATGCGCGGCCGCCTGCGCATCGTGGCCCTGGTCGCCGACGCCGACGACGCCACCATCGCGGCCGTCGCCCAGGCGGTGCAGCCCGTCTATCTCCAACTCCACGGCAAGGAGACCCCGGAGCGCACCGGCCAGGTGCGTGCCCGTTTCGGTCTGCCTGTCATCAAGGCCATATCGATCGCCGAGGCCGCCGATTTCGACGCCGTGCCCGAGTATGAGATCGCCGCGGACCTTCTTCTTTTCGACGCCAAGGCGCCCGACGGTGCGCCGCGTCCCGGCGGCCACGGCGCCGCCTTCGACTGGCAGTTGCTCCGTGGACGGAGTTTTTCGCACCCCTGGTTGCTGGCCGGCGGCCTCACACCGGACAACGTCGCCCGCGCCATAGCGGCCAGCGGCGCGCCCGGCGTGGACGTTTCCTCGGGGGTCGAAACAGCCCCCGGCGTCAAGAGCACACAACTCATCGCGGATTTCGTCTCCGCCGCCCGCAAGGCGCAATTCGCGGAGGCTCCGTGATCACCCCCAATTCCTATCGCACCGGCCCCGACATCCGTGGTCATTTCGGCGCCTATGGCGGACGTTTCGTTGCCGAGACGCTGATGCCGCTGGTGCTCGAACTCGAGCGCGCCTATGAGGCGGCCCGACGCGACCCGTCCTTCCAGGGCGAGCTCGACGGTCTGCTGAAGCATTATGTCGGGCGCGAGAGCCCGCTCTATTTCGCCGAACGTCTCACCGAGAAACTGGGCGGCGCAAAAATCTATCTGAAGCGCGAGGACCTCAACCACACCGGCGCGCACAAGATCAACAACTGCCTTGGTCAGGTGCTACTGGCGCGCCGCATGGGCAAGACCCGTATCATCGCCGAGACCGGCGCTGGCCAGCACGGCGTTGCCACCGCCACGGTCGCGGCGCGCTTCGGTCTGCCTTGCGTCGTCTATATGGGCGAGGTCGACATCGAGCGGCAGAAGCCCAACGTCTTCCGCATGCGCCTGCTGGGCACCGAAGTGCGTGCCGTGAAATCCGGCTCGCGCACGCTCAAGGACGCCATGAACGAGGCGCTGCGCGACTGGGTCGCCAACGTCTCCGACACCTTCTACATCATCGGCTCCGCCGCCGGCCCGCACCCTTATCCGGCGATGGTGCGCGATTTCCAGACCGTGATCGGCAAGGAAAGCCGCGCTCAGATGCTGGAACGCGAAGGCCGTTTGCCGGATCTCGTCACTGCCTGCGTCGGCGGCGGCTCCAATGCCATCGGCATGTTCCATCCTTTCCTCGACGATCCCGATGTGGAAATCCACGGCGTCGAAGCGGCGGGCGAGGGAGCCGATACGCCGCGCCATGCCGCCACGCTGTCGAAGGGCACGCCCGGTGTGCTGCATGGCGCGCGCTCCTATCTGCTCCAGGATCGCGACGGGCAGGTGATCGAGGCGCATTCGATTTCCGCCGGTCTCGACTATCCCGGCGTCGGCCCCGAACATTCCTGGTTGAAGGATCAGGGCCGCGTGAAATATTTCTCCGTCACCGACAAGGAGGCGTTGGACGCCTTCGTGGCGCTGTCGAAGCTGGAAGGTATCATCCCGGCGCTGGAATCCGCGCATGCCGTCGCCCATGTCATGCGCACCGCGCCGCAGATGGCCAAGGACAAGCTGGTCGCCGTCTGCCTCTCGGGCCGCGGCGACAAGGACGTCTTCTCCGCCGCCGCCGCCCTGGGAGAAGAGATATGAGCCGCATCGCCAAACGCTTCGCGGAGCTGAAGAAGCAGAACCGCGCCGCCTTCGTGCCGTTCCTCACGGCGGGCGATCCGGATGCCGAGACCACCGCCGCGCTGTTGGAGAAACTTCCCGCCGCCGGCGCCGATCTGATCGAGCTCGGCATTCCGTTCTCCGATCCGATGGCCGACGGCCCCGCCATCCAGGCTTCGTCGCTGCGGGCATTGGAATCCGGCATGACCTTGCAGAAGGTGCTCGAGCTGGTACGCCGCTTCCGCAAGACGGACCGCGCCACGCCGATCGTGCTGATGGGCTATTACAATCCGATCCACGCTTACGGCACCGCGCGCTTCGCCAAGGATGCGGCGGAGGTCGGCGTCGACGGATTGATCACCGTTGATCTGCCGCCGGAAGAAGACGAGGTGCTGCGTCTGCCGGCCTCCGCCCACGCGCTCGACATTGTGCGTCTCGCCACGCCCACCACCGACGACGCCCGCCTCTCCGCCGTGCTCGATGGCGCCGGCGGCTTTCTCTATTATGTGTCGATCGCCGGCGTCACCGGCACCAAGAGCTTCAGCGAGAGCGACGTGCGCACCGCCGTGGCCAGGTTGAAGGCGGCCAGCGGTCTGCCATGCGCCGTCGGTTTCGGCATCAAGACGCCGGCGCAGGCGGCCTCCATCGCCTCATTCGCGGACGCCGCCGTGGTAGGCTCCGCCATCGTCGAAAAGCTGGCGGCGGGCGGCGAAAAAGTTGACCGTCTGCGCGATACCCTGGAATTCTGCGCTTCTCTTGCGCAATCGGTGCATGCCGCACGCGGTTGAGCTGTGCTAGGATAACGTCATGAACTGGATCGCCAATTTCGTCCGCCCACGGATCAAGAGCCTGATCGGCGCCGTCCGCACCAGCGAGACGCCCGAGAACCTGTGGAAGAAATGTCCCGCCTGCGGCGAGATGATCTTCCACCGCGACCTCGTCGTGGCACAGAATGTCTGCCCGCAATGCGGCCATCATTTGCGCATCGGCGCCGCCGAGCGTTTCGCGGCGGTGTTCGATGCCGCCACCTATGAAGAGCTGGTGCCGCCGGAAGTCCCCGCCGACCCGCTGCGCTTCCGCGACGAGAAGCGCTACACCGACCGCCTCAAGGACGCCCGCGCCAAGACAGGCCGCGTCGATGCGCTGTCCGCCGCACGCGGCACGCTGGAAGGTCTGCCGGTGATGATCGCCGTGCAGACGTTCGAATTCATGGGTGGCTCCCTCGGCATGGCGGTGGGCGAGGCTCTCATCGACGCCATGCAGGCCGCCGCCGCCGAAAGCCGCCCCTTCATCCTCTTTGTGTCCTCGGGCGGCGCGCGCATGCAGGAAGGCATCCTGTCGCTGATGCAGATGCCGCGCATCACCATCGCGGTCGACATGCTGCGCGATGCGGGCGTGCCTTATATCGTCGTGCTCTGCGATCCCACCACCGGCGGCGTCAGCGCCTCCTATGCCATGCTCGGCGACATCCACATCGCCGAGCCTGGCGCCTTGATCGGTTTCGCCGGCCAGCGCGTCATCGAACAGACCATGCGCGAAACCCTGCCGGAAGGCTTCCAGCGCGCCGAATATCTGCTGGAACACGGCATGGTCGACATGGTTGTCCACCGCCACAATATGCGCGAGACGCTGTCGCGCGTCGTGCATCTCTTGATGAAGCATCCGCGGCCCCGCACGCGTCCGCCGGCGCCGGTGATCACCGCGACTCCGGCGGCGCGCACGCCGGTCCGCAGCAGCGGAAGCGCTACATGAGCGTTGCGGGTAGCGACGCGATCCTCGACCGGCTGCTGCAGCTCCATCCCAAGAAGATCGATCTGGTGCTGGACCGCATCCTGCGGCTGCTCGGCGATCTCGGCCACCCCGAACGCGCCCTGCCGCCCGTCGTTCATGTCGCCGGCACCAACGGCAAGGGGTCCGTCTGCGCCTTCAGCCGCGCCATGCTGGAGGCGGCCGGTCTCAAAGTGCATGTCTATTCCTCGCCGCATCTGGTGCGTTTCCACGAGCGTATCCGTCTGGCGGGTCATCTGATCGACGAAAAGGAGCTGGCCGCGCTGCTCGAGGAATGTGAACGCGTCAATGTCGGCAAGCCGATCACCTTTTTCGAAATCACCACCGCCGCCGCGTTCCTGGCCTTCGCCCGACATCCCGCCGATGCGCTGGTGCTGGAGGTCGGCCTCGGCGGCAAATACGACGCCACCAACGTCGTCGCTCATCCGCGCCTGACGATCGTCACGCCGGTCGGCCTCGACCATGCCGAATTCCTCGGCACCTCGCTGGCCGACATCGCGGCGGAGAAGGCCGGCATCGTCAAACCGGGCGTGCCTTTGATCGTCGGTCCGCAGGACGACATCCCGCGCGACGTTATTCTGCGCCGCGCCGATGCGCTGGGCGCGCCGGTCAGCGTCTTCGGCCAGGATTTCTTCGCCCATCAGGAACATGGCCGCATGGTCTATCAGGACCTCGACGGGCTGCTCGATCTGCCGCTGCCGCGCCTGGTCGGGCGGCATCAGATCGAGAACGCCGCCGTGGCCATCGCCGGGATGCGGCGTGTCGGCGGCGTCTGGGCGATGGAGCGCGCCATCGAGCAAGGTCTGAAGTCGGTCGAATGGCCGGCGCGGCTGCAGCGCCTGACGCGCGGTCCGCTGGTCGACGACGCGCCCAAGGATGCCGAGGTCTGGCTCGACGGCGGGCACAATCCGCACGGCGCCGCGGCGGTGGCGCGCGCCATGGCCGATTTCGAGGAGCGCACGGCAAAGCCGCTCTATCTCATCTGCGGCATGCTGAAGACCAAGGACGCCGAGGGTTTTCTCTCGGCCTTTCGCGGGCTCGCGCGCCACATCGTCACGGTCGACATACCGGGCGAAGACGCCAGCCTGGGCGCCGGCGCGCTCTATGACCGCGCGCGGGCCGCCGGTCTCGATGCGGCGCCCGCCGAGGATATCGAAGACGCCATGATGCAAATCGCGGCGCGCGCCCGCGTCAATCCGCACGAACCCAGCCCGCGGATTCTCATCTGCGGCTCGCTCTATCTCGCAGGCGTGGTGCTGGCAGAAAATGGTTAGCTGCGTTTCCGGCCACGGCATCCGCTCCACGATTCGTTTCATCCCGGCGGCGAGAGTGCGTCGCGGAATCGACAAAAGCTGTTCCGTATCAAGATGATCGCCAGACGGAGGTCGGGCAGTCGAGCTCTCGCCAAAGCGTGTTATAATAATAGCGTGAACCCGATTGATATCTGGCAGGCCGCTCAGGTGCTGATCAACCAGCATGGGGAGAAGGCTGAGTCCGTCGCCGCCGACAATTTCGTCCAGTTTCAAAAAGTCGGCGACGCGGACAGCGCGGCGATCTGGACGGCCATCATGATCGCGATCCACCAGCTCGCAAAGCCGTCGTCGGAGAACGGTTGACCGCGGTCGCTGCGCCGTGTCGTGCCGGGGGGTTACTGCCTACTGACCGAACCGCCGCCGTGAACGCTGGAAACGAACGGCTGCGGATTGCCCTGGTAGGTGATGTCGCCGCCGCCATGCGCTTCGGCGTTCAGAGCGCCGACCTGTCCGAGATGGACATCGCCGCCGCCGTGGACTTCCGCTTCCGCCTTGTCGGCCGGGATCGCGCGCACATCGATGTCGCCGCCGCCATGGGCTTCAACGGAGATGCTCGGCTGCTTGGGAAACGCACCCTTCGCGGTGAGATCGCCGCCGCCGTGCACCGCGATGCGGTCGATTCGGGGCGAAACGATGTCGACGCTCAGGTCATTATGCATGGGACAGGAGAAAAAGCTCTTACAGGGCGAGACCACCAGCTTGTCTCCGACGACCTTCAATTCCGAGACGTCCAGACTGCCCGTCACGAGCGTGACGCGTTGCGTCGTGCCGTGGTGAAGGATCACCTCTCCGCCGCCATGCACTTCGATTGCGGAGAAAGGCGCGAGCGGGACGACCGTCCCCGCCCAGGAAGGCGCCGCCGCGACGAGCGGCAACGCGAAGAGTGCAGCGGCGATGGAATATTTCATGACGGCCATCCTCCCGATAAGAAATTCACCGCGTAACACTGGCCCGCTATTTCAGTGCCATACCGGTTTGCCGGGGCAGCCATGCCGCCCCGCCGAGGCCGTTCGCCGGCGTCCGGCTGTGTCAGCGGCGCGAGCAGTCTATAGCATCTTTCGGTACACCACGAAGCCGGAATGTTCGGCTACTTGGTCGTAAAGCTTCATCGCAGTCTTGTTCGTCTGATGGGTATGCCAATAGACGCGCGCTACGCCCGCCAGCTTCGCCTGTTCGTAGACGGCGTTGATCAGCTTGCGCCCGATACCTTGGCCGCGCGTCGCTTCGGCGGTGAAGAGATCCTGCAAATAGCAATAAGGCGCGATGGAAATGGTGCTGCGATGGAAGAGGTAGTGCACCAGCCCGACCAACTTGCCGTCGCTCTCCGCGACCATGGCGTGGACCGGCTCATCGGCATCGAAGAAGCGCGCCCAGGTGGTCTGCGTGATCTCCTCTGGCAGGGCGGTTTCGCCGGAACGGCCATAGAACGTGTTGTAGCCCTCCCACAGGGGGAACCATTGCGCGAAGTCTGCGCGAACAACGGGACGGATGATCGGTGCTGTCGTCATTTTGGCTCACTCTTCGCGTTCGGCGACGATAATGCTTCTCAAGAGAAACATCACAATCTCGCATCTTCCCCCTTGAACCGTCGGTTGCGAATACCCACGTCTATAATGTGGACTATGGGAAGGGCCGGGTATGATGGAACCGGAGAAGATAGCGTTTGACGTCGAGGCGGCGCAGCTCGCGCAGCAACTCGGCAAGTGCCACGACGCCGTGATGGGTATTTTCAAATATGCGGCGCGTTCGCCAGACCCGGATATTCAGATCAAGGCCTTGCTGGCCGCTTCGCGGATCATGCGGGCAGGCGCCACGTCGGCGGCCGCGCTCAAGCGATTGAGAAGCGATGTCGATCGCCATCATACGCTGACGGTCGTTCACCGGGGGGACCCCGATTTTGAAAATTCGAAAACGAATGGCCATGCCGAAGCGGCTGCGGAACACGGGGCGTAAGCGCGGCGGCCAGCCCGGCAACCGCAATGCCCTCAGGACAGGCCTGCACACCCGCGAGATGAGGGCAATGCAGAGGTTGGTGCGTCTGCACATCGCGGCGCTCCACGCTGCCGTGGCGCGGCTGACGCTGGCGAAGGCAATGCTGAAGCGGGCGCGGGCGATGCGGGGCTCTTTTCCTCCCCCGTTCACCGGGAAGGCGGTCCGCAACGCGAACCGGAGGTGGCAGCGCTGCGCAAGCCGTCAGCACTCGGCTCCGCCGGGCACTTCCCTCGTAAATGGGGGAAGAAAATCAGATTCGTGCAGAAAGTGGATTCGTAGAGATCGAGCTCTCGATCCATTCTTTGATCTTCGACTTCGGCAGCGCGCCGACCTTGGTCGCCGCAACCTGGCCCTGGCTGAAGATCATCATCGTAGGAATGCCGCGCACGCCGTATTTCTGCGGCATCGTCGGGTTGTCGTCGATGTTGATCTTGGCGATCGTGATCTTGCCGCCCAATTCCGCCGCCAATTCCTCGAGCGCAGGCGCAATCATACGGCACGGGCCGCACCATTCCGCCCAGAAATCCACCAAAACCGGGCCCTTGGCGTTCAGTACGTCATTTTGGAACGACGCGTCGGAGACTTTGATGGGCGCAGACATACGCAAATCCTCACGGGTGACAGCACTATATCTAGGAACCGTTCCCCCCCTGGTCAAGGCGCGCGCGGATACGCCGCGCTTCCGCCTCCAGGAAGGCGTCGGTTAAGGGCATCAAGCTCGGCCCTTCCGTCCAGACCAACGCAGATGCGATTCGTTTGCCGCTGAATATCTTGGTTGCTGCGGCGCGATAAAGCGCCATTTGCGTTGCGTAAATCTGGGGCACGTCGTTTTCATGGGCAGGCGGCGGGCGATTGGTCTTGAAATCGATGATCAGGACTTCGTCGTCGGTGATGGCCAGCCTGTCGACGCGGCCATGGACGCGGGCGCCCGCGCCAAGCTCCGGCAGATCGGCGACGAGCGAGACTTCGGCGCGGCTGTCGGGCGTGAAGGCGGCGGCGAAGACGGGATCATTGAGGACCGCCAATGTTTCGCCCATCAAGCTCACGGCTTGTTCATCGCCGACGCCGCGGGCCCGCAGGAAGGTCAGTGCGGTTTCGCGACGCAGGCTCGGTGCGATGTTGGGCAGGTAGGCCAGCATGGCGTGAACCAGCAGACCGCGACGGAAGCGCGCGCCGCTCTCGCGCAGCGGCGAAAGAGGCGCCGGTTCGTCGAGGCCCGCCGCTTCCGACGGGCGGATCAGCCAAGGCGTCGGCCGCTCCGGTTTGGGGTTCGTCAGTGCCCAAGCGGGAATGGCGAATGCCTCGGTCGTGGCGGACGCCGCCGGTTCCGCTTCGGTAATGTCGTCGCTGCCGAAGACGCGAATGGCGGAATCGCCCTGCGGGATTTCCGTGCCGAGGATTTCCGCCGCGCGCTGCGCCAGCGTGTGCCAGGATCCCGGCTTCGTGCCCTTCTTGTTTTCGAAGCCGCAGATATACAGCCGCTCCTTGGCGCGGGTGAGGGCGACATAGAGCAGTCGCCGATGCTCTTTCAGCGTCTCGGCCAACGCCGCCTGCTTCGCGGCAAGAACCTTCGGCGGCGCGGCGGCGTCGGGCAGCGGAAACAAGATGCTTTCGTCCGTGTACAGAAGGTGTCCCTTGCTGGTCGAATTGTCGGGCAGCGAAGTGGTGTCGGGCAGGATGACGATGTCGGCCTCCAGCCCCTTGGCGCCGTGCACCGTCATGACGCGGACTTCGTTGCGGCCGCGCTCCATGTCGCGTTTGACTTCGGCGCCGCCGCGCTCGACCCAATGCAGGAAGCCTTCGAGCGAGGCGGTATTGCCGTTCTCATACGCCAGCGCCAGTGACAGGAACTCGTCGATGGAGTCGTTGGTTTCCGCGCCCAGCCGCTTCAGCATCTTCTTGCGGCCGGTGATCAACGTCTGGGCGAAGAACTCGAATGGCGGCGTGAAGTCGGCCCGTGCCCGCGCCTCCGTGAGGAAATCGTATGCCTCGGCGAACTCCTCGCGCCGTTGCGACAGTGCGCTCCACAGCGTGCCCTCGCGGAAATGGGCGAGGGTGAACAGATCGTCCTCGCTCAGTCCGATCAGTGGGGAGCGCAGCAGCGCAGCGAGGTTCAGATCGTCTTCCGGCAGCAGCGCGAAGCGGCCCAGCGCGATCAGGTCCATCACCGCGATCTGTTCGGTCAGCTTGATGCGGTCGGCGCCCGCCACCGGCACGCCGCGCTCCTTAAGGCGCCGGATGATCTCGCCGCCGAAAGGCGCGCGCCGCGGCAGCAGGATCATGATGTCGCCGGGTTTGATCGGCTCGTCATGGCTGGGCAGGCAGACGTGCCGCGTCAGCCAGTCCTTGATCTTGTCGGCGATCTGATCCGCCAGCTTCACCAATGGGCTGTCGTCGCGCTCCAGATCGACGGGCCGCAGATCCCACGGATCGGCGTCCGGCATGTCCGACGGCTGCAGCGCCGGCCAGAACTCGACGCGGCCTTTCAGGTCCGTGCGCAGAGCCTTGTGTTCGATCTCCTGGTCGCCCGATGTCAGTCCGGCGCGCGCCTCCGGATCGGCGAACACGGCATCGACGAAGCGCAGGATTTCCGGCGCCGAACGCCGCGAGGTCTGCAGGTATTCGTACGAAAACGCGCGCCCGGCGTCCTTGGCCTGCTTCTCGAAGAAGCGCCGCCGCACGTCGAACTGCGTCGGATCGGCGCCCTGGAAGCTGAAGATCGACTGCTTCTCGTCACCCACCGCGAACAATGTGCGGGGTGTCTCGCGGGCGATGCCTTCGCCGGCGAAGAATTCCTCCGTCAGCTTGCGGATGATGTCCCATTGCAGGGCGCTGGTGTCCTGCGCCTCGTCGATCAGGATATGGTCGAGGCCTTCGTCGAGCTTGAACAGCACCCAGGCCGCACCGCTCTTCTGGAGGAGGCGATGCGTCTCTGCGATCAGATCGTCATAGTCCAGCGCGCTGCGGACTCGCTTTTCCTTGGCGTACTCTTGGCGTACCGCATCGACGATGATCAGCGCCGCCTCGGCCAGTGTCGCCGCGTGCACCGCGCGCCGCCGGTTCTCAAAGGCGATCAGCCGTTCGCCCAGACTCTGCAGATAGGCGAGCAGATCCGGTCGCGCTTCCGCCAGCTTCTTGGTCGCCAGAGTGGCGCGTGGTGATCCATCCTTGGTCAACAGCACGCCGTATATTGTGCCGAACCGCGCGAGGGCGTCCTCGGACTCCATCGCCGCCGTCAGTGCCGCCGCCCGTTCCGCGTCGGTTTTGCCGCCCGCCGACAACCAGGTGATCGTGTCGCGCAGCGTCGCAGCGTCGCCGTCCAGGCTTTGTGCGAATTCGTCGGCAATCTTCGCCTCGGTGTCGCTCGGTTCGGCGCCATGTGCCTCTCGAAGCAGTTGCGACCAGCCGTCATTGGTGAGAAAGGCATCAAGCCTATTGCGATCCGCGCCCAGCGCTGCATCGAGGATCTGTTCGAGTTTGAAATCGCTGAGATGCGTTACCAGATAGGCGACCGCCGCCGCGCGCGGCATGTCACCGGTACCGGCGCGTTCCAGGACCCTCGCTCTGGCTTCGGCCATTAGGTCACGCGCGGTGCGGTCATCGAGCACGCGGAACGACGCCGGCACGCCGGCCTCGAGCGGGAAGCGCATCAGCACATATTGGCAGAAAGAATGGATGGTCTGGATTTTTAGGCCGCCTGGCGTCTCCAGCGCGTCGGCGAACAACCGCCGCGCCTTGCGCAAATCTTCTTTGCCCGCGACATCCGCACCGACCTCCGCGATCCTTGCGGTCAGCTCATCGTCCGGCAGCATCGACCATTTGCCGAGTTGGTCGAACAGCCGTCCAGCCATCTCCGCCGCCGCCGCCTTGGTATAGGTGAGGCAGAGGATGCGCTCCGGCCGCGCGCCCGCCAGCAGCAGCCGTGTCACGCGGTTGGCCAGCGTGTGCGTCTTTCCCGCACCGGCATTGGCGGCGACCCAGGCGGAGCGGTCTGGATCGGAAGCGGCGAGGGTGCTCATTCGCGTTCTCCGCGCCAGCCGCTCACCGACCATTCACGGACGCGCGCCAGATGATCGTAATCCCCGGCCATATCGGCGCGATACGGCGCCACACGGGAGTCGTAAGGCGTTGCCGGATCGTCGAACAGCGCGATACGTCGCGCCAAACGTTCCAACGCTTCATCGGCGATCGTCATGGCATCCGCCTTGATCGTCCGGAAGAGGCCGGGATCGGCCGAACCGGTGACGCGGACATAAACCAGTTCCGCCGGTGCGAGTGGTCCGATGTCTTTGAACCCGCCCGCCGCCAGAATCGCACCTTCCAGCGGCAGCTGCGGTGCCAGATGCTTGAGCACCTGGCTATCCGACGGCGGCGCGCCGGTCTTGTAGTCGAGGACCGCGCCACCACCTGCCTTCAGCCGGTCGATGCGGTCAGCACGCCCATGAAGTGTGAAATCGCCCGCAGGTCTTTTCAGGACATGTTCGCCTTTAACCTCGACGAATATTTCGGCAATGCCGGCACGCCGCCTGCGCTCTTCGCCAACGAACCAGCTTGCCGCATTGAGGAAACGCGGCCGCCATAGCGCCAGCGTGGCTTTCGGGATCGCCAATGCGCGGAATACCTCGTCGACGATCTCAGCCAGCCGAACCGCCGCATCGGCCGGCAAGTCCGCCGGATAGCGGCGGACAAAAAGCTCGAGCATACGATGCAACGCCGTGCCGCGATCCATTGGTCCCGTCTCGGCATCCAGCGGATCAAGTGGCCTAAGTTTCAGCACGCGTTTGGCATAGATCGCGTAGGGATCGCGCACCCAGGCTTCGATCTCCGTAACGGAGAGTTTGCGAGGCCGCGCTTCGACAGGTGGGCGCGGCGCGGGCGGTGCAATCTGTTCGGGTTTCCCGGGATCGGCGAGACGGGCGGCGAGGCGCGCATAATCCGTCCGCGGTGCTAGGGCGCCGTCGATGTTTAGGCCTTTGGTGAGCTGTTCGAGACGCTGTATCCAGCGCGACGCAACCGTTGGCGCGCCGTCCGCCTTGAGTGCGCGGGTCAGCACCACCCGCGGCCCCGCCGCCAGTGCCGCAAAATCATGCGCCGACAGGCCGATGGCACGTTCGGGCTGCTCCAGTCCCATGGTCTGGCGCATCGGCCGAGAGAACCACGGATCGTTTGACGCGGAAGCTGGCCAGGAGCCTTCATTCAGGCCACCCAGCACGACGAGATCGAAATGCTGCAGCCGGGCTTCCAGCGGACCGAGGATTGCCAGTCGCGGGTGACGGCCGAACGCGGGCCGCACCGCACTTTCCTCGGCTAACGCGCGGAACAGCGGCGCATACGAATTCGCTTCGATGGGGGGTAGGTCAGCGCATGCAACCGAAAGTGCTGCGACAAACCTACCGGCGACGTCACCGGCCGCGCCCTGCCAGAGGGCATCCGCCAGACATTCGGCAGCTGTGATGTGCGCCGCCAGTACGTCGCTGATCGTGACTTCCGGCTGAGACAGGATCGCTTCAAGCGGCGCCAGAACGTCGGTCACGTGCGAGAACCATGCTCGCAGTCTCTGGTCGGCGCCCATAATCGCCGCCGCAATACCCGCCAGTCCGGAGTCCGTCCGCGGGCCACGGAGAAATCTGTCAAGTTCGCGCGCCCGACTGCGGAAGTGGCTGGTGTCTTCACCCATCGTCGCAAGTGGATGTTTGAGTAACGCCAGTAGCGGCACAGGCGCGAAGCCGCTGTCGACCGCTTCGGAGATCAGGCAAAGAAGGGAGCCGGCGGCCGTCTGCGACAGTGGCCGCCCCGCGGAATCGTCGATGGCAATGTCCCAGCGCCGCAACTCTGCCGTAACGCGTCGCGCCAGCGCCCTGTCGCGCGTCACCAGGGCTGCCGTGTGCGTCGGCGTCTCCAGCACTTCGCGCAGCAACAGCGCCACAACGGACGCTTCCTCTGCAGGATCGGTCGCTTTGACAAGGGTCAGCCCGTCAAGACCAGCTGCAAGCTTGTCGCCGCCGGTTTCCGCCAGAGCACGCCAAGCGTCCGTCGTCGGTGCAGGTCGCAGGACTTCACGCAGGATTTTTTCACGCGCCGCCAGTCCGGTCGCATCCGTCCAGTCGGCAACGTCTTTACGCGCCACGCCGATCCGTTGCAGCAACTGCTTCAGTGCAAACTGAGGGTGCCCTGGATCGATTCTATTCCAGCTGTCCTCGTCAAGCTCCCGATCCAAACCCGGTAGCACAACGGCGCCCTTCGGCAGACGCGCGATGACGGCAAGCAGGTCGGCCGTTGCAGGAATGCTGCCGGTAGAACCGGCGGCGATGATCGGACGGGCTGGCGAGTTGTCCGCCAAGCGCATCGCCAATTCTCTCAGTGCCTCATTGCGATGTGCCGCAGGATTGACGCAACCTTCTGCCTCCAGGAGCGCCGGCCACTGCATATGGATTAGCGACAAAAATTCCTTCACTTCGGTCCAATGCTCCGCCAACGACAGCGGCGCGAGCTCAGCCAATTTCTCTAAATTGGCGCCTTGCGTCTCTACTTCGTCCATGACCGCCGCGAGGCTTTTGGCCAAGCCCGCGGCCTGACCAAAGGAGAGCGGTCCGCTGCCGCGCGAAGAACGCCAGCGTCTGATCAAGGTTGCCAACAGCAAGCGCCGCCGTAGCGGTGTGATGGCGGTCCTTAGCTCCGGGTCGTCGGCGGACGCGTCGAGCAGAAGTTCGTCTTCATCCACATCACCGAGCGGACGGAAGTCCGGCAGAAGCGTCGCCCCCCCCGCTTCTACGGCAAAGATTTCGGCGATCGAGCGCGCCGCGCGTCGCGTCGGCAGATAGATCGTGATATCGGCCAACGCCAGCCCGTTGCCGCTGAAGCGCTGCAGCAGCCCTTTGGTCAGCGTAGCGGAGAAGGGCGCGCCCGCAGGGATCGTGAAGACATTCGCGCTCTGCGCGTTGTCAGGCGGCCGGGGCAAGGTCTGCCAGGAATGCATCGGCTTCAGTAACGGCTTGGGGCGTACCAACGTGGATCCAGACACCATCCAATCGCACCCCGAACAGACGCTCCTTCTCGATGGCACGATCCCAAAGCACGTTGGTCGAAAAGCCCCCTGCCGGCGCGGCATCGAACAAGCGGGGGTGCACGATTTGCACACCTGGATAGGCGAACGGTGAGACTCGACCTGGAGGCACGCGAGACAAATGCCCTTCGCCGTCCATCATGAAATCGCCGGTTCCCTCATAACCCATCGCCGTGACCATCGGCGCCATGAGCAGCAGCGCGTCCATCTGATCAGGGTTCCAGCGCGATTTCATCCGCTCAAGCGCTGTGCCGTATCCCTCCACCCAGATCGTATCAGAGTTGTGGATGAAGAATGGCTCACTGCCGAAATTTGCCAAAGCCTTGGCAACGCCACCGCCCGTACCGAGCAGTCCGTCGGATTCATCGGAGAAGTGGATCTCCACATCTCGCCGTCCGGCCAGATGGTCTCTGACCATCTCGGCCTTGTAGTGGACGTTGACGACGATGATCGTCACGCCGGCGGCGACCAAACGGTCAATGGCGTGATCAATCAACGCCTTTCCGCCGACAACGACCAACGGTTTTGGGCGATCATTTGTCAGGGGGCGCATGCGCGTACCCAGCCCCGCAGCCATGATCATTGCGCGCGTGGGTGCCTTCATTTCATGCTCCTCCGCTTTCCGGGATGCTGCGTGCGTCCTGTAGAATGGCGCGGTCATACCATGATTTGAGCGCCGACAGGCCGGGATGTTCAAGATCCCTGCGCAGATAGGACCACACCCTAGGCAGATAGGATAGATAGCGCGGCTTCCCATCGCGGCGGAACAGCCGTGCAAAGATACCGACGATCTTGGCGTTGCGCTGGGCAGCAAACACCGCCATTTCCTCTGCAAAGGCGACACCGTCAAGCGATGTCCCGTGCTGGCGCATAGTGGCGAGATAATGCGCGGTCGCCGCAGCACCGAGCGCCGGAGCGACATCGCGGCGTGCGTCTTCGACAAGAGAAACGAGGTCATAGGCTCTCGAGCCTGCCACGGCATCTTGGAAATCGATCAGGCCCACGCGCGCTACGCTGTTGCGGTTCGGTAGCCACAAAAGGTTCTGCGCATGATAGTCGCGATGCACGAACACCGGAGGCGTGTTTAGGAATGGTGCCAGCGCCGCGCGCCAGAGATTTCGATGTTCTGCGATCTCAGCGGCATCGGCCTCACGTCCAAGCGCGACGGGGAAGAACCACTCTGTCAGAAGATCGACCTCTGCCAACAGCGCCATCTCGTCATAGCTGTGAAGGTATTTGTCGGGCGGCAGGAGAGCCGGTGCTGGCCGCGCATGCAACCGGGCCAGCACCTCTACGGCCGCCAAGTAAAGGTCATGTTCAATCGCGCCGTTTGTCAGCACGTCCGCAAAAAGTCTGTCCCCAAGGTCCTCGATCAGCACAAAGCCATTCTCAGGATCGGCCGCATAGATCTCTGGCGCGCTCAACCCCCTGTCGCGCAGATAATGTGCTACGGCGATGAAACGGGCACAGTCCGCACCAGCCAGCCTAGCGACTGCATTGTAGCCGAGGGTACGCCGTTCGCTGGCGGAGGCCCCGGCAGACGCCACTGGTGCTTCTGCCGACTGCGGCTGGTCCATCAACATCGCTGGACGATCGTTCAGTAACAGGCGGACGTAGCGCCGCGTGGATGCATCGCCAGGCATGGGAACATGCTCTGCATTCCCCCAGCCGGCGCGTTTCAGGAAAGTTTGCATGGCCTCTGAACGATTAGCGGGCATGAGCGTCTTCCCTAAATATAGATGCCCAGCGAGCGGGGCCGGTGATGTCCGCAAGCCGTGATTGCGCGCCGGTCGTGATCAGCGTGATTTGAAGCGCGTCGTCTGGAATGTGGTTGCCGGCATGCTCGGGCCATTCGATCAGTACCGCGCCTTCCTCCAGCGCCTCATCGAGCCCAAGTTCGTCGATTTCACGCGGATTCTCGACGCGATAAAGATCGTAGTGGCGTATTGGTAATCCGGGCGTTTCGTAAGTTTGGACGAGCGTAAAGGTCGGGCTCGGGACGTTTTCCGTTACGGCAAGCGTCCGCAGGATTGCACGGGCCAGCGTGGTCTTGCCGGCGCCCAGATCGCCTTTGAGAGCGACTGTGTCGCCAACCTGCAACCGCGTCGCGATCATCGTACCTAGCGCCATCGTGGCCGTCGGGTCGGCGAGGGCGATTCGTCTGGTAAAGCTCTGTGAATCCGTCGTCATTGGGTCTCTTGTAGCGTGGCGCAGCGGCAGCCTCAACGCGCCTTCCAAATGGTTGATTCCATGGAGGCGGTCGGACATGTTAGCCCCACTTCTGGAAATGCTGTTTCGGACCATCATGTCACAGAGAATTGTCATTATAGGCGCTGGGCAAGCTGGTGCTCAGGCCGTTACGTCTCTTCGCGCGGAGGGCTTCGCCGGAGCCATCGCCATGATCGGCGACGAGCCATTTGCCCCCTATCAGCGCCCGCCGTTATCGAAGGCATATCTGATGGGTACCCTCGAAAGGGCCCGTTTGTTCCTTAAGCCTGAAACTTTTTATCGTGAGGCAAACTGCGAGTTGATTTTGGGCGTGTCTGTTCGCGTCATTGACCGCAAGGCCAGGACCGTGGCGCTCACGGATGGCCGTACGCTGTCCTATGACATGCTGCTGCTGGCAACCGGGACGCGGGTCCGCCGGATCAAATGCCCTGGCGCCGATCTGGCTGGCATCCACTATCTGCGCAGCATCGAGGACGTCGATGGGCTGCACGCCGTCTTCCAGCCGGGTAAGCGGCTTGCGATTGTCGGCGGCGGCTATATCGGGCTCGAAGTGGCGGCCGTGGCCGCAAAACATGGCCTCGATGTAATGGTCTTCGAAGCCATGGATCGCGTAATGGCACGTGCCGTATCCAAACCTGTATCGGATTTTTTCGAGCAGGCGCATCGCACTGCGGGCGTCAAGCTGATGCTCAACACTGGCGTCGAAGCGTTCGAAGGCGCTAGTCACCTGGAAGCCGTACGTGCCAGCGGGGCGGCCTATCCGGCCGATATCGCACTTGTGGGTATTGGGGTCGTGCCGAACATGGATCTGGCAAAAGATGCGGATCTTGCCTGCGAAGACGGGATCGTCGTAGACCAGAACTGCGCCACGGCCGACCCTGCGATCTTCGCCGCTGGCGACTGTACGTGGCACGTGGGACGTGAGGGCGTACCGTTACGGCTGGAAAGCGTTCAAAATGCCATCGACCAGGCCAAGCACGCGGCTTATGCCATGCTGGGCAAGCCTAAAATCTACAGTGAGGTTCCATGGTTCTGGTCCGACCAGTATGATCTGAAGCTGCAGATCGCGGGGCTGGCGCGTTCCAGCGACCAGATTGTCGTTCGCGGCGATCCTGGGACACGAAAGTTTGCCGTATTCCATCTGCGTGACGCCGCAGTTGTCGCCGTTGAAGCCGTAAACGCAGCGTCGGAATATCTTGTCGGCCGTAAGTTGATTGTCGCCGGTGCGCGCGTCGCGCCAGAGCGCCTTGCGGACGTATCTATCCCCATGAAAAGTATTGCCTGAGGAATTCCATGCCGAAGATCAAGTATATCGACGAGAAAGGCACGGAACGCGAAGCCGACGTTCCCACTGGATGGTCGGTGATGGAAGGTGCGGTGAAGAATCTCATCCCTGGCATTGACGCCGACTGCGGCGGCGCCTGCGCCTGTGCGACCTGCCACGTTTATGTCGATCCGGCGTGGCTGGAAAAGCTACCGCCTAAGCAGGATATGGAAGAAACCATGCTGGACTTCGCGCCGGACGTTCAGCCTAACAGCCGATTGTCCTGTCAGATCACTGTGACGCCAGAATTGGACGGCCTCGTTGTGCGCACACCAAAGACCCAGCACTGAATCGCCGTCTTTACTGGCTGACACAAAACAACGCATCGGAGGTCCGTCGTGCCGGTGCGCTGAAGGTGTCTGAGTGCCGTCAGGCAGGCTGTGCCCTATCAGTCGTAAACCCGTCAATTAAGCAGTTTTGCGTTCTTCCCCAGGCGTCGGCGTGTCGTGAATCCGCCGCGGCAGATGACAACGCACCAATGTGCCGTTGTCGCTTTCGATTTCGACCCAGCCGTCATGCAGTTCTACGAAGCGGTTGACCAGAGCCAAGCCGAGCCCTGCGCCGCCACGCTGACCGGCATTGCCCTTCGCGGAGAAGCGTTCGAAGACATTGGCGCGCACTTCCGGCGCGATGCCAGGTCCGTTGTCCCGTACAAAGACCTGCACGTCTTCGCCGTCGATACGGCCGCCGAGCACGATGATCCCGCCCTTAGGCGTGAACTTGAACGCGTTGGACAGGAGATTGAACACGACCTGCCGGATGCGGCGCTCGTCGGCCAGGAACTGTCCGGCATCTTGCGAACAGTCCACTTCCAAGCTGAGGTCGACTTTTGACGCCCAGTCGCGTGCATGGGCCGCCACTTCGTTGAGCAGCGTATACAAATCAATACGCTCGAGCTCGAGTCTGAGGGCACCAGACTCGATCAACGCCAGATCCAGGATATCGTTGACTAGGCTTTTCAGGGTGTTGGATCCGGAGACGATCGCCTGGACATATTCGCCCTGCCGCTCATTGAGCGGACCAGGAACCTCCGTCGATAGATGCTCGGCGAAGCCCAAAATTGTATTCAGCGGTGTACGCAGCTCATACGATACATGTTTGATGAAGTCGGACTTCAATCGGTCGGCGGCTTCCAGCGCTTCGGCGCGCTCCCGCAGCACGCCCTCGATGCGGAAGCGATCTGTTACGTCGGCAAACGTCACCAGTGTGGCACCGTCCGGCAGCGGCGAGAGACCAAGCGACAGGATCGTGCGGTCGTTGCGCTCGATCTCGCCCAGATCGCGCTGCAGGTTTGCCCCGGAGACAATGTTTTGGATCAATCGATCCCAGACGCCGGTGTCGCCGAATTTGTCTGCGCAAGCGGCAGCGATGGCCCGCACATGCGGCTCACCAGCCAGGTCCTTTGCGCTCAGGCCCCAGATTTTTCCGAACGCCGCGTTGTGGAGTTTGAGCTTGCCGTCGGGCCCGAACACCGCGACGCCTTCCTGCAGCGTGTCGAGCGTTGCCGATTGCACCTTGATCAGTGTGTTGTAGGAACTCTCCAACGTGATACGTTCGGTAACATCCTCATAGAGGAACGTCAGACCGCCGAAGGGATGAGGTTGCGCGACGACCCGCATCGTCTTGCCGCCCGGCACATGCCACAGGTCTTCGGACGGGTAGTCGCGCGCCGTCTGGTACAGCGACAGCCGCCCGCGCTTCCATCCCTGATAGTCGCGCTGTTCCGGTAGCTTGCGCGCCTCGCGCAGACGATCCAGGACGTCGCCGTCGTTGGGATGCGTGTCCAGCCATTGTTCCGGCAGGTTCCAGAGGCGGGCGAAAGCGCGGTTGTAGAAGGTCAGTTTCTGGTCGCGGTCGAAGATGGCAACTGCTGTCGCCAGCTTATCCAGCGTGTCGGTGTGTGCGTCGATGTGTTGTTGCAGGCGCGCTTCGATTGCCGCTACTTCAGTCACATCATGGGCGGTGCCGACAACCCCGGTCTCGATAGGGATCTCGGTGAAAGCCAGAGCGCGGCGTTGGCCGGCGACCACGGAAAATCGCTTGGCTTCCATCGCCTGACCTTGCGATCGTGCGCTGGCCGCCAGATCGCGTTCCGTCTTTTCGAGCGCCACCTGCTCGCGGACTGCCGCGTCGATTTCTGTGGCGCCCGCCGCGGCGAGGAAGGCATGGTTGCCCCAGATTAGCGACAATGTGCGGTCGCGCAGCCATACCGGAACAGGCAGGGCGTCAAGGATCGCACGGAAATCCGTCGGCGCTGCGGCAGCCACAGTTTCCGGCGCGAGCCAGACCGCTGCCATGCCGCCGACCGCGCGGCCGCGGACGCTGACCTTCCGCTCGAGAGAATCCTGAACACTCAGCGCGAACGCTGCGCCGCGTTCGCTGAGATCATCGAGGGCTTTGGACAATTCGGTGGCATCCGGGCCCTGCAAGCAGGCATCCAGCAGAGCTTCTGCACCACCGTAAGAATATGGACCAGCGCCATCGCGGCCCCAGACAACCAGCGCTTCGCGGGCGGCGCCGAGCAACGCGTCGCGTTCGCTGACCGCCGCCCGTGTGCGCGCTCCCGAAATTCTGAGGGTGCGGCGCAGGCGGCTCGATACGCTCTGCTCGGCAAGTGCCCAAAGGCCGGCAGCAACCGCCAGCGCGACCGCGCCTGTGGCGATCGCAACCAACACCA
The DNA here is from genome assembly GCA_028865545.1 of Alphaproteobacteria bacterium. GTDB lineage: Bacteria > Pseudomonadota > Alphaproteobacteria > Micropepsales > Micropepsaceae > Rhizomicrobium. The sequence goes on along the minus strand of JAGWJY010000006.1, from coordinate 37,592 downwards.
TATCCCGCTCGCCGAGAACGGGAGCCGCTGCCAAGGCAGGTTGGGCCGCCATGACCAAAGCTGCCAGCGTGGCACCCTGGCCACGCCGTCTTCCGCTTGCGACCCCGGCGCCCGGGTTTTTGTTATGTCCCATTCTGGGACTCATCCCGGCTTCCCCCGATTCCCGCCCCATGCGGCGAATCACTGTGGAATCAAGATGATACGGGCGTTAACGGTTCACGCAATAGAATGTGGTTAAAAAAGTGTAAAAGACCAAATCTAGCGAAGGCTGCCACGAATAGCGGCAAAGGTTAATTTCCGAGTCAAATCAGGCGCCTAAGAATTCCGAGTACGGAAGGTCGCCGATTCTCCGAAAATCGGCGGCATTGCCTAGTAGCGGTAGTGGTCCGGCTTAAAGGGGCCAACCTGCGGCACACTGATATAGCTGGACTGCTGGTCTGTTAGCTTCGTCAACTTAACGCCGATCTTCTCCAGATGCAGGCGCGCCACCTTTTCGTCGAGCAGTTTGGGCAGGGTGTAAACCTTCTTCTGGTACTTACCGGGATTACAGAACAACTCGATCTGCGCCAGGGTCTGGTTGGTGAAGCTCGCGGACATCACGAAGCTAGGGTGGCCCATGGCGTTGCCCAGGTTCACCAGCCGGCCTTCGGACAGAAGGATGATGCGCTTGCCCTCAGGAAACTCTATTTCGTCGACCTGCGGCTTGACGTTGTGCCACTTGTAGTTCCGCAGCGAGGCGACCTGAATTTCGGAATCGAAATGTCCGATATTGCAGACGATGGCGCGGTCCTTCATTGCCCGCATGTGGTCGATCGTTATGACGTCGACATTCCCGGTCGCGGTGACGAAGATATCGGCACGCGGCGCGGCGTCTTCCATCGTCGTGACTTCGTAGCCTTCCATGGCGGCCTGCAGCGCGCAGATCGGATCAATCTCGCTGACCAGCACGCGGCAGCCGGCTTGACGCAGCGACGCAGCGGAGCCCTTGCCGACATCGCCGAAGCCCGCGACCATGGCCACTTTGCCGGCCATCATCACGTCGGTACCGCGGCGGATGCCGTCGACCAGCGACTCGCGGCAGCCGTAAAGGTTGTCGAATTTCGACTTCGTAACGCTGTCGTTGACGTTGATCGCCGGGAACAGAAGCTTGCCGTCCTTCTCCATCAAATAGAGGCGATGAACACCGGTCGTGGTTTCTTCGGTCACGCCGCGGATGTTCTTTGCGATCTGGCCATACCAGCCCGGCATACTTTTGAGGCGCTGCTTGATGGCGGCAAACAGGACTTCTTCTTCCTCGTTAGAAGCTTTGTCGAGGAAGGCTGTGTCACCTTGCTCGGCGCGCAGACCAAGATGGATGAGCAGAGTGGCGTCGCCGCCGTCGTCGAGGATCATGTTCGGTGTACCGCCATCGGCCCACTCGAAGATGCGATGTGTGTAATCCCAGTAATCAGTCAGGCTCTCACCCTTGACGGCAAACACCGGTGTGCCGGCTGCCGCGATTGCTGCCGCGGCGTGATCCTGGGTCGAGTAGATGTTGCATGATGCCCAGCGGACGTCGGCACCAAGGGCCTTCAGCGTTTCGATCAGCACGGCGGTCTGGATGGTCATGTGGAGAGAACCGGCGACGCGGGCGCCCTTGAGCGGCTGCTTCGGGCCGTATTCCGCACGCGTGGCCATCAGGCCGGGCATCTCGGTCTCGGCGATGTCGAGTTCCTTGCGGCCCCAATCGGCGAGGGCGATGTCCTTGACGACGTAATCGTGGGCGGCGGCCATTGTGAAATCCCTTTCTGGAAGCGAGCCGGATATAGCAGCGGCTCTGAGATGGGGCAAGAAACATATAAAGAAATCTGCATGTCTTTATCTGGTATGACACGCCAACGGCGGCGTGGAGACTGTTGCACCAACTAAAAAGTAATATACTTCAGTTGTTTATGACGTTCTTTGGGGAATGCGAATGCGATTTGTCGTCGTCTGCGCCGTGCTGGCGTCCGGCTTGGCGGTATCGGTTCCGGTGCTTGCCGCGGACACGGCATCGCAGAACGCCGACGGTTTCCGATATGCGAAACTACAGGCCGTTGACACGCGTGCGAAGGGGCCTGGCTAATTCCTACAGACCTTCGACGACAAGGAGTTTCTGATCATGACGCACACCATGATGTGGCAGACCGATGACGTGCTGCAGACGCATCTGGGGCGAGGGAGACTGTGAAAGGCACGACGCAGGGCGAGTCCTATACTACGGGGCCGTTAGGCCGTATGAGCCAAAGTTTCCCAGACTATTAGGTGCGCCTGAAATTTGCCCCGGACGTTGCAGCTTTAACGACCGCTTTCATTTGATACGCTGCACGGGAAGCGATTAATGTGCGGCCGGAGTTGCCGGGACTGGGTACCTTCCTCTCCGCCGTAATCACGCCGTTCGGGGTTTTTGATGATCATTCCCGCAATCGCGCTGGGAGCCTTTTGCGCCACCATGGCGGGCGGACTTGTCGCTCTGCGTTTTCGTGACAAGCTGCACCTCATCCTTGGCTTCAGCGCGGGCGCCGTTGTCGGTGTGGCCTTCTTCGATCTGGTCCCGGAAGCCTTGGCGCTAGGAGGCCGGTACTATTCCTTACCCGCACTTCTCGCCTGCGTTGCGCTTGGTTTTCTAATCTATCTTGTGCTGGATAGGCTCGCGCTGCTGCACGGCGAGGCAACAGCTCATGATGAGCATGAGCATCATCACGCGCACGTAGCGTTGCGCGGATCGATTGGCGCCGGAAGCCTCTCGCTGCACAGTTTCATTGACGGTGCCGCGATCGGTTTGGGATTTCAGGTTTCGACCGCGGTCGGTGCCGTCGTGGCGATCGCGGTCCTGACACATGACTTCTCCGACGGTGTTAACACGATGAACCTTGTGCTCAAAAACGGTGGCAGTCGGGCGACCGGTCTGCGCTGGCTCCTGCTTGATGCGATGGCGCCCGTGCTGGGTATCGCTTCGACATTTCTTTTCACGTTGCCGAACAGCATCTTTGGCATGGTGCTGGCGATCTTTGCGGGCTTCTTCCTTTACATCGGCGCCAGCGATCTCGTGCCGGAAAGCCACCACGCCCATCCCAAATTCCTGACGACCGCCATGACCCTGGTTGGCGCCGCAGTGATTTATCTCGCGGTGAGTTTCGCAGGATTGTGACGGACGGATTTCGTCCCGTCCGCACGCACGCATTGTGATTGTACGTCGCAGTGTCGCGTCTAGAGAATGAACCTGATCCCGAATTCCAGAAAGAGTCTGAAGGAACGAACGCGAGACGGCCTTGTTTTCGCCGCCTTCAATGGCTCGTTAAACGCCCATTTAGTAGGCACATCGTCTGGTTTCGGATCAAATTTTTCGCTGACATTCGCCTTGAAATTTTTTGTCATCGTAATTGACCGGTTATAGCCGCGTAGTTTCGTCACGGCAAAACGTTCCACGCAGAAAAATGTCTAAATCTTGTTGTTCAATACGCATCAAAATGACGCTCTAAAAGCGCTTTCTTTTCGTGCCTATTTGCTAGACGAACAACGCGGATGTGAACACCGAAGCAGACGTGCCGCTTAAACCGCGTGCGGCGACCGACATCAAGGAGTGACATCATGGATCGCGTGGCCGCAGCTGTTGCAGACAAGGACGTTCGTTATCTCTCCGTCAACGAAAACGCTGAAGCTGGTGGTTTTCTTGGCACGGTTTGGAAGCGGGAAGTGAATGTCAGGGACTTTATCCAGCACAATGTGACGCCGTATTTCGACGATGAATCCTTTCTGGCGGCGCCTACCGAACGTACAAAGCAATTGTGGAATTTCGTTCTGGAACTGATGAACCGGGAACGCGTTAAGGGCGGCACACTCGACATGGACACGGAGATTGTCTCCACTATTGTCTCGCACAAGCCCGGTTATATCAGTCAGGAATTGGAGCAGATTGTCGGCCTGCAGACGGAGAAGCCGTTCAAGCGCGCCTTGATGCCTTTCGGCGGCATCCGCGTCGCAGAGAATGCCGTTGAGGCGTACGGTTACAGGGTCTCCCAGCCGGTACATGACTTCTTCACGTGCTACCGCAAGACACACAATGACGGCGTGTTCGACGTCTATACGGATACCGTGCGCAAGGCACGCAAGGTTGGCATCATCACCGGCCTGCCGGACGGTTACGGCCGCGGCAGGATCATCGGAGATTATCGCCGCGTCGCGCTCTATGGCGTCGACAGACTGATCGCCGACCGCAAGGATCAATTCAATCAGCTCGATACCGTTATCACCGAAGAAACTATCCGCCTCCGTGAGGAATTGGCCGAGCAGATTAAGGCCCTCAAGGAACTCAAGGCGATGGCGAAGTCCTACGGCTTCGATATCGCGCGCCCGGCGTTGAACGCGCGGGAAGCGGTGCAGTGGACCTATTTCGCCTATCTTGGGGCGGTGAAGGAGCAGAACGGCGCCGCCATGTCTCTCGGCCGCGTCGCCAGCTTCCTCGACGTCTATTTCGAGCGCGATCTCAAGACCGGTGTCCTCAGCGAACCTGAAGCGCAGGAAATTGTCGACCACCTGGTGATGAAGCTGCGTATGGTGCGCTTTGCGCGCACCCCGGAATACAACGAGCTATTCTCCGGCGATCCCACCTGGGTGACCGAAGTTCTAGGCGGCATGAGCATGGATGGGCGCCCGCTGGTCACCAGGACCACATTCCGCTTTTTGCATACGCTGTCCAACCTCGGTCCGGCGCCTGAGCCAAACCTGACCGTATTGTGGTCGGAGAAATTGCCGGTGGCGTTCAAGCGTTACTGCGCACAGATGTCGATCGAGACCAGCTCGATACAATACGAGAACGACGACCTGATGCGCCCGTACTGGGGCGACGATTACGGCATCGCGTGCTGTGTTTCCGCCATGCGAATCGGCAAGCAGATGCAGTTCTTCGGCGCCCGCGCCAATCTCGCCAAGACGCTGCTCTATGCGATCAATGGTGGTCGCGATGAACAGACAGGCGAACAGATCGGCCCACGCTTCGCGCCGGTAACCGGTGACGTACTTGAGTACGAGGACGTTCTGTCGCGTCTTGATGCGATGATGGATTGGCTTGCAGGCACCTATATGGATGCCCTCAACATCATCCATTACATGCATGACAAGTACTGCTACGAACGTCTCGAGATGGCGCTGCACGACCGCGACACCCTGCGCACGATGGCATGTGGTATTGCCGGCCTCTCTATTGCGGCGGATTCGCTGTCTGCGATCAAATATGCCAAGGTGCGTCCGATCCGCGATGAACGCGGGCTTGTCACGAAATTCGAAATCGAAGGCGAATTTCCCTGCTACGGTAATAACGATGATCGCGCCGACTCGATTGCGGTCGAGTTGGTGGAGCGCTTCATGCGGAAGCTTCGCACCAAGCGCACCTATCGCAATGCGGTGGCCACGCAGTCCGTCCTGACGATTACGTCCAACGTCGTCTACGGCAAGAAAACCGGCGACACGCCGGATGGGCGCAAGGCCGGCGAACCGTTTGCGCCAGGCGCCAATCCAATGCACGGCCGCGACAAGAAGGGCGCCTTGGCGTCGCTCAGCTCCGTCGCCAAGCTGCCGTATGATTCCGCTCAGGACGGCATCTCCAACACCTTCTCCATCGTGCCGAGTGCGCTCGGCAAGACCCGGCATGGCCGCAAGGACAATCTGGTGGGGCTCCTCGACGGGTATTTTTCGAAGGCGGGATTCCACCTGAACGTCAACGTGTTCGACCGCGAGACGTTGCTGGATGCGATGGATCATCCCGAGAAGTATCCGCAGCTCACCATTCGGGTATCGGGCTATGCCGTCAATTTTATCAAGCTCACGCGCGAGCAGCAGCTGGACGTCATTAACCGGACATTCCACGACCACGTGTAAGGAGCCAATGTGCGCGGCATGGACGTCAACGTCGAAGGCTATGTCCACTCCGTGGAAACAGGTGGAGCAGTGGATGGTCCCGGGCTGCGCTTTGTCGTGTTCCTGACGGGATGCGCACTCCGGTGTTTGTATTGTCATAATCCAGACACTTGGCACATGCCGGACGGCAAGAAGACCGGCGTGGCATCTCTATTGAACGAGATCGCCGAATATCGCGATTTCTTGCAGCGCACCGGCGGCGGCGTGACGGTGACCGGGGGCGAGCCTCTGGCACAGCCGGAATTCGTTACGGCGCTGTTCCAGGGCTGCAAGGCGCTGGGATTACACACCGCGCTCGACACATCGGGGTTCCTCGGCGCTAATGCGACCGATGCACTGCTTGCCGCCACCGATCTCGTTTTGCTGGACATCAAATCTTTCGGTCCAGAGACCTACAAGCGGCTGACGGGCGGCAATCTGGCCCCGACGCTGCGCTTCGCGGAAAGACTGTCGGCGATGGGCAGGCCGGTGTGGCTGCGTTACGTGCTCGTTCCTGGCGTCACCGACGACCTCAAATCGATCGAAGCCCTGGCGGCTTATGCCAGCCGCCTTGGCATGGCGAAGGTGGAAGTCCTGCCGTTCCACAAAATGGGCGAGAGCAAATGGGAAGCACTAGACCTTCCTTATACGTTGAAGAACACGCAGCCGCCTTCTGCCGCGCTGGTCGCCAAGGTCAAGGACATTTTCGTCGGGCACGGACTGAAAACAGTTTGATGCGGCGGTACGGCGCTGCCTTCAGCGATCCGGCGGCGGTGGAGCCGTCGATTCGCGTTCGATGAGCAGATGAGGAACCTGACGGTTGATTGGCTTCGGCCGGGCTCCGGATTTCATGCTGCGGATGTTGTCCGCAATAATATCGATCGCCGTGGAAGCGATGTCGTAGATGGGTTGGCGGATGGTCGTCAGTTGCGGCCACACCGAACCCGCGATCGTGTCGTCGAAGCCGACGACGGACAGATCGCGCGGCACGTCCAAACCTTTGCGATGTGCGACCGACATTACGGCCGACGCCATCTCATCGTTGCTAGCGAATATCGCCGTCGGAATCTTTCGGCCGGATAACAGCTTCTCGGCGGCATCCAGGCCGGAGCGGTAGCTGAAATAACCCTGTGCGACCATCGGTTCCTTGGCCTTGTAGTCGGTGTCGCGCAGAGCCTGTTCAAATCCCTTGAAGCGCTGGGTGCTCGACGTATGGCTGGGATGACCTTTGATGAAGCCGAGGCGTCGATGGCCGAGCTTGAGGATGTAGTTCGTCATCTCGTAGGCGGCCCTGCAATCGTCGATGCCGACGCACGTGACCTCGCCACGAAATCCTCCTGTCGCCACCGAAACGACCGCCACCCCAGATTTCATCAACTCGGCGATCAATTTCCGGGACTCACTGACCGGCGCCGTAAGCACCATGCCGTTGAGGCCGCCCTTTACCAGATGGCGCACTGCGGCCACGGCCGCGTCCGCGTTGCCGATCTCGCATTTGTCGACGACCAGCTGCATGCCGTTGCGGCCGCTGCCGTCGAGGGCACCGATCAGAAGCTCGTTGAAATAGGCCACGGATGGGTTGCAGTAGACCAGCCCAACGCGTGCCTCGGCGGCACTTGCCAAACTGCGAGCGGCCTTGTTGGGCCGAAACTGCAACGCCCGCACGGCCTTGAGGACCGCATCCCGCGTCTCCTCGCGCACATTCGCTTCGCCATTAACAACACGCGAGACAGTTGTTTTGGAAACACGGGCACGGCGGGCGACATCGTAGATCGTTGCGATTTTCTGTGGCCTACCGCTGTGGCTTTTACCCCCCGACTTCGATGTCATGCCCCAGTTCTCACGCTTGAATGCTCATTTTCGGTGCTTTGGGGGTGCAACCGCCCCCCCAAGCCGACACAACCACCTCACGTATATATGACCGGCAGGCCGGAGCAATGCGATTTGCGGCATGGCAAGGATGTGCAAGCATTTGATGAGCCGAATCCGTCCTGGCTGGCGCTGGCCATACCAGGAACCAAGTCGTCCTAGGGGAAATATATGAAATACGCCACTTTGCTGATTGCTGCGGTGTTACTGGCTGGTGTGGCGGCCTTTGCTGCGACCAGCGGTAAGGATGCCGACAAACAGGCAGTCCAGCCGACCAAGATCGATTACTTCCAGCCCAGCGAGGTCAAAACCAGCGGCACGGTGCGGATGGGGTGGAGTTCTATTCCCTATGAAGCGGTCGCCGGGACCCTGGTGGTTCACCCCAAAGGCTGGGACGACTCGGCGTCCGCAGACAATGCGGACAAGAAGGACAAGTCGGCTGACGACAAAAACCCAACGGCCAAGGCCTCGATGTTCTACGTCGCCTATTTCCGCAAAGGTGCCAGTCCCGGCACGAGGCCGATAACATTTTTGTACAACGGGGGCCCGGGATCTTCGACTGTCTGGCTGCACATGGGCGCCTTCGGACCGAAACGGGTTGTAACGGCAAATGATAGTCATACGCCGGCCGCGCCCTATCAGCTCGTGGACAACCAATACAGCCTGCTTGATGCCAGTGACTTGGTTTTCATCGATGCGCCCGGGACTGGCTTCAGCCGTGTCACCGGTAAGGATAAGGAAAAGGCATTCTATGGCGTTGATCAGGACGCTCACGCCTTCGCGGCTTTTATCAAACAGTTCCTCTCGAAATATCAGCGTTGGAATTCGCCGAAATATCTCTTTGGTGAAAGTTATGGCACGCCGCGGTCGGCCGTTCTCGTGAACGAGCTCGAAACCGACGACGATATCGATTTCAACGGCGTGATATTGCTGTCACAAATTCTGGATTTCGATCTCGATGTCGACGACCCGGAGAACAACCCGGGGTCGAATCTGCCCTACGAAGTGGCCCTGCCGACCTATGCCGCCACCGCTTGGTATCATCACAAGCTCCCCGGCACGGCGCCGGCGGATCTAGTGCCGTTTCTGCAGAACGTCGAACACTTCGCTATGACCGACTACGCGCGTGCGTTGACGATCGGCAACAGCCTCGACCAAAAGCGGCGCACGGAGATCGCCAATAAGCTGCATCAATTCACTGGTTTGCCTGTCTCCTATATCCTGAAGGCCAATCTTCGGATCGATGGCGGGGAATTTGAGAAAAATCTGCAGGATTCAAACGATCTGACCACCGGACGGCTCGATACACGCTTCTCGGGTCCCACGATGGATCCGCTGAGCAAGGAGTCTGATTACGATCCGCAAAGCGCTGCGATTAGTTCTGCCTATGTGTCGGCGTTCAACAACTATGTCCGCTCTGACCTGAACTACGGAATGGGCATGACATACAGGCCGGAAATCGAATTGTGGCAGAGCTGGGATTTCATGCATCAGCCTCCGGGAGCACACCGGCCGGTACCCATCGCCACCAACGTCATGCCAGACCTTGCGACGGCGATGAAGTACAATCCCGATCTTAAGGTCATGGTCAATGGTGGCTACTTCGACTTGGCGACGCCGTATTATGAGGGCTGGTATGAGATGCACCACTTGCCGATTCCGCCCAGCTTGCAAGGCAATATCCAGTTTCACTATTACCAGTCGGGACACATGGTGTATGCCAACGAGGCCTCGCTGAAACAGTTGCACGACAACGTTGCGAGCTTCATCAAGTCAACGGATAACGTAAAGTAACGCGCGCTAGACCTCTCGGCCGCCGCGCGCACCAACGCGTGACGGCCGAGCAGATGTTTACTCTTCACCGAATTTGGCTTCGACCAGCGCGAGGATCGCGGTCAGCGCGGCCTGCGCGTCCTCGCCGTCGGCGCGGATTTCGACAGTACTGCCCAGGCTTGCCGCCAGCAGCATGAGACCCATGATCGAGCGTGCATCGACGGTCTGACCGTCCTTGCTGACGGTGACATGTGCTTGGAAACGCGCGGCAGCTTCCACCAGCTTGGCCGACGCGCGCGCGTGCAGGCCTCGCTTGTTGGTAATCCGGACGACAGCGCTAAGCCGCGCTCCCTCTGGCATTAGCGTCAGACTCCGCCGCCGACCAGATCTGCAGAGCCGGCGCGCATATATTTGCGCCCGGCGTCGATCGCTTCCTTGACCGCCTGTTCCAGCGGCATCTTGGTGCGCGCATCGACCAGCTTGATGAGACTCGGTAGATTGACGCCGGCCAATACTTCGATTTTGCCTTTTTCAAGCAGCGTCAGCGCTAGGTTGCACGGCGTCCCGCCGAACATGTCGGTGGCCACCACAACACCTTTACCGAGATCAACGGATTTTACCGCGGCCGCGATTTCGCGTTGACGGCGTTCGATATCGTCTTCCGGACCAATGCAGACGGCACGTAGATGCGTCTGTGGACCGACCATATGCTCCATCGCCGAGATGAATTCCTGCGCCAGACGACCATGGGTTACGAGAACAATACCGATCATGAGGATTTCCGTTTGGGGGCCGAACCTTATCAATCCAGCGGCGTGTGGGAAGGGTTAAATGGCGTCGATATCGTCGCGATGCAAGCCATAGGCGTAAGCCGCCGCCGCGGCAGCGATTTTGGCGGGAGCGGAGGCCTCGAACGGCGCCAGCTTGATGACGGGAGGCGCCGCTTTTGCCGGCAGGCGGAGGTCAGCCGGTGGCCGGAACCGGCGGTGGGCCGGAAGCCGCGGTGCACCTGGGGCAAGTTCGACGACCAGGGCAATCCGCGCGCGGGCCACGCTGGAAATCTCAAGAATGCCGACGTTGCGCACCTCCAAAAGGCCCGCCAACCTCGCAGGGGCGCGCGCGAACAACATTCCACCCGACACGAACAAGTCGCACCGGTCGTCTGCAACGAGCTTCGCTCCGGCTGCTATCAGCCGGAGCGCCAGGTCGGACTTTCCGGCCCCGCTTTTTCCCAGCAAAAGAACGCCGGCGTCTGCCGGCGCATCGAAAGCACCGCCAGCGGCGCCCAACTGGACGCAGGTCGCATGGATGTTGACGCTTTTCTTTCTTATCATTGCATGCGCGTCAGCGGCAGTTCGACGATAAACCGCGCGCCGCCTTGTTCACGGTTTTCCGCCCATATTCTTCCCCCCAACCCCGTGGCGATCTGGCGTGCGATGGAGAGGCCGAGACCTGAATTTTTCCCAAAGTCCTGTTCTGTCGGACGTTCGGTATAAAAGCGCTCGAACACGGTTTCCAAATTGTCCGGTGGGATGCCCGGGCCTTCGTCCTCCACAATGACACGTGAAACGAGCCCCTCGGCACGCGCCGATATGGTTACGGTCCCGCTATCTGGGCTGAATGACAGAGCGTTGTCGATCAGGTTGCGGACAACTTGGCCAAGCCGTTCGTTGCGACCAATGACGATCGCCTCGGGTGGAAGGTGCAGATCGAGTACAATCTTCACGGCCCGAGGAAGGTCCATCACATTGTAGACTTCGACGATGGTTTCGAGCAGCCGCGAGAGGTCGACCGGTTCGCTCGCCTCACGGCTTAGCTCCGCGTCCAGCCGCGAGGCGTCGGAGATGTCGGTGATCAACCGGTCGATGCGCTTGACGTCGGCGCGTATGATCTCCAGCAGCCGTTTGCGCGATTTGTCATCTGCCGCGCGCGAAAACATTTCGACGGCGCTCTTCAGAGATGTCAACGGGTTCTTCAATTCGTGTGCGACATCGGCCGCGAAGCTTTCGATAGCGTCGATGCGGTCATAAAGCGCGCGGGTCATGGCTGACAGGCTTTGTGATAAATCACCGATCTCGTCGTTGCGATACGACATGTCGGGGAGGGGCTCTCTTCCGGTACGGCCGCGACGCACACGATCGGCCGCCCTGGCAAGCTTCCGCATCGGCTCGGCGATCGTGCCCGACAAAATAAAGCCGGACACCAGCATGACTGCGAAGGCCAGCAGGAAATACATGATCAGCGTTGCGCGTTCTTGGCGCAAAATATCGTCGATGTCGCCTCCTTCGGTGGACACGAACAACACGCCATAGATGGCACGAAAACGTTGAATTGGAACAGCTACCGACAGCACCAGCTTGTTCTGTTCGTCGACACGCTCGGCGGTTCCAGCGTCACCTTGCAGGGCCTTGTCGACCTCGCTGTAGACCTTACCGTTCTTACCTGCTTCGAAATATGGTGCCAGTTTAACAAACGGGCGCACGCCGATGACATTGTTGTAAAGATTGGCCATCGCCTGTTTGAACCGGCTCCAATCGTCAATCGGCGGAAGTTCCATAGTCTGCACAATATTGCGCGCCAACAGGTTGCGCGTATCGATGACGAGTTGGCCGTCGGTGTCATAGAGACGCCCGCGCAATCGCGTCGGTGCCAACAACTCGCGCAACAGCGGTGCCGCGTCGTCGACATTGATCGATCGTGTGTCGCTGACTGTTGCGTATTCCGCTAGCGTATTGGCGACGATCCGAGCCTGCTCTTCGACGCCTGTAAGGCGCTCGTCGACCAAACCTTCACGGCTGGACTGCACAGCGAACACACCGGCAATCAGCAGCAGGAAGGTCACGACGTTGATGATGATGATAAGGCGGCGCAGCCTGGAATGGGGCGCCGGGCGCGTATAGCTGAATATGGTCATGCCATCGGTTGCTGCACATCAAGTCTCACGATAGCGGTAGCCAACTCCATAAAGCGTTTCGATGGACTCGAAATTATCGTCGACTTGCTTGAATTTCTTGCGCAGACGTTTGATGTGGCTGTCGATTGTGCGGTCGTCGACATAGACCTGATCGTCATAGGCTGCATCCATAAGGCTGTCACGACTTTTGACGAAACCAGGTCGCTGCGCCAACGCTTGCAGGATGAGAAATTCCGTGACGGTGAGCCGTACCGGCCGTCCGTCCCAGGTGCATTCATGACGTTGCGGATCAAGAGCAAGCTTGCCGCGTGTCAATGCCTCCTTCTTGCCCTCCGGTCCGGGCGCGCCAGCCTTGTGACCTTCGGCCCGGCGCAGCACTGCCTTGACTCGTTCCAGCAACAATCTTTGCGAGAACGGCTTGCGGATGTAGTCGTCGGCGCCGGCATTGAGCCCCATCAATTCGTCGATCTCCTCGTCCTTCGAGGTGAGGAAGATGACGGGCAAGTCGGCGCCCTGCCGCAACCGTCGAAGCAGTTCCAGCCCATCCATGCGCGGCATCTTGATGTCCAGGATGGCCAGATCCGGTGGCGTGGCGCTGAGCGCCGTTAACGCTGACGCACCATCGGTGAAGGTGCGTACATGGTAGCCTTCCTGTTCCAGCAACATGGAGACCGAAGCCAGGATGTTCTTGTCGTCGTCTACAAGCGCGATGTTCGCCATGGGTCCAACCCGAGATAGTGCATATACTATAAGACCATACTGCCCAAATCCCAACCGCCGAAGCCGAAATAGGGCCTGCTGGAGACGCGGCGCGCCAATATTCGCGCTATCGGCGCGTCTATGCCGCGGTGCCGGTGCAGGATGGGTGATTCCGCGCGTCCGCGCGCTGCCAAGCGCCGTTGGCGGCGCGGCAGTAATCAGCGGGATGACCGGCGCATTACCCAACCGTATAACAACACAATAAGCGCGGCGAACGTAAGAAAGCCGATATAAGGCGCCGGCGCAAAATCGGCGGGTACCAGCCCTAATGGCGCGTCTGTCGAGAATACGACAATTAGTCCCGCCAAGACGACCCCGAACAAACTCTCACCGACGATCATGCCGGAGGACACCAGGACGGCGAGTCGTTTGGCGTGTTCCGGTGCTTTCGTACGGGTCGCCCACTGATCGTACAGGTGGCCAATAAACGCGCCGACGACGACCGGTAAGGTAGCCGACATGGGAAGGTAGATGCCTAGGCCGATGGCCAGCGGGGGAAGCCGCAACCATTTACGAATGCCGAGGAACTCATCGAGCATAACCAGCATCACGCCGAGCCCCGCGCCCAGTCCGATCATTCCCCAGTCGAGTCTTTGTTCGATCACGCCCTGTGCCAGTGCTGAGATCAGACTTGCTTGCGGGGCGGGCAACGGCTGCGCCACGGCGCTGGCCAGCCGTGGTGCTCCAGCGAAGCCGTAGGCCTGGTTGAGGAGATTGAGGACAGGCGGGATAACGGCGGCGCCGGCGATGACGCCGATAATCAGCGCCCATTGTTGCGCGCGCGGCGTGGCGCCGACGAGTTGCCCCGTCTTCAGATCCTGGAGGTTGTTGTTGGAGATGGTAGCAATGGCAAAGACGATAGCCGTGGCGAACAGTGCATAGGCGACGAGGGCGCTTTTTGACGCAGCCGCTGGCTGCGCCACGGCGATCAGCAGGGTGGCGCAGATGATGATCGCCAGGATACCCACGCCGGAGATCGGACTGTTGGAGGCGCCGATCAGTCCGGCCATGTAACCGGTGATTGCCGCGACCACAAAACCGCCGATGAAGATGAATGGCAGCATGGCGATGACCAGTTGCCAGGTCTCGTTCGCCAATGGCGTCGCGCCGAGGAAGAGCTTCAATAGGTATGCGATGACGACAAGGCACACGACCGCAAGAAGGCCGATCCAAGCGGGGGAAAGGTCGACGTCACGCGTATCCGTCGCATCCTTTGCCGCGCGTGAGGCCGACATGGTCGAGATGACGCCGCGCACGACCGGTCCTACGAGCTTGGTCAGCGTCCAGATCGCGGCCACGCCTATAGTGCCGGCGCCGATGAAGCGCACTTGCGATGTCCATACGGATATCGCGTGCTGACTTGGCGAAAGTGCAGGTGCGGGGAACAGCGACGTCAGTATCGGAACGGCTCCCGCCCAGGCGATCAAGAGGCCGACCAGCATTGCCACGCCGACGGAGAGGCCGACAAGGTAACCGACGCCCAAAAGCGCAAGGGAAAAGGACATGTCGTAGCCGCTCACGCCGGAGCCGAGGCGGAAAAAACCGGCCACTTCACCGGCCGCCACCCGCGTCGCGGCAAAAATAGCCATGCCGGCCGAGGCAATCGAGCCGTAGGCCACGGCAAGCAGTCCTTCGCGCGACTCTGCCGAGCCTTCGCGCGCCTGTGTGCCGACTTCCAGGACTTCTGCTGCTGCCACGCCTTCCGGATAGGGAAGGTCGGATGTCGTCACCATCGCGCGACGCAGCGGGATAGTGAACAACACGCCGAGCACGCCGCCCGAGGCGCATATCCAGAACGATGTCCAGAACGGAAAACCGGTCCACCAGCCGACAATGACCAAGCCCGGCAGCACGAAGATGATGGCGGATAGCGTGCCAGCTGCTGACGCGACGGTCTGCACGATGTTGTTTTCCAGGATCGATGAATCCTTGAAGGCCGACAGCACGGCCATCGAGATCACCGCTGCGGGGATGGAGGTTGCGAAGGTAAGGCCGACCTTGAGGCCCAGATAAACGTTGGCAGCCGTGAACACGAGGGTGATCAGGATGCCGAGGATAAGGCCACGAACAGTTATCTCGGTAACGCGTTTGGTGCCGGATGGTGTGCTCACGGAGGCCCTCATCTGAATCGCCGACGTGAGAGTGACACGGTCGGTGGGAATCGAAAGATGTAATCCATTCAAAATCTTGCGTGGTCGTCAGCTTCGCCCCGTTTAAATCTGGTAGTCACATATTAAAGTACTTTACAAAATAAAGCATAGTGATATAGATACGAACCGCGATTGGGAGATGCAGGCTATGACTGATGTCAGAGAAGATATTTCGTACATGCGCCAACTCGTCGAACAGGGCCGCAAGGGTCAAATTCTAGGGGGCGCGTTCCTGGCTGCTGCTGGCCTCGTATTCGGGGCCACCTGCGTCCTGGACTGGGCAGCAAGGTCGGGGCTTCTGCCGATCTCGGGTTGGGGTTTCCTCTATCTGTGGCTCGGGGCGTTTGCGGTCTTCGGAGTGATCTGGTTTGCGTTGTACGTCAGGCTGCGGTCGTTGCCGGGAACGACCACGAGCTCATCCAATGCTGCATTCGGGGTAGCCTGGAGCGCGATTGCGATCGCAGTGTTTGTCGCGCTGGCCGCGATTGAGATCGTCGCTGCTGTCATACATGCTCCGATCGTTCTGAACGCCTATGTCCCGATGATCTTCGTGTTGTACGGCGTTGCTTGGTTCACGAGCGCCGCTATGGCAAGGCGGCCTTGGATGTATTGGGCTGCGGCTTGCTCATTTGCGTTTGCTTTGATCATGGCGGCACTAGCGGAGAACCGCTTTCAGATACCGGTGATGGGCTTGGCTCTCCTGCTTCTGCTGACTTTGCCTGGGCTGCGACTGGTGTCCGAAGAAGCGAAGCAATGACCGATCAGTTCAATATTGCCGCACTTGACGATGTGATTCACGGCCGGTTGAGGCTGGGGATTATGGCGTACCTCTCAGGCAGTGGTGCTGCTGATTTCAACGAGTTGAAGGCGCGACTACAGGCAAGCGACGGTAATCTCTCGGTGCATCTGCGCAAGCTGGAAGAGGCTGGGTACGTGGCGATTGATAAATCGTTCAACGGCCGGAAGCCGCTCACCCGTGTCGTTTTGACGGACAAAGGGCGCGCGGCTTTCGTCGCTTATCTCAACGCTATCGAGAAGCTGTTGCCACAAACGGGCGATCAAGCAGGCTAAACGGCACTGGAAACGTCGTTCAAATCCACTCGACCTTGATGATTTCGTAAGACCGCGCACCGCCGGGAGCCGCGACTTCCACGGTATCGCCTTTGCCCTTGCCGATAAGTGCCCTGGCGATAGGCGAAGATATCGAGATGCGGCCGTTCTTGGCGTTGGCTTCGAGGTCACCCACGATCTGGTATTTGCGCTTTTCGTTCGTATCTTCATCGGCCAACGTTACCGTGGCGCCGAACTTCACCGTCGCACCCGACAGTTTGGAGACGTCGATAACGTCGGCGCGACCGATCTTGTCCTCAAGCTCGATAACGCGGCCCTCGATGAATGCCTGACGCTCTTTGGCTGCGTGATATTCCGCGTTCTCCGAAAGATCACCATGCGCGCGCGCTTCCGTGATCATCCTGATGACCGCCGGTCGCTCGATCGTCTTCAACGTGTTGATCTCGTCTTCGAGGGCTTTGTAGCCCGACGCGGTCATGGGTATTCGTTCCATGTCACTGATAATCCCATTAATGGCACAATCGCTCCCTCCCGCCTCGCGCAGGCAACCCGGCCAGATGCGGAAGTCGCGAAGGTCGGCCCTAAATCCTTGTCATGACTGGATTTTCCATCCTCACCGAGAGGCGGGCACAGTCAAACTGTAAGACTGGAGTGGAGCAACTTCAAGAGAGCCTGCGCGCAGGGCGGCAATGGCCTCTGTTGCGGCCGCTGCGCCCGCCATCGTGGTGTAATAGGGCACCTTCATGGTCAACGCCGTACGCCGGATGGAGGTCGAATCAGCCAGCGCACGAGCTCCGTCCGTCGTGTTGAAGACAAGCTGTACTTCACCGTTCTTCAGCGCGTCGACCACATGCGGTCTGCCTTCCAGTACCTTGTTAATCGTTGTGACTTTGAGGCCGGCGGCTTCCAGCGCCCTAGCGGTGCCGCGCGTCGCCACAATGTCGAAACCCATATCGATCAAAGCCCGTGCGGGCTTTACGGCGTCGTCTTTATCGGCGTCGCGGACTGAGATGAAGACGTGACCGGAAAGCGGTAGCTTCAGGCCGGCACCGATCTGGCTCTTGGCAAACGCCCGTCCGAAACTCACGTCGAGCCCCATGACTTCTCCGGTTGAGCGCATTTCGGGACCAAGGATGGTATCAACGCCAGGGAAGCGCGCAAACGGCAGCACCGCTTCCTTGACGCACACGTAGTTCGGCTTGTGCGCCGTCAGTTCAAAGGATTTGAGCTTCTCGCCGGCCATGACCCGTGCGGCGATCGCAGCAACGGGACGTCCGATCGCTTTGGCGACGAAGGGCACCGTACGGCTGGCGCGCGGATTGACTTCAAGCACGAATATGTCCTGCCCCTGCACGGCGTATTGCACATTCATCAAACCGCGGACATTAAGCGCCCGAGCCAACGCAACCGTCTGCCGCTCGATTTCGGCGATGACCTCCTTCTTGAGCGAGTGAGGCGGGATAGCGCAGGCGGAGTCACCGGAATGCACACCGGCTTCTTCGATGTGCTCCATGATGCCGGCAATGAAAACGTCGCCAGCCTCGTCAGCGATGGCATCCACGTCGATCTCGATGGCGCGGTTGAGGAAACCATCGATCAGCACCGGATTATCGCCGGAGATACGGAACAACTCGCCGGATTGTAGCGTCGCCTTGAGGTCCGCCTCGTCACCTACCACCACCATGCCGCGCCCACCCAACACATAGGAGGGGCGTAAGATAACAGGATAGCCGATGGCGCGTGCGGCCTCGATCGCTTCTTCTCCAGTCATGGCCGTGGCGTTGTGCGGCTGCTTGAGGCCGAGATTGTTCAGCAGAACTTGGAAGCGCTTGCGGTCTTCTGCCAGATCGATGGCGTCGGCTGAGGTGCCGAGCAGCGGCACGCCGGCGTCCACCAGCGTGTTCGCCAGCTTGAGCGGCGTTTGACCACCGAACTGCACAATGACGCCCGCCAAAGTTCCTTTGGATTGCTCCGCTGCGACGATTTCCAGAACGTCTTCCGCCGTAAGCGGCTCGAAATAGAGCCTGTCGGACGTGTCGTAGTCGGTCGACACGGTCTCGGGATTGCAGTTGATCATAATCGTCTCGAAACCGCGGTCCGAGAGCGCAAACGCCGCGTGACAGCAACAATAGTCGAATTCGATACCTTGGCCGATGCGGTTGGGGCCGCCGCCCAAAATGATGATCTTTCTGGCGTCCGTCGGTTTGCTTTCGCACTCAGCTGCACCTGCGGCCGGCGCTTCATAGGTGGAATACATGTAGGGGGTCAGCGCCGCGAATTCGGCCGCACAGGTATCTATGCGCTTGAAGACCGGACGCACACCGAGCTTTTGCCGCGCAGCGCGAACCTCTTTTTCCTTCTTGCCGGATAGGGCGGCAAGCCGCGCATCGGAGAAGCCCATCATTTTGAGCCGGCGCATACCGTCGGCATCGTTGGGCAGGCCGTTTGCGCGCACCTCTGCCTCAACGGCGAGAATGGACTCGATTTCGTGCAGGAACCACGGATCGTACTTGGTGATCGCCGCGATTTCTTCAAACGGGAAGCCATGGCGCATGGCTTGCGCGGTGAGCCTGAGGCGATCCGGTGTGGCCCGCGCCAGAGCGGCACGGATCGTGTTCTTGTCGTTTTCCAGCGGCATTTCGTCGAGGCCAGTGAGGCCGGTTTCCATCGAGCGAAGGGCCTTTTGCAGCGACTCCGCGAAGCTGCGGCCGATGGCCATCGCTTCGCCGACGGACTTCATCGATGTGGTGAGCAAGGGTTCCGCGCCGGGAAACTTCTCGAAGGCGAAGCGCGGGATCTTGGTGACCACATAGTCGATGGCCGGTTCAAAAGAGGCGGGCGTGACCTTGGTGATGTCGTTGGTTAGCTCGTCGAGCGTATAGCCGACCGCCAGTTTGGCGGCAATCTTGGCGATTGGGAAACCCGTTGCCTTGGACGCCAGTGCCGACGACCGTGAGACGCGCGGGTTCATCTCGATCAGGACCATGCGGCCGTCCGCCGGATTGATGGCGAACTGCACGTTAGAACCGCCGGTCTCCACGCCGATCTCGCGCAGCACGGCGATCGAGGCGCTGCGCATGCGCTGGTATTCCTTGTCGGTCAAGGTGAGCGCTGGTGCGACCGTCATGGAGTCGCCGGTGTGCACGCCCATGGCATCGACATTCTCGATAGAACATATGATGATGGCGTTGTCCGCCTTGTCGCGAACCACCTCCATCTCGAACTCTTTCCAGCCGAGAACGGACTCCTCGATCAGCACCTCATTGGTAGGCGAGGCGTCCAACCCGCGTTCTACGATCTCGAAGAATTCCTCGCGGTTGTACGCGATGCCGCCGCCGGTACCGCCAAGGGTGAACGACGGCCGGATCACTGCGGGCAGGCCAACCTCATCGAGTGCCTGCAGCGCGTGGGTGAAGGCCTCTGGCGAAAGTTCCATCACCGGATTGTTGGTGTCGTCGTAGAGAAAATTCCCGGCGGAGTCCTTTTTGTGCCGGAGATAGCCTTTGAGTGTGATGCCGCGCGGAACGTCGAGCCCGATTTTCATCATCGCCTGACGGAACAGTTCGCGGTCCTCCGCCTTGTCGATCGCCTCGGCCGAGGCGCCGATCAGTTCGACGTCGTATTTTTCCAGTACGCCGCGTTTGCGCAGACTGAGCGCGGTGTTGAGCGCGGTCTGACCGCCCATGGTGGGCAGGAGTGCGAATACTCTGCCTGGGGGTACATTGGCTTTTTCGCGGACGATGATCTTTTCCACGAAAGACGGGGTGATGGGTTCGATATATGTGGCGTCCGCCAGGCCCGGATCGGTCATGATCGTCGCTGGGTTGGAATTCACCAGAACGACGCGGTAGCCCTCGGCGCGCAGCGCCTTGCAGGCCTGGGCTCCGGAATAGTCGAATTCACAGGCCTGACCGATGACGATGGGCCCGGCGCCGATGATCAGAACTGTGTGAATGTCGTTACGTTTTGGCATCTGGTCTCGCACGCGTGCTGAAGGGCGTGCGGTTGCACGTCCTGTGGCGCCCGAAATTTAGGCTAAGGGGATCGTTTAGAGGGGTAACACGCTCGCCGCAACCCCTGATTTGCCGGGGATGATTACCAACGGGCCGCGGCTAACTTCTCCATCGCAACGTTCTCTCCTGGACCGGATTGACGAACGGTGTCCCGCCGGCAACAGACTCGGACCAAGCCTTCTTCAGGCGATGGTACCAAATCGCCGGCTGATCGGCGTCCTGGATCAGCATCAGCGCTGGGTTGAATTTCAGCCCTTCGCGCTGAAGTTCCACCATTCGGCGGTCGTCGCCCAGGAATGTCGGTCCCAGCGCCATGAAGAAGGGCTTGATGAAGCCCAGCCATGCGGGCCAGAAGAATATCTGCGTCACTTCGGTCGTGTCGGTGTCCCGCGGCGTGCAGACCGTCAGCCCGATCACGTCCTGGCGCTTACCGAGAATCGTGCCCGAGATGTTCTCAAAACGGGTGCTGGGCAGCTCGAAGGTGATTTCGGTGGTCACATCGCCTCCGAGCATTTTGTATGCCTGTTTGCTGGGTTGATGCCGGGTCATCACAAAGCCGTTCGGCAGAGGCGCATAATTCTTGGCCTTTTCGCGAATTTTCACGCGCCACCACCAACGGCCGTGGACGTAGGGGGCATGCGCAGGGTCCATCAGGCCGATGACGGCGTGGTCGATGCCGCAGCGAAACGTCTGACTTTCCACCCAACGAGGCTTTGCACCTTTCATAGGAATTTTAGGCGCCTCGCACCGCGGCGGGGCATTCTCGTGACCGGGAGCGGGCATATAGACCCAGATCAAGCCGTCGCGTTCGCTCACGGGATAGGACCGCACGCGGATTTTTGCCGGATCCGTGTCCTGTCCTGGGACAAGTGATGGGATTGCCGCGCAGACACCGTCGGTCTTGAAGCGCCAGCCGTGATAAGGGCATTCCACCGTGCCCTCAGGCGTCATCTTGCCGGCGGAGAGCGGCACGCCCCGGTGTGGGCAGATATCGCGTAGGGCGAAGGCCGCGCCGTCATGGGTGCGACCGATCATGATGGGCTCGCCAAGTAGCATTTCGCGCCGCACGGCGCCGGATTTGAGCGCCGCGGAGCGCGTCCCAAGATACCAAAGGTCGCGAAGAAAAATATCCTCGGCCATTGCGGCGATGCCCCTAATTGCGCTCTGGAACGAGAGCGGCGTCAGGGATTAACGCGGGCGGGGTGCATTGTCGATATTGTCATGCCCAAAAGGCCTTATTTCGAGCCTTTCGCCTTTCCGACCGGCTTCAACAGGCTGTCGAGGGAGGTCAGGAATTGTGCACCCTTATAGGCCGGCAGCTTGTATGCCCAGCCCGCCGCACGGGCGTTGATCTCGTGCGCCTCTTTGGCGGCCTCTGGCTTGCCTGGGACGGCGTCCGCGAAGACGCGGGCCCAGTAGTCGCCGCCTTGCTTGATGACGTCTACGCTCACGATCAGGCCGTCAAAGGTTCTGGTGACTAGGCGGGAGCTCTGTGTGTCGAAGTCGAAATTCGCGGAAGGTTCGACATCATCGAAGGAGAAGCCGGCAAGTGCGTTTGCGACGTCATCCGGCGCGCCCGGATCGGCGAGCACGCGGCCGCGCGGGATAGGAGTCAGGGTGAAGTCCGTGTCGCTGGGTTTGTCGCGTTTGACCGTATAGCCGGGACCGGAGAGGGGATGAATGTCCGCCTCCTGGATACGACTGTTGTCGACATCGACAACCTTCTTGCTCATCCAATCTGTTTGGCTGGCCTGCGGCTGGAACGGGCTCTTCACCAGCCAACTCTGGCTATCGTTGGGTTTGCGTGCGAAGAGATCGACGAAATCGGAGGCATCATCGGTGTCCTCGCTCTTGCCGACAATGAGCGACGCCAATGTATGGTTCTGGTCGTCGCTGACCGTAATCAGAACGCCGTTGCCCTTGGGCGGCGCATCGAGATCGACGTAATGAAACCAGTCGGTGCGAGACGTTTTGGGTTCGATGGTTTGCAGTGCGGCGAGGCCGACCAGCGTCTTGCGGACCTCTTCGAACGACGCCGGATAGTTGCTGCGGCCGGGCAGTACCCAGCCCTTTTCAGGCTTGAACGTGACGTCGAAAGCGCCGTTCTTTTTGGACACGATGTGGATATGCGCAGCTTTGTTCAGATCACCGGCGAATCCGGGGAAAAAAGCTTGCGGCGTGTATTTCGGTGCCACCTCGGCCGCACGTTCGTTCAGCGCAAAGATGGCCAGCACAGTGCTGATCAGCGCGAGGGCGGCAAGGATCGCGATATTGCGCCGCCTGGGATCCGAGAAAAAAGCGTTCAGGTCCATGGCGGCCTCACATCGGGATGGCGCGCGCACGGCGCCGACGGCGCAGCCATGCCAGCAAGAATGCGAAGCATGCGACCAGCAGCGGCACCAGCGCGATGTTCACGAAGGCGAGGAACTCGCCCAAAGCGTCGATGTCCTTGCGCAAATTGTGCTGTACGTCACGCAGCTGCTCGCGCGTGTCGATCAGCTCGTGCTTGAAGCGGTCGATCTCTGCTTGCTGTCCAGGCGTCATTGCGATGCTTGAACCGCGCTCGCCCTGCCCCTGTTGTAAATCGTGCAGACGCTGTTGCGTGTCGGTAAGGCGCTGCTGCAGAGCCTGCGCCTCCTGCTGATACTCCGCCTGGGCTTGGGCCTGCAGGTTCTGAACGACGGTGAACGGCCTGTCATTGGTCGCGCGGGTGCGTAGGGAAATCAGATCTGTCGAGCCCATCAAATTTTCGACGGCGTTTTCGACGAAGGCTCCGTTGTCGGCAAAAGGTGCGGCGACTTGTTTGCCGTAGAGGTTACCGGTGCGAACCCAGAAGCGGTCGTCGAGGATGTCTGTGTCCGCCATCACGACGACATTTATGTCTTTAGCGCTTTTGACCTCAGCCTGCTCGGCGCCGGCTGGAGGGCCGTCCGGGAAGGCGGTCTTGGCCGGACCGGAGATGCGCGCGGCAATCACATACTGTTTGCCCGTCGGCGCGATGGAGGACATCAAGTCCTCCGGCCTCTGGCTCAGCCGAACTTCTTCGGTGTCGAGCAGTGCGGCCTTGTCGGACGAAACGACCAACGGCGAGAAATGCGTTGTCGCGTCCTTACGCCGATACAGATCGCCGACGCTCGCCAGATTGAGCACCTGCAGATTCGCCGTTATCGGATCGTGGGCGTCGAACTGCTCGTGCGTCAGATGCAGCCAGACAGGATAGATCGAAACAGGGTTGCGCGGATCGCCGGAGGTCTGCACACGCTGCGCGAGCTCCAAATCGCCGATCTCTTTGTTGATATTGAACCCGACGCCCCACGCCTGGAACAACCGCGGCAGTGACGAAGACGACGGTCCACTCATGCCTTGGTTGGCGTTGCCGGCCGCCGCGAGCTCCGAATTGGGGTCGACGAAGGCGAGCACCCGGCCACCCTTCATCACGAACTGGTCGATGGCATAGTTTTGTTGGTCGTTCAGCGGCCCAGGTTGCGCGATCATCAGCACATCGGTGCCCGGTGGGATGCTCGTGAAATTCTGGCCGAGCATCAGCGTGTCGTAGGTCTGGGACAGTTCCTGATAGACGGCGAAGGGTTGCGATGCGCCCTGCGCCATCGCCTGCATGCCGCCGAAGCCCGTATCCAGGGGCAATGTCGAAATGATCGCCAGTTTGGGCTTTTTCGGCGTAGACAGCCGATAGACCAGTGAGGAAAGGTCGTATTCGAGGAACGCTTCGCGGTCCGGCGAGAAATATGGAATCGCTGCACTGCCGTCGATGCTGTTGGTGCCGTAGAGCCCGAAATAGACGACGTCGCCGGAGTCGGTGGGCGCGGCCGTCAATCCGTCGGCCGTGGCTTCGTCTTCCGCGGGGGTGTACGGTGCCGGATCGATCTCTTGCAGAATAATCTTGCCGTGGCTTAGCGCCGCATACTCCTGGAGTAAGTCACGCACGCGGTCGGCATAGGCGCGGGTCTGCGCATAGTCGGCGGCGACCTTTTTGGAGTAGAAGAATTTTAGCGTAATCGGCTCTTTGAGGTCCGCAATAATATTCCGCGTGCCTTGAGAAAGCGTGAAGCGGCCGTTGTCGGTAAGATCAAGGCGGTCCGTCGTGAATGTCGAATCGATGGCGATATTGACGCCGACGAAAATAACGGCTGCCAATACGATGGCGCTAACGGCATAGATGCGGCGGGAGAGCGGTTTCATCGGGTCACGCGCTCTTCTTGAGGTCGACGATCACGACATTGGTCGCAAGAAACAGCGCTATAAGCGACACAAAGAATACTACGTCGCGCAGATCGATAACGCCGGCGGTGATCGACGTGAAATGGGTGAGAAAACTGAATGAGGATATCGCGTCGATCAGGGGAAGCGGAGCCCATGCGTGGAAGAAATCGAGTACCATCGGCGCGCCGGAGACGGTGAACAGAAAGCACGCCACCACGCTGACCACGAATGCGATGACCTGGTTGTTCGTTGTCGCCGAGATGCAGGAACCGATGGCAAGATAGCCCCCCGCCATCAGGAAGCTCCCGACATAGCTTGCCAGGATCACGCCATTGTCCGGCTGGCCGAGGAAATTCACCGTCAGCCAGATCGGGAAGGTGAGCAGCAAAGCGATGCCGGTAAAGGCCCACGCCGCCAGATGTTTGCCGACGACGCTGGCCCAAACGGGGATCGGAAGGGTGAGAAGGAGCTCCATCGTGCCGTTGCGCCGTTCCTCTGCCCACAGCCGCATGGAGATGGCGGGTACTAGAAACAGATACAGCCAGGGATGGAAGCCGAAGAACACCGACAAATCGGCAATCCCGTTGTCGTAGAAGTGGCCGACATAGAAAGTGAAGGCGCCCATCGCGAACAGGAAGATCACGATGAACACATAGGCCAGCGGTGTCGCGAAATAGGCGGTGAATTCGCGTTTGAAGATGGGCCAAACGTATTTCATGCGCGGGCTGCCTTGACTCGATCGGTATCGCGGGTGGTGATCGCGCGGAACACTTCGTCGAGGCGTCCAGGCTCGGCGTACATCTCCTTGACCGTCCAGTTTTCCTTTATCGCCATCGCGCCGACAGCCTCGATCAGCAGGGCTCCGCTTTTTGGAAAAATTGTGAGCCGGATGATGTTGTCGTCCGATGAGTTTTTCTCGATGCCGGCCACGGCTGCCAGCGCCTTGAGTCCTTTTTCTGCCGCCGCAACTTCATGATCGGGCAGCGCAAGCGTTACCGCGTTGTGATAGCGCGAGCGCGCCAGCAACTGTGACGGCGTGCCGTCCGCAACAATGGTACCGCGGTCAATGATGACCGCTCTGGTGCAGATCGCTTCCACTTCCTCGAGCAAATGCGTTGAGACGATGATGGCCTTCTGCGCCGCCATATTGCGGATCAGTGTGCGCACCGAGTGCTTCTGGTTTGGATCGAGGCCGTCGGTCGGCTCGTCCATGATGAGTACCGGCGGATCGTGCAGTATCGCCTGCGCCAGACCAACGCGGCGCTTGAAGCCCTTGGACAACGTTTCAATGGTCTGATCGAGGACCGGTGCCAATTCGGTCTTTTCTACGGCCGTTGCGACGCGGGCTTTTGCTTCGGCGCCAAAAAAGCCGCGCACCTCGGCAATGAAGGTGAGGAACTGGCGCGCGGTCATATCGCCATAAGCTGGCGCACCCTCGGGGAGGTAGCCGATGGCCGCCTGCGCGCCGATGGTCGAGGTCTCGACGTCATGACCGCAGACGCGGATTCTGCCCTCGGTCGGGGTGAGGTACCCGGTCACCATCTTCATGGTCGTGGATTTGCCCGCCCCATTGGGACCGAGAAAGCCCAGCACCTCACCTTTGCCGACTTTGAGGCTTAAGCCGGACACCGCCGCGACGGTGCCGAACCGTTTGGTCAATCCTTCAATCTCAATCATGAGGGCATTCGGCGGGTTGGACTGAAGAATCCCTTAGAGAAAACGGCATTCACTCGCAACCCTGGAAAGGTTACGAATGTGACATCAGCCGCCGGCCCAAAGGGAATTCCCATGATCGATACCCGTATTCTGCAGCGTGCCGCGATTGTAGGGACCGTGCTCCAACTTATCTTGGCGGTGGTCAGCCATTTCTTTCCCTGGGTGGCGGACAACCTTTTCATGTTTGGCCGCATGATGATCTCGGCGACGGCTGGTTATCTCTACGGAATGGGCTTCGGCCGAGGCTATGCGGTCGGCGCGCTGGGCGGCACCATTGCTGGCGGGCTGTGTGTCGTGCCTGCGCTCGCAATATCGATCATGCTGAATGATACACCGGCATCGATGATGGCGATTGGTACAGGCGTCTCGATCCTCACCGGCGGTGTCGGTGGCGCGTTCGGCCATATGGCCGCAATCATGCGCAAGCTGGGGTTTTGAAGGCGAGGGGAGAGGTCGGCTGATCCGATCGAGACCGCCCGGACTGGGGGCTGGGGGGCTTGATTCGTCACAAGGCTGTCCGTCAACTCGAACCAGCCGACAGGACCGAATGTCGTTGCCGAAAGCGGCCAAGCGGTGGTCCAATCGTGGCGCTTTCATGACGAATTCTGAAAAAGATTTAAGAGATTCAATGCGTGCGACATCCTGCGCATCTGCAATGCAATCTCGGTATGCCCCCTGGAACTGGAAAAAGAAAAGGCCCCGATGTCGCCATCAAGGCCTTTTCGTCTGAATCGCAATTCACCTAGCGGCGATTGCCCACCAGCTGCAGCAGAAAGATGAACATGTTGATGAAGTCCAGATAAAGCGCCAGAGCGCCCATGATGGCCTTCTTGCCCGCCAGCGTGCCGTCATCGCTGGCTTGGTACATGTCTTTGATTCGTTGCGTGTCATAAGCGGTGAGCCCGGCGAAGATGCCGACGCCGAGGACGGAAACGACCCACATGATCATCGGCGACTGTAGGAAGATATTGACGATCATGGCGATGAAGAGGCCCCACACGCCCATGATCAGGAATGAGCCCATGGCCGAAAGGTCGCGCTTGGTGGTGTAGCCATAGAGGCTCAAGCCACCGAAGGCTGCCGCCGTAATGAAGAACACTTCGGCAATGCTACCGCCTTGGTAGACCATGAAAATCGTCGAAAGCGAGATGCCCATCAGGCTGGCAAACACCCAGAACGCCAATTGGGCACCGCTGACGCTCATCCGTTGCAGTCGGAAATTGATGAACAGAACGGCCCCGAGGGGGGCCAGCATGAACAGCCACTGCAGCGGCGAGGCGAACAATGTTACGCCGAAGCTCGTCAGCATCACGCCGTTGCGCAGGGTCATAGCCGCCGCGGCCGGGTCGGTCGTGACCGACATCGAATAGACGCCGTAGGACGTCAAGCCGGTGAGAGCCAGCCCGACCAGCATGTAATTGTATACGCGCAGCATATAGGCGCGCAGCCCTGCGTCGATGACGCCGGCCTCGGCCGTTTGGCCGCGTATGATCCGATTGTCGTAGTCAGCCATGAGAATCCTTCCTTGTCGGCCCAAAAAAGCCGCACCGACCTCTAATATCGTGCTTGGGAGCCCCGTGATCAAGGAGCAAGGCTTCCAAAAAGCTGGGTTGTGCGGGATTGTCCGTACCAGAATCGGGCAAATATTCGGTCATTCCTTAACAAAACTCCATGTTCAAACGCCTTCTCACCGTTGCTGGTTACACCGCACTCTCGCGCGTGACCGGGTTTTTGCGCGACATCATCATGGCGTACGTGATGGGCGCGGGCCCGATGTCGGATGCCTTCCTCGTGGCGTTCCGGCTGCCGAACAATTTCCGCGCCATCTTCGGCGAGGGTGCTTTCAACGCCGCCTTCCTGCCGCGCTTCGCCAAAATGCGAACGCGTGACGGTCATGACGCCGCTGCACGCTTTGCTGATCGCGTGTTTTCCTGGCAAATGACGTTTCAGCTGGTACTGCTGATCATGGCGCTGGCGGCGATGCGCTACGTCATCATGGCCATGGCGCCGGGCTTCAGCGCCCGCCCTGGACAGATAAATCTGGCGACCGATCTGGCTCGCATCGCCTTCCCCTATCTGATCATGACCCTTGTGGCGGTTCAGCTTTCCGCGATGCTCAACGCGATCGAGAAGTTTGCGGCCGCTGCCGCTTGGTCGATCTTCCTGAACATCGCGATGATCGCGACATTGCTGTCGGCACACTGGTTTCCGAATGCCGGCTATGCCGCCGCCTGGGGCGTGTTCCTAGCGGGCGTGCTGCAGCTTCTGTTCATCGTCTGGGCGGCAGCCAAAAGTCATCTGCATCTGCATATCCATTGGCCGCGCTGGACGCCGGAGATGAAGGAGTTCCTGTTGGCGCTCGGGGCGGCGACCATTGGGTCGGCCAGTGTCCAGATCAGCCTTTTCATCGACAACCTGATCGCCAGCTTTCTGCCGTCGGGCGATCTCACGGCACTCTACTATGCGGATCGCATCAACCAGCTGCCGATGGGTACGCTCGGAATCGCCATGGGCACGGTCCTGCTGCCCGAGATGGCGAACCGGCTGGCCAAGAACGACGTCGCCGGCGCGCACGCCGCACAGAACCGTGCCGCCGCGATCGGCCTGATGCTGACGCTGCCCTTTGTGGCGGCATACATCGCGGTACCGCTGACCATCATGCGCGGATTGTTTGCGCATGGCGCCTTTGACTTGAGTGCGGCCAGCGTTTCGGCTGCGGCTCTGACCGCATACGGCATCGGGTTGCCGGCTTTCGTCCTCGTTCGTATCGTTCAGGCGACGTTTTACGCGCGCGACGACACGGCAACTCCGGTGCGCGCGACGCTCATCGCCGTGGCCGTGAACATCACACTTAAATTTGCCTTGGTATGGGGTGCTCATCTTGGCGCCGTCGGTATTGCGCTCGGCACGGCGCTTGGTGCTTGGGCAAATGTGACCATGCTGGTCTGGATGGCGCGCTCGCGCTCGCTGTTGTCTCTCGACAGCGTCTTCACCCGCGCTTTCGGTCCGACTTTGCTGGCCGCGTTTGCTGCTGGCGTCGGTGCATTTGTTGGTGCAACGCTGGGCGGCAAGCTGGCGCTGCATCCTGGGTTGCTGCACGATGTCACTGTGTTGGCGCTTACCATTGCCGTAGGCGGGGGCTGCTATTTCCTGACGGTCGTAGCGTTCCGGAGACGTCTGCCCATTGCACGACTGTTGGGAAATAGGTGATGCGCCTGTTCGTGGCCGTTGCGCTTCCCGATGAGATTGCCCGGTCTCTGGGGATGCTGCAGAACGGCGTGCCAGGTGCCCGTTGGCAGACGCGGGATCAGCTTCATCTGACCTTGCGTTTCATCGGTGAGGTTGATGGGCAGGATGCCGGCGTCATTGACGATGCCTTGACGACAATTGCGGCGCCAACTTTTCCGGCGGAGCTGAAAGGCGTCGGCGCGTTTGGCGGCAAACATCCTCGCGCGCTTTGGGCTGGCGTGGCCACTAGCGAAGCGCTCCACCATCTGCACCGTAAAATCGAGAGCGCGTTACATCGCGTTGGTATGGAAGGCGATGGCCGCAAATACACGCCACATGTCACGCTCGCCAAGCTCAAGGGCACGCAGTACGGACACGTGATCGACTTTCTGACCGATCACGCGCTGTACGCCAGCGTGCCGTTCACGGTCGCAAACTTTATCCTCTATTCCAGCCAGCTCACGGCCAATGGCAGCATCTATAGGGTCGAGAAGTACTATCGGCTCGGCTGAGTTTCAAATTTCTTTTTCGATCTTTTCCATGTCGGCGTCGGAGAGCCCGAAGTGGTGGCCGATCTCGTGGACGATCACGTGACGCACGATGGCCCCCAGCGTTCCATGTGCCTCGGCCCAATAATCGAGGATCGGCCGGCGATAGAGGAATATTGCAGTCGGCTCTGGTCGGCCCGCATTGCTGGTTCGTTCTGCCAGCGTCGATCCTTGAAAAAGTCCGAGGACGTCGAATTCCGAGTCGAGGTCCAGGTCGCGCATCACCTCTTCGTCGGGAAATTCCTGCACTATGAACAGGATATCGCCACAAAGGTCGCGGAAACGCACCGGCAGCATGGCGTATTCGGCGCGGGCGAGTCTTTCGAGTTCGTCCAGCGACGGCGCTTCGATGTTCGTCCAATCCATAACGGCTGCTAGGATAACCTCTCCGGAGGAGTTCATATCATGAAAAAGCTCGACCATGCCGCCCGCGCCGCCGCCTTGAGGGGTCTTCTAGGCTGGCACGAGGTGAAGGGCCGTGACGCCATTGCCCGGCAGTTCACGTTTAAGAATTTCGGTGAGGCCTTCGCCTTCATGGCTCGGGTGGCGCTGCTGGCGGAAAAGCTCGACCACCATCCCGAATGGTCCAACGTCTACAACAAGATCGATGTGACGCTCTCGACCCATGATGCGGGTGGCGTGACCGAAAAAGACATCGAGATGGCGAAGGCGATGGAGGAGTATGCGAGGGTGTTGCCTACAGCGTGAAAAAGAGCGCCGAGCCGACAGCCGCCCAGAACGTGAAGCAACCTGCGAGCGCCATCGCGAAGCCGTGATCGGCCAACCAACGTCGGATGGGTTGGTCCGCATATTTTGCGGCATCGGAGAATTCTGCAATCGTCATGAGACACTCGCAAAAATTCGACTGACGATTTTTGCCTGACTTTTTCTAATATCTAAATAGGAATTTTCCTAAATGGTTGCCGACTTGCTGTGCGATTGGTTTAGCTGCGGCGCAGCAATTCGCGCTCTGCGCGAAAGCAGAAAAGCATACCGCAACGTTTGTTCGAGAAAAGAGCGTTACCGCCCGTCAATATTCGCGCGCTCGGCGAAACATGCAGGTGAGTTGCCGCTACAATACAAAATAGAGAGCTACGCCAACGAGCATCCAGAACGCCAGCGTTCCTGACAAAGCGACCGCCCAGGCATTCCGGACGAACCAGTCCATCGTTACCGCACGCGTCGAGCCGGTTAGTTCGATCTCGTGATGCGTATCAACCAAGCCGCCTACGATCGACATTCTTGCCTCCTGCAAGAAATCCTGAATCGTATGTAGTCACGGCGTGGCGGTTTTTTAAGTCCGGAAAAGTGCGGATAGGTCCACGCACGCGGGCCCGACGAGCCGGCGTGCAGGATGGCCGCACAGTGTCAGCGTTTGGCGTGCTCGATGAGATCGTTCACGACTGCCGGATCGGCCAATGTCGATGTGTCGCCCAAGTTTGATGTATCGCCCTCGGCGATCTTGCGCAGGATCCGCCTCATAATTTTGCCTGATCGCGTTTTGGGCAGGCTTGGCGCGAATTGGATCACGTCCGGCCTGGCGATCGGCGAAAGGTGCTCTGCAACGAACTTTTTCAGCTCTTCATTAAGCGCCTTCGTCGGCACTTCTCCGGCCTTCAGCGTCACGAATGCATAGATGCCTTGTCCCTTAAGCTCGTGCGGGCATCCAACCACGGCAGCCTCGGCGACCTTGGTGTTCTCCACCAGAGCGGATTCAACTTCGGCCGTTCCGAGGCGATGACCGGAGACGTTGATCACATCGTCAACGCGGCCGGTGATCCAATAATAGCCGTCCTCGTCACGCCGGCAGCCGTCCCCAGTGAAATACTTGCCGCGATAGGTGCGGAAATAGGTATTCACGAAGCGCTCGTGATCGCCATAGACCGTGCGCATCTGCCCAGGCCAGGAGTCCAGCAGCACGAGATTGCCGCTGATCGCACCCTCCAGCGGGGTGCCTTCGGCGTCGACAAGTTGCGGCCTGATGCCGAACAATGGTTTGGTCGCGGAGCCGGGCTTGAGATCGGTCGCACCAGGTAGTGGTGAAATTAGGATGCCGCCGGTCTCGGTCTGCCACCAAGTGTCGACAATGGGGCAGCGTCCGTCGCCGACCACGCGGTGGTACCACAGCCAGGCTTCGGGATTGATCGGCTCGCCGACGGACCCCAGCAGCCGCAGCGAGCTGCGCGACGTCTTCTTCACGGGCGCTTCGCCGTCGCGCATCAGGGCGCGGATGGCGGTCGGCGCCGTGTAGAAGATATTCACCTCGTGCTTGTCGATCACCTCCCAGAACCGCGAGGTGGTGGGATAATTCGGTACGCCCTCGAACATCAGCGTGGTGGCGCCGTTCGCCAATGGCCCATAGACGATGTAGCTGTGGCCCGTGACCCAGCCGACATCGGCGGTGCACCAGTAGATATCGCCCTCGTGATAATCGAAGACGTATTGGTGCGTGAAGGCGGTGTAGAGCAGATAGCCGGCCGTCGTGTGCAGCACGCCCTTGGGCTTTCCCGTCGATCCCGAGGTGTAGAGGATGAACAACGGATCTTCGGCGTTCATCTCAACCGGCGCACAATCGGCCGACACTTGTGCCGCGGCGTCGTGATACCAGACGTCGCGGCCGGGATGCTTCAGTTCGTGCTTGCCGGTGCGGCGCACCACGATCACGTGGCGCACATCCGGGCACTGCGTGAGCGCCAGATCGGTATTGACCTTCAGCGGCACCGGCTTGCCGCCGCGTAGGCCTTCGTCCGCCGTGATGACCACTGTGCTGGCGCAGTCTAGGATGCGGTTTGCCAGACTGTCCGGTGAGAAACCGGCAAACACCACCGAATGCACCGCCCCGATGCGCGCGCAGGCCAGCATGGCATAGGCGGCTTCGGGGATCATCGGCAGATAGATGGTGACGCGGTCGCCTTTCTTGACACCGTGCCTACGCAGCACGTTGGCGAAGCGGCAGACCTCGTCGTGCAGTTGCTGATAGGTGATGGTCTTGGATTCGCTCGGATCGTCGCCTTCCCAGATGATGGCGACACGGTCGGCGTGGGCGGGCAGGTGGCGGTCGATGCAGTTGACCGTGACGTTCAACGAGCCGTCCTCGAACCATTTGATGTGGAGGTTGTCCGGATCCCAGGAGACGTTCTTCACCTTGGTAAAAGGCTTGATCCAGTCCAGTCGAGCCGCCTGTTCGCGCCAGAAGCCCTCCGGGTCGCTGATTGAGCGCGCATACATCTCCTCGTACTTGCCGGAATTGATGAAGGCGCGCTCGCGCCATTCCTTCGGTACGGGCAGGGTTGTGTCGCTCATGGCTTCCTCTGGTCACGATGTGGTGTTTTGCGGCGATTGTGGCGGGGTGGGCTGCCGCCTTCAAGGCAAGATGGGCTTGACCCGTGCGCGCGCAGGCTGGAGAAAACCGTCATGCAACTCCACCTCTCCTCCTGGCCCGAAATAGAAGTTTACCTTACGTCATCTAAGGCTATTCTCATTCCCATCGGCTCGACGGAACAGCACGGGCCGAACGGCCTGCTGGGCACCGACGCGCTGTGTCCGGAAATCATTGCACGGCGCGCCGGCGACGAGTCCGGCATCCTGGTCGGGCCGACCTTCAATGTCGGTCAGGCGCAGCATCATATGGCGTTCCCGGGCACGATCACGCTGAGGCCGTCAACGATGATCGCTGCCATGCTGGACTGGGCGCAGAGCCTGTCCCGCCATGGCTTCGAGCGCATCTATTGGCTGAACGGCCATGGGGGCAACATCGCCACCATCAATGCCGCGTTCTCCGAAATCTATCATGGTGTGACGTTTGGTACGGAGGGTTCGAACGGCCCGCCGCTGCGCTGTGTGCTGCGCAACTGGTGGGAGCTCGCCGGAGTGATGGATTTGTGCAAGCAACTGTTCCCAGTCGGCGAAGGCAGCCACGCGACACCGTCGGAAGTCTCCGTCACCTATTTCGGCTACCCCGAGGCGATCAAGCGCGTCGCGATGACGCCCAAGATCGCGCCGACCGGGCCGATCTACGACGCCGAGGATTACCGCCGTCGCTTCCCCGACGGACGTATCGGCTCCGATCCGTCGCAGGCGACGCCGGAGGCTGGCGAGAAGATCGTCACGGCAGCGGTGAAGGGTGTGATCGCCGAGTTCCAGCAGTTCGCGGCGTCCTAGCGCACGAAAGTGTTCTTCACTCGTCGCGACCGCAGGAAATAGGCGATGAGCGCCGCGTTGATGACGATCGCCGTAACGACTCCGACCATCGGATGCGCTGCGCCCGGCCCGATCAGCTTGGCGAACATGACGCGGTCCACGAGCATCTGAACCGGCAACAGGACCGCCAACAAGATGTTGACGGCGTACCAGGTCAGCATCAGGCGAGGCACGCGCTGCCTCCGGCGAAGGAACTGTGACAGGCAATAAAATCCCAGCGCGATTGCCGTGATCGCGACCACGGTCGCGACGACCGCGATCAGCAGGAAGGCGTGGTGGCTTGCCATCTCGGCACGGCTGAGCGCCGTGTGGTGAAGAATTTTCTTCACGAGATCGAGAGCGACATAGAGCGGCGTCACCACCAGCTGCAGCAGCGGCAGCAGCAACCATCCGCCGAGGCCGACAGGGTCCTTCGGCGGTAACTTGGGATCGGCCGGCGCAAACAGGCCTCGCCAGATGCCCTTCTGTGCGTCGCCGCGCACGAAGGTGTTCTTCACGCGCTCGGCGACATCGAAATACACGATGAAAATGCCCGAGATCACAAAGCTGAAGGTTGCGCTCATTCCCATCCCGCTGGACGTGGCGGTGGGCTCTACGAATTGCGTGAACACAGCGGGAAACAGCGCGAATTGAACCACCCCGAGTGCGGCGATGGCGATGCCGAACCCGTACCAGACCGTCATCATGCGCGGCAACTGCAGCCGTTTCCGGAAGAGCTGCAACAGGCACAAGAGCCCGAACAACAGCCGGGCGAGCATGACGATGCCGATGACGGCCGTCAGGGCAAGAAATGCCGGGTGGCCGACCAGCGCATGGATGTTCGCCGGCTGTGATAGCGGCTTCAGCCGCGCCATGAGCGACATCGCGATGAGGAAGGGAGCGGCGATCAGGTGAAGAAGCGGCAGCCAGAGCCAGCCGCCAATGCCGACCGCCGGCTTGATCTCGCCGTCATCGTCCCACGGATCCACCAATTCCTGTGCCATATGCCCTCCGGCCGAGCGGCGGCAATATGCCTTTCAGCCCTCGCTGTGACTATCCCCGGCGACGGCTTGACACACCCATCTTTCGGCGGATGATCCGGTTTATCCCAGGGGCGCTCTTATTCCATAAAACAGCTGCGGGAATACGGGCTGAGATCGCAATCCGGCGAGTCCCTTAGAACCTGATCCGGTCAACACCGGCGTAGGGAGAGGCAAGATGAACAAGCCAATTCTCAATCCGCAATCCGTGGCGATTTCGCGCGGGGCGTTGCCCGGTTCGCGCAAGCTGCTGGTGGACGGCGTCCCGTTCCGCGAAGTGCCGCTGTCGGGCGGTGAGGCGCCCGTGCGCCTCTACGACACATCTGGTCCGTATACGGATGATACGGTGAAGGTCGACATCGAAAAGGGGCTTGCTGCACTGCGCCGTGGCTGGATTTTGGCCCGCGGCGACGTGGAGGAATATGACGGCCGCGCCCGCAAGCCGCAGGACGACGGGCTCAAGCCGGGCGAACTGCTCTCGGTGCCGCAATTCGATCGCGCCGGCCTGAGGCCGCTGCGCGCCAAGCCGGGCAGAAACGTCACCCAGCTGCATTATGCACGGCAGGGCATCATCACTGAGGAAATGAAATACATCGCGGCCCGCGAGAATCTCGGCCGCTCCGCGCTGGCCGATGGCAATTCGTTCGGCGCCTCGATCCCAGACGTGATCACGGCAGAATTCGTGCGCAGCGAAATTGCCCGCGGCCGTGCCATCATCCCATCCAACATCAATCATCCCGAAACCGAGCCGATGATCATCGGCCGCAACTTCCTCACCAAGGTCAACGCCAATATCGGCAATTCCATCGTCACTTCAGGCGTCGCCGAGGAGGTCGAGAAGATGGTGTGGTCGATCCGCTGGGGCGCGGACACGGTGATGGACCTGTCCACCGGCCGCCACATTCACACCATCCGCGAATGGATCGTGCGCAATTCGCCGGTGCCGATCGGCACGGTGCCGATCTATCAGGCGCTGGAGAAGGTCGGTGGCGTGGCCGAGGAGCTCACCTGGGAACTCTATCGTGACACGCTGGTGGAGCAATGTGAGCAGGGGGTCGACTATTTCACCGTCCATGCCGGTGTGCGCCTCGCGCATATACCGCTCACCGCCGATCGCGTAACAGGCATCGTCTCGCGCGGCGGTTCCATTCTCGCCAAATGGTGCCTGGCGCATCACAAGGAGAATTTCCTCTACACGCATTTCGAGGAGATCTGCGAACTGCTGAAGCAGTACGATGTGTCGTTCTCGCTGGGCGACGGCTTGCGGCCCGGTTCGACGGCCGACGCCAATGACGCGGCGCAGTTTGCCGAGCTGGAGACGCTGGGTGAGCTCAACAAAATCGCGCAGAAGCACGATATTCAGGTAATGATCGAGGGCCCCGGCCATGTGCCAATGCACAA
The DNA here is from genome assembly GCA_028865545.1 of Alphaproteobacteria bacterium. Classification (GTDB taxonomy): domain Bacteria; phylum Pseudomonadota; class Alphaproteobacteria; order Micropepsales; family Micropepsaceae; genus Rhizomicrobium. The sequence goes on along the minus strand of JAGWJY010000006.1, from coordinate 797 downwards.
GATCAAGGAGAACATGGATCGCCAGCTCGCCGCCTGCGACGAGGCGCCGTTCTATACGCTTGGACCGCTCACCACCGACGTGGCGCCCGGCTATGATCACATCACCTCGGCCATCGGGGCGGCGATGATCGGCTGGTTCGGCTGCGCCATGCTCTGCTACGTCACGCCGAAGGAACATCTAGGTCTGCCAGACCGCGATGACGTGAAGGCTGGTGTCATCGCCTATCGTATCGCCGCGCACGCGGCCGATCTGGCGAAAGGCCATCCGGCGGCGCGCCTCTGGGACGACGCCATGAGCAAGGCGCGTTTCGAGTTCCGCTGGCATGACCAGTTCGCGCTCGCCCTAGATCCCGAAACGGCGCAGGCCTTCCACGACGAGACGCTGCCGGCCGACGGCGCCAAGGTGGCGCATTTCTGCTCGATGTGCGGGCCGAAATTCTGCTCGATGAAGATCAGCCAGGAAGTTCGCGATGCGGCGAAGGGGCAGAACGATACGCTGTCGACCGCAGAAATCCGCGCCGCGATGGAGAAGAAGGCCGCTGAATTCCGCGACCACGGCGGCGAGATTTACCTGGCGAAGCCTGCGGCGGAGTAGGCGCTCAACAATTCATCCAGGCGTCGAAACCAAGCGGTACCGGACGGCTTTGCAGCGACGTCGCCCATGTGCTGAGCGGCGTGGCCTTGCCGTGATCGATGATCCATACCGCCGACTGGTTTTTCTCCGGCGGCTGTTTCGGCGCCGGGCCTCCGTCGCCTTTCCCACCGGGAATATCCAGCTGCAGCCGCAAAACGGTCTG
>JAGWJY010000039.1 GCA_028865545.1 Alphaproteobacteria bacterium | reverse complement strand
TCGACAACAAGAAGATGACAACGCATGATTCCGCCGTCACGCAAATGGCTGGCAGTGCATGCTGTTGGACAGAGGGCGAATTCTCGTGGCACGGCGCCGGCGCGCCGACTTTATCCGCGTCATCCGCAAAGCCACGACAATGCATTGCGCAAAAAGCGCTGCTGCATCGGGCCGTTTAAATCCGGCACGCGTTGAAACAATATCTTCGTCGCACCCAGTTTGGTGGTAAAGGTACCGGCGCCAACGCGGCGGTCGTGATCGCGGCTGTAACCGACGAAGACGTCGACATTCGGTCCGTCGACAAGCAGACCATTCGCTTGCCGGCCATGCACCTGATAATGCACGCCCATGGCCTGATCGACGGGTAAGCCTTCATAAACTGGATGGGCGCGCAGGAAGTACCAATTGCCCATCCACGGGGCGCGGAAATCGCCGACCTGTCCAGCATAGCTGAAGGCGCCCTCCGCGGCGAGTTGTGTAGCGACGCCATCGGCAAGACCGTCCTCCTGCGCGACCACTAGCAGTGGCGTGCCAGCCTTCACGGCGGCGAGCATATCGCCAGGTAATCCGCCGGAAACGGGTTCGGACTTCATCGCGCGCTGAAGCTGCAGACCTTCATCGCCACCGAGCTTTTGCGCCGGCGTAGATTGCTCCGTGAGACCCGAGGCGACGATCGCCGAATAATCCGTGCCTGCGGAAAAATTCTCGACGAGAATGCCTGGAATTTCCGATAACTGCCCGCGCAGCGTATCCCACACGTCAGCGACGCCGATCCGTAAGAGATGCCCGGGAACAGGCTGCAGCCTTGTATCGACGACCAAAATATCGCGAAACTGCGTGGCTTGCGGCGCGCCAGAATGCGTGAAGGCGAACCGATACATTCCCTCGATCTCAAGCGACGGTGTTACAAAGGCTTCCTTGATCAGGGCGCTGAACTGGTCACGACCCGGCGTCGGCGCCGCAAACTCCGCGAGTGTTTTATTGTGACCTTTGGGATCCGTCATCGCCAAGGTCAATGTGCCTGTTGCCGGCACACCCGTGTCGTTCAGCATGTAGAGGTCGAAGATTGCCTTTTCGCCAGCCGCAACGACGAGGCTTCGCTGCTTAGCAACCGGCCGGACCGGCAACAGGCTCGACCGGATCGTCGCCGGATCACTCTTGAAATTGCGCAAATTGTCGACGATGCCGGAGTGGTTCTCGATGGCCGTAGATTCCCATCCGCTGATGACCGCAAAATCCGTTGCATCGTTGATGCGGGCATTTTCCATATATTGCTGCCAACTGTCGTAGCTCCTCTTGCCAATGGCGAGGAAAAGGCTCTCAGCTGTGGGAAAGGCTTTGCGGAAATCCCAGCGGCTGAGAAAATCGTTGTATGCAGCGATTATTTGTCTGTGATCGTCGAGATCATAACTGCTTCCGCCGCGCTGCATGATTTCCGCAACCATCAGCGTGTGATTGTCGGGAACGGCGCAACCCTCCATCTCACCGAACTCAACGATGTCAGACCGTAGTGGCTGGCGGTAGTTGAAATGCCGAGGGTCCTTGTAGAAGGAGTCGTTCCACTGGTCACCGGCGCCCTGGTGGTCATTCCACCAATCGCCCCAGGACTCCTCGTCAGAGCGATGTATCTTAGGGTCATAAGGCGCATACCAAGCTTGGGCAGCCAGGCGCGGTGGCGACACAAAGCCATCGTTGAGAACAATGGAGCGGCTTTCATCCTCCGCACGCATAGCGTCAAGAATGGCAATAGTCGCGGGGTCATTTAGATCGGCTCCGATTTCGTTTTGCAGTGTGTACTGAATAAGCGACGGGTGGCTGCGGAACGTGCGCACCATTGCAACGCATTTGGCGATCATAAAGCGTTGTGAGAACAGCTCTGCCTCGTCGTGAGGCGGCTCCATAACGACGCTGTTGGCGTCTGCCTTCACTCCCTTGGGTAACTTTCCGATGGCAAATTTTCCACCGCCGGGCTCCATGTAGCGGAGCAGCCCCAGCCGATCATGCGCTTCGAACACATCTATCTTGCCGACATTGCGATGGAAATTGAGACAGTTAAGGCCCAGCGTTTTTGCCTGGACCACCTCTTTTTCGGCCAGATCTGGCGTCGGCCATAGGCCGTTCAGTCCCCAGAATCCCCAGCTGATCGCCGAGTATAGCTTTATACGCTGTCCGTTCAGACGGAAGACAGCGTCCTTGCCCAGACCGTCGGGCCCGAACCAGCGGAAGCCGAACCGGACAGCCTTGGTGCTAATGGCGCCATCGCCCGATTTCCACCTAGCCCTAAGCCGGTAGAGGCTCGGGCGCGTCAGGGTCCACAGCTTGGCATTTTTTGCGGTAACAACGAATTTATACACACCTTCCGACACGTGACCGACAAAGGTGATTCGTGCGGGGAGCGTGCGGCCAGTACCCTCATCAATGACCTCTAGCACCAAGTGTTCCGCCCCAGGTATGGAATGTGCAAATGACGCATTATCCGTGAGTTTGACGAAGGCATGTACGCTTTGCCGTTTCGGCGCATTTAGGACCCATAGATCGCCGATGCGCATGCCTATCGGATGCGCACTGAGCGTCAGACCTCGGTCAATGCCACCAAAGCCGTGTGACCGTTGGAATTTAACCTTCCCCCACTCAATCGTAGCACCGTCCACCCAATCGTACCGTCCACCAGGATTTGTGATGCGGACTGCGAGCAAATTCTTACCACCCGTATTCGCCGCCTGTGTGAGATCGCAGTCGAATGGCAGTTCCTCCATTATGGAATAACCGACGAGCTTCTGATTCAGATAAACCTCCGCGCGCATCCTGGCGCCGCGGATGTTGAGTATAATGCGACGGCCCTCAAAACTCGCGGGAATGTCGATTTCGCGCCACCACCAAGAAACACCGCGATAGGCGCCGTTCTGCGGCACGGGGTCTTTGGCTGCCCAAGCATATTCATCGGATGTATAGGAGCGGCTACCAAAATGCCCCCAGTGGTGTTGCTCAACAGTGCTTGGCAGCGTAACGGAAATCCCAACGCCGCTCGTAAGCACTTCCCAGCCGCCGCTCGGCGCGTTGTTTGGCAGTGATTTAAGATCCACATCCTCCGGTAGATGGATCGTGTCGTCCTGCCAGCGAGCTTTCTCATCGATCCACAGGCGCCATCCTTGATCCGGAATGGCCATTCCGTTCTCCGGTAGCGGCGCGGGCGCAGTATCATGCTTCTTCGACCTCGGACTTGCACAGCCTCGCGAAGAAGGCAGTGCTGCAGCCACAAGTCCCGTTGTCCCAGCCAACTGGAAGAAATCACGACGATTCACGCGGTGAGATGGCATTCGATTCTCCATGCGGTCATCGGCGGCAGCGGTTCGCCTGATCTAAGCGTGGCTGATCAGGCGCAATCTGTAAACGCGCGAGGAAATCATCTCACCAACCCGCCCAGCACGCCATGCGTCATCATTCTCGCCAACAACGCCATTCTTTTGAGCGCAAAAAAATGGCGCGCCCGGAGCAGGGTGTCCAGAGCGCGCCTATGTCATACCGGGAGGTACAACAGTAAATTTTCAGCGACGAGCGCCTTGTCTTCTAAAAGAACGTCAAGCCGCTTCTTATTCCTCCATTCCAATCAGTTCGTCCTGGCCGTGAGATTGATGAAGATCGTCCGACCAAATGCATCATATGTAGCCGGCCAAGTGTTACCGTAACTGGTCTTAGCCGGAGTGGGCGGCTCGAGCTCAAAGAGATTATTGACGCCGGCAGTCGCCGTCAGATTCTCGTTGATGTCGTAGCTGCCCGAAAGATCGAAGTAGTTGTAGATCGGAATGACCGGATTGGTCATCGCGGCAAGCGGAATGCCCTGCAGCCCGTTGCGGTCATCTGTAGTTGCGCCGATGAACCTCCAACGCAGATTGAGGGTCAGCGGACCATCATGCCAGTTGATGTTGGACACGCCCTTCCAATTCGGCGACGGCTCGAGGCAGGTGCCACCGAACCGGCCGAGGCAGCCGGTCGTGATGCCCGTGGTCCCGACCGACTTGAACTCGGTCGCGATCGTCCAATTGCTGGTGACCGTGATCGTGCTGTCCGTGCCGATCAGGGCAAAGCCCGGATCAAACATGTACGCAGCACCGACATCGACGCCCTCGGTCTTGAGGAAGGTGGCATTCACGTTACCGAGGTTGATGTAATAGGGGGCGGTGATGACGCCGGACGCATCGCGGTTGATCACGGTGCAGTTCTGGTTGGCCGCACTGGTGTTGCCGCTCAGGTAGCAGTTGTTCAACACGGCGTTTGCCGAGCCGCCGAACACCCCGATCGCGCCCTTGATGTCGATGCTGTAGAAGTCGACGCTGGCTTGCAGGCCGGGAACGAAACGCGGCGTCAGCACCGTACCGAAAGTGATGGTGTCGGATGCTTCCTGAGCGAGGTTCGGATTGCCGCCACTCGTATAGCCCACGAGTTTGGAGGCGTCCTGAACCACATTGGTCCAGACGTTCCCCGCCGGCACGCCGGTGGCAACACACAAAGCCTGCAGCGCGGCAGTATGGGCGCCCGTGTACTGCCCGCCGCAAGGATCGATGGTGTTGGACTGGAAGTTCAATGCGCTTCCGCCGTAGAGTTCGCCGACGTTGGGCGCACGGATGGCGTGCTGGAACTGCCCGCGGAAGGCGATATCGTCGACGACCTTCCAGTCGGCCCCCGCGGAATACGTCCAGACGCTGCCGACGCCACTGAGACTATACGACGAATTGCGGAATGCGCCGTTGACGGTGAGGCTCTTGATGAGCGTCACGTCCTTGATCACAGGAGCGCGCAACTCGCCGAACACTTCCTTCACCGACGTGTTCCCCTTGGTCGGGTAGCTGTAGTTGAAGCCCGTCGGCTCGCCGGTCGCCAAGTATTGGTCGGGGATGTACTGCGCCGCGTCGAACCGCCATTCGAGGCCGAGGTTGAACTGCACCGGCCCGGCGGGGGCATCAAACGCCGTACCACTCAGGCTTCCCACCGCTCCGGCTTGTTCAGCCTTCGTGGTGTACTGGTCGGTGATGCCGACCTTCTTCACGCAGGCCGCAGACATGTTGGGACCGAAGATGTCGCACACCGGCGCCTGGCCGTTCTGGCTCAGGATCGCGTCCTGGATGGCGCTGCGCGCACCCACGCCGCTGAGCCAGTTGGTGTCGATTGTACGCGCGTAGTCGTAATAGACGTCGTACGACAAGTCCTTTAAGAAGTTGTCGCTCAAGTTGCCGATGTCGCCGCGGAAACCGCCAGCAAAGCGCCAGGCGACGCGGTTGTCGTCATCCGTGCGGTTGCCCAGCTCAACGAAGCGGCGGTTCATCTGGAGGATCGCCAGACCGTCACCCGGTGTCGTCGTGTAGGTCTTCGAACCTTCGACGATGTTCGTGGTCCCGGTCTCCAGCTGATCCAGCCTGACCAGCACGGCGTCCATCGCCGGGCTGAGGTAGGGGTTGTTGGTGTTGACCAGGATGGACTGGCCGCCCAGGTTCGACGGCGTCAGCTGGACACTCACGGTGTTGTTGCTGAAGTGCATTTCCGCATAGGCAGTGATCCACGGCGCGATGTCGTAATGCGCAAACGAGTTGATCATCCAGCGTTCTTGCGGGATCTGCATGTAGTTCTGGGACGTCAGATTGTAGAGGTCCGTCGGATTGTTGACGGGCCGCGCCGTGGTACCGTCAAAGGTGAAACTGCCCGTGCCAATACCGGCTGCGGCTTTAAGCGACGCGAGCGTGGCGTCCGTGCCGGTGAAGATTGCATTGAACTGCCCCGCCGGCGAACTGGTCGAGCCGCCCTGGGTGAAGCCCATTCTGCCTCCGGAGGCGGCACAATTCGCCGCCGAGGCGCCGTTCGCAGTACCCGGCCCATCACGCATCCAGGACGCTGCTGTCACGCAGCTCTCGTTCAGCGGATATTTGGCGTACGACACCTGGGACTGCCTGATTCCGCCGCGGTTGAGGTAGTCCATCGACACCGCCACATTGCCTCGGTCGTGATCGAAATTGGAGCCGACGGTAACGTCGAAGCTGTACTCCGGCGTGGCCGTGTAGCTGTCGAAGTTCACCTGCGAATCCACTTCGGCGCCCGTGAAATCTTGCTTCATAACGAAGTTGATGACGCCGGCGATAGCATCCGAGCCGTAAACCGCCGAGGAACCGCCCGTCACGATTTCCGTACGCTGGATCAGCGCGGCCGGGATGGTGTTGAGGTCGGTCGCCAAGCTGGTGCCATTGATGGTCCAGCGGCGGCCGTTGACCAGCACGAGGGTGCGCGGCGTGTTCGAGCCGCTGTTGAGGTTACGAAGGTTGGCGTAGGCCGCGCCGCTGTTGCCGTTGGCCTGCTGGGTGTTCGAACTCGGGCTGCCGTTGGTCGCGCCGGTGAATTGCGGCGACTGGTTCAAGATATTCTCGACGTTCAGCGTACCCGACATCTTGATGTCTTCTTGCCCGATGATGCTGACCGGAGTCGGCGCATCGAAAGCACTCGATACGGGAATGCGCGAACCGGTCACAACGACAGATTCAATTGCTCCTTGACTGGTTTGGGCGACTGATGGCGCGCACAACGCGAAACCGGCAACAACCATCGCCGTGCCGCATAAAAGGCGCGCGCGGCGGTTCTCGAGCATAGTCCTGGACATTAATTGAGCCTCCCTCTGTGTGTTTCCTCACTGGGCGGTTCAGAAATTGGATCTGGCGTGAGTGTTTTGCCCCATAGCCAGTATCCGAAGGTTTCTGTGCCCCGTTTTCGATCACAAATCGGCATTTGTGATCATTATGGAGTGATAAGTATCACATTTGCGTGGTAACGCTAACAAAAAGTCTGTTATCGATTGATAATGATCATTGATGTGGTGAGAAAGGCACATCTGGTTGACGACATCGTTGTCAAAATTAGGTATTAAATCCTAATTCACATACAGAGGCATGCAGATGACCGAGGGATGGGCTCGTAACGCCATTGTTTAGAATGGCGATCCCTTTGGGGCGGCCACTTGCCGGATAAGGACCGGCCCTAACAACCCTGAGAGACGCAACGGCGCATCCGATCTGTAGGTCGGGATGATCGTGAAGGTGTATTTCTTTTTCGTGTCGGGTTGCGCGTCTCCGATTAGCCGGTTGACCCACAAATTCGTGACCTTGATCGTAAGCACGTTCTTGCCCGGCTTGGCGGCCTTGGTGATGTCAACTTGGAACGGCGGCGTCCACACGGTTCCCAGCGGCTTGTCGTTGAGTGACACGACCGCGAGCTCACGAACATCGCCGAGATCGAGCATCAGCCGTGCTCCCGGTTTTGGCGCACTCTGCGGAAGTTCGAAGGCTTTCGTGTATACACCAGTTCCCGAGAAATACTTTACGCCCCGAATCTCGCTTGCGCTCCAGGATTCAAGATTATTTTGTATGATGTTCGCTGGCGCACCGCGATGAGGCTGGAATGTTATTTTCCATGGACCCCTCAACGTCTTGAGAACCGTGATCGTGGCTGCCCCGGTCGACCTGGAAGTTGCGTCGGTCTTTTTACGAAATACCACAAAAGCGGAACCGTAAGCAGGTAACGTCAGTGTGACCCTGGTGCGGCCATCGGTGATAGCGAAATTCGCGTCGGAGGTCTTGCCTGTTACAGCGTCCCAGACTTCAGGAACATATCCTGCAATGCGAAAGATAGGAGTGATTGTCTCGGGTGCATCTTGGCGATTGCTCACAAAATAAAGGTCACCCTGTTTAAGCCGCCGATGCAGGTACAAGATCTCAGTATTCGGCTTGCTGTATTCGAAATCGGGGGGCAAATGCAGCGCCAGAAACGCATCGGCGAGCGATCCGGACGGAAAGACCTTGCCTTTGCCATAATTGCGCGGCGCGTCCGCATCGCCAAACAAACTGTTTGCCTCGGCTTGGAACTCTGAAGGCGTATCCCGCAGACTTGGTGATGCGAACGGACGACGACCAACGAGTATAGCTCCCTGCCCCACCAGTTCCCGCAGACGGCGGAGCACGGAGAGAGTCATCATCTGGCTGCTACCGCCTAGATACAGAACCCGGTAGTGCATGCCAGATTTTGTCACCAGATTGCTACCGCGCACGGACAATTCATGCTCGAGCGCGTTAGAATCAACGAAATCAAAGGCGTAACCCGGAGGGACAGCCTTGACTCGCTTATCACCGAACAGCCCCGTGATCGGCGCTTCCTGGCCATAGAAGTACGCCACATCGGCAACGTAATTCCCTTGCTGCAACAGGTAAGAGCTGCGTGCGATGTATTTTATCCACGGGCCCGCCTCGTCCGCCCAACTTTCAAGCCGATCGAAAAACTGGCCGTAACCGAAAAGCGACAGGCCCGGCGGCCGGTCGACGGGCTGGTGGACCGAGGTATGAATTACCACCCGGTTCACACCGCGCGCGAACTCCATATCGATAAAGGGCTTCAATTCGCGCGGCGCAAAAGCCCATGGCTGCCCCGCCGACGTCAGAGATTCCGCGGCTACCAAATTCTGCCCATAAATATGCGCGATAGACGCTGCGCCGAGGATGTCGGCTTCGTAGGTCAGCGCAGAAGGATAGCGCTCGCCGTATGTCCACATGGCACCCATCGGAATGTTGGTGTACTGGCGCATCTCCATGTCGTCGCCAAAAGCCGGACGATGATCCTCCAGCGCTTCACCGTAATTTATCAGGCCATGTTCACGGGCAATGGCGGCGATTTCGCCATAGTGATTTCTGGCAAACAATTCTTCGATAGTGTGTCGGAAGTCCCAGAGGAATTTGTCGCTTGCCATCGGGCTTTGTACGGCCACGCCAGTAAGCGCCGGTAGCCAAGGCCTCGGATCGTATCCTCGAAGTTGCTTGAAATCGGCAAGCATGCTGTCGGTCCAGTTCTGCATACCCACCTCAGAACTGTCTACTTCGATTGCGCGCACACCGTGCTTGCCGAATAATCGCGGACCAATGATGCGTTCATAGGAGGTCAAATAATGCTCCATATACGCCCGCACGTCCTGCCGGTTGAGCTTATCGACCTCCAGGCCGGTGGCCTCCTCCGGCGCAGGATGGTTCTCCGCGCCGGTCAAGGAATAGCCCATACGCAGGACGGTCCAATGCCCCGGCGGCGGCGTCCAATCCAGCCTGCCGTCGGGTTTCATGCGATCAGTAAGGACAACGACATCATTCGGGTTTATCGCCGTGCCCGGTGCGAATTGCGGAGAACTCGCGATCGAATAGAAGTCGCGAGGAGGAGCTGCGAAGCCCGCTTTCTTCTCGAATTCGCCGACTGTTGCTGCGGCGTGGAAGACAAGCTCGTGCAACCGATAGATGCGGAGAAGATCGTCCAGGCGAGGGGCCGCCGCCACAATCGCGCCAGGCGCAGGAGCATTGGGCCGCAAGCTCGTCGGCAACGGCGGCGCGGGCCGAAGCACGACACGGAAGAACCGGCCGACGACTGGCGGAAACGATATGGTTTGCTGCGCCAGCACCATGCGCTGTAGCTGCGCCGCCTTCGGAAAATCGGCGACATGGCGCCATGTGGTGCCGTCGTCGCTCACTTCCACGGCCGTCGCAAACCCGAGGCCCTTGGTGACCGACACGGCCAGACTCAGACCTTGGACTTTTGCAAGTTTGGCGAAGGCAAGGCGAACCCAGACGTCTGGATCGCCCGCTTGCGGTACCAGCGTAACGCCGTCCGTGAGATCGCCGTCGGACAACAGAGCCGGCTCGATCGCTCCGCCGTTCCATACCGCCTTAGTGACTTGCGGGGATTCGACCGGCGCTTTGTAGGCGATCACGACACTGTCACGGTAAAATTTGAGCGCCGACACGTTCGGCGACGGAGCGCTATCGCTCGCGATTTTTGCATTCTGGAACGGGCCAGGGTTGTCCGGCGGCTTGGGAAGGACGCCGTGGAACGGCTTACCACCTGTAACCTGCGTCGTGCTCCACACCAACTTCTTCATAGCCTGTTCGGGTGGAACCCATGGCCCGCCGGTCTCGCTCCATCCCGGCGAAGAACTGATGGCAAATTCCATACCGAGCTTGTTGGCGAGATTCACCGCATAGCGGAACGCGTCCTTCCAGCCTGGCGTCATATAGACCAAGCGCTTCTGCACGATCTGTGGCGTATCTATGGAGGCATCGATGCATTCCACGCCGCCGATGCCAATGCGCTTCATCCACTCAAGATCGAGGCGGATGCCTCTTTTCGTGATGTTGCCGTTCATCCAATGCCACCAGACGCGCGGCTCGGCCACGAGGGGCGGTACGCGAAATCCGTTTAGAAGAGCATCATGGGATAAGTGTGTACTGCCTCCCTTGGTGGATCCTTGGGCAAAACAAGGCGCGGACGCTGCCAAGAGCAACGGAAGCAGCAGCGAGAACGCCACTTTCCCTACCCATGCCGCTGTAATTTCCGATCGCTTAGCGAGAAATCCAGGCTGGCGCCCCATCGCTTTATCCTTCACAGATCGCTGTCGTTATTGCAGCACGCGGCACGTCTGCGACGAGCTCCTTGGAGGCATACGGTTGTGGCCCTACTAGGAAGCGCACCCTGATTTCGCATTACGGATCATAATTGTAATAAATGCAATCATTTACAATCGCCACCATGCTGTGATCCTGTGCAGATTCATCCACGTGGAGGCAGACGATGATGGTCCAGGTTCCCCGCCGCAAAGTTTTGGTTGGAGCAGGCTTGGCGCTTCTCCCCATCTACGCGTCAGGCGCATACGCAAACCCTTTCGATGCTTTCAACATCCGCAATTTCGGGGCGAGAGGCGACGGCAACGCCCTCGACACCAAAGCGATTCAACGCGCGATCGATGCGGCGGCGGCAAGCGGTGGCGGAACGGTCTATCTTCCAGCAGGTCGCTATTTAAGCTTTTCGATCCGGCTCAAGAGCCGCATCACCCTTCTCTTCGCATCGGGCGCGACACTGATCGCGGCTGATCCGGCGAAACACAGCGGACATTACGACTTACCGGAGCCGAATCTATGGGACGCCTATGAGGACTTCGGACACAGTCATTGGCACAACAGCCTGATCTGGGGCGAGGATCTGGAAGATGTTGCCATCATAGGGCCAGGCCTGATCGACGGAGAGGGCCTGACGCGTTTCAGCCCCGATGCTCCTTGGTCCGTGGGCGCCGGACGCGATCTGCCTTCCACCCAGACCTTGAAAGCGCAGATCGCCAAAAACGTAGCCGATGTGAAAAGCATGAACGGCCTCGGGAACAAAGCGATTGCCCTGAAAAACACGCGGAACGTAACGATGCGCGATTTTTCGATTTTCCGCGGAGGACATTTTGGCATCCTCGTCACCGGTGTCGATAACCTCACGATGGATAATTTGAAGATCGATACCAATCGCGACGGCATTGATCTTGACGTTGTGCGGAATGCGCATTTATCGAACCTGTCGGTCAATTCGCCGACCGATGATGCCATTGTGCTGAAAAGTTCGCTTGCGCTCGGCGAGGTTCGACCAATCGAGAACGTTACGATCACCAACTGTAACGTAAGCGGTTATGATGTTGGATCGATGCTCGACGGCACCTACCGCAAAAGCCAGCTAAAGAATATCACGCCCCATCTCACCAGCGGGCGCATAAAGCTCGGTACGGAGTCCAACGGCGGCTACCACAATATCGCCATTTCGAATTGTGTATTCGACTGCTGCAACGGACTGGCGATTGAAAGCGTCGACGGCGGCGTGTTGGAAGACGTGACGGTGAACAATATTGTTATGCGGGATACGACCGCCGCGCCAATATTCATCAGACTTGGAGACCGACGGCGCGCGCCGGCTGGAACACCCATCGCAGCGCTCCGCCGTGTCACGATCAACGACATTGATGCCTACTGCCTGGACAAGCGCTACTGTGCCAGCATCACTGGCCTGCCCGATGCTCCGGTCGAAGATGTCACCTTGAGCGGCATTCGTCTTATCTATCCGGGAGGGGGAACGGCGTCTGATGCCGCTCGGCTGTTGCCAGAGTCCGCCGAAGCCTATCCAGATCCCGATATGTTCGGGGTCATGCCCGCCTGGGGCCTTTATATGCGCCATATACGAGGTGTTATTCTTCGTGACGTCGAACTTTCCACTTTGGCAGCCGATGCCCGCCCGCCGGCAGTGACGGACGATGTCAGTGGATTGAGAGCCGAAGACCTTCTTGCTGCCAAGTCCGGTACACCATTGCAGGCAGTGAAACTTTAGAATGGACACATTTGCTGGAGTCTGCTTTGCAGTGACACGGGGAGCTGTTTCTACCGTCGTTTGATCAGGCTTGAACGTACAGCTTATCAAACGTCGACAGTGATCACCTTGACGCCGCGACCTTCAACCATCTTGGCCGAAGCATCGTCGATACCGCTATCGGTCACCAATGTATGCACCCTGGAGAGTTCGCACAGCAAATGTCCGGCCGAGGCGGCGAACTTGCTGCTGTCAACGAGTACGATCAACTCGTCCGCCCGACTGAGCAGTTTGCGTTCCGCTTGCACCAGAATGATGTCGCTTTGCATGAGACCGTGGCGCGAAACCGCCGCCGCGCCTAGAAACATCCGCGAGGCGTGAAAAATGCGTACCTTCACGTCCTCGAAGGGGTCGAGGACGATATTCTGCTCACGAAACACGACGCCACCAGGGATAGATACACCGGTGTTCGGCTGCTGCAGCAGCGCACTCACAATGTGCAACGAGTTCGTCAAAACCTGCAGCCTCAGCGGCTCGAGATAGGGGCACATATGCAGCGTCGTACTGCCACCGTCGATAATGATGGCCTCTCCCGGCCGGCATAGCTCGGCAGCAGCCTTACCAATAGCCTCCTTCGCCGCACGGTTCCGGTTAATGTTTTCGTGAAACGGAACACCCTGCAGGTGAAGCCCGCTCATGTGATCAGCGCCACCCGTCGGCTGCACTCCGCCCCGGACCCGCACCAGCTTGCCGTCGGATTGCAGTCGTTCAAGATCCCGCCGCAACGTTGCCGACGAGGCAGAAACCCGGTGCGACAACTCACGGAAAGACACAAACCCCTGCTCTTCAAGAAGATTCAGAATGGCTCGGTCCCGCTCGGTCGCATGCATCTTCAATCTCATGAGCGCAAGAGACATGTCATGGTCTGCTGTTTGTCAAGATGTGTGCCCACTACGCACGAATTATACGATGCCGGAGCCCAATTTCGAAGGCTTGCGCTTCTGCGCCTTGCGTGCGCGGCACCTTGTTCCGCAATACGCCAAGATGGCATCGGCAGCGCCGTCGGTTTCCACTTGCAGCAAAGCTAAAATCGGCACCACATTTACATTGTAGGCCAGCCGCAAGACTGGAAGGCTTCATTCACGTCGTTCCCCTTACCGTCCGCCGCCGGTGCCACGCGCGCTGGCGGCGTTGCGCCCCTGGCGATCTGCTCATTTCTTACAAGCACGGGACAACATGCCTTTCAGCGCGTTGCAGCTTGTTTATACCAGCCTCTCTTCACAAGCCAAACTTACACAGATAGAACTATTTGGCATCGATCTGAAGCGCCATGCCGACCAGCGGCATTCACTTGCGCAAGTCGGGGCGCCGCAGTACGTCGTTGCTGCGTGAACGTACGAAAAAATCATCATGAGGGGGCAACACGTGGCTATTGAACCCAATATTGGTCCCAGCGATGGGCTATCTGCGAGATCATTACGCGGTCCGCTGACTTTGGCCATCAGCTGCTTTTTGATTTGGGGCCTAGCCTACGGACTTCTTGATGTCCTCAACAAACACTTCCAAGAAACCTTGGATGTCAGCAAGGCAGAATCCTCCTGGCTTCAAATCGCATATTTTGGGGCCTATCTGCTGATGAGCGTTCCGGCTGGCATTATGATGCAGGCCAAAGGTTACAAATTCGGCCTTGTCACAGGCTTGATCGTCACAGCCATCGGCGCCCTTCTGTTCGTTCCTTCTGCTCAAGTGGAGAGCTTCCCTTTCTTTGTCGGCTCCATGTTCGTGCTGGCCACCGGGTTATGCGTTCTCGAGACGTCGGCCGACACCTATGTCAGTGTTCTCGGTAAGCCAGAGAATGCGCCCAAACGCCTCAATCTAGCACAATCCTTCAACGCGCTCGGCGTGTTCTTTGGACCAATTATCGGCGGCTCGCTGTTTTTCAACGAGGGTGTAACCAAAGCGCTCGACGGCGCACAGCACGCCGTGCAGCTGACTTATCTCATAATAAGCATTGCAGTGCTGCTCTTCGCATTGGTTGTCTCGCGCGCCTACCTACCGGAGATTCACGAGCCAGACCATGCAAGGAAAGACCTGGATGTCGCACCAGAAAAATCGCTGATTCACAACAGACATTTTGTTCTCGGCATTTTAACTCAGGCTTTTTACATAGGCTCGCAAGTCGGCGTTGCGGCCTTCTTCATCAACCTCACAACCGAGACTTGGCATGGCATGACTTCGCAAGACGCCGCTTACTTGCTGTCAGTCGCTACCCTGGCGTATCTGGTTGGGCGCTTTTTTACCACCGCACTTCTGCTACGATTCACGCCACAGCTCATCCTCACAATTTACGGCATCGCCAACGTGCTGCTTTGCCTTGTGGCAGCGGCTGGGATCGAGAAAATTTCTGCCCTCGCACTCGTGGGCGTCTTTTTCTTCATGGGCACGATGTTCCCGACAATCTTCACGCTCGGAATTCGCGATTTGGGACGCTCGACCAAGCGGGCATCGTCCATCATGGTGATGGCGATTGGTGGCGGTGCAATCCTACCTTACCCGATGGGACTCATTGGCGACGCCTATGGCATGCCGACTGCGTTTCTATTGCCGGCCATCGGCTTTGCCTTGGTGGCGCTTTACGGCGCGATGGGCGCGAGAACACAATGAAATGACAACCACCGTCTCGAAGACGAGTTCGGACAGAGTAAGGGTGTGTTGGAGAACACTTCGCGTGCCAGGCACAGACCATTCGGCAGAGAACCGACCACACCTAACCCTTTTTTGGAAGGAATCGCGGGTTCCATACACATAGGTGGCGCGACGTATAGCCCACGCGGAGTCTCACGCCTTGTAAGCCTATTGGACAGAGCGTGCCCGCGATCGATCCGCACTTCAGCATCCGGCGCTCGTGCATAATCATGGGAAGAAGCGTCTCGGTCGTATTGCGTCCCATCAGACGAATTCGAATGTGCCAGCGTTCGCATATCATTTGTCAAATGTTGCTATACACGGCCACCCATTCGGTTACAAAACCATCAAATCCCCATATCGAAACTTGGTGAGAAGCCGGGTATTTTCGACTTGGGTAAGTGTGCCGGCGGGCGTCTAACTTTAGAAGAACATCAAAATAATGCAGCAAAATCAATTACATAAATTTTGCATCGCCCCCATGATGGAGTGGAGCGATCGTCATTGCCGGATGCTGCATCGCCAGTTCAGCGCTAATGCACGCCTCTACACCGAGATGGTGACGGCGATGGCGGTCATTCGTGGCGATCGCGTACGGCTCCTCGGTTACGATCCGCGCGAACATCCGGTGGCGCTGCAGCTAGGCGGCGCGGAACCGGCGCGACTGGCCGAGGCGGCCAAGATCGGTGCCGATTTTGGTTACGACGAAATCAATCTGAATGTCGGTTGCCCGTCCGACCGCGTGCAATCCGGACGTTTCGGCGCCTGCCTGATGCGTGAGCCGCAGCTGGTCGCCGAATGCGTAGCGGCAATGCGCGCGGCCGTCCCGGTCCCCGTCACCGTGAAGTGCCGCCTCGGCGTCGACGATCAGGACCCTGGCGAGGCGCTGCGCGTGCTGATCGCCGCGTGCAAAGCGGCAGGCGTCGACACGTTCATCGTGCACGCCCGCAAGGCTTGGCTGGAAGGCCTGTCGCCGAAGGAAAACCGCGACGTACCACCGCTCGACTATGACCTCGTCTACGCCGTCAAGCGTGAGAACCCGACGCTGACCGTCGTGCTGAACGGCGGCATCGCCACGCTCGATCAGGCAGATGTCCATCTGAAACAGGTCGACGGCGTAATGCTGGGTCGAGCGGCGTATCACTCTCCGGCAATTCTCGCCGACGTCGATACCCGGTTTTTCGGCGGCCAAGCGTGCTCGGTCGACGCGACCGTCGAAGCATATCTCGAATATGTAACAGACCAGTTGGCGCATGGCGCGCCGCTGAACGCCATTGCTCGCCATATGCTCGGCTTGTTCAACGGCCGGCCGGGTGCGCGGCAGTTTCGCCGACACCTCAGCGAAAACGCGACGCGCCCCGGCGCCGACATCGATGTATTGCGAGACGCGCTGGCCTTTGTCGCCCGTCACGAAGGCGTTGCAGCCTAAGCAGGCGCGGCGCTCGGAGCGCGAAACCAGCCGTGGCTGTAACACCAATGCAGGAAAAGGTCCGGCCAGGCCGAAGCCGGCTTGCCCTTCGCAAGACGGATGCCGAAGCCATGGTCACCTTCCTCGAAGACATGCAACTCTGCGGGAACCTTGGCGCTGCGCAGTGCGTCGAACATCGCCATGCCGTTTGCCATCGGTGGGACCGTACCGTCATCGGCGGCGAAACAGACAAAGCTAGGCGGCGTCGCCGCCGTCACCAGTTTCTCACAGGAATATGCGTTGATCAGCGCCTGCGACGGATCCGGGCCCAGGAGCTTGTCCCGCGATCCCATATGCGCGCCCGGCCCCATGGTGATGACCGGATACATCAACCCCGCAAATGCCGGCTTTGCATCCTCGGAATCCATGTCATCGACTGGCTTGTAGACAGCGTCATAAGGTCTGGTCGCCAAGGACGCCGCGACGTGCCCGCCCGCCGAGAATCCGAGAACACCCGTGCGGTGCGGATCGATATCGTACTTTTGTGCATTGGCCCGGATGATTCGCATGGCACGCTGCGCATCTTGCAGCGGCACATCCTTGCCGTCTGCCCAGCCTTCGCCGGGCAGGCGATAGCGCAGCATGAAAACCGTGACGCCGGAGGCATTCAGACGGCGCGCCGTTTCCTCGCCTTCCTTGTCGATCACAATACGGACATAGCCACCGCCCGGCGCGAGCAGGACCGCCGAGCCATCCGGCTTGTCAGGACGGAACACGGCAAGCAGTGGCTTGCCAATGCTGTCGACGTAGCGATCATGAAAAGCGGATGTGTCATCGCTGCGTTCGACGATCCGGGCCTCAAGATTGACGCTTTCGCCGCCGGGCGGCGTTCCCGGCCAAAGCGGCACAACCTCGGTAGGGTCCGTAGAGAGCATTCCTTGGGCGTCCATATTCTCTGCAAATGTTGGGGCGGAAAGTCCCGCCAGCGCGGTCACGCCGAGACCGAGCACTGTTCGCCTGTCCATGCATCTCTCCCTGCTTATCGTTGGGCGAAGAATGGCTTGTGCAAGGGCACGATTGCAAGTTCACTGCGCGCCGCAACGAACGGGTGTTCGATCGAATGGATTTCATCACCGCCATGGGAAGTAACGACATGGGCACCCTGGCGCTCGGCCTGATGATTGCCGGCGTGGTATCCGGCCTCGTCGCCGGCATGCTGGGTGTCGGCGGCGGGATCGTCATTGTACCGGTGATGTATCATGTACTCGCGGCCATGAACGTTCCGGAGAACCTGCGGATGCACGTCGCGGTCGGGACATCGCTTGCGACGATCATTCCGACCTCGGTCTCGTCGCTGTGGGCACACAACAAGAAAGGCGCTGTCGACTGGGAACTGCTGAAGCGCTGGATTGGTCCCATGCTGGTTGGCGTCATCGCGGGAAGCACACTGGCCGGTTGGGCGCCCGGACAGATGCTGGCGCTGTTCTTCGGGCTGGTGGCACTGCCACTGGCCGCGAACATGGCGTTCGGCAAACAGACCTGGCGGCTGTCCAACCACCTACCACGCGGCATAGGCGGATCGGCGCTGCCGTTCGGTATCGGCGGTGTGTCCACCATGATGGGCATCGGCGGAGGAATGCTCGGCGTGCCGAGCATGACGCTCTGCGGCGTACCGATCCATCGCGCGGTCGGCACCGCCTCGGCATTCGGTGCGATCATCTCCATCCCCGGCGCGGTCGGCGCAGCGATTGCCGGATTCGGCGCAAGCGGCCTGCCGCCTTATTCGCTCGGTTATACCAACCTGCTCGGCTTCCTGCTGATCGCCCCGGTGTCGTTCTTCGTGGCGCCCGCCGGGGCCGCCATCGCGCATATGACGGACACGAACCGGCTGCGCAGAGTATTCGCGCTGTTCATCGCCGTCACAGCGGCGAAGATGCTGTGGGATGTTTTGAATTAAATTTTCTGGTCGTACTCGCCCACATCCTTGTGCTTCGACAGGCGTCCGTCGAGATCAGCGAAGATCGCACGCATATTGGCTTCCGACGTCGGGCTCTCCACCACGACCACCAGTGACGGCTTGTTGGACGACGCACGCACCAGGCACCACGTACCATCTTCCAGCGTCACGCGCACACCGTTGACGGTGACGATACTGGCGATGTTCTGGCCCAGCACCTTCTGGCCCTGCGCTTTCAGGTCTTCGTATTCCTTGGTGATTGCGGCGACGACATTGTACTTCGCGTCGTCGGCGCAATAAGGCGCCATGGTCGGAGAACTCCAGGTCTTGGGCAGCGTCGCCTCAAGCTGCGACATCTTCTTGCCGCCTGCGCGATCCAACATTTCCAGGATGGCGATTGCCGCTATGATCGCATCGTCATAGCCGCGTCCCACCGGCGGGTTGAAGAAATAGTGTCCGCTCTTCTCGAAGCCGGCGACGGCCTTGAGTTCCGCCGTGCGCCGCTTGATGTAGGAATGGCCGGTCTTCCAGTAATCGACCTTGACGCCGTTCTTCTTCAGCACCGGATCCATGAGATAGATGCCGGTCGATTTCACGTCGACGACGAACTGCGCGTTCGGGATGCTCTGTGAAAGATCGCGGGCCAGAAGCACGCCGACCTTGTCGGCGAAGATTTCCTCGCCCATGTCGTCGACCACGCCGCACCGATCGCCATCACCATCAAACCCCAAACAAAGCTCCGCCTTGTGCTCCCGCACGGCGTCGGCCATGGCATGCAGCATGTGCAGGTCTTCAGGATTGGGGTTGTATTTCGGGAAAGTGTAATCGAGCTCGGCGTCCATCGGGATCACGTCCGCGCCGATGCGCCGGAGCGCTTCAGGCGCAAAGGCGCCAGCCGTGCCATTGCCGCAGGCCGCCACAACTTTGATTGGGCGCGACAGCTTGTGTCCCGAGGTCACGGCTTCCAGATATTTCTCTCGGAAATTCTCTACGAAGGTGTAGCGACCGCCCGTGCGCACCCTGCCCTCGCCGCCCAGTACGATCTGCTTCAGGCGGCCGATCTCATCGGGACCGAAGGTCAGCGGCTTGGCGGCGCCCATCTTCACGCCGGTCCAGCCGTTCTCGTTGTGGCTGGCGGTCACCATCGCCACCGCCGGCACGTCGAGCGCAAATTGCGCGTAATAGGACACCGGCGTGGTTGCCAGCCCGACGTCTAGGACGTCGCAACCCGCGTTCATCAGCCCGAGGACCAGCGCCTGCTTGATCGACAGCGAATAGGAACGGTAGTCATGGCCAGTGACGACTTTCGGCGCACCAACCTCGTGCAGATAGGTGCCGAGCCCCAGCCCCAACGCCTGCACGCCCAGCAGATTGATCTCCTTCCCGAACAGCCAGCGTGCGTCGTATTCGCGAAAACCGTTGGAGGTGACGAGAGGTAGGTTTTCGTAATCCAAGGTGTTGGGCTTCAGATCGCTTCGGGGCTTGGACATGACTGCTGATACTCGCGGTTGAAGGAATGATTTGTCTAACCCAACGGCTGGACAAAAGTCAGCGCAATCTATGGGACATTACGTGCCTGCGGCCATCAGGCCAAAATCTATTTCCCCCAGTGAAATTTGTGATATACTTGTAAATACATAATTTGAGATGTAATATGTCGGCAGACCTTATAAATGCCGCCGAACGCGCGGCAATCCAACGGTTGGCAAGGGCGCTTGCTCTTCCTGCATTCGAGCCGGGTTGGGTCTGGCTTGCCGGCGCGGGACCGGGTGACCCCGGGCTGATCACAGCACTCGGCCTGCACGCCGTCTCGCGCGCCGATGTTGTCCTTTATGATGCACTGGTCAACAAGACTTTGCTTGAACTGGCGCGGCCAGGCGCGGAGTTGATCTATGCCGGCAAACGCGCCGGAAAACGTTCGTGCAAGCAGAGTGACATCTCGCGCACGCTGGTATCCCTAGCGCGCAAGGGTAAGTGTGTGCTCCGGCTGAAAGGGGGAGATCCCTTCGTCTTCGGCCGCGGCGCTGAGGAAGCGCTGTCCCTCGCGCGCGCGCAGGTACCGTTCCGCATCGTGCCCGGTGTCACCGCCGGCATCGGTGGACTGGCTTATGCCGGAATTCCAGCGACGCACCGCGACACCAATCATGTCGTGACGTTTCTCACCGGCCACGGCGCGGACGGAAAGCTGCCGGACCTCGATTGGACGTCAATCTCGCGCGGCTCGCCAACCATCGTGCTGTACATGGCACGGAAATATGCAGGCGAAATAGCCGCAAAGTTGATGGCCGCTGGCCGCGACACGGACGAAGCCGCCGCCGTTATCAGCAACGCCTCCTTCCCCGATCAAACCGTGCGCATCACGACACTTAGGGAACTTGGAGCGGCGGCGGCCGAAAGCACGGCACCGGCGATGCTGGTCGTCGGCGAGAACGTGAAGCTGCACGCCAGCCTCGATTGGCTGGGTGCACTGGCAGGCAAAACGCTTAATCCGGAGCCGTTGAGTCACACCAAAATCAGCGACGCGGGCTGACATCCGCGAGCCGGCCATTTAGACGACTCATGATGGCTGCGCGCTCGGCGTCGCTCATCGAGCCCCAGCGCGCGATCTCATCGAGCGTGCGGCCACAGCCCCTGCACAGACCACTAAGGGCATCCATCGTACAGATCTTGACGCAGGGACTTTCGATCATGGATCGCCAAAAATACTTTCTTAACCGAGACCGTAGAGGGATGTCGCCGCCGGCGCGAGCCGGCAAAACTTAACTTCCACTTAAGATCGAAGTTTTAGATTTACCTGGTCAAGGTGGATGTACGAAATGGCCAAGGCACAATTCCACAAGAACCAGCGCGTCTTTGTCAGACCGGTCGGAACATGGGCCCTCATCGAGCACGTCGTGCCGCACTGGGCTAAAGGCCTCGATGAACCTATCCGTGTACATTACGACTGCGGTCTGGGCCGCGAATTCGCCGCCGAGGAACTGCAAGCCGAAGAACCGCTTCAGGATCACGTCGTGCCGACTGGAGAAAGCTGGCGCGTCGTCCGGGCTCGCAACAAATGGCAGCCGACGGAAGATTGTTCGCGCCATCCGGTGCCGGGAACCTATCCCGTTGTGATCACAGGCCAAGCCGAATGGGGAGGTTGGCGGGTGCCGGGCGCAGAGTACGATCTCGACCCGGCGAAGATCGAGCGTCAGGCGCGCATGATCGCCGCCGCACCGAGGTTGGCAGCCTTCGCGAAAGGGCTTGTGGAATGGGCCCGGCGTTCCGGCGAGGACATGCCCTCCGCGCTGGCCGACTTGGCACATGACGCGCAGGATGTTCTCTCACATCTCGACCGGGAAAGCTGATACTTCTTAGCCGGTCAGATTCTGAGTATTGTCACAGATGGCGAATTGGAACATCCCCGAGCCTCGTGAGAGCTCGGACACGACTTTTTTTGAGCCGATCACCATCGACGAATTGGAAAGCCCAGTCGTCAAGCTGGGCGCCGACTACTGGAACAGGCTACGAGGCAGCAGGCGCTATCCGGCACGCGAGGACTTGCGCCCTCGCGACATTGCTTCGATCCTGCGCAACATGGTTCTCGCCAAGGTCATCGACGGCGGTGCCGATTTCGAAATTCGCATCGCCGGCGACGCTCAGGTGCAGGCCTTTGGTGTTACATTCCAGGGCAAGCGTCTCAGCGAAGTCGGCAAGCCCTACAACGCCTTTAACGCCGCCGTGCGCAGCATCTACCGCTATGTCACCGAAAGCGCTGCGCCGATCGCGGTTCGCGGCCGCGTGGGTGCCGGCTTTCCCAACGTGAAATTTTCGTACTGCGAAAGCTTATTTTTGCCGCTCGGCCCGTCTGACGACGTCGTCGACCACGTCCTGCTTTTCAGCACTTACGTAGCGCGGGCTTTTACGGACGACCCAAAATAAGCGACGACGGCGTCCGGTCCGCCGAAGACATTAAAAAACACAAGCATCGTCCGCGCGCATTCGGTATACCCGTAATGCCTCCCCGAGCAAGGATACAACATGCGGACCGACGAACCACGCGCCGTTCATCTCAAGGATTACCGTGCACCAGACTACAAGGTGTCGGAGATCGCGCTAGACTTCGTTCTCAGTCCGGACGCCACGCGCGTTAAAGCGACCACCAAGTTTGCGCGTACGGGCGCACCGGCACCACTGGTACTCGACGGCGAGCATATGAAGCTTGTTTCCGTCGTATTGGATGGTCGCGCGCTCGGCCAAGGCGAATATGCCGTCGGAGCGGAAACGCTCACGATCGACAAGGTTCCGGAGCGCTTCACGCTCGAGATCGTCACCGAGATCGCACCTTCGAAGAACACCTCTCTCGAAGGGTTGTATCTGGCCAAGGGCATTTTCTGCACGCAATGCGAAGCGGAAGGTTTCCGACGCATCACCTACTTCCTCGACAGACCGGATGTGCTGGCGGTCTATACGACGCGCATCGAAGCGGACAAGACGCTGTGTCCCGTGCTGCTGTCGAATGGCAATCCCATCGCCAAGGGCGAGCTACCGAGCGGGCGGCATTTTGTGGTGTGGAACGATCCGTTTCCCAAGCCCTGCTACCTGTTCGCGCTGGTGGCCGGAGACCTCGGTGTCATCACCGACCAATTCGTCACCATGTCGAACCGCAAGGTCGATCTCAGGATCTTCGTAGAGCACGGCAACGAGCCGAAGGCACTCTACGCCATGGACTCGCTCAAACGCGCGATGAAATGGGACGAAGAAAAATACGGCCGCGAATATGATCTCGACATCTTCATGATCGTCGCCGTCTCGGCCTTCAACTTCGGCGCCATGGAGAACAAAGGCCTCAACATCTTCAACGACAAGGTGCTGCTGGCCTCGCCGGAAACCGCCACAGACGACGACTACGCGCATATCGAAGCGGTCGTCGCCCATGAATATTTCCATAACTGGACCGGCGACCGCATCACCTGCCGCGACTGGTTCCAGCTGTCGCTCAAGGAAGGCCTGACCGTCTTTCGCGACCAGAGCTTTTCCGCCGACCAGCGCTCGGCCGGCGTCAAGCGCATTGAAGATGTGCGGTTGCTGCGGCTGCGACAGTTCCAAGAGGACGGCGGACCGCTGGCGCATCCGGTGCAGCCGCAGAGCTATATCACCATCGACAATTTCTACACGGCGACCGTCTATGAGAAGGGTGCGGAAGTCATCCGCATGTTGAAGACCCTGGTCGGTGAAGAAGGTTATCGCAAGGCCACCGATCTTTACTTCGAACGCCATGACGGCCAGGCGGCGACCGTGGAGGACTGGGTCAAGTGTTTCGAGGACACCAGCGGCCGCGATCTTTCGCAGTTCCGGCTGTGGTACGCACAGGCCGGCACGCCAGTCATCGAGGCGAAGGGCGAGTTCAATCCGGAGCAGAAGACCTATGCGCTGACCTTGAAGCAGAGCTTGGCGCCGACGCCGGGCCAGCCCGTCAAGAAACCGATGCACATCCCCGTACGGCTCGGCCTGCTGGGCAAGACCGGCCGTGCTCTGCCATTGACGCTGGAGGGCGAGAACGCGCAGGGCCCCAACGAACGCGTGCTTGAGCTTTCCGACGCCGAGCAGACCTTTACCTTCGTAGGCGTCGACGAAGCGCCGCTGCTGTCGGTCGGCCGCGGCTTTTCCGCGCCTGCCACCTTCAAAGTCACACAAAGCGGCTGGGAACGGGCGGCGCTGATGGCACACGATCCGGACTCCTTCAATCGCTGGGAGGCAGGACAGACGGCCGCAAGGACGACGATGCTGGATGTGATCAGCGGCAAGGTCTCAGGACCAGACCCGCTTTATGTCGAAGCCGTCGGCGAAGTCCTGGCACGCGCCAAGGATGACATGGCATTCGCCGCCAACATGCTGACACCGCCGCTCGAAAGCGAGATGGCCATGGCCATGGCGGTTGTCGATCCGGACGCCATCCACGCCGCACGCATGGCGCTGATCCGCACGATCGCCGCGGCGCATGGCGAGAAGATCGCTGCGCTTTATGACGGCCTGGCGACCACAGGCGCCTTCTCGCCGGACGCCGCGTCGGCGGGACGGCGCGCATTGCGCAACGCCTGCCTGCGCTATCTTACCTCGACCGACGACGACAAGGCGGCGGCGCTGGCGGCCTCGCATTACGAGACGGCGACCAACATGACCGACATGATCGCCGGCCTCGCCGCATTGACGCGCATGGTATCGCCGCGGGCGGAAGCGGCCTTCGCGCATTTCTACGAGCGCTTCGCCAAGGATCCGCTGGTGATCGACAAATGGATGGGGCTGCAGGCGGGATCGTCACGCCCCGACACCGTGGAGCAGGTGCGCAGGCTGATGGGCCACAGCGCCTTCGACATCAAGAATCCCAACCGCGTGCGGGCGCTGGTCGGCGCATTCGCCGGCAACCAGCTGCGCTTCCATGCCGCCGACGGCAGCGGCTATGCACTGGTCGGCGAAACCATCCGCACCCTCGACAAGATCAACGCCATGGTGGCAGCGCGCATGGCCGGTGCCTTCGAGACCTGGCGGCGCTTCGACGCGGACCGGCAGGCGCTGATGCGGCACGAATTGGAGACCATGGCGAAGACACCGGGGATTTCCTCGAACCTGTTCGAAGTCGCTACCAAGATGTTGGGCTGATTCGACGCCGAAGCAGGTGACAGCGAGTCCCCGATTCGCATAATCGTTAATGCGCGAATCACCACCGCGCGGGCGGGGTGTGGGTTTCATGGCGGGTGGACGAATAGCGGCATCATGGCCCCTCGCGCTCCTTCATGGAGTGCTGGTGAGGCTTGCCGCCTTGCCGACGCGCAACATCCGCATCACGGTGCTGCTCTGCGTCGTGGCCATCGGCGGAAGTTTCGCCGCCGCGGGCGCCCTGCAGATGCGCTTCGACCGCGTGCAGGCGCTGCATCAGGCTTCCTATTTCGAGACGCGGCGCGCCCACGAGATCGCCGCCGTCGCCGAAGCGACGCTCAACCGCTATGCGCGGCTGGGCCAGCTGTTCGCCACCGACCAGATGACCGATGCCGCCTTCGCGGGAACCACCGGCCTGCACGGCATCGCCGTGGCGAATGCCAGCGGGCAGACGCTGCGCGCGGTCGGCGAAACCATCGACATGGCGAGCCTGACGGAGCTGGCGCGCAAGGGCCGCGTCGCGCTGGGCACGCCGCAGCGTACGGTCATCGCTTTCCCGAGCGGCGACGATGTGATCGCCGTCTCCTTCAACGCCTCGGCTTTGGCGCCGGCGACCATGCTGGAGGGCGCGGCTCTGACAGGCACGACCGGCAGCACGCTGGCCGGTTTGCCGGAACAGGGCAACGCCATCAGCGCGGCGGTGACGGGCTGGCCGGTCGAAGCGGCGGTGTCGCTGGATGACGAAGGAGCGCTGGCCGCCTGGTACGGCTCGCTGCCACTTTATCTCTTCGTCATCCTGGGGCCGGCCCTGGTGGGCGGCGCCCTCGCCGCCGTGTTCGTGCGCGAATTCGAACGGCGCGACAAGGCCGCGACCGCGATCCGCACCCTGCGCTCGACACGCCCGGAGGAAGCCAAACTGCTGGTGCGGCTGGCCAACGCCGAGCGCGGCGCGGTGGAAGCACAACGATCGAAAGGCGAGTTCGTGGCGCATATGAGTCACGAATTGCGTACGCCGCTCAACGCCATCATCGGTTTCGCGGAAGTGATCGAGCGCGGCTTCTACGGGCCGGTCGGCCATCCCAAATATATCGAATACGCCCGCGACATCGGCATGGCGGGCCGCAGCCTGCACGGCAAGATCGGCGACATCCTGGAATTCGCCAATCTCGAAGCGGGACGCTATCCGCTGAAGCCGACCTGCTTCGACGTCACCGAAGTGATCGGCGCCTGCGTCAACGAGAATGTCGGCCGCGCCTTCTCGCGCCGCATCTCGCTGGAGATGGTGCCCGCCGAACCGGCCGAGGTTCTCGCCGATGCGATGGCGGTGCGGCGGATCGTAACCAATCTGCTGTCGAACGCCCTGCTCTACACCCAGGAAGGCGGACGGGTGCGCGTCAGCGTGCGCCAGGACGAAGGCGCCGTCGCCATCAGCGTGACGGACAACGGCAACGGCTTCAGCACCGCCGAAGCGAGCACGGCAGGCACCGCGTTCCGCCGCTTCGAACGGGCGGGCGTCAGCATGGGCGCGGGCCTCGGTCTCGCCATCGTCGTGGCGTTGGCGCGGCGCATGGGCGGCGCCATCAAGCTCGGCAGTGCGCAGGGCGAAGGCACCTGCGCGGAACTGCGACTGCCAAAAGTTTGAACGCCTGCCCCCTCTATAGATACGAAAAAACGGGTGCCGCGTCGGCACCCGTTATCCATCAAGATGTGTGGTGCGCGCGGAAAGCCCGCTTTTTCGCTGAAAGCTACGGCAAGCCCTAGGAATCCGCACGTCAGGCGGCAAACCAATAAGCACCTTTGCTTCCCATCGGGTTTCACGAAGCCGTATCACCACTCACCATGGCATCGTTCGTCGGCTCCGCGTGGTGGTGCGCGCGACGTGCACCCAGCCCGCTCTATGACGTGGTCTGCGCCGTTCTTCGTTCAGCTCGGACCGTTCGGATAGTCCCGTGTCATCGTCGTCTTCCCTCAGCACTCAATACTGATGTGGGAATGGCGAGACCCGGTTTCAACCACCGGCATATTATTTAATGTTTCAGCAACCTATGAGAGTGTATATCAGAGGCGATTGCAGGAAAACACGCGTGGCTGCCATTCGCTCCGCACCGGTTGATCGCCCGCCGCCGCATGCCACAAATGCCGCCCCAGGCAATCCGGACCCATGACCGACATCACGACCCCCGAAATCAAGGCGCCGGCCGTACCGCAGACCGTGTTCGCGGTGCTGATCGCGATCAGCTTCTGCCATCTGCTCAACGACATGATGCAGTCGCTGCTGCCGGCGATCTATCCGAACCTGAAGACGGCGCTCCATCTCGACTTCGCCCATATCGGATTGGTGACGCTGACCTTCCAGCTCACGGCCTCGCTGTTGCAGCCGATGGTGGGGCTCTACACCGACAAGCGCGCGGTGCCCTATGCCCTGCCGGTGGCGACGCTCTCGACCTTCTTCGGACTGCTGCTGCTGGCCCACGCGCATAGTTATGGAGTCCTGCTGGTTGCCGCAGCGCTGGTGGGCGTGGGGTCGTCGGTCTTCCATCCGGAGTCGTCGCGCGTGGCGCACATGGCGGCAGGACCGCGGCCGGGCCTCGCCCAGTCGATGTTTCAGACCGGCGGTTCGATCGGCGGCGCGCTGGGCGCGCTCGGCGCGGCGGCACTGGTCGCCGAAGACGGTCAGCGCAGCGTCGGCTGGTTCGCCGCGGCCGCGCTGCTGGCCACCGTCATCCTGTGGCAGGTCGGACGCTGGTATCGCAGCCACGGCGTGGCGCGGGCCCATGCCACGACACGCGCCCGGGCCCGCGAACCCCTGCCGCGCGCCGTCGTCTTCCGCGCCATGGCAATCCTCTTGGTGCTGATGTTCTCCAAGTTCATCTATCTGGCGGCGATCGGCAGCTATTACACCTTCTATCTGATCCACAAATTCGGCGTCAGCGTGCCGGGCGCGCAGCTCCATCTGTTCGTGTTCCTGGCGGCCTCCGCCGTCGGCATCATCGCCGGCGGCCCGCTGGGCGACCGCTTCGGACGCAAACACCTGATCTGGTTTTCGATCCTGGGCACGCTGCCCTTCGCGCTGATGCTGCCCTACGCCAATCTGTTCTGGACCAGCGTGCTCAGCGTCTGCGTCGGCCTCATCCTGTCGTCGGCCTTCGCCGCCATCGTGGTCTATGGACAGGAGCTGGTGCCGGGCAAAGTCGGCATGATCTCGGGCCTGTTCTTCGGCCTGTCGTTCGGCCTGGGCGGCGTCGGCGCGGCCGCGCTCGGCTGGCTCGCGGACCAGACGAGCATCGGCTTCGTCTACGACGTGTGCTCGTTCCTGCCGGCGCTCGGCATCTTCGCCGCCTTCCTGCCGGACCTGCATACGGGACGGCGGGGTTAGAACCGATCTTGCGGCCGCACGGGGCGGTGTCTAACCATACGCGCATGAGCGAAAGCAAACGCATCACCGGCGGCTGCATGTGCGGCGCGCTGCGTTACGAAGCCGAAGGCGAACCGCGCTTCGCCGGCTATTGCTTCTGCGCCGACTGCCGCAAGGCCTCTGGCTCTGGATTCATTCCCTTCATGGGGTTCGCGGCCAGCGACGTGCGCTTCACCGGCGAGACGCGGCAATCGCGGGCGAAGGCGGTGCGCGGCGGCGACGCGGTGCGGAATTTCTGCGCCAAATGCGGCGGGCTGGTGTTCGGCGGCGTGGTCGGCAAGGACAGCGCGCATTCGATCTATGCCGGCTCGCTCGACGATCCGTCGGTGTTCCATCCGACGATGGCGATCTTCAACCGCGACCGTCCGGCATGGGTGATACTGCCGCCGGGACTCCAGGTGTACGAGACGATGCCGGGGTGACAGCGGGCCTAATCCCTGGGCTGAAGCGGACCAAACCGGGCGGCAAACATTGGCGTTTTTGCGACCTGATCTGGACGGGTAGTTTGGGACCGAAAGCGGTCGTCCGGCTCAGGGCGAGGATGCGCCATGAACGGTCATCTTCCGCTGGGCCAGTCCTCCGACCATTGCGCAATTTGCGAGCCTAGGAGGTGACTCCTGCTTGTCGCCGCCATTTCGTTGCGTTCACGCCAACGATGAGCAACCAGAGAATAAGCGCGTATTCGGCAACAGCGCAGGGCAGCAGGAGCCACATGCCGAACTGGTGGCCGAGCGCTGGTGCTAGAAAATTGGCAAAGCTCTCCACCAGATAGCAAAGGCCCGCAACGCCGAGCATCACACCAAGGATTTTGGGCAGAAAGTTCGAACGCCAAATAAGAAGTCCGATCAGAAAACAGTCAACGCCAAAGAAAATGAGTCCAACCTCGTAGCCCTGCCCATGCAGTCGCAGAGAAAAATAGGACAACGCCTGCACCTGTCCGACATCAAGTCCCTTGAGACTGCCATCGAGAAGAAGCAACGGCGCGATATGCGTGAGTGCGACCGTCGCGAAGATCGCGACCCATGCCAGGCGAAACAGCACCATTCCCATCGAGAGACTGTGACTGACCGGCCGGAACAGGCGATAGAACAGGAGCGCGATGAACAGTTCCGTGACCATCGACACGAGGTCGGCTGCGAAACCGGAGCGATAAAGGGTCTGATTGGCGAGGATGTTTGCGGCCGTGGCTGCTGCGTCGCCGGACACGATAACTTTGGCTCGGACAAAGACTTCCGCCCACAGGCCGCATGCGGCGTTGACGAAGTACAGCAAACCCGCCCATCGTGCCGTTGCGCGTGGCGAAAAATCCGCGTCGGTCATCAACCCCGCCTCCTGCTGTACTCGATTTGGTATCGAAGTGGCGATCCGTCAAGCTGCCGTCCGAATCCGATTCACCCGTCGCCCCGTTGGCTGCACCATGATCGGGCCGAATTAAACGACATAAACTACTGTTTCCTCTATCTTAGTCGAACGGCATGGGCGTCGTTCACCGTGACTAGATGGAAAGTCGTCTTCTGGCGCTTCTCAGCCATTCCGACGCTGGGCGGGAGGTCCGCTGTTGGACATGTCCTGCCGTTGCGGCCGGGCATCAATAACCCCAAATATGCAGCCCACCTGGAAATTGGTTTTTCCGCACCCTCCGCTCGGCGGGCCGTGACAAGGAGGGTTTGCACGTCATCGCTGTTGTCGTGCCTGGGCGGGGGCGAACCTGGCACGAGCGTTAAGGCCGTTGGTTCGCCGGGTGCTCGCGCGACCACGCCGTCCTAGGGTCCGTTGCAATCAAGCCTAGCCATCCGCGTCATCCTGAGGTGCCCGGCCGTGGTTCGAGGCGCCGCTTTGCGGCGCACCTCACCATGACGGCCAGGCCTCGACCGATGACATCACGGTCGTGCGCGCTTCGAGGCACCGCTGCGCGTCGATACGACGGTGCTATCGACCCTCAGCATGACAGCGCTTGTTCCCGTACGCCGGTTCCAAGCGATCACAACCGGCTCTACCGAAACAGACCGCGGACCTTGTCGAGGAAGGTGCCGGAGCGCAGATGCCGGAGGTGGCCGGCCCATTTGTCTTCGGCGAGAACTTTTCGTTCGAGCCCGGCTTCTTCCTTCTTCATGAGTTCGAGGACCCGTTTGTCTTCGTCCTTGTCCAGCCAGAAGCCGTGGCCGTCCTCGCAGAACTTCATTTCAAGATCGTAGAAGCGATATTCGAAGCTTCTCATCGGCTTGCCGCATTGCGGGCATTTGCCGGTCGTGGCCGTGGAATCGAAGGCCAGCGTGCCCTTCTCGTCGTCGCCGAGATCGAAGACTTCATCTTCGAGCTG
>JAGWJY010000038.1 GCA_028865545.1 Alphaproteobacteria bacterium | reverse complement strand
AATTGCGGGTTTTGCGGCGTTACGCCACGCCCTTTGCGATGTCGCGCAATTTGAACTTCTGGATTTTGCCGGTGGAGGTCTTTGGCAGCTCCACAAAGACCACGCGGCTGGGGCATTTGAAGCGCGCCAGATGCTCGCGGCAGTGCGCGATCAGATCGGCGGATGAAATGTGATCGTAGCCCGGCCGTTTCTCGACGAAGGCGCAGGGACTCTCGCCCCATTTCTCGTCCGGCTTGGCCACCACCGCCGCGAACATCACGGCGGGATGTTTCATCAGCGCGTTCTCCACCTCGATGGAAGAGATGTTCTCGCCGCCCGAGATGATGATGTCCTTGGAACGATCCTTGAGCTGGATGTAGCCGTCCTCGTGCATGACGCCGAGATCGCCGGAATGGAACCAGCCGCCGGCGAAAGCCTGCGCCGTGGCGCTCGGGTTCTTCAGATAACCCTTCATCACGATATTGCCGCGGAACATCACTTCGCCGATGGTCGCGCCGTCGGCGGGCACCGGCTCCATGGTCTGCGGATCCATCACTGCCAGACCTTCCAGCGCATGGTAGCGCACGCCCTGGCGTACGCGCTTGGCGCCGCGTCCGGCGCGGTCGAGACCGTCCCAATCGGCATGCCACTCGTTCACCGTCGCCGGGCCGTAGGTTTCGGTGAGGCCGTAGACATGCGTGACCGAGAAACCCGCCTCCATCATGCCGAGGATTGTGGCTTCCGGCGGCGGCGCCGCCGCGTGCACGAAATCCACCTTGTGCGAGAAGGCGCGGCGCTCTTCCGGCGCGGCGTTGATCAGCACCGACATCACGGTCGGCGCGCCGGAGAGATGCGTCACCTTGTGATCGGCGATGGCGTCGTACATCGGCTTGGCGCGAACCCAGCGCAGGCAGACATGCGTGCCGGCGATGGCGGACAGAGACCAGGGGAAGCACCAGCCGTTGCAGTGGAACATCGGCAGCGTCCACAGATACACGGCGTGCGGGCCCATATTGGCGGCGAGCGTGTTGGCGTAGCACATCAGCGCCGCGCCGCGATGGTGATAGACCACGCCCTTGGGATTGCCCGTCGTGCCCGAGGTGTAGTTCAGCGCGATCGCCTCCCACTCGTCGGCCGGCGGCGCCCAGGCGAATTCCGGATCGCCGGCGGCGAGGAAGGCTTCGTAATCCAGGCTGCCCAGGCGTTCGCCCTGCTGCGGGAATTCGGGATCGTCGTAATCGATCACCACCAGCTTGCGTTTGGTGAGCTTCAACGCCTCCTTGATGGTGGCGGAGAACTCGTGATCGGTGATCAGCAGCTTGGCTTCGCCGTGGTCCAGCATGAAGGCGATGGTGGCGGCGTCGAGGCGGGTGTTGAGCGCGTTGAGCACGGCGCCGATCATCGGCACGCCGTAATGGGCCTCCAGCATCGGCGGCGTGTTCGACAGCATCACCGCCACCGTGTCGCCCTTGCGGATACCCGCGGCGCTGAGCGCGGAGGCGAGCCGGCGCGCCCGGGCATAGAAATCGGCGTAAGAGGTCTTCGCCTTGCCGTGGATGATCGCCGTGTGGTCGGGATAGGCGCGCGCGGCGCGTTCGAGGAAGGTGATCGGCGTCAGCGGCTGGTAATTGGCCGGGTTCTGCTCGAGGTTCGTCTCATAGGGGTTGCCGATCCGGCTCGGCTTCAGATGCGGCATGGCGCGCCGGCCGCTCTGCTGCTTGCGGCGGAGCAGGGACTGGCGCGGGCGCGGCCGCAGGTCGATTTTCGCCGCGGGCTTGCGTGGTTTCTTCTTTTGTTGCGGCTTCTTCGCAAGAAGGCGTTTCGCCGGGCGTTTCTTTGCCGGTTTCTTGCCGCCCTTTTTCGACTTTTTGCGCGTCGCCATGGGCTCCCCTGACTCGATTTTTGCCGCGAGGCTAAGGCCGGGCCCGTATTACGGCAAGATACATGGACGCAAGGCTGCCCCGTTGCTAGGAAAGCCTCAGAACAGGTGGAGCGCATGACGGAAGAGACGACGACGATGCGTCGCGGCGGGCCTTTGCGCGCGCTCTACGCCTGGATGATGAAGAACGCCCAGGGCAGGCACGCCTGGTGGGCGCTCGCGGGCTTTGCCTTCGCGGAAGCCTCCTGCTTTCCCATTCCGCCCGACGTCATGCTGCTGCCGATGATGCTGGCCGACCGCAAGCGGGCCTTCCGCCTGGCGGCGTGGTGCGCGCTGTGGTCGGTGGCCGGCGGGGCGCTCGGCTACGCCATCGGCGCGCTGTTCTGGGACACGGCGGGATTGTGGATCGTCCATCTCTTCCACTTCCCGATGGCCGAAGTGGAGGCCCTGCGCCACAAATATTCCGAGCACGCCTATCTGATCATCGTCCAGGGGCTCACCCCCATTCCCTACAAGCTGGTGACGATTTCCGCAGGCCTTGCCAACGTGCCCTTCGCCGCCTTCATGCTGTATTCGGCGACGACGCGCTTTCTGCGCTTCGTGGTGCTGGAAGGCGTGCTGGTGCATTTCTTCGGCGCGCAGGCGCAGGCGATCCTCGAGAAATATCTCGAAGCGGCGATGATCATCTTCCTGATCCTGGTCGTGCTCGGCTTCGTGCTGCTGCGCTACATCGTCAAATAGCTCAGCGCAGGAAGGTGGTCAGCGGCGCGGCCTTCACGTCCGCCGCCGGGCGCGAGAGATAGAACTCCGCCAGGTAATGGCCGTTGGCTTCCAGCCCCGAAGTGCACAGATTGCGCTTCTCCAGCAGGCGTTCGACGTGCTTCTGCTCGCCGCTGTCGGCGAAACGGCGCTGGCGGAAATAACGGCCCGACAGCTTCTCGGTGGCATAGCCGAACTGTTCGAGCGTCGCGGCGACCGATCCGTAATCGAACATGCGCAGCACGAAAGAGGCGATCCACGGCATTTCGTTTTCCGGCTGGCAGCGCAGCAGGCGCGTGAAGGTGCGCTCGGTGACGTAGCCGACCACGCCGGTGGAGATCACCAGGTCGCAGCGTGCGATGGTGGAGGCGGCCTGCGGCGAAGGATCGTTGACTTCGAAATCTTCCGGGATGGCGTCGTCGAGCAGGCCGGCCCAGAAACCGTAGGACGAGGCGAATTGCGCCCGGTCGATGCCGACGATGTGGAGATCGCGCTTGGGCTTGCCGTCGAAGAAGCTGGTCTGGTCGGCGCGCAGCACGTCGTGCGAAGCGATCTCCTCCTCGTCGAGGCCGTTATAATGCGCGCGCAGCTCTTCCATGGTGCGGCCGTATTTCAGCACCGCGGCGTTGATGCCGTAGGAGCAGCCCAGGTCCAGCACGGTCAAGGCGTCGCGGCGGCGCGCGGTCGCATAGGCGTCGAAGGTCTTGAGAAAGACGGGGGCGGCGCGTTCGGGAATGGCATAATCGAGGGCGCCGAGTACCTGAAAATAGCTGCGGGGATCGAGACGGTTATAGGTCCACTCGAAATCGGCCTTGCCCGCATTGGCCTGCTGGTAGCTGTGATCGGTCACGCTCCGTACTCCTTGTTTGTGGCTTGCGCTTGCGCGCGCAAACAGTTTTCCAAACGCGATTTGTTCGCGTTCGTCCCTTTGAAGTTTTCGCTTACAGTGACAGTGTAGACGCTCGGTTTCGCGCTGTCACCCCAAAAAAGCCACACGCAATGTGTTG
Organism: Alphaproteobacteria bacterium; assembly: GCA_028865545.1. Lineage (GTDB taxonomy): Bacteria > Pseudomonadota > Alphaproteobacteria > Micropepsales > Micropepsaceae > Rhizomicrobium. Next base: position 27,038 of record JAGWJY010000038.1, on the reverse strand, counting down.
GTACGCCTCATGATTCCGCAGTTTTCGTCGATCGCCGCGATTCTGTCGTCGACGCTGATTTTTCTCGTCGGCAACGGTCTGCTCGGCACGTTGATTCCGGTGCGCGCGCATCTGGAAGGCTTCTCGACGCTGGCGATCGGCGTCATCGGTTCGGCCTATTTCGCGGGATTCGTGATCGGCTGTTTCACCGGACCGCGCTGGCTCAACCGCGTCGGCCACATCCGCACCTTCATGGTGTGCGCCGGCATCGCCGCGGCGGCGACACTGATGCAGTCGATCCTGATCAGCGTCACCGCCTGGGTGGCGATGCGCGCGCTGTTCGGCTTCGCCGCCGCCAACATGTACATGGTGCTGGAGAGCTGGCTCAACGACCGCGCCGGCAACGAGACGCGCGGCCGCATCTTCGCCGCCTATCTCAGCGTGAATTTCGGCGGCCTGCTGGTCGGCCAGCTGCTCTTCGCCACCTCGCGGCCGGGGAGCTTCACGCTGTTCAGCCTGACGACCATCTTCTATGCGCTGTGCATGATCCCGGTGGGATTGACGCGGCTGCCGCAGCCCGTGCCCGCGCCGGTGCCGGTGCTGCGGCCGCTGCGCCTGTTCCGCATCTCGCCGGTCGGCGTCGCCGGCTGTATCGCGGTGGGGCTGGCCAACAACGCGATCTGGACCATGGCGCCGGTCTACGCCCAGAGCCGCGGCCTCTCCAACGGCATGATCGCGCTGTTCATGGCCGCCTTCACCATCGGCGGCACGCTGCTGCAGGTGCCGGTGGGCCGGCTGTCCGACCGCATGGACCGGCGTTACGTCATCGCCGGCATCTGCGCGCTGGCGGCGGTGGTCGGCATCGTCATCGCCGTGTTCGGCGGCCACGGGCACGGACTGATCCTGTGGCTGATGGCGCTTTACGGCACGCTGATGCTGCAGCTCTACGGCTTGTCGGTGGCGCATGCCAACGACCGCATCCCGCGCCAGCAATTCGTCGAAGCCTCGGCGACGCTGCTGCTAATCAATTCGCTGGCCTCGATCGTCGGCCCGACGCTGGCCGCCGGATTGATGGACGCCTTCGGCGTGGTGGCGCTGTTCTTCTTCACCGCCGCCGTGCACATTACCATGACGGTGTTCACCGTGGTGCGGCTGCGCCAGAAGGAAGGCCCGGGCGAGGTGTTCCGCGAACGCTTCGAACCTGTGCCGCATCAGGCCTCGCCCACGGCGCTCGAACTCGACCCGCGCGGACCGGAAGAAGAGAAAGTGGCGTAGCGCAGAGATGTCACCACACAGTCCGCAAATCCACGCAGCGCTCCATTACTGCGCCAGAAGCCTCGACACGAGCTTCATCGCTCTTGGTCCGCTCAAAGTGGCTCTGCTGGGTGTCGTTCAAGGCGTCAGTGAGTTGTTGCCGATTTCATCGACGGCGCATATGCGGGCAATACCGGCCGTACTTGGCTGGCCGGACCCGGGATCGGCCTTTTCGGCCGCGATGCAGCTGGCGGCGTTGGCGGCGGTGGTGACTTATTTCTGGTCGGACATCGTCGCGGTCACCGGAGGATCGCTCAGAGCGCTGAGCAAGCAAGACTGGGCGGACCGAGAATTCAAATTGGCCGTCGCTATCGTCATCGCCACGATTCCCATCGGCATCGCCGGACTGCTCCTGTCAAAAACGCTGAACCAGTGCGATTCACCCTTGAGGGCGCCGATGGTGGTCGGGATTGCCTGTTTCGCGATGGCGCTCTTGATGGGTTGGGCGGAGCTTTCGGCACGGCACAAGCGCGGCGCTGAAAATCTGACCCTGCTCGATGCGCTGCTCATCGGCATTGCGCAGGTCGGCGCGCTGGTCCCAGGATTTTCGCGCTCCGGTTCGACCTTCACGGCCTCGCTGGGCCTTGGCTTCAAACGCGCAGACGCAGCGCGCGTCTCGTTCCTGCTCGGCGTTCCCGCCATCGCGCTTGCCGGCGGAAGAGAACTCTGGCTGCTCCACCAAGCGGGACTGTCGGCTTACGGCTGGGAAATCCTCGGCATTGGCCTCGTGGTGTCGAGCCTATCCGCCTATTTTGCGATCTGGTGGCTGATGCGGTTCCTGCAAAACTTCTCGACTTGGCCTCTGGTCATCTATCGCGCCGCATTCGGGCTGGTGCTGATTATCGGCGCCGGCCTGCATTGGCTTCGATAACACGAGGTGGATGGACCAAAGCGAAAGCCGCCTTCAGATTCCCTATCCGCCGCTCAAGGCCTGCACGATCTGCACTTCGTCGCTCGGTTGCAGCGCCTGTTCCACATCGAAGACCTGCGCGCCGTTGACGAAGAAACGCATATGCTTGCGGATCGAACCCTGCTCATCGACCATGCGGAAACGGATGCCGGGAAAGCGGCGGTCGAGATCGGCCAGCATTTCGCGCAGCGTCGCTCCGGCGGCCTCGACCTCGCGCGCCTTCACATAGGAATGCAGCGGACTGGCAATGAGTACTTTCATCGGGCCAAATTCCGTCGATGCCGATCACTCTATATCGGCTGCTTCCACGGCATAGATTTCCGGCAGATGCCGGGCGATGGACGTCCAGCTGCCGCCTTCGTTCCGGCTCATCCACAATTCGCCGCTGGTGGTGCCGAAATACAGGCCGACGGGATTCTGCGTGTCCGCCGTCATCGCCTGGCGCTTCACCGTCCACCACACCTGGTTTTTCGGGAAACCGTCATCGAAGCGCCGCCAGGTCTTGCCGCCGTTGCGCGTGCCATAGACGCACGGCTTGCCTTCCACGCTGGTGCGCGGCCAGACGGTCTGGCCGTCCATCGGCAGCACCCAAGCCGTCTTGTCATCGCGCGGATGCACCACCATCGGAAAGCCGACATCGCCGACACGTCGCGGCATGGTCTCGCCGATGCGAATCCATTTTTTCGACGGCCGGTCGAGGCGATAGATGCCGCAATGGTTCTGCTGGTAGAGGCGGTCCGGGTTGCTCGGGCAGAGCCGCACGCAATGCGGATCGTGGAAGGCCAGGTTTCCGGCATCGAAACCGTCGACAACCGCCATGCCCTGCACCATCGGCGTCCAGCTGCGTCCGCCATCGGTCGTTTCGTGCACGCCGCCGCTCGACATCGCGAAATAGAGATGCGCGGGATCGCGCGGATCGACGATGATCGAGTGCAGCATGGGGCCGTCCGGCGTGCCGTCCTGCTCGCTGCCCATCCAGGCGCGGTATTGCGGATCGTCGTTGAGGCCGGAAAAGGCTTCCCAGGTGACGCCGCCATCCTCGCTGCGGAACAGGCCTTGCGGCGAAGTCCCCGCGTACCAGACGTTTGGTTCATTGGCATGAGCCGGCGTCAGCCAAAAAGTGCGCTTGACGGTGCGTCCTTGCTGCCCGTTCGCCGCCTTGGCGAAGGCGGGCGGCCGTTTCGCCTCCGTCCACGAGCGGCCGAAATCCGTCGAGCGGAAGATGGTGGGTCCGAGATGGCCGGTGCTGGCGGCGGCGAGCAGTGTCCGTCCGTCGCGCGGATCGAGCACGAAATGATGGATGATCTGCCCGAGGAAATGCGGTCCGTCGACCTGCCAGTTCCTGCGGGTCTTGTCGCCGTGAAAAAGCCAGGCGCCTTTTCGCGTCGCGACCAGCAGCAGATTGCGGTGAGCTTTCTTTCGTCCCCGGCCAGCCTGTGCTGCCGGCTTGCGGCGTTTGGCTGACGGTTTTGCGGATTTACGCGGCATGGTGCGGCTCCGTTGCGCGATGGGGTCACACAGGAAAAACGGTATCCACTCATTTTCCCGCAACCGGCCATAGCGACCGCGACGGGGCCAGAAAGCATAGGCGGATTCAGGCGCACAAAACAGACTCAGTTGCGCAGAACGTCGTCGGCAGCCGCCGTCGCGGCGCCGCGAGCCCGGTCGATGTGGCCACGGCCCCATTGCCGGACGAGATCGAGCAGCGGCAACAGCGAGTATCCATATTCGGTGAGGGAATAGATCACGGGCGAGGGCACCTTTCCCTTTTGCTCGCGCCTGACGATGCCGTCAGCAATCAGCTCACGCAGTTGTTGCGTCAGTACTTTTTGGGAGACGCCGTCCATGAGACGACGAAGCGCCGCCAAGTGCCGGGGCGACTCGGCCAGCCAATAGATGATGATGAGCTTCCACTTGCCGCCTACCGCGGCGAGGGCCGCCGTCAACGGACAGTTGCTCACCGGATTTCGTCTGCCGACCTGATCCATAGGTACCTGAAGGTGCGTTCTGGCGAGCCCTGACGACGAGGGCTAGCTTAGCAGATGCCGCAGGCCTGTCAGGCCTTCTTTGAAGGCCTGAGCCGGACGGGCCCGGCGCGCCTCAGGCAGGGAATGTCGTCATGGAACTCTTTATCTTCGCACGCTTTCACGCCCGGCCGGGCTGCGAGGCGGCCGTCGAGGCCGCTCTCCGCGAGGTGCTGGCGCCGACGCGCGGCGAACCGGGATGCCTCGGCATCCATCTTTTCCGTTCCGTGCGCGACGCCCGGCTGTTTCATGTGCATTCGCGCTGGCGTGACGAGGCTGCCTTCGACATCCATGGGGAGCAGCCGCACACGCTGCGTTTCGTCGAACGGGTGGAACCGCTGATCGAGCACGCGCTCGATATCACGCGTTCGGCGATGATCGGCTGACAGGGCGCAGGCGGGGCCTATGCAAAGCCCGCGACAGGTTCCGGCAAATGTCCTGACGACCGCGCCGGCGGCACCGGCAAAGCGTCCTGACGCTTTGCCGGTTTGCGCGCGAACCGCCGCTTACGTTCCGTTCAACACCGCCGTCGCCTGATCGAGCCGGTCGCTATAGGCGTTGAGCACGCCGGCGGTCAGCTTGATATAGCGGTCGGCATCGCTCCAACGTTCCTGCTCGATGGCCTCGCGCACGCCGGGCAGCGTCTTGGCGCCGTAACCGGTGAGCGAGCCGGGCGCGTAGATCAGGTTCTTGTACCAGGGCCGTCCCGGCAGGCCGACGTCCGACGACAACGTGCCGTCGATGTCCTGCATCAAGGATTGCAGACGGGCGAGGCGGTCGGCGGGAAGCCCGGCGCCGTTCTTCGCCAGCGCTTCGTCGTAAGCCGCGGCGCTCTTCTTCAGGCGGTCGACGGCGCCGTCCAGCGGCGCGAAGTCGAACTTCGGCACCGGCAGCAGCGCGGTCGGATTGCCGTGCGACTTGGTCGGATCCGCCACCAGCGCGAAGATATTGTCGTGCAGGTCGGCGTTCTGGATCTCCGCCGCCTCGCGCTTGTCGTCGGCGAGCTTCTTCACCTCGCCGAGATAGACCGCCATCTCGCCGGCGAAATCGCCGGCGCGCTCGACGGGCAGTTCGGCGTCGGCGGCGCGCAGCACCAGCCGGCCGATGGTCTTGGCCAGCACCGCTTCATAGACGAAGCCCGGATCGACGAAGCGGCTGTGATGTTCGAAGGTGTCGTAGCGCGAGTGGTAGACGCCGCCGGAATTGCCTTCGCCGCCGAAGCCAAGGTCGAGCGCCGGCAGACCGAGATGCTGCAGGAAGCTCGAATAGTCGGAACCCGAACCGAGCCCCTCGATCGGCAGATCGCGATTGGGGTCAGCGGCCATCTTGGCGACGGCCTTGGCCTGTTCCTTGTCGCGGGCGTTGGGATTGAGCGCGTCGTCGCGCAGCTTGGCGCGCATCCGTTCGCCGATCGACACGCCGGTCTCCGGATCGGTGACGGCGTCCGCCACGCCGTTCACCAGATGCTCGAGATCCTGGCTGCCGCCGACCTCGAGAATGCCGCGGGCATTGCTGTCGGAGTTGATGTAGACGACGGCCTTCTGTTTCAGCTCGGCCTGATGCGTCTCGGCCCATTCGGTGGAGCCGAGCAGTCCCGGCTCTTCGCCGTCCCAGCTGGTGTAGACGATGGTGCGCTTGGGATGCCAGCCGGTGCCGACCAGTTTGCCGATGGCCTTGGCTTCTTCCAGCAGCGCGACCTGACCGGACAGCGGATCGGTGGCGCCTTCCACCCAGCCGTCATGATGGTTGCCGCGGATCACCCATTGGTCGGGATACTCCGAGCCTTTCATCATGGCGATGACGTCGTAGATGGTCTTCAGACTCCAATCGGATTTGACGAGAAGATGGACTTTCTCGTCGCCCGAGCCGACGCGATAGGTGATCGGCAAGGCGCCGCGCCATGACGCGGGCACCACCTGGCCGCCGATGCCCTGCAGGAAGACCTGCGCGTCGGCGTAAGAGATCGGGATGGCCGGAATCTTCAGGATCACCGGCGAGTCGGAGATCTTCAGACGCTTGGCATCCTTGGTGGCGCCGACATCGGGCGTCAGCGGATCGCCGGCGTACAGCGTCATGTCTTCCACAGAGCCGCGCTGGATGCCGTGCGGCGGACGCATCGGGCCTTTGGGATAGGCCGCATCTTCGGCATAGCCGTCGTCATGCGGATCGGAATAGATGATGCAGCCGATGGCGCCATGCTCCTGCGCCAGCTTCGGCTTCAGGCCGCGCCAGCCGGCGCCGTAACGCACGATGACGATCTTGCCTTTGACGCTGACGCCCAGCTTCTGCAGCGCGTCGTAGTCGTCCTTCATGCCGTAATTGACATAGACCAGACCGCCGGTGACGTCGCCGTCGCCCTGATAGGCGAGATAGGCGGGAAGCGCGGGGTCTTTCGCGGTGGCGCTGGTGTCGCCCTTGATCGGCGGTTCCTGCAGCGTCGCCTTGAACGGCTTGGGGCCGAGCAGTTCGAGGGCTTCGTGGATCGGCGTCGGATAAAGAACCTCGAAGGTTTCGATATGGGCGTCCCAACCCCATTTCTTGAACTTCGCCAAAATCCATTCGGCATTGCTCTTGTCATGCGGCGAGCCGACATGGTTCGGCTCGGAAGCCAGGATCTTCATCCAGTCGCGCATTTCCGTCGGCTGGATGGAGGCGTCGAACGCCTTCTCGAGCGTGGCCCGCTCGGCCGGCTGGGTTTCGGTGGCCTGGGCGCCCAGCACGGCACCGGCGCAAAAAAGACTCGTCGCGGCGACGAGAGCAATACGACGCATGAAATCCCCCTGATGGCGGGCGCATAGCCCGGCGTGACACGGCAGCATATTAGGGAATGCAAATCGTAGGCGACAGGCGATTGCTCCTCGAGGCGTCCCCTCACGGATTCGTGTGTGCCTTCGAGATGTGCATTCAGAGCCGGCGGACGTATGCCGATCCGATATATGTCTTCGGTCGTGCGAACGTGAACGCATCGGCGTGGATGGCGCGGTCGCGATTTGTTAGAATCGACGGTGTTCCGTCCACGAGGACGACGGCGCCTGCCTAGGCGTCGCAAGAATCGTCATGTTGCGACGCATCTGTGCGCAACAGAATATCAAGAGGATCGATCGATGAGATTTCAGGGTTGGCGTTGTGCGGTTTTGGCGCTGGGCTTCTTCACTGCGGCGGCACAGGCACAGACAGCGGGCGAGCACACGCTGATGCGCTTCCCGACATTGCATGGCGACAGCATCGTCTTCGAAGCGCACGGCAATCTTTGGGAAGTGTCGCGCAGCGGCGGCACTGCGAGCCGCCTGACCGCCGATCCCGGCTACGACCAGATGCCCCGCTTTTCACCCGACGGCCGCTGGATCGCCTTCACCGCGCGTTATCAGGGCAACCAGGACGTCTATGTCATCCCCGCCGGCGGCGGCGCCGCCAAGCGGCTGACCTTCCACTCCGACGTCGTCGACAAGGCGCCGACGCGCTGGGGCCCCGACAATATGGTGGTGACCTGGACGCCGGATTCCAAGAACATCGTCTTCTTGTCGCGCCGCATGGCTTGGAACAGCTGGTACGGCCGGCTGTTCGAAGTGCCGGTGACCGGCGGGCTGCCGACGTTGCTGCCGCTCGACCGCGGCGGCCTGATGACCTACAGCCCCGACGGCCATTCGATCGCCTATAACCGCATCTTCCGCAACTTCCGCACCTGGAAGCGCTATGACGGCGGCCTGGCGCAGGACGTCTACACCTACAATTTCGACACCAAGAAGCTCGACCGCATCACCGACTGGAAAGGCACCGACACGGCGCCGATGTGGGTCGGCCGCAAGATCTATTTCCTCTCCGATCGCGACAGCAATCGCCGCGAGAACATCTGGGTCTACGATCTCGACAGCAAGGAATTCAAAGAGGTCACCCATTTCACCGATTACGACATCGATTTCCCCAGCCTGGGCGACAACGGCATCGTCTTCCAGCAGGGCGGCTCGCTCTGGGTGCTCGACCTGCCGTCCGAGCAGCTGCATCAGCTCGACGTCACCGTGCCCGATGACGGCACGCGCACCGGGCCGCGTTATGTCGAAGCGGCGAAGTTCATCCGCGACGCCGACACCGCCGGACAGACCGATTACGCGCTGGCGCCGAACGGCAAGCGCGTGCTGTTCACCGCCCGCGGCGATCTCTTCACCGTGCCCGCCGAACACGGCGCGACGCGCGATCTGACCGACACCAGCAATGCCGACGAGGATCATCCCAGCTGGTCGCCGGACGGCAAGACCGTCGCCTACACCACCGACATCGACGGCGAGCAGGAGATCGCCATCCGTCCGGCCGACGGCGGCGCGGAGAAGCTCGTCACCCACGTCAAGACAGGCTTCTTCTACACGCCGATGTGGTCGCCCGACGGCAAGCGCCTGGCGATCTCCGACGGCAACCACCGCCTGTGGCTGCTCGACGTCGGCAGCGGCAAGCTCACCCAGGTGGCGCAGGACGCCTACAACGAAATCCACGACCAGAGCTTCTCGCCCGACGGGCGCTGGCTGGCCTACAGCGTCACCGGCACCAACGAGCAGCGCGGCATCTGGCTGTACGACATCGACGCCGCCAAAGCGACGAAAGTGTCGGGGCCGATGGCCAACGACTTCAATCCGGTGTTCTCGCCGGACGGCAAATACCTCTACTTCGTCTCGACGCGTCACGAGAACCCGACCTTCAGCGAGACCGAGTTCAACGTCGCCACGGAGAAGATGAGCGGCATCTATGTCGCCACGTTGAGCAAGAGCGAGGCTTCGCCCTTCGCGCCGCGTTCCGACGAAGGCAGTTATGAAGCCAAGAAGGACTCCAAGAGCGAAGCCTGGAAGCCGGGCGCCAGCAAACCGATCAAGGTCGATCTCGACGGGCTGATGACGCGCGCGGTGCCGGTGCCGATCCCGGCCTCCGACATCGCCAGCCTCGATGCCCGCGGCGACGACGTCTATTACATGACCACGGCGCCGCAGATGATCGACGGGCCGCTGCCCGGCGAGAAGTCCGCGCTGCACGTCTATGAGATGAAGGACCGCAAGGACCACGTCTTGGTCGAGGGTCTGGACAGCTACAGCCTGTCGGCCGACGGCACCAAGGTGCTCTACAAGAAGACCGAAGGGAACCCGGACGGTACCGACGCCTTTGCCATCGTCGACGCCGCGGCGCCCAAGGGCGACGACAAGCCCAAGCCGAAGGATCTCGACATCTCCCATATGCGCATGCGCGTGGTGCCGACCGAGGAATGGACGGAGATGTTCAACGCCGCCTGGCGCCTGCAGCGCGATCTGTTCATCAATCCGAAGATGAACGGCGTCGACTGGCCGAAGGTGCACGACAGCTATGCCAAGCTGCTGCCGTTGCTGGGTTCGCGCGAGGATCTCAACTATCTGATCGGCGAGATCCAGGGCGAGCTCGGCAATTCGCACACCTATGTCGGCGGCGGCGATGACGACGATCCGACCAAGTTGGTGCCCACGGCGCTGCTCGGAGCGGACTTCGCGCTCAACGCCGCGTCGGGCCGCTACTACTTCGAGACGATCTATCCCGGCGACAACACGCGGCCGGCCTATCGCAGTCCGCTGACCGAACCGGGCGTCGACGTCCACCAGGGCGATTATCTCCTGGCGGTCGACGGCCACGAGCTGAAGGCGCCGACCAATCCCTACAGCCTTTTCGTCGGGCTCGGCGAAGAGCCGGTGGTGCTGACGGTGTCGGACAGCCCGGGCGGCAAGCGGCGCGACGTCACGGTGCAGCCGATCAAGAACGAGCTGTCGGTGCGCGAGAAGGCGTGGATCGATCACAACCGCGAGGTCGTCGACAAGGCCTCCGGCGGCCGGATCGGTTACATCTACATGTCGGATATGGAAGCGCTGGGGATGGATCAGTTCATCCGCCAGTTCTATCCGCAGCTCGACAAGCAGGCGCTGATCGTCGACGACCGCTGGAACGGCGGCGGCTTCATCGACCAGATCGTGCTGGAGCGCCTGCGCCGCATCCTAGTCGGCATGTCGACCAACCGCGAAGGGGCGGCGATGTCGATCCCGCAGCAGCTCATCGACGGACCGAAGGTGACGCTGCTCAATCACTACTCGGCGTCGGACGGCGACATCTTCCCGTTCTATTTCCGCAAATACGGGCTGGGTCCACTGATCGGCACCCGCAGCTGGGGCGGCGTGCGCGGCATCCGCGGCTATTGGGGATTGCTCGACGGCGGCTATATCACCGTGCCGGAAGACAGCCTCTATGGCCGTCAGTCGGAATGGGTGATCGAGAACCACGGCGTCGATCCGGACATGACGGTGGAAACGGATCCGGGCCAGCTGCTGGCGGGGCACGACGCCCAGCTGCAGGCCGCCATCGACTATCTGATGGACAAGCTGAAGCAGAATCCGGGCGGTCTGCCGCAGCCGCCGGCGCATCTGCCGGCCTATCCGCCGGACGGCCAGATCCCGCCGCCGAGCCTGTAACGCGAAGCGGGCGGCGCGAAAGCGCCGCCCGCAACCGCATCAGCCGCGTGCCAAAAAGCGCTATTGGCCGTTTGTTAAAGTGGCCGATGGAACCGGTTTCATTGTGGTGACGCTGCGCGTGACGGCCGGCAGAAGCGACGCATCGCCGCTTCGTGGAATCCGTTGCGAAGCGTATTCTTCCGCGGCCGGAGGAGCGTAGGGTACCTCATGGGCGATGGTGGATTTGGGAGGCCAAGCCACCGACATCGAGGGGAGGCGTTTCATGCGTCATGCGTTGTCGCGGTTGTTCGTCGCCGTTCTGCTTTCAGGCGGCGTCTTTTTCCTGTTGATGCCCGCTGCCGCGCCGATGGCGCAGGCCGCCGAGGATCAGGCCACGACGTTGGAACTCAGCGGCCTCGACGCCATGCAGAGCGGCGACACCGCCGGGGCGGTCGAGAAGTTGCGCCAGGCGCTGGCGCTCAAGCCGAAGGACAAGGCCTTCCGCGAGAACCTTGCCCAGGCGCTGAACAATCAGGGCGTGGCGCAATACGGCAACCAGGATTACGCGGGCGCGGTAACCTCGCTCCAGGACGCCGTATCGCTGGTGCCGAATTTCACCAAGGCCAAGGAAAATCTCGCCATGGCCCAGGTGGCGCAGTTCAACATCGACGGCAATGCGCTTTACAAGGCGGGCAAGTTCTCCGACGCCGCCGACAAGTTCCGCCAGGCGCTGGCCGCCGATCCGAAAAACAGCAGCGCCCGGGTCAATCTCGATCTGGCGGAAACCGAGCTGCTCACCAAGAGCGGCGACTATGCCGGGGCCGTCGCCAAACTGCAGGACGCGCTGGCGCTGACGCCCGACAGCCAGATGATCAAGGATCGTCTCGCCACAGAGCAGGCGGCGCTCGACGCGCAGCAGAAGGCCGCGGCGGAAAAGGCCAAAGAGAAGAAATCAGATTAGCCGCTTCTACGGTTCGCTGGTCTCGTCTTCCGGCTTGTCGGACGAATCCTCGATGATCACCGGCGCTTCGGCGGCTTGTTCCGCCTTCGCCGCCAGCGTGGCCGGCGTGTCCTGCAACGGCTTCAGCGTCTCGCCGCGCTTGGCCGCGCGCTTGATCGCCCGTTCGCGTTTCGCCGAAGCGCGGCTGACCGCGAGGTCGAGCTCGAGCTGCGAGCACAGGCCCAGCGTCACCGGATCGACCGCCTTGATGTTGGTGGCGTTCCAGTGCGAGCGCTCGCGGATCTTCTGGATGGTGGCCTTGGTGGTGCCGATCAGCTTGATGATGTCGGCATCGGTGAATTCCGGATGGTTGCGCAGAATCCAGTAGACCGCATCGGGCTTGTCCTGGCGCTTGGAGACCGGCGTGTAGCGCGGCGCCTTCTTCTGCTTCACCGCCGGCATCTTGTGCTTGGGCGGCGCCATCTTGAGGCGGAGCTTGGGATTCTTCTCGGCGTCTTCGATCTGCTCACGCGTCAGCTGGCCGGCGGACACCGGGTCCATGCCCTTGATGCCCTTGGCGACGTCTTCGTCGGCGATGCCTTTCACCTCCAGCGGATGCAGGCCGCAATATTCGGCAATCTGCTCGAAGGTCAGCGAGGTGTTGTCCACCAGCCAGACGGCGGTGGCCTTGGGCATCAGCGGTTTGTTGTCGGCGGCCATGTAAGTTTTCTCCCTTGCCGGGGGGAGCGTTCACCGTCCCACCCGACCTCTCAAGGCTTAACCTTTCGAGGAATGGAGCCGTTCTAGCGGGGAAGCACCGCAAAGGGAAGACTTTTTGCTGACGCTGTCAGCAAAAACTTGGCAGCGCTTAACCCCTTTTTGTTCACGCCGACGATTAATCGCTTAGAATTCAGCCGGACTCTGGATGGAGGCGGGATGCGCGAGATGGTTTTGGCGAGTCGCTGCCCCCTGCGCATCGACGGATCAGGCGGTGTCGACCGGCGCGCGGCGGCGTTTTCGACGCTGGCAGATGAGACGTTAATGAGCCGGTTTCGCGATGGAGACGCCGATGCCTTCGAAGTGCTTTATCGCCGTCACCGTGCCGGTCTGCATCGTTTCGCGCGTCGGTTGGCACCGAACGACGCCGACGAGATATTCCAGGACGTCTGGCTTGCCGTCATCAAAGGTAAGCGGCGGTATGTGCCGACGGCGCGTTTCGTGACTTACCTCTTTACCATCGCACACCATCGTGCGGTGGAGCGGCTACGGAAGCGCGGGCACATGCCGATCCTGGAAACGTCCGACGGCGACGAAGGCTTCGTGGCGCAGGATGAGAACCTCGATCCGCTAGGCTCCGCCGTCAATGCCGAACTGGGCCGAGCGCTTGGCGAGGCGATCGATCTTTTGCCGCTGGCGCAGCGTGAAGCGTTCCTGATGCAAGCGGAAGGTGGACTCAGCCTCGAGGAGATCGCGGAGGCCAGTGGCACCTCGCGAGAGACCGTGAAGAGCCGTCTGCGCTATGCGAGCCGCAAACTGCGACGCGCGTTGGAGATGTGGAAATGAGTGAGGATTTGTCGTCGGAGTTACTGGCGCTCTATCGGACGCATGCGGCAGAGGAACCAGACGCTTTTCTTGATGCCAAGATTTTGTGCGCGGCACGCCACCGCCGGCGACCACACATCGTATTCGCGATGGCGACTGTTCTACTGCTGGTCGCGACGATGGTCGTATGGCGCTTAGAGAAGTCTGTGCAGCCATCGTCCGCACCGGTGAGCACCGAAGCTTCGCTGCCGCCGGGGATGGCGGACGGACGCGGACAGTTCCTTGCCGCCTCTGCGGAGCCTGAGCGCATCGGCATGAACGTGCATGTAGGATTCGCGAGAGAATCCAGTCCATCGGGAGAAGAGTGATGACGTCGAAAATCGGCCGTCTTGCAGCGGCTTTCTTGATAACCTCGGCTTTGGCAATGACCGCCGCTTATGCGTCGGAACCTATCAAAGGCTGGTGGGAAGCGGGCGGCGCGCCGCAGGACTACGACTTCGGCACCGAACATGTGGACGGCGCGCCATCACAGAAAAGCGCATTCATCAAATGGATCGGGCCGAAATCCAATAGCTGGGGAACCTTGTCGCAGGCGACCTCAGCGGCGCCGTATCTCGGCAAGCGCGTGCGGCTTTCGGTCATGATTAAAACCAAGGACGCCGACAGCGCACAGCTTTGGCTGCAAATGCAAGGGCCGGGCAACAAAATGCTTGGTTTCTACAACATGGACGACAGGCCGGTGAAAGGCACGACCGATTGGAAACGCTACGATGCTGTCCTGGACGTGCCAAAGGACACCCAGGAAATCTACTTTGGCTATTTTCTCAAGGGAAAGGGCGAGGCCTGGGCCGACAACGTCAAGATCGAGGCGGTGGGCGATGAGGTCCCCGTTTCGACGCAGTATCCGAATAAATATCCGGATAAACCGGCAAATATGGATTTCAAGGAGTGAGCCTAGACACGCAGCAAAACCGCCACCGGGCATGGCGGACGGACGTGGAACTTTTCTCGCGGCCTTTGCGAAATCGCAGCGTGTCGGCATGAACTTGGATCAGATGTCTAGTGACGACTGATCCACCGGGAGAATGCTATGATGCTTAAGTCGACAAACCTCTGCACGGCCATCCTCGTCGCCGCGCTGTCCATGTTGCCTGCCCTTGCGGACAACACGACGAGTTCGCCGCCGAAGGGATGGTTTGTCACGGGCAGTGCGCCTCGGGATTTCGTATTCGGCACCGAGAAGTGCACCAACGGCAAATGCGCCTTCATCAAGGCGAAAACGGACACGCCGAGCGGTTTCGGCACGCTGATGCAGGAAATTGCGGCTGACAAGTATATCGGCAAACGGCTGCGCCTGTCGGCCATGCTCAAGACCGACGATGCCAACCACGCCCAGTTGTGGATGCGCATGGACGGTGCGGACGGAAAGATGCTGGGCTTCTACAACATGGATGATCGGCCCGTGACCGGAACGACGGACTGGAAGCGCTATAGCGTGGTTCTCGACGTGCCGGAAGGGACGCAGGACATCGCGTTCGGCATGTTCCTGAACGGAAAAGGCGAGGTGTGGGCGGAGGATTTCAGACTCGATCCGGTGAGCAAGAACGTGCCTGTTTCAAGCACGCAGTTTTCCAAGACGCCTGTGAACATGAACTTCGACCAATAGGATAGCCACGCCCTGCGACAACCGATTACTGACCGACCAAGGAGCAAAACCGTGAAGTTGAGCAGAAGGTCCGTGTTCTCCGCAGCGGCGGCAGCCGCGATTTCTCTGACACACGCGCTAGCAACCGATGCAGCCGGGGAGATGCCTATAAAGGGTTGGGTGATTGCTGGCAGCGATCCTCAAGAATATGAAATCGGAACAACGCACGTTGCCGGCGTTTCGGGCACATGCGTTTTCATAAAGGCGAGGACTACTTCTCCATCCGGCTTTGCCACGCTGACGCAAGAAATTGCAGCCGATAACTACCGCGGCCAGCGTCTACGGTTGTCCGCGCAGATCAAGACCGACGATGCCGCCGCCGCGCAATTGTGGATGCGGGTGGACGGGCCGAAGAGGAAGATACTTAGGTTCTACAACATGGGTGACAGGCCCGTTGTCGGCACGACGGGGTGGAAGCGATACGATGTGGTTCTCGACGTGCCGTCCGATGCGGTACACGTTCTCTTCGGCTATTTTCTGAACGGTGGTGGCACGGTGTGGTCAAGGGATTTCAAGCTCGAGCCTGTCGGCAAGGATGTCCCGGTTTCGGTGTTTCCCAGCAAGCCGTTGCCAAAAACGCCGGCGAACATGAACTTCGACCAGTAGGGTCCACCGACGAAGGCATCACCACAGGACCGGCTTTACGATCATCACCCAGAAGATAACGAGAACAGCCGAAAAGGCTGGCCAGCCGAGCCAGAACCACGCGCGGATCATGCGGCGATAAACAGGTGGCAGCCGCGTTTCGGACCGGGCGGCTTCGGTGGCGACGTCGCGGATGCGCAACTGAATCCATACCACCGGCAGCCAACATGCGCCTGTCAGTGCATAGAGCCCGTAGACCACCAGCAGCCACGGCGCCTTGGGGTCGAAGCCGGCGATATGGATCAGCAGGGCGCCTGTCAGCGGCTGGATGATCACCGCTGGGGTGGTGAAAACGAAATCGGCGCGCACAACATTGGCCGCCACGACAGCGATGGCGCGCACGTCGCCGCTGCGGTCTGCCATCCACATTTGGAACGCAGTGCCTAAGCCCGTTCCGAACAGGACGGTTGCGCTCAGAATATGGAGGAGGAGAGCAAACGCATAAAGCTCGCTCATCGCTCAACCTCGATGGCTGCAAGCATCAGAACGGCAGCGGCGAAAGGAATATTCTTCAACAACGGACCGAAAGGTTCCAGCCACAAAGATGGCTCGGCGCCGGTAAGAAACGCTGTGTAGGCGACGACGAGCAGTGTCTGGACGGCCGCCATCGACACGGGTCGCCAGCGCCGCAGCACCAGAAGGCCGATCGCGATGTCGGCCAGACAGGTCGTATCCATGGCAAGCACCGACACGCCGGTCCCGAATAGTTTGACGCTCTGCGCCAAGGCTGCCTCGCTGATCAGACCAACGATCCCAGACACGATCCATGTCGCGGCAATGGCGAGGCGCAACAAAGGGCGGAGAAAATAGAGCCGCGCATGCCAACGATCCTGCAATTGCGCCGGCTCCGCCAGCAACGCATCGCTCCATCTGCGAGGTCGTATGCCGGTCGCCGCCGTGAAAGCGGCGACGTCGCCGGCGTTTCCGAACTGCAGCTGCTTGAGGGCCGTCGTGTTGATCGTGCCGCCCAGCAGATCACCAATACAAGCGACAGCTGCGATCAGCCAAAGTGGCAGTGCCAGTGTCGGTACGGGAGCGTAACCCAGCCATCGCCGCAGATCGGTCAATATGCGGTGCAGTGTGAGTTGCTCCGGCCCGACCGGATCGATGATCACTCCGCGCAAGGACGGTGTTTCGAGGGCACGCAATACGGTGTCTGCAAGATCGTCGACGTGAAGGGGCTGGAAGACCTGCTGGCCGCTGCCGACCAGTGGTATCATTAGCGGCAACGCGGCGAGCGCACGAAACAGCGCCGTCCCGCCATACGCACCCCGCGCATAGACAAGCGAAGGCCTCAAGACGATCCAATCAAGTGTGTCGCCGCTCGCTGCAAGAAAATCGTCGGCTTCTTTCTTGCTCGCCGCGTATGCCGTGCCGGCGCCATCGACCGCGCTGATGGCGGAAATCTGAATCACACGGCGCACGCCAGCGGCGGCGCAGGCACGAAATAACGCGATTGGCGCTTCGGCATGGATCGCTGCGATTTTCTGTTTATGGCTTCCTTGCAGAACGCCGGCGCAATTGACGACCGCGTCGATTCCGACCAGACGCGGCAGCCAAGTCTCTGGTGTCGTATCCCGGTTGAGATCGACGCGGATCGACGTGGGTTTAGGCAGCAGCCTGTCCGTCTCTTCGAGGTGACGAACGGCCGGCATGACCTCATGGCCCGCGGCGACCAAACGGGCCAGAAGATGTCTGCCGATGAAGCCGTTCGCGCCTGTGAGGAGAATCTTCATGTGGGCAGTCTAGGGCGGCCCGCAGCTGCTTTCACGCCTTCTTCGCCCGGGCGATGCCGTCGGCGATCAGCCGTTCGGCGCCCGCCGCGTCCACCCATTCGCCGACGCGGGTCCATTTGGCGGGCTCCAGGTCCTTGTAGTGCTGGAAGAAGTGTTCGATCTGCTGCAGCAGGATCGGCGGCAAATCCTTGTAGGACTTCACGCCGGAATGGAACGGATGCAGCGCATCGACCGGCACGGCGATGATCTTCTCGTCGGGACCGGCCTGGTCGCGCATGGCCAGCGCGCCGACCGGGCGGCAGCGCACCACCGCGCCCGGGATCACCGGGACGGCCGAGATCACCAGCACGTCGCAGGGATCGCCGTCTTCCGACAGCGTGTGCGGAATGAAGCCGTAGTTGCCGGGATAGTACATCGCCGTGTGCAGGAAACGGTCGACGAACAGCGCGCCGGAGGCCTTGTCCATCTCGTATTTCACCGGCGGTCCGCCGGCGGGAATTTCAATGACGACGTTGACGTCGGACGGCGGGTTCAGGCCCGCGGAGATTTGTGAGAGATCCATGGCGCACGCTTTATAGGGTCAGCAGAATTTTTCCAATATGGTGCGAACTCGCCATCCGCGCATGGGCGGCCTGCGCGTCGGCGATGGGGAAGGTGCCGTCGATCAGCGGCTTGATCCTGCCGGCCTCGACCAGCGGCCATACCTCTTTCAGCAGCGCATCGCGGATCGCGCCTTTCTCTTCATTGCTGCGCGGGCGCAAGGTGGTGGCGGCGAGCGTCAGGCGCTTGCGCAGCATCAGCGAGAAATCCACCGTCGCGCGCGATCCCGACTGGTAAGCGACGTTGACGATGCGGCCCCACAAGGCGGCGGCGTGGAAATTCCGTTCGATGTAGTCGCCGCCGACCATGTCGAGGATGACGTCGACGCCTTTACCATCAGTCGCCGCCTTCACCACTTCGACAAAGTCTTCGCTGCGGTAGTTGATGGCGCGCGCCGCGCCCAAGGCTTCACAGGCCTTGCATTTCTCAACGCTGCCCGCCGTGGCGAACACTGTTTGGCCGCGCGCCGCGCAAAGCTGGATCGCCGTGGTGCCGATGCCGCTGGAGCCGCCATGGATCAGCACGCTGTCTTTGCGTGTCATGCGCGCGGTATCGACCAGATTGGTCCAGACGGTGAAATGTGCTTCGGGCAGGCCGGCGGCATCGACAAGACTGACGTTTTTAGGAACCGGCAGCACGCCTTGCACCGGCACGGCGACATATTCGGCATAGGCGCCGCCCGCCACCAGAGCGCAAACCCGATCGCCCACCTTATGATTGACGACGCCGTCGCCGAGTTCGGCGATCTCGCCCGACAATTCCAGCCCCAGCGTTAACGATGCGCCGGGCGGCGGCGGATACAGGCCCATCGCCTGCAGCAGGTCGGCGCGGTTAACGCCTGCGGCAACCACTTTGACCAGAATTTCGCCGGCGCGGGGCCGCGGTTTCTCGGCCTCGGCAAGCGCCAGAACATAGGCTTGGCCGGGATTTTTGATGCTTATGGCCTTCATGGCTGAGGCTCCTTGGCGCTTGCACGGCAGCGGATTGCGGAGAAACATTAGCAACGCGGCGCAGGGACTGAAACGATGGCCATCGATCCGGAAGAGCTACTGCCCAGAAAAAAGTCGGTCGGCATTGTGCTCGGCGAAGACCTTTCCGCCATGTCGGCTTTCGAGTTGTCCGAGCGAATCCTGGCGCTGGAAGGGGAAATCGCGCGCTGCCGCGAAGCGATTACCGTGCGTCACTCGACGAAATCGGCCGCGGATTCGTTTTTCAAAAGGTGAATTTCGCAGCCGCAGCACATCAATGATTAATATGAACAAGATACGTTGCACGCGCGCAACCATGCGCTTGGTTTATACGACACCGAGGCGCTATCACATCTTGCATGACGCGGGCGAGTTGATAGCCTTCATGCGGGATGATCACCGGGCGGGACAGTATGGCGTATATCGAAAGTGCTGACGAAGACCTGCACCAACTGACTCTTCAATCCTTCACAGGTTCGGCGATGTTCGAACGCACCTTCGACGAAGGCATGTCGCTGGTGGAAGAGACTGCGCGTTATCTCGACGGCCCCGGCCGCGAAGATCAGCGCCAGCTGCCGCGCAAGACCGCGATGCTCTACGCCGGCGAAAGCATGCGCGTCACGACGCGCTTGATGCAGGCGGCAAGCTGGCTGCTGGTGCAGCGCGCGGTGCACGAAGGCGACATGAATCCCGAAGACGCTTCGAACGAACGCTATCGTCTGGGTTCGAAGGAAATCTGCTTCGGTGGACGCGTGGACGGTGTCGATCAACTGCCGGCGATCCTGCAGGACCTCCTGGCGCGCAGCGACAATCTCTATCGCCGCATCGCACGTCTCGATGACGTGTTGTTCGGCAATGCCGCACCGGTGCCGGGCGCGCGCGGCCACATGGCGATGCTGGAGCAGGCCTTCGGCGGGAAGTGAGCCGCCGCAGACAACAAAAAAGGCGCGCCCTCGAGCGCGCCTTTTTTGTTGTCGCCATCAGGCCGATGGTTACTTCACGAAATCCTTGAACTTCTTGTTGAAGCGCGTCAGGCGGCCGCCGCGGTCGAGCAGCTGCTGCTGTCCGCCGGTCCAGGCCGGATGGGTGGTCGGATCGATGTCCAGCGTCAGCTTCTGGTCCGGCTCGCCCCAGGTGGTGCGCGTACGGTAGGTCGAGCCGTCGTTCAGCTGAACGTTCACGAAGTGGTAGTTGGGATGAATGCCCTTTTTCATGGCGGCCGGCCCTTTTTTGCACGAGGGGGCGGCTTATAGGGGATCGGGCCGGACGGTGCAAGCGTCCGCCTTTCCCCTGCGCCGGACATGCCTATATAGAGTAGGCCATCCAGAACAGGCGGTCAGATCATGGCCCAATCGGGCGCAGAATACGCCGAACAATTGCAACATGCCGCAGCAACCCGGGCAAAATCCCGTTCGCTGTCCCCCCTGCGGAGGCTGTTGCCCTTTCTCAGGCCTTATCGTTGGACCATCGTCGCCGCGGTGGTGGCCATGTTGGTGGCGGCAACCGCCACTCTGATCCTGCCGCTGGCCGGGCGGGGGCTGATCGACCACGGTTTCAACGCCGCGGACGCCGCCCGTATCTCGCAATACTTCCTCGCCTTCCTGGCCGTCGCGGCGGTCATGGGGGTGTCCGCGGCGACGCGCTACTATTTCGTCACCTGGACGGGTGAGCGCGTCATTGCCGATCTGCGCAAGGCGGTGTTCGACAACGTCATTTCGCTGACGCCGTCCTTCTTCGAGGTGACGCGGACCGGCGAGGTGCTGTCGCGGCTGACCGCCGACACCACGCTGATCCAGACGGTGATCGGCTCTTCCGCCTCGGTCGCCGCCCGCAACGCGGTCACGCTGACCGGCGGCCTCATCATGATGTTCGTCACCAGCTTCAAACTGTCGGCGCTGGTGCTGGGCGCCGTGGCATTGGTGATGGTGCCGCTGATGCTGTTCGGCCGCTGGGTGCGGACGCTCAGCCGCAAAAGCCAGGACAAGATCGCCGACACCAGCGCCCATGCCAGCGAAACCATCAACGCAGTGCAGACCGTGCAGGCCTTCACCCATGAGCGTTACGAGCGCAAGACCTTCGATGCGGCGATCGAAGACTCCGTCAAGATAGCGATCCTGCGCACCCGGGCACGCGCGGTGATGTCGGGCGTGGTGATCTTTGCGGTCTTCGCGGCGATCGTCTGCGTCGGCTGGGTCGGCGCGCATGACGTCATCACCCATCAGACCACCGGCGGTGTTCTGCTGCAGTTCATCCTCTACGCCATCCTGGTGGCGGGCGGCGTCGGCGCGCTCAGCGAAACCTGGGGCGACCTTCAGCGCGCGGCGGGCGCCTCGGAGCGCTTGATGGAACTGCTGCACGCACAGCCCGATATCGCCGCGCCGGTACATCCCAAGACTTTGCCGATGCCGGCGCGCGGGGCGGTGTCTTTGCGCGACGTGACGCTGCGCTATCCCTCGCGGCCCGACTATGCGGCCCTCAACGGCTTTTCGCTCAACATCGAACCAGGCGAGGCGGTGGCGCTGGTGGGGCCATCGGGCGCCGGAAAATCCAGCGTGTTTCAGACGCTGCTCCGCTTCTATCCGATTCAAGGCGGACAGGTGTTTTACGACGGCATCGACATCACCGAGCTCGATCCGACCGAATTGCGGCAGCACATCGCCATCGTGGCGCAGGATCCGGTGATCTTCTCCGGCACGCTCGCCGACAACATCCGCTACGGCCGTCCCGATGCCAGCGACGATGACGTGCGCCGCGCGGCGGACGCCGCTGCCGCCAGTGAGTTCATCGCCGCGCTGCCGAACGGGCTGGCGACGCTGGTCGGCGAGCGCGGCATCACGCTGTCGGGTGGGCAGCGTCAGCGCATTGCCATCGCGCGCGCCATTCTGCGCGATGCGCCGCTGTTGTTGCTCGACGAGGCGACCAGCGCGCTGGACGCTGAGAACGAGAGGCTGGTGCAACGCGGCCTCGCCAATCTGATGACCGGACGCACAACCATCGTCATTGCACATAGGCTTGCCACAATTCAGCGCTTAAAACGGATCGTCGTGATGGACCAGGGCCGGGTCGTGGGCGAGGGAAGCCACGCCGAACTGGTCGCACGCGGCGGCCTTTATGCGCGGCTGGCGAATCTGCAATTCTCCTCGGCGGCCGCGCTCGCAGGATAGGGGGCATAATGAAGATCAATCCTTGGATCCGCATGGCGGTGACCGCCGGTGCGGTTCTGGTCGTCGCGCTTGCGGCAGGGACGTATCGCATGCTGGACTCGCATGGCGCCTTCACCCGTGTGACGCCGGGCTTCAACGGCACCTGCGAAACCGTGCGCGGCGTGGTCGGGCCGGAAGACATCGCCATCGACCGCCAGGCCAAGCTCGCTTTCGTCTCGGCGATGGACCGCGCGGCACGCGCCAAAGGCAAGTCGGCACCGCAGGACGGACTCTACAGCTACGACTACCTGCAGCCGGGCGCGCACCTCGTGAAGCTCGCGGGCACGCCGGCCGATTTTCATCCGCACGGCATCAGCCTCTATCGCGCACCCGACGGCAGCCTGACGCTGATGGCGATCAATCATCGCATGAGCGGCAGCAATACGGTCGACATTTTCTCCGTAACCGTCGCGGGTGGAGTGGCGAAATTGGCGGAAGTCGGCAGCATCGGCAGCGGCATGCTCATCAGCCCGAACGCCGTGGCGGCGGTTGACCAGGACCGCTTCTACGTCGTCAACGACCATACCAGCAAGACGAAGCTCGGGCGCTGGCTGGACGACAATCTGGTGCTGCCGCGCGCCGATGTCCTTTATTTCGACGGCGTGAAGTTTGCCGAGGTCGTCACCGGCCTGAATTTCCCCAACGGTGCGGCGCTCTCGCCCGACGGAAAATATCTCTATGTGACGGAAGCCTATCCGCGCACGCTTTTAACCTTCGAGCGCAATCCGTTCTTTGGCCAGCTCAAGCAGGTGAATGCGCTTTCCATTCCGTCCAACCTCGACAACGCCCGTGTCGCCGCCGACGGCAGCCTCTGGCTGGGCAGTCATCCCGACAGCTTCAAGATGGACGCCTTCCGCAGCGATCCGTCGAAGCCGGCGCCCTCGGAAATCTTCCGCGTCAGCGTGGCGAACGGCATCCCGCAGTCCGCGACGCCGGTCTATGTGAACATGGGTTCGCAGATCGGCGGTTCGAGCGTGGGCGCGGTGGCCGACGGGCATCTGCTGATCGGTTCGCCGATCGACACCAAGATTCTGAACTGCAAACTTCCGTAAACGAAAAGGGCGCCTGCGCAGGCGCCCTTTTCACTGCCCCCTTTGGATGTCGTCAGGCGGCGATCTCTTCCGTCGGATCGCGCAGCACATAGCCGCGGCCCCAGACGGTTTCGATATAGTTGTCGCCATTGGTGGCGGCGGCGAGTTTCTTGCGGAGTTTGCAGATGAAGACGTCGATGATCTTCAGCTCCGGCTCGTCCATGCCGCCATAGAGATGGTTGAGGAACATTTCTTTGGTGAGCGTGGTGCCCTTCCTGAGCGAAAGCAGTTCCAGCATCTGATATTCTTTGCCGGTGAGATGGACGCGCGAGCCGTCGACCTCCACCGTCTTGGCGTCGAGGTTCACGGTCAGCTTGCCGGTGGTGATCACCGACTGCGAGTGCCCCTTGGAGCGGCGCACGACCGCCTGAATGCGGGCGACCAGTTCGTCCTTGTGGAACGGCTTGGTCATATAGTCGTCGGCGCCGAAGCCCAGCGCCTTGACTTTTGCTTCGACAATCGCGTTGCCCGAAAGAATGAGCACCGGTGTCTGAACTTTGGCGACGCGCAGGCTCTTCAAGACCTCGAAGCCGCTCATGTCCGGAAGCTGCAGGTCGAGCACGATGATGTCGTAATCGTACAGCTTGCCGAGATCGATCCCCTCCTCGCCCAGATCCGTCGTGTAGACGTTAAAGCCCTCAGACCGCAGCATCAGTTCGATGCTCCGTGCCATCGCGCTATCGTCTTCGATCAAGAGCACGCGCATAGTCAGACCCCTTTGGTCATGAAGCCGGCGAATGTGTTTCTACCGGACTGGTTAACCACACGAAAGAAGGTAACCGGCAATGGTTAACATCCCCTTTTTGTCACATTGATGGCTTCAGGGGATTCGAACCCGGGCTTAACAGCCCTTCAGAATTGCCCCGGCATCCCCTTGATTCGATTTATTAACTTTACCCCGACTTAAGTGCTTCCCGGCAAGATGCTTGTTCAGGCACGCAGAAAGGTCGCGGATGCAGTCGTTGCGGGAAGAAATCGAGGCCTTGCCGGAGCTCCGGCGGTTCGGGCGAGTGGCCCGCATCGAAGGACTACTGGTAGAGGTTACCGGGGCGACCGGCGCTATTAGTATGGGCGGCCAGGTCCGTTTGACCCCGCCGACCGGCCGCGCCATCCCAGCCGAAGTGGTGGGATTTCGCGATGGCCGGGCGCTCACCATGCCCCTCGGCGCCCTGGACGGCATGACCTTGGGGGCGCGGGCCGATTTTGAAGGCCATACCGCGGCGATTTATCCCTGCCAGGCTTGGCTTGGCCGGATTCTGGACGCTTTCGGGCGGCCCACGGACGGTAAAGGCCCGTTACCACAAGGCGAAATCGCCTATCCCATCAAGGCGCAACCACCGGCCGCGCAATCGCGCAACCGCATCGGCGGCAAGCTGGATCTCGGAATTCGCGCCCTCAACGCCTTCGCCACCTGCTGCAAAGGCCAGCGCATGGGCATTTTCGCCGGCTCCGGTGTCGGCAAATCGACCTTGCTCGCCATGTTGGCGCGCTACTCCGACGCTGACGCGATTGTGATCGGTCTGGTCGGCGAACGTGGCCGCGAAGTGAAGGAATTCGTGGAAGACGATCTCGGCGAGCGCGGCTTGCAACGCTCCGTCGTGGTGGCGGCAACTTCGGACGAACCGCCGCTGGTGCGCCGTCAAGCCGCCTACACCGCCATGACCATTGCCGGGCAATTGCGCGATCAGGGAATGCATGTGTTGCTGCTGATGGACAGCGTGACGCGCTTTGCCATGGCCCAGCGCGAAGTCGGTCTCTCCGCCGGCGAGCCGCCGGCCTCCAAAGGTTATACGCCCACGGTCTTCGCGGAACTGCCGCGTCTTCTGGAACGCGCCGGTCCGGCACAGGAAGGCTGCGCCGGTTCCATCACCGGCCTGTTTACGGTTCTGGTCGAAGGCGATGATCACAACGAGCCGATTTCCGATGCAGTGCGAGGCATTCTCGACGGCCACATCGTGCTCGACCGTGTCATAGCGGAACGCGGAAGGTTTCCAGCCATCAACATTTTGCGCTCGGTAAGCCGCACCATGCCGGGCTGCAACAGCGAAGATGAACAGGCTGTTGTCGCGGAATCGCGGAAATCCATCGCCGTTTATGAAGATATGGCCGAACTGATCCGTTTGGGTGCGTACAAATCCGGGACAAATCCGGACGTGGATGTGGCCGTGTCCTTGCATCCTCTGTTTGAAAGATTCCTGGCCCAGCGCAAGGACGAGCGCTCCTCGTTAACCGAAGGGTATCAGGAGTTGGGCACAATACTCGCGGGTGGGAAAAGGTAAGGCGTCATGAAGAAGCAGGACACGTTGCTGAGGTTGCGGCGCTTCCGCGTCGATGACCTCAAGCGCCGCATGGCCACGCTGGACGGCATGAAAGCCGATGTCGAAAAGAAGCTGGCCGATCTGGAAGACAGCGTCGCGCGCGAGCGTCATCGTGCCGGCGATACCGATATTGGCCGTCTCGCCTTTCCCTCGTTCCTCAAATCCATCGAGATCCGTCGCGAGAAGCTGACGGAGACGCTGAAAGATATCGAGCGCGAGCGCGCCATCTGCCAGAACGATCTGGCCGCCGCTTTCCAGGACCTCAAGAGTCTGGAGTTTGCCGCCGAGCAGCAGGAAAAGCGCCTCGCTGAAATTGAAGCCCGCAGAGCCCAGGCGCGCCTCGACGAAATGGCGCTGGTCCGCCACCTGCGCAAGCACGCCCTGCGCAGCGCCTGATTGCATTCAGCTGAAACGCGCCGATGGCGGGTGTTTTGCGGCAGGCTCTTGGCTATCAGCCTTTTACTCAACTAAAATCCTGACGCTCAGTCACTGCGTCGGGGGCGTCATGTCCGTTTCGGAACTTCTTTCACCGCTGGTCGGGCGGTTTGTCTTCGGCTGGTTCTTCCTGTCGCAAGCCATGCTGTATGCCGGCGACTGGGAAGGTACGATCCACCTGATGTCGTACCGCGGCATTCCCGGCGCGGCCTTCATCCTGGCGGTCGCCATCCTGTTTCTCGTGATGGGCAGCCTGTCGCTGATCTTCGGCTATCACGCGCGCTATGGCGCTCTCATCCTCTTCACCATCACCATCATCTCGATGGTGACGCTGCATGATTACTGGCTGATCCCCGATGCCGCCTCGCGCGCCGCGGAGCATCAACTGTTCGCCTGCCATGCGGCCATCGCCGGCGGTTTGTTGATGCTGATCGGGCTTGGGCCCGGCCCGTTTGCCGTCGACAATGCCGGCAAGGGCGGTCCCAGGAAGAAATAAGGTCGGCGTGGCTCAGCGGATGAGATTGCGGACCGTCCGCACCACGCTGATCAATACGCCGAAGATCAGCAGATAGGCGAGCAGGATCAGCATCGGCAGGTCCTTGAAGGCGACCCAGTATTCGTCGATCAACACGGCGATGTCGTGATGCCCGGTCGCCATGGCGATGCCGGCTTTCACCAGCACGAAGGCCAGCAGTGACACGATCGTGACCGGCACCACCGAACTGACGCTCTCCATCAAAAAGCCCGCGATGACGATGACGATTACGGCAGCGCCAAGCGTGTAGTAATCGGCCGACGCCACGACGGCGTGAATGGCATGCCAGATTTCCATGAGCGCAGACATCTGTACCCCCTTGAACACAATCCCCCGGGCCGGAAGGCGCGAGCCTTCCAGTTTGTTAGTAGACTATACACTATTTCCGGGCGCGGTGCAGATCGCGGCCAAACCTGCCGATTATGCTTAACGCAGTGAGCCGCCGGCGCGCAGCCGCGGCGTAGCGGCACCCAACGGCGCCGTCAGGGCACTGACTGCCGCGAGTGAGGGGCTCTTGGGATAGGCCTGCCACAACGAGACCTGGCGGCGCAGGCATTCCACCACCCGCATGTCGCTGGGCACGAAGCCGAGATAGGCCGGCGCCAGTTTCAAGAAGTTGCGGGCAGAATTGGTCAGCGCTTCGGCGG
>JAGWJY010000087.1 GCA_028865545.1 Alphaproteobacteria bacterium | reverse complement strand
TTGACCGGATTCGGCGTGTTCGTCGTCGCCACGCGCGCCGGCGGCAAGGGCCGTAATCCCCAGACCGGCGAAGAAATCACCATCAAGCCGTCCAAGCAGCCCCGCTTCCGCGCCGGCAAGCAGCTGAAGGATTCGCTGAACTGATTTCATGACTGTGAAATCATCCCCGACGAGGCGCGCCTGAAGCGCGCCGAGGGTAGGGGATCAACAACTTCTATTTCTGCTACAATCCTTCTGCCGGGCGGTTAGCTCAGCGGTAGAGCATCTCGTTTACACCGAGAGGGTCGGGAGTTCGAAACTCTCACCGCCCACCAGGCTTCGCTCGCGAAACGCGTGAAGCCTGCCCGGCCTAAGCCCATTTGGGCGGAGCCGGGCTGTCCTGCGAGCTACGCCTGGCAAGCCAGTCTCCGAGGTCTTGCCGCAACGGCTGGCGGGCCATGCACCCTCGTAAAACAGGCACACTTTTGCGAAAGTTCTGCGCCTAATGTGGCTGGTTTTGTCAGGAACGATGTGATGAGCAAAAGCCCCGTGCGGCTGTTGATGGCCATCGCCATGGCGGCTTCGCTTGCCGGCTGCGCCTCCGAGCATCGCCAGCCCCAATCCGGCGGTCCCCAGCATTGTGACCAGGAATGGCACTCGCCAATTGCGATGCTGCTGCGCTACGCCGACAAGAACGGCAACCTGACGCGCGCCGAGCTGAACGCCGGCCTGCGGAAAGATTTCGATGCCGCCGACACCAATCACGACGGTGTGCTCGAAATGGACGAGGTGCGCGCCGTCAACAACAGGCGCTGGAGCGAGGACGCGGCGGCCACGTCGCCGTTGGTTGATTGGAACCGCGACGGGGTGGTGGACTTCGACGAATACTCTGCGACCGCTCGCTCGCTATTCGATCAGCTGGATGTCGACGGTAAAGGCGTACTGACCGCCCAGCAGCTGCGTCCGCCATGCGGCAAGGGCAAGGCGGATGGCGGCGGGGAACAAGGCGGCGGTCCCGGCGGCGCGGAACACCGCGGCCATCGTGGCGGCCGGGGTGGCGGCCCGGGCGGCGACGACGACGGCGACGGGCAATAGGTGTCTTTGCTTGACTTGGGGTAGGGCCCGCCCTACATCGACCGTCCTTCGCGGCCGTCCTCTGTGACTGGGCCGCGGGCGCCCGCGGGGGCGTAGCTCAGTTGGTTAGAGTGACGGCCTGTCACGCCGTAGGTCGCGGGTTCGAGCCCCGTCGCTCCCGCCAGTCTTCGCTCGTGAAGCGAGAGAAGACTGCCACGTCGAAGCGCACTTTCGCGTGAAGACAGGCGAAACCTCAGTTCCGCGCGGCTACAACTCGATAAGCCTGCCTTGGCACCTTCGTCTTTGCCGAGTTGCACCGCACTTCATCGCAATGCAGCGGCGCGTGCCCAAAGGAGCGGCAACTTGTCCTCCGAAATTCCCCTCAAATTTCCTGTTTTCCTGCCGCGATTCCTGTTCTAAACGCTTCTAATTGGCGTTGTGTCAGGTGGGTCCCCGTTTATAGTGCGCCCGCGAAATAGTGCGTCGGCTGTGTTGACGGCGCGCCAGCGCGGGACTTTACGGAATTGCGTACCGCCGGTTTTGGCGCGAGTAAGGAAAAGAGATGGAACGGCTACTTCTGGAATACCTGCCGATTCTCATTTTTATCGGAATTGCCGGAGTTATTGGCCTCGCGCTGCTGGTGCTGCCGATGCTGGTTGCCCCGTCCAAGCCGGACCCCGAGAAGCTCTCGGCCTATGAATGCGGCTTCAACGCCTTTGGTGACGCCCGCATGAAATTCGACGTCCGTTTCTATCTCGTCTCCATCCTCTTCATCATCTTCGACCTCGAGGTTGCCTTCCTCTTTCCCTGGGCCATCACCCTGGGCGATACCGGCGTCTTCGCCTTTTGGTCGATGATCGTCTTCCTCGGCGTGCTGACCGTCGGCTTTATCTACGAATGGAACAAGGGAGCGCTCGAATGGGAGTGATCCCGGCCGGAACCGGTGCCCGTGCGGGCGTGGAAGGCGGCGCGGCGCTGCCGGACAACGACCCCTATTTCAAGGCGATGCAGGCCGAGATGGCCGACAAGGGTTTTCTCGTTGCCAGCGCCGACGCGCTGATCACCTGGGCGCGTACCGGCTCGCTGATGTGGATGACCTTCGGGCTTGCCTGCTGCGCCGTCGAGATGATGCAGGCCTCGATGCCGCGCTATGACGTAGAGCGCTTTGGCTTCGCCCCGCGCGCATCGCCGCGCCAGTCCGACGTGATGATCGTCGCCGGCACACTGTGCAACAAGATGGCGCCCGCACTGCGCAAGGTTTACGACCAGATGCCCGAGCCGCGCTATGTGATCTCGATGGGATCCTGCGCCAACGGCGGCGGCTATTACCATTATTCCTATTCCGTGGTGCGCGGTTGCGACCGCATCGTGCCGGTCGACGTCTATGTGCCCGGCTGTCCGCCGACGGCCGAAGCGCTGGTCTACGGCATCATGCTGCTGCAGCGGAAAATCCGCCGCACCGGAACGATCGAACGGTGACAGGCATGGACTTGACCGAACTGGCATCGACTGTCGCTGCTGCGCTGCCCGGCGCGGTGAAGAGCAGCAAGGTCGCCTTGGGCGAGCTGACGCTGGATGTCGAGGCCGCAGAGATCACCCGCGTGCTGACATTCCTGCGCGATGATCCGTCCTGCGAGTTCAAGGTGCTGATCGACGTCTGCGGTGTCGACTGGCCGGCCCGCGCCAAGCGCTTCGACGTCGTCTACCATCTGCTGTCGCTGACCAAGAACCGCCGCATCCGCGTGAAGCTGGAAACCGACGAGGAAACTCCGGTGCGCACGGCGATCCCCGTATTCCCCGCCGCCGGCTGGTTCGAGCGGGAGGCCTATGATCTCTACGGCATCATGTTCGCCGACCATCCCGA
Organism: Alphaproteobacteria bacterium; assembly: GCA_028865545.1. Classification (GTDB taxonomy): domain Bacteria; phylum Pseudomonadota; class Alphaproteobacteria; order Micropepsales; family Micropepsaceae; genus Rhizomicrobium. The sequence goes on along the minus strand of JAGWJY010000087.1, from coordinate 3,736 downwards.
TCTGCGCCGCATCCTCACCGACTACGGCTTCTCCGGCCATCCGCTGCGCAAGGATTTTCCGCTGACCGGCTTCGTCGAGTTGCGCTACGACGACGATCTCAAGCGCGTAGTCTACCAGCCCGTGCAGCTGGTCCAGGAATTCCGCAATTTCGACTTCATGAGCCCGTGGGAGGGTGCGCCCTACATCCTTCCGGGTGACGAGAAGGCCGGCGAAACGGGGAAGAAGGCGTGATGGACAAGCCCGAAGCCCAATCCGACGAAGGCAAGATCACCATCAATTTCGGTCCGCAGCATCCGGCCGCGCACGGCGTGTTGCGCCTGGTGCTGGAGCTAGACGGCGAGATCGTCACTCGCGTCGATCCGCATGTCGGCCTCCTGCACCGCGGCACCGAGAAGCTGATCGAACACAAGACCTATCTGCAGGCGATCCCGTATTTCGACCGGCTCGATTACGTGGCGCCGATGAATCAGGAACACGCCTTCTGCCTCGCCATCGAGAAGTTGCTCGGTCTGGAAGTGCCCAAGCGCGGGCAATACATCCGCGTGCTCTATTCCGAGATTGGCCGGCTGTTGTCGCATCTGCTGAACGTCACCACACAGGCGATGGACGTCGGCGCGCTTACCCCGCCGCTGTGGGGCTTCGAAGAGCGCGAGAAGCTGATGGTGTTCTACGAGCGCGCCTGCGGCAGTCGCCTGCATGCGGCTTATTTCCGTCCCGGTGGCGTTCACCAGGATCTGCCCCCCGAACTGATCACCGACATTGCCGAGTTCTGCGAAACCTTTCCGAAGGTACTCGACGACATCGAAGGCCTGCTCACCGACAACCGCATCTTCAAGCAGCGCAATGCCGAGATCGGCATCGTCACGCGCGCCGAAGCTGAGGCTTGGGGCATGTCCGGCGTCATGCTGCGGTCCACCGGCGTCGCCTGGGATTTGCGGCGCGCGCAGCCCTACGAGTGCTACAGCGAACTCGACTTCAAGATTCCGATCGGTAAGAACGGCGACTGCTACGACCGCTATGTCATGCGCATGGAAGAGATGCGCCAGTCGGTCAAGATCATGCAGCAGTGCATCGCCAAGATGCCGCCTGGTCCCGTCGTCGCCACCGACCACAAGATTGTGCCGCCGCGGCGCGGTGAGATGAAGACGTCGATGGAAGCGCTGATCCATCACTTCAAGCTGTACACCGAAGGTTTCCACGTGCCGCCGGGCGAGGCCTATGCGGCGGTGGAAGCGCCCAAGGGCGAGTTCGGCGTCTATCTGGTGGCCGACGGCAGCAACAAGCCGTATCGCTGCAAAATCCGCGCGCCCGGCTATCCGCATCTGCAAGCGCTCGATCATCTGTGCAAAGGCCACATGCTGGCCGACGTCTCGGCCGTCATCGGTTCGATCGACATCGTCTTTGGGGAGATCGACCGGTGAGCCTGCGTCGTCTTGCTGAACAGCAACCCGCCTCCTTCGCCTTCAACGCGGAGAACATGGCGCGGGTGGAAAAAGAGATCACGAAATATCCCGCCGGCCGTCAGGCCTCGGCGGTGATCGCGTCGCTGTGGATCGGTCAGGAGCAGGAAGGTTGGGTGACCAAGCCGATGATCGAAGCGGTCGCCAAGCTGCTGTCGATGCCCTACATCCGCGTGCTCGAAGTCGCGACCTTCTACACCATGTTCAATCTCGAGCCGGTCGGTACACATCTGGTGCAGGTCTGCACCACGACACCGTGCTGGCTGCGCGGCTCCGACGACGTCGTGAAGGCCTGCAAAAAGCATATTCACGAGAAGCAGCACACGGTCTCCGCCGACGGCAAGTTCTCCTGGATGGAGGTCGAATGCCTCGGCGCCTGCGTCAATGCGCCGATGATCCAGATCGGCAAGGACTTCTACGAAGACCTCGACGGGCCGGCGACCGAAGAAATTCTCCGCGACCTGCGCGAGGGCCGGCAGCCCAAGACCGGTCCGCAGAACGACCGCCATTCCTCAGAGCCCGAAGGCGGTCCGACGACATTAAAGGAAAAGGCCTGATGCTCGCCGACAAGGACCGCATCTTCACCAATCTCTACGGCTTCCAGTCGCCTGGGCTCGCCGCGGCGAAGAAGCGCGGCAATTGGGACGGTACCAAGAAGATTCTCGAGCTTGGTCCCGAGGCCATTGTCGACATCATGAAGAAGTCCGGCCTGCGCGGCCGCGGCGGCGCGGGTTTTCCGACGGGCTTGAAGTGGTCCTTCATGCCGAAGGAGATCAAGGAGCGGCCGCATTACCTGGTGGTCAACGCCGATGAATCCGAGCCCGGCACCTGCAAGGATCGCGATATCCTGCGCCACGATCCGCACACGCTGGTGGAAGGCTGCCTGATCGCCAGCTTCGCCATGCGGGCGCACGCGGCTTACATCTACGTACGCGGCGAATTCATCCGCGAGCGCGAGGCGCTGCAGCGCGCGGTCGACGAGGCCTATGAGGCCAAGCTGATCGGCAAGAACAACGTCCATGGCTGGGATTTCGACCTCTATGTCCATCACGGCGCCGGCGCCTATATCTGCGGCGAGGAAACCGCGCTGCTCGAAAGCCTGGAAGGCAAAAAGGGCCAGCCGCGGCTGAAGCCGCCATTCCCGGCCAATGTCGGCCTTTATGGCTGCCCGACGACCGTCAACAATGTCGAGAGCATCGCAGTGGCGCCGGAGATTCTGCGCCGCGGCGCCGAATGGTTCGCCGGCATCGGCCGTCCCAACAACACCGGCACCAAGGTGTTCTGCATCTCGGGCCATGTGAACAAACCCTGCAACGTCGAAGAGGAGATGGGCATTCCGCTCAAGGAACTGATCGAGCGTCATGCGGGAGGTGTGCGCGGCGGTTGGGAAAATCTTCTGGCGGTTATTCCGGGCGGTGCGTCGGTTCCTCTGATTCCCAAATCTATCTGCGACAGTGTGTTGATGGATTTCGATTCTCTGAAGGCCGTACAGTCCGGTCTCGGCACCGCGGCGGTGATCGTGATGGACAAGTCCACTGACGTCGTGAAGGCGATCCAGCGCCTTGCCTATTTCTACAAGCACGAGAGCTGCGGGCAATGCACGCCCTGCCGCGAAGGCACCGGCTGGATGTGGCGCGTGATGACACGCATGCAGAAAGGTGATGCGACGCCTGCCGAAATCGACCTTCTCCTCGAAGTGACGAAGCAGGTGGAAGGCCACACGATCTGTGCACTCGGCGATGCTGCGGCGTGGCCGATCCAGGGATTGATCCGCCATTTTCGTCCGGAGATCGAACGACGCATGGCCGAATACAGAAATGCTTCCGGGCGCGCGGCCGCGCCTCTGGCGGCGGAGTAGATCATGGCCCGTAAGATCATCATCGACGGCAAGGAAATCGAAGCGGACGACAACATCACGCTTCTGCAGGCCTGCGAGCAGGCAGGCGCGGAGGTGCCGCGCTTCTGCTATCACGAGCGCCTCTCCGTCGCCGGCAATTGCCGCATGTGCCTCGTCGAATGGGTGGGGGCGCCGAAGCCGCAGGCAAGCTGCGCGTTGCAGGTGAAGGACATCTTCCCCAACAAGGACGGGACGCCCGCGAAGATCAACACCAATTCGCCGCTCGTGAAGAAGGCGCGCGAGGGAGTGATGGAATTCCTGCTCATCAACCATCCGCTCGATTGCCCGATCTGCGACCAGGGCGGGGAATGCGATCTGCAGGATCAGGCGATGGCCTATGGCCGGGCAAGCTTTCACCGCTTCAACGAGAACAAGCGT
>JAGWJY010000037.1 GCA_028865545.1 Alphaproteobacteria bacterium | reverse complement strand
TTGCCGTCGGCCACGGCGGCGAACGCCACCACGCCGGAGCCGAGCTTGCTCTTGGCGTCGTCGGCCAGGCTCTTCAGATCTTTCGCACTGACGCCTTCCACCACGCGCAGCACCGTCGATATGCCGGCGATGGTCTTGGCGTCGTCGCCTTTGCCGCCGCTCGACGGCCCCGCCAGCGCCAGCGCCTTCTTGACGTCGCTCAGCTCGCGCTCCAGCCGGCGGCGTTCGTCCGCCAGTTGCGCCACGCGCGCCGGCAGTTCCTCGGCATTGGTCTTGAGCGCCGCGGCCGCGTCGCGCGCCAGTTCCGCCTGATGCGAGAGATAGCGCCGCGCGCCTTCGGACGTCAGCGCCTCGATGCGGCGCACTCCCGATGCCACGGCGCTCTCCGACAGCACGGTGAACAGCCCGATGTCCCCCAGCCGGTGCACATGCGTGCCGCCGCACAGTTCGACCGAATAGGCTTTGTCCGCCTTGGGGTCTTCGCCCATGGTGAGCACGCGCACTTCCTCGCCGTATTTCTCGCCGAACAGCGCCTCGGCGCCCGCCTCGATCGCCTTGTCGGTCGGCATCAGCCGCGTGGCGACGTCGGAATTCTGCCGCACCACCTCGTTGACCAGCGCCTCGATGCGCCCGAGCTCGTCCGGCGTCACCGGCTTGGGATGGCTGAAGTCGAAACGCAGCCGCTCCGGCGCCACCATCGAGCCCTTTTGCGAGACATGCGGCCCCAGCACGCGCTTGAGCGCGGCATGCAGCAGATGCGTCGCCGAATGGTTGGCGCGGGTGGCGCGGCGGCTTTCGCCGTCGACCGTCAGATCGACCGCGTCGCCCACGGCGAGTTCGCCCTTGGTGAGTTCCACCACATGCACATGCAGCGCGCCCAGCTTCTTCTCGGTGTCGCTCACCTTGCCTTCGGCGCGCGGCGAGCGAAGCGTGCCGGTGTCGCCCACCTGACCGCCGGATTCGGCGTAGAACGGCGTCTGGTTGGTCAGCACGAGAACGGTCTCGCCCGCTTTGGCCTGCTGTACGCGCGCACCGTCCTTGACCAGCGCCACCACGGTGCCTTCGGCCTCTTCGGTATCGTAGCCGAGGAACTCGGTCTTGCCGAGCTCGTCGAGGATGGCGAACCACTGTGTGTCGGTGGCCGCTTCGCCCGATCCCGCCCAGGCCTTGCGCGCATCGGCCTTCTGCTTGGCCATCGCCGCGGCGAAGCCGTCGGTGTCGACGGTGATGCCGCGCGCCTTCAGCGCGTCCTGCGTCAGGTCGAGCGGGAAGCCGAAGGTGTCGTAAAGCTTGAAGGCCACTTCGCCCGCCAGGCTGTCGCCCTTCCGCATCGTGCCGGTGGCTTCGTCGAGCAGCTTCAGCCCGCGCGCCAGCGTCTCGCGGAAGCGCGTCTCTTCCAGCTTCAGCGTCTCGGCGATCAGCGCTTCGGCGCGCTTCAGTTCCGGATAGGCGGCGCCCATCTCGGCCACCAGCGTCGGCACCAGCCGGTACATCAGCGGATCTTTCGCGCCGATCAGATGCGCGTGGCGCATGCCGCGGCGCATGATGCGGCGCAGCACATAGCCGCGGCCTTCGTTCGACGGCAGCACGCCGTCGGCGATCAGGAACGAGGTCGAGCGCAGATGGTCGGCGATGACGCGATGGCTCGACAGCGCCTCGCCTTCCGCCTTGGCGCCGGAAGCTTCCACCGACATCTCGATGATGTGGCGGAACAGGTCGATCTCGTAATTGTTGTGCACGCCCTGCTGGATGGCGGCCAGGCGTTCCAGTCCCAGTCCGGTGTCGATCGAGGGCTTGGGCAGCTCGACGCGCGTCTTCTCGTCGATCTGCTCGAACTGCATGAAGACGAGATTCCAGAATTCCAGGAAGCGGTCGCCGTCTTCCTCGGGCGAACCGGGCGGTCCGCCGGCCACCTTGTCGCCCTGGTCGAAGAAGATTTCCGAGCAATAGCCGCAGGGACCCAGCGGTCCCATCGCCCACAGATTGCTCTCATGGCCGATGATGCGGTCGTCGGACAGTCCGGCGATCTTCTTCCACAGGCCGCGCGCCTGCTCGTCGGTGGGATAGACGGTGACCAGCAGCTTGTCGGTGGGCAGCGCCGCCGTCTTGGTGACGTAGTCCCAGGCGAACGTGATCGCCTCTTCCTTGAAATAGTCGCCGAAGGAGAAGTTCCCCAGCATCTCGAAGAAGGTGTGGTGGCGCGCGGTGTAGCCGACATTGTCGAGGTCGTTGTGCTTGCCCCCGGCGCGCACGCATTTCTGCACCGAGGTGGCGCGGCTATAGGGCCGTTTCTCCTGGCCGGTGAAGACGTTCTTGAACTGCACCATGCCGGCATTGGTGAACAGCAGGGTGGGGTCGTTGCGCGGCACCAGCGGCGAGGAGGGCACGATGGCGTGCTCCCGCTCGCGGAAGAATTCGAGGAAGCCGGCGCGGATATCGGAAAGACTCTTCATAAGGACCTTGTAGCGGCGGCCTTAATTCTTGTCATCCCGGCCAAAAAGCGCGCTTTCTCCCCCCGCTTACGGGGAGTGTCCGGCGCAGCCGGACGAGGGGGCGGCCGCTGCGGTTGCTCCCTCCGCTTCGCCGGCGTTCAGCACCTCCCCTGCAAACGGGGGAGGTGCACAATGTCGAAGGGGCGCGCCGGTCGCCCGACACGCCCCTTCCGGAGTCGCTCCCTCATGCCAACAAGGGAACAGACAAGGTTCCGGAACGTGGCCCTGGGACCACGCCCCGGAATCTCTAACGCGTTCGCCGCCGGAACCCCGGCCGCGCTTAGTCCTCTTCGGCGGCTTCCGCCGTCTCTTCGCTGCCGAGCGCCAGGCTGGCGCCGATCAGGCCGGCGTTCTGGCGGATCGCCGCCTCGATCTTGGCCGCCGTATCCTTGTTGGCATCGAGATATTGCTTGGCCTGCTCGCGTCCCTGACCGATGCGGGTGCCGTCATGGGAGAACCACGAGCCCGACTTCTCCACGATCCCGGCCTTGACGCCGAGGTCCAGAAGCTCGCCGACCTTGGAGATGCCCTGGCCGTACATGATGTCGAACTCGACCTGCTTGAAGGGCGGGGCGACCTTGTTCTTGACCACTTTGACGCGGGTCTGGTTGCCCACCACTTCGTCGCGGTCCTTGATGGCGCCGATGCGCCGGATATCGAGACGCACCGAGGCGTAGAATTTCAGCGCATTGCCGCCGGTGGTGGTTTCCGGATTGCCGAACATGATGCCGATCTTCATGCGGATCTGGTTGATGAAGACGACGATGGTGTTGGATTTGGAGATCGAGCCGGTGAGCTTGCGCAGCGCCTGGCTCATCAGCCGCGCCTGCAGGCCGGGAAGCTGGTCGCCCATCTCGCCTTCGAGTTCGGCCTTGGGCGTCAGCGCCGCGACGGAATCGATCACCACGATGTCGACGCCGCCGGATCGCACCAGCGTGTCGGTGATTTCCAGCGCCTGCTCGCCGGTGTCGGGCTGCGAGATCAGCAGCTCGTCGACGTCGACGCCCAGCTTCTTGGCGTAGATCGGATCGAGGGCGTGCTCGGCGTCGACATAGGCGGCGATGCCGCCGCGCTTCTGGACTTCGGCGACGGCGTGCAACGCCAATGTCGTCTTGCCCGAGGATTCCGGACCGTAGATTTCGATGACGCGGCCGCGCGGCAGCCCGCCGATGCCCAGCGCGATGTCGAGGCCGAGCGAGCCGGTGGAAACCACGTCGGCTTCCGTCACCGGTTCGCGCTGGCCGAGCTTCATCACCGAGCCCTTGCCGAAGGCCCGGTCGATCTGGGAAAGCGCGGCTTCCAGCGCGCGCTTTTTATCGGTGTTTCCGTCTTCTTTAGCCACGACGCGCAAAGCCGACTGACTCATGTTTCCGCCTCCTTATTCCATGCCGCGGCCCCCATTCCCAATGAATTCAGCGCCGCAGGGAGGAGAACTTAGTACATGCTTTGTTCTTGTTGGCAAGATACGACATAAAGTGCTGATTCGACGCGATAATACACGATGTCGTTCCGCCATCGTTCACGCGACGCGATAGCGGGCGATGACGGCGGCGAATACGCAAGATGCGCCCCTGAGATGTGGCGCAAGAAAATTACACAGATCGACCGTCGCGCCAGCAGCGACTCAACCTCTTTGCCGGTGCCCGCGAGTCTCTTACAGCGTCAGTTCGCGGTTCACGTTCGCCCACACGAAATCCATGCTGATGCACTGGAAGTATGGCACCCAGTTGCGCGGCGCCATGAAGGCCATTCTGCCGTCCAGATGTTCCCAGACGGGCACCACGGTTCCCGCCAGCCCGGCGGCGACCGCCGCGCGCTGCAAGGCGTCCGCCATGCCCTGTTGTGTGGCCGAGGAACTTTTTTCGAAAGCGGCATCGACGGGCACGATGATGATGTCGTTGCCCTGTTCTCTGATATGCGCGACTCTGTATTTCGGCATCGTCATCCCCTTATCGTCACAAGGGGGGGCCGCGTGTCCGCCGCGATGCATGTCTACGTCGCGTGAAGGGACGCCGGCCCGGCCTGTTCGTCCTTCCTCTTGGTTGCGTCGTCACCGGACCCGATGGGAGCCGATCTCGATGCCGGGGATTTTACCACCGCCGGGCCGGCGCCGTGCGCGCAACTGCGATCAGCGTAAAGATTCCGCTTCTATGACGGCGGTCGGTTGCCGCGTCTTTACCATCCTCACCCTACCGATACCGGTACAGCCGAACATGGCGGATGGTGAATTCGCCTGCTGGCAGGCGAAGATAACGGCCCTGGTTGTCGTCGTCGCCGTTCAGATTGCGTCCCGGCACCCAGCGGCCGCGCACGAAGCGCCCTTCCCAGATCGCGTCGATGCCCGCGCTCTCATTCGTCCCGCTGCGCGCGCCGAAGGTGACGATCATGCCTGTCCCGGCGATCCAGAAATCGTCCGGGGCCGCTTGGATGATGAGGCCGCCATGGGCTCCCGGCATCTCCGTCTCGGCCTTCGCGCCGATCGATACCGGCGCCGGCTCCTTGAAGTGCGCGGTGATCGTGTAATCGCCGAACGTGAAGCGCTGCGGCTTGAGGTCGACCGTGCCGTCGAACTGCGCCGGCGCGCCGACGCCAATCATCTTTCCCGTGCCCTGGTTCGCCAGGATCAGCGGCGCGAGCTGGGCGACGACGTCGTAAGCATCTCCCATCGTCTTCGCTTGGTCCGGCGCCAGGAACTCCGGCGCATAGGGCGAGAAGCCCAATGCGTTCAGCTGGGCGTAGGCATAGAACGCATTGGCGCCCATGTCGGCGGCGGACACCCGCCCGGTTTCGGGAATGAAGAACGGCGCGCCGGCGCGCGCATATTTGTCCGCCCATTCCACGAAATTCGGAAAATACAAATCCGGCGCCAAGAAATCGATCGCCGGCGCTGCGGCGCGCCAGATGTCGAACAGATGCGGCAGAGGTCCGCCACTGGGATATTGCCCTGGTGCCTTCCCGGGACGCATCAGCGCCGCATTGACATACATCGGAAGCGGATAGACGGCCTTGCCGACGGCGGCGACCTCGCCGGTGAAGCGGCCTTCCGTCCAGGCGGTGAAGAATTCGTCGGTCGCCGGCCCCGCGCCGAAGGTGTCGTCCCAGTCCGCGCCGGTCCTGAAGCGGTGTGCCTGCCATGCCGTCTTGAGAGCGGGCGCCAGCGTGTCCCTGTGCGTTGTCAGATAATCCGTCAGCGCGGCCGGCACCGGCGCGGCGAAGGCGGCGTTGGCCGCCGCGCCGTGATCGCGCGCTTCGGGAATCATTCCGACTTCGTTTTCCACCTGGACCATGATCACCGTATGGCGCGCGGAATCGATGTCGCGCAGATGCTTCATCAGCGCGGCGAACGCCTCGGAATCGGCCCGCAGATTGTTCCGGCTGAAGGCGGACAGGATCTCCATGCCGGCGCCATCCGAGCGTTCGGCGCGGGGAAAGCGCTGCGGATCGCGTTTGACCCAGCCCGGCGCATAGCTCGACATGCTGTTTTTCCAGCTGCCGAACCACAGCAGCACCAGGTGCATATCGTGATGCCGCGCGCCCGCGATAAGGCCGTCCACCGTCGCGAAATCGAAGGAGCCTTCCTGCGGTTCGATGAGCTGCCAGTAAACAGGCGCGATCACCGTGTTGAGACGCATGGCCGTCAGCTTGGGCCACACCGTATCGAGATACGCCGGACTCGACGCCGTGGAATTCTCCAGCTCGCCGCCTCGGATCAGGAACGGCGATCCGTCGACGATCAGCTGGGTGGCGCCGTGCTCGTGGCGAAGCTGCGGCATCGGCTCGGCCGGCTTGGCGTGGGACGCGAACGCGCCGATGGCAAGCGTCGCGATGACGGTCGAGACAAAGGTGACCGTCTTGAGGCCCGACTTCGCGATCATCAAGGCTCCCTGTTTTGGCCGGAGGGTCTTGCGCTAAGCCCGCGTTCCCGCCGCCTGTACAAAGAAAACAGGGCCACAGACGATTTTGTCACGGCGTTTCACTCCGCCGCCTGCAGCGTCGGGATGCGCTTCAGCTCCTTCGCCAAGGCGCGCTCGGCGATTTCGAGGTCGTAATTCTGCTGCATGGTCAGCCAGCTTCCGGCATCGTCTCCGACAAGCTTTGCGATGCGCACCGCCAGGTTCGCGGTGATCGGTTGTTTCTCATTCAACACATCATAGAGCGTCTGCCGCGAAACGCCGAGCAGCCGCGCAATCTCCGTTTTGGGTCTGTCGATCGCGGGCAGAACGACTTCGCGCAACAGTTCGCCGGGATGAACGGGTCGAATCCCCTTGAGCCGCGGGTTTCTAGCCATCAGTGATAGTCCTCCAAGTCGACGTCGACGGCATCGTCTCCATCCCAAGCGAAAGTCAAACGATAGTTGCCCGTGACGCGAACCGCATATCGACCTTTCTCTTGCCCCTTCAGCGCGTGAAAGAACAGACCGGGCAAATTCATAAACTCCGGCCGCCTCACGGAATCAAGGCGACGAAGGAGCAGTTCCACCCGCTCTACATTTCGTACGCTCAATTTTGAAGCATCGCCGCTTCCGGCAAAAAGCCGCAACGCCTTGCTGCGAAAACTACGGATCATGACTGTAAGCTATAGCCTTACACATGTCAAGCACTGCCTGACACATTGGAGGGGTCACACCAAGCCGCCGCCGGCCGCTATGACGGATTCACCCGCGACAGCGCCAGTTCGAGAATCCCCGCCTTGATCTTCGCGGCGCTCACCTTGGTGTTGTTGCTGCCCATCATGGCGTTGCTGCTGAGGCTGATGGAATCGTCGACGGCGCGCGACAGAATTCTGTTCACTTCTGCGCGGTCGGATTTTGCCAGGATCGTCAGGATGTCGGTGACCAGTCCGGTCAGGGCGGTGATGTTGGCGTCCGCTGCCATCGTCGTTGCTCCAGCAATACCGGCCCATCTTACGCCGCATCGCTGCCGCTGACACGCGATGCAGCGCGTCGTACCGGTCCGCGGCATCCGGCAAGTCGATAACGCCTCCGATTTGCATGCCGCCTCTCTGCGGCCTTGCCGATCTGGTCCCGGGCTCCTGTCAGCAGTTTTCGAAAGAGCCATGTGCGATCAGCCGCTTACCTGTGCGTGCGCCGCGGCACGCAAATAATCTTGGAACTGTGTGCACGAACAGTCCGCGAAACGTGCTAGACTGTCGGCCAGCAACGTTCTGTAGACGATCGACACGAAGCGTCGCGGTCGTCGGAACGACGTGCAGCGTCAACTGAATTATTTTCATACCGCCTCTCAGGAGTGCGTCCATTAAGGCGCCGATATCTGACGCGGTTTCTCAGTTCGTATGTGCGTTTGGCGAGGAAACATCTGAACTAGGAAGAGTCTCGGTTATCAGAGACCACTCTCGGCGTGTTCCCGGCGCGTTACGCCGTGTCTCGGGCATGTCAATTGTTTTGGTTGATCGGAAGGGTCCTTGTTCAATGCAATTTCCCGATCTTGCTGCGGTCTCTGCAGACCCGGACCTTGTGCGCTGTGCGCAGCAATTGGAAGCGGTGCTGGGCGGCCGCGAATGGCTTCGGCGCAGCGATATCAGCCCGCGCCTGTTCAAATGGATGCTCGGACGAATCTTTATGGTCGAGGTGCTGAAGGCCTCGTCCGACTACCGCTTCCGCCTCTTTGGATCGAAGATGGTGCAAGTCTATGGCGAGGATTTGACCGGCCGGAAACTCAGTGAAGTGCGAAGCGCGTCCTTTGAAGAAGCGCTGCGGGCGGATTTCGATCTGGTTGTTGCGACGCGCACGCCCCACTTTCAGCGGGGCACCTTGCTCTGGCCCGACCGCGAGTTCGTCGGCGTTGAACGCCTTTTGACGCCGTTGTCCGACGCTGACGGAGAGGTGAGCGCCATACTGGGGGCTGTTGCTTATCACGCCAACCTGCAGCTCATTCAGCTGCCGAAACCTTCGGCGGCGCAATACCGCAAAGTTTGACGCGTCGTGCCCGTCACAGCGGCGCGGTGAAAATAATTATACGACTCACTCGCGAAGGCATTTCGCCGCAGCTGTCTTGAACCGGCGGTTTCAAGAATTACGTCTTACATGTGGTATGTGCAGGAGGCGCGGCGGAGATCATCCGTCTGCGGAACGTGACTGTGTTCGTTCTTTCGTCTGCGGAAATGCCGGGACTGCTTCTCGACGCGATGGCGCGCAAGCCTCGTCGCGGCGAAGCTGGCGCGCGTGACGGCAGGCGGAAGCGCAAGAAGGGGGGATACCCCCCTCAAAATCCTGCAAACAATTATATTGCCGAAATCGGTGTAAGTCCGCGATCGACCGGCAGAAAAAGACGCGCCGGTGCGCCGGCCGGCAATCGCTGCGCCGTCCGCCACGGCGCCTACACCGCCGAGGGCCGCGCCCACAAGGCCGAGATCGCCGCCCTCATCCATCGCGCACAGATGCTGATCGTGCGTGCCGAGGTGGTCGCCGCAGCCCGCCGTGCCTGGCGTGCCAAGGCGAAACGGTGCGCGGCGTCGCCCCGTCCTGCCGGCGTCGTCCGCCGCATCCTGTTTTCGGGAGTCCTTACTCGCCCATTCCCGCGCGCTTGGGTGCGGGTGCCCCGGAGAGCACTTCCTTCACCTTCGCCGCCAGCTGCTTCAGGCCGAACGGCTTGGGCAGGAAGTGGAGGTCTTCGGCCTTCTCGTCGTTGCGCCGGAAGGCTTCTTCCGCATAGCCCGACATGAAGATGATCGCCATCTCGGGGCGGATGCGGCGCACCGCGCGCACCAGGGTCGGGCCGTCCATGTTGGGCATCACCACGTCGGTGATCAGCAGATGGATGGGCGCCGCGGCGGCGTGTACGATCTCCAGCGCTTCCTCGCCGCCTGACGCTTCGATGACGTTGTAGCCGCGCATGCGCAGGGCGCGCGCCGCGAAGCTGCGCACCGCCTCTTCGTCTTCCACCAGCAGGATGGTGTCCTGGCCGGTGACGTCGCGCGGCGCGGCGCGTTCGGGTTCGCTGACGGCGACGGCGTTCTGATCGGCGCGGAAACGCGGCAGGAAGATGCGGAACACCGTGCCCTTGCCGACATCGGAGTCCACGGTGATGAAGCCCCCGGTCTGCTTGACGATGCCGTAGACGGTGGCGAGGCCGAGGCCGGTGCCCTGTCCCACCGGCTTGGTGGTGAAGAAGGGATCGAAGATCTTGCCCAGATGTTCCTTGGGAATGCCGGTGCCGGTGTCGGCGACTTCGATGCGCACGTAATCGCCGACCGGCATGATGGCGGTGCCCAGCGCCACCGGCGTGGTCGCCGTCTCGTTGGCGGTGCGGATGGTGACGGTGCCGCCCTTGGGCATGGCGTCGCGGGCGTTGACCACCAGGTTGATGATGGCGTTGGAGAGCTGCGCCTCGTCGGCATGCACCGGCCACAGCTCGCTGCCGTGCTCCAGCTCCAGCTCGACGCCTTCGCGCAGCAGGCGGCGCAGCATCAGCGCCAGCTCGCCCACCACGTCGCGCACCGCCAGCACGCGCGGCTGCAGCGTCTGCTTGCGCGAGAAGGCGAGCAGCTGTCCCACCAGCGTCGCGGCGCGCAGCGCGTTCTGGTGGATCTCGTTGATCTCCTTGAACGAAGGATCGCCCGCATGATGACGCATCAAAAGGAATTCGGAATTGCCGATGATGACGGTGAGCAGATTGTTGAAGTCGTGCGCCACGCCGCCGGCCAGTTGTCCGACCGCCTGCATCTTCTGCGATTGGGCGAATTTGATCTCCAGCGCCTTCTGTTCGGAGACGTCGAGCAGATACAGGATCACGCGGCCGTCGCTCATCGGTCCGGCGAACAGCTCCGCCATGCGTTCGTCCTGGCCCGCCGCGCGCAGTTCGGCGGAGCCGATGCCCGCTGTGCCTTCCCGCGCCTTGGCGATCACCGCGCCGATGCGTTCGCGGTCCGCCGCTTCGACGAGATCGGTCAAGGCGCGGCCCGACAACGCGCCGGCCGAGCCGAAGAACACCTTGAAGGCCGCATTGGCGTCGACCAGCTTGCCGTCGGCATCGGCAAAGGCGACGCCCATCGGCGCATCGCGGAAGACATCGCTGACGCCGAGATTGACCGGCGCCGGAGCGGGCTTCGCCGCCGCCCGCGCCCCGGGCGACAGGCGCGGCGTGAACCACCATGTTGTCTGTCCGCCGGACAGCGGCCGCACCGCGGCGACGATCTCGAGACCCGGCGCCACAACGAAGGACTCTTCGCGCGCCACGCCTTCCGCCGCGCCGCGCGCCAGCCGGTAAAGTACCGACGCCGACGGCTCGCCAGCCAGCGCCAGTTCGGGCGGCGTCGCGGCTTCGCCTTCATTGGCGCCGGCCATGCGCCGGTAGACGTCGTTGCACTCAAGCACCGAGCCGTCATTGCCGGTGATCGCCCAGGCGACATTGGCGCGGGCGGCGGCTTCGGCGATGCGGCGCGCGTCGGCGCCGCTCATCGTCTCGCGCGGCCATACGGCATAGAGGAAAAGGCTTGCCAAGGCGCCGATGCCGGCAAGCAGCGCCACGCCCGCCCAGCGCGCCGCGTCCGGCGTCGCCACGGCCAATGCGGCCGCAGCCAGGGCCAGCAGGACGAAACCCAACGCCGCCCAGCGCCAGCCTCCCGCCGGGACGCCCAGATTGCCGCCCAAGATGCTACGTGTCGCCATCATGATTCGAGCCTAGCCGCAGTATGCATATTTACCACCTCCGATACGGAAGAAGTTATGGCGTCCTGGCCGCCAGGCGTCTTGATCTCGCACTGCCCTTTGGCCGACAAAGGCTTAAAAGAGAGAGGGAGCAAAATGAGGACGTGTTTTGCGCTGTTCGTCGGTCTCTGCCTGTTGGCCCCGGCCCAGGCGCTGTCGGCAAGGCAGCTTCCGCTCCATTGGGTGGGCTCCTGGGCCGCCGCCCAGCTGGTCGTGGACCCGGACAAGGGTGAGCCGGCCGTCGATTTCAAAGACGCGACGCTACGGCAGGTGGTTCATCTGAGCCTCGGCGGTCGTGTCTTGCGGCTGCGGATTTCGAACGTTTTTGGCACCACGCCTCTGCATCTCACGGCCGTCCATATCGCACGGCCGCTGCCCGGAACGCCCGGTGCCATCGTGGCGGCAAGCGATACGCCGCTGACTTTCTCCGGCCGCACGGACGTGACGATCCCGGCGGGCGCCGAATATGTTTCCGATCCCGTCGATTTTGCGGTCGCTCCTCTGTCCGATCTGGTCGTGTCGATGCATTTCGACAACGCGCCGTCGCCGATGACCGGCCATCACGGCTCGCGCGCCACGTCGTTCTTTGTTCAAGGCGACGCGGTTTCGCAGGCCGAATTGCCGGACGCCGTCAAGCTTGAACATTGGTATGTGATCACCGGCGTCGACGTGCAGGGCGGCCCGAAGGATGCCGCCATCGTTACCTTCGGCGACTCGATTACCGACGGCTACAAATCCACACCGGATATGAACGACCGCTGGCCTGACGACCTTGCGCGCCGTCTCCAGGCGTCGCCGGCAACGCGCAACCTTGCCGTGCTCAACGAAGGTATAGACGGCAACCGCGTGCTGCTCGACGGTTGGGGCCCCAACGCGCTGTCGCGTTTCGATCGCGATCTGCTGGTGCAGCCCGGCGTGCGTTATCTGATCTTGCTGGAGGGCATCAACGATCTTGGTAATCTGACGCGGGAGCAAAAGGTTCCGCCGGCCGAGCACCTTGCGCTCGTCGAGCATCTCATCGCCGCCTACAAGCAGATCGCCGCACGCGCACATGCTCACGGCATCAAAGCCTATATCGGCACCGTCACGCCCGATATGGACAACAACTATTATCCGCCGGACGCCGTCAACGAAGCCGACCGTCAGGAACTCAACGCCTGGATTCGCGTCCAACACGATTTCGACGGCGTGATTGATTTTGACGCGGCGGTACGTGATCCGTCCCATCTGGATCAGATGCTTCCGGTCTACGATTCCGGCGATCACTTGCATCCCGGCCCTGCCGGCTACCAGGTGATGGGCAATGCCGTGCCGCTGGCGCTGTTCGGCGCGCCGCAAAAGAAGATCGACCACCACAAAGCGGGAGCGAAACGATGAAATTGCGCACGCTATTCTGGGCCGCGCTGCCGCTTCTGTTGCTTGGCACGCCCGCGCTGGCCGCCGCCGCGCCGCAGATCGCCTTCACGTGGGATGATCTGCCGGCGCACAGCGATCTGCCGCCCGGCGTGACGCGTGTGGATATCGCCCGCGATATCATCGCCGCAATGAAGAAAGCGCATCTGCCGCCGGCTTATGGCTTCGTCAACGGCATAAGGCTGGCTGAAGAGCCGGCCTCGGCTCCGGTGTTGAAGATGTGGCGCGCGGCGGGTCTTCCGCTCGGCAACCACACCTGGTCGCATATGAACTACCAGACGCACACGCTCGCCGAATATGAGACCGAGGTGGAGCGCAACGAACCTTTGCTGCGCGAGTTGATGGGCGGCGCGGACTGGCACTGGTTCCGCTATCCCTATCTGGCGGAAGGCGATACGCCCGAGAGCCGTCAGGCTTTGCGCGACTATATGGCTGGGCGCGGCTACAAGGTTGCCGCCGTGACGATGAGTTTCGGGGATTATCTGTTCAACGGCCCCTATGCGCGTTGCCGTGCAAAGGGCGACAAAGCGGCTGTCGCCAAGCTCGAAGCCGATTATCTTGCCGCGGCCAAAGAGACGATCGGCTATACACGGGAGATGTCGCATGAGCTTTACGGCCACGACATTCCCTATGTTCTGTTGATGCATGTCGGGGCGCTGGACGCGCGCATGCTGCCGCGCCTGATCGCACTTTATCGCTCCACGGGCTTTAAATTCATCACGCTCCAACAGGCGGAGAACGATCCCTGGTATCAGGCATATACGAATCTCAGCTTGCCGGGAGGCCCGACGGGGCTCGAAGCGGCGCTCGCCAAGCGGAACGAGACGCCGCCGGCCCGCACGAATTACGGACCGATCGTGCAGGACATGTGCCGCTGAGGTTCTAGTTGGGCTTGAGTTTTCCCGTGAGGCGCATGACGTAGCCGATGACTTGGGCAACGGCCTTGTAATGCTCCGCCGGGATGGCTTCGTCGACTTCGACCGTGGCGTAGAGCGCGCGCGCCAGCGGCGGGTTCTCGATGACGGGCACTTTGTTTTCCTTGGCCACCTCGCGGATACGCAGCGCCAGCGCGTCGGCGCCTTTGGCCACGCAGACCGGCGCGGCCATTTTGCCGGATTCGTATTTCAGCGCGACGGCGAAGTGGGTCGGGTTGGTGATGACCACGGTGGCTCCAGGCACGGCTGCGATCATGCGGCGCTTGGCCCGTTCCATGCGGATTTGGCGAACCTTGGCCTTGACCGCGGGGTCGCCTTCCGTCTGACGGAATTCTTCCTTGACCTCCTGTTTGGACATGCGGTTGCGCTTCATGAATTGGAAGCGCTGCAGCAGGTAGTCGGTACCGGCAATGAACGCCATCGCAGACAATGCCGCGACCATCACTTTGAACAGCAGGTGCGTCATATCGCCGGCAACGCCTTCCGGGGACTGCAACAGGACGGCTGCGAGGCCGCCGCGCTCCGGCCAGAGCTGGGTCCACACCGCGGCGCCGACGATGGCGATCTTGAGCAGACCCTTGAGCAGGTTGGTGAAGCCGTCGACACCGAACATTCGCTTCAAGCCGGAGAGCAGCGAAAGCTTGGAGAGGTCGGGCTTGATCTTCTCGAAGGTGAAGACCGGGCCGTGCTGGATGAGATTCCCGGCCAGCCCTGCGAGCATCACGACGACGAAGAAGGGCCCGAGCGCCATCGCCACGCGTCCCATCAACTCGCGCATCAGGCCCAGCAATCCGCCGCCGTCGACATCGATCTGATCGGGATGCGCCAGAAAAATGCTGAAGGTGCTTGCCAGATCGACGGCGGCGCTGCGGCTGAACATGGCGATGGCCAGTGTCCCGCCCAGCAGAAGAACCAATGTCTGCACTTCGGAGCTTTTGACGAGGTCGCCATGTTCGCGCGCGTCGTCTAATCGCCTTTGTGTCGGTTCTTCGGTTTGTTGGGATTCGTCGCGATCGTCGGCCATTTAGAGGAATATCCCCATCTGGCTGGTATAAAAATCAAGGAAGATCGTCATCATCGTGCCGAGCAGCATGACCATCAGCAGGAATCCGACCAGGATGTTGACCGGCATGGCGACGAAGAAGACTTGAAGCTGTGGCATCATGCGCGCCAGCAGGCCAAACGCTGCGTTCACTGCAAAGCCGAAGACCAGGAACGGGGCCGCCAGCTGGAAGCCCAGCGCGAAGGAACCGCTCACCAGCTTGATCGTCAGCTGCGCCATGTCGGCAGTCGGCAGGCCGGTGCCCGGCGGTATCAGGTGATAGGAGCCGGCGATCGCGCCGATCGCCAGATGATGCAGATTGGTGGCGAAAATCAGTACCACGCCGAGCAGCGAGAAGAAGTTGCCGATGACGGCGCCCTGCTGTCCGTTGGATGTCGGATCGAGGGTCTCCGCATAAGACAGTCCGGTCTGTCCGGCGATCAGGAAGCCGGCCACGGAGAGTGAACTCATGATGATGCGGGCCATCGTGCCGACCAGAATGCCGACTGTGACCTCCTCGGCGATCATCAGACCCAGCGCCAGCGCCGAAGCCGGCGCCTGCTGCGGATAGGTGCTGGCCACGGTGGGCGCCAGTGCCAGCGATATTGCCAGCGCCAGCATCAGGCGCACCCGACCGGGTACGTTGGCGTCGCCGATCGCCGGCAACAGCATGACCATCGCGCCGGTGCGCGCAAAGACCAGCAGATAGACGAGAACCGTGCCAGAGAGGCCGGGTAAGGTGATGGTCATCGCACGTCTAATACGCCGCGATGCGCTGGGCGATGTCGGTCATCAAGCTGCCCATTGCCTCACCCGCAAACGGCAGTGAGATCAGCAGAACGATGAAGATCGCAATGATCTTCGGCACGAAGACCAACGTCATCTCCTGGATCTGCGTCAATGCTTGAAGCAGGCCGATCGCCAAACCCACGACCAGGGCCGTCAGCATCGCAGGGGTGATGACCTCCAGCAGCACGTAGATGGACGAGCGGGCGAAATCGATGGCGTCTGCGGGCGTCATTCGGGTTCCTCAAATCGGCATGTTCATGATGGACTGGTAAGCGGCGACCACCTTGTCGCGAACGGCGACCACGGTGTCCAAGGTGAGTTCGGCGGCGTTCACCGCATTGACCACATCGACGACATTGGCCTGGCCGGTGACCTGCTTGGTCGCCATCGCCTCGCCGTGTTTGATCGTATCAATGCTGCTTTTCACCGCGTCCGAGAGAAAATTGGAAAAGCTCCCCGCACCCGATGCGGCGGGGACGGCGCTTGTCGCGGTGGGCGCCGCCGAAGCACCCATCTGGGAAACGGCCTGATAGGCTGCTGCTGCGGCTGCTGGCAAGACGGCCATCGTATGTTCCTCGTCCTAGGCCCCGCCTTTGCAGGGCACATAATCACTTGTTGAGCAGGTCAACCGTGCGTGCCAACATCGTCTTGGTGGCGTCCATCACGGTGAGGTCCGCTTCGTACGAGCGCTGCGCCTCGCGCATGTCCATGATTTCGATCAGGCTGTTGACGTTGGGCAGTTTGACGTAGCCCTGCTTGTCCGCGGCCGGGTTTCCCGGATCGTATTGCATCCGAAACGGCGTCATGTCCTGGGCTGGTTTGCCCGGCTCGACAAGCGTTGCGTTCAGCGTGCTGTCGAATTCGCTTTTTACGGTCGGAATCTGGCGCCGATAAGGATCGCCGCCGTTGACCGGAGAGGTCGAGTTGGCGTTGGCGATATTTTCGGCAATAATCTTCATGCGGTCGGACTGCGCGCGCATACCGGATGCGGCCACCGACATCGCTGTCGAAAAATCCATCTCTTACTCCTCCTATGCGCCCGGTTTGCCGATGGCGGTCTTCATCATCGTGATCGCCTTGGCATAGAGATTGGTCGCTGCCTGGAACTGCGCCTGTGTGTCGGAGACTTTGATCATTTCCTGTTCCAGAGACACCGAATTTCCCGATGGGTTGGAATTGACGTCTGGTGTGTTGATGTCCGAAAAGCCGGTTGCGTTCGCTGGGGTGATCGCGATGTGGCGCGGATTGTCCGTCATCAACGCGCCCGAGAATTGGCTGGACGTGTTGGTGTTGCTCAGGAACTGCGCGAAGTCGACGGGCTTGAGGTCGTGCGCCGTATATCCGGGTGTGTCGGCATTGGCGACGTTCTGCGACAGGACTGTCTGCCGCTGGTTAAGCCACGACATGCGCTCCTTCAGCATCGAGAACAGTGGGATGCCGGGAAGATCCATTTCTCCCTCCGTATACGAATTGTTAGTCTTAAGGAGGCCCATGCTGCGCTCCAACAATTAAGCTGCGCTTAACAAAAGCGGAAAAAGCTGCCGGGCAAATTGTTCCCGAGTTTAACCGTCGATTAAGGTTGACGGCTTTTGATGCGCCTCATGGATATTCTCGATATCGCACGCTATCTGGGCGCCTTGCTCCTGGTTCTGGGATTGATCGGCTTCGCCGGCTTGGCGGCGCGCCGCTTCGGCTTGCCGGGGCTCACGAAATCGGCCGCAACGCGCCGGCTCAAGATCGTCGAGACGTTGATGATCTCGCCGCGCCAGCGCCTGGCCATCGTGCGCCGCGACGATGTCGAACATCTGGTGATGATCGGACCCGAAGGCGCCTCTGTGATAGAGCCCTCCATCACACCACCCGCACCTCAATCCGCGCCATCGACTGGACCCACGACATGATGAAGCGTCTTGCCGTTCCGGCGCTGACCTTGCTGCTGCTTGTGCTTCCGGGCGCGGCGCACGCCGCGGCGCCGGCTTCCGCCGCCGCGGCCGCGGGCGGTCTTTCCATCGATTTCTCGGGCGGTGGGTTGTTTACCGACCGCATGATGCAGATCATCGCGCTGATCACGATTTTGAGCGTGGCGCCGTCGATCCTCATCATGATGACGAGCTTCGTGCGCATCGTCGTCGTGCTGTCGCTGTTGCGCACCGCGCTGGGCCTACAGCAGAGCCCGCCCAACAGCGTGATCGTCAGCCTGGCGTTGTTCCTCACCCTGTTCGTGATGACGCCGACACTGAAGGACGCGTACAACCAGGGCGTCGAGCCGCTGATCAACAACCAGATCACCACCGAGCAGGCCTTCGACCGCGCCGCTCTGCCGATGAAGAAATTCATGCTCGATCACGTCCGAGGAGCGGATCTGAAGCTGTTCCTCGACATGTCCCACGCCAAAACACCGGCAACGCCTGACGCGGTTCCCCTGACGACGCTGGCGCCCGCCTTCATGTTGTCGGAGCTCAAGCGCGCCTTTGAAATCGGCTTCCTCATCTTCGTGCCGTTCCTCATCATCGATATGGCAGTGGCCTCGATTCTGATGAGCATGGGCATGATGATGCTGCCGCCGGTAATCATCTCTCTGCCGTTCAAGCTCATCTTCTTCGTGCTGGTCGACGGCTGGCGGTTGATTTCCGGGTCGCTGGTCGAAAGCTATATGCACGGCCCGCCGCCGCACTGAACCTCCAAAAATCTGCTCGAAGTGCGTTGCCAGTATTGCCTTTTCAAATATTTCTATTATTCTGGAAATATGAAATCTTCTGACGCCCTGATGGTCCTGGCGTCGCTGGCCCAGGAAACCCGGCTGGCGATCTTCCGCCGTCTGGTGCGCAGCGGTCCCACTGGTGAGGCGGCGGGTGCCATCGCCGAGGCGCTCGACACGCCGGCGCCGACCTTGTCCTTCCATCTGAAGGAACTGGAGCGGGCGGGGCTCATCGTCCAGCACCGCGAAAGCCGTCATCTTATCTACGCGGTGCGCACCGAACGCATGCGTGAACTGCTCGGCTACCTGATGAAGGACTGCTGCGCCGGCCATCCGGAAATCTGCAACATTGTCATGGAGGAATGCTGTGAGCCGTCTTCACGTTCATCTTCATGTGCGTGACATCGTCGAGTCCGTCCGTTTTTACAGCACGCTGTTCGGGGCCGCGCCGACCAAGCGCGAGGCCGATTACGCGAAGTGGATGCTCGACGATCCCCTTGTGAACTTCGCCATTTCGGCCCGAGGCGGCGAGGTCGGGCTCGGTCATCTGGGAATCCAAGTGGAAGAGGCTGGCGATCTCAACGCGGCGACGGCCCGCGCTCAAGCAGCAGCCGGCAGCGTTCTGATCGAGGACGGCGTCCATTGTTGCTACGCGGTGAGCGACAAGTCCTGGGCCAATGACCCGCAGGGCGTTCGATGGGAAACCTTCCACACCACCGGGGATCTCACAGTCTATGGGGCTGACGCAACGGCGGCAGCGAACGAAGGTGCGGCGTCATGCTGCGCCGCTTCCAATTGCTGCGGGTAAGCCATGTCCGACCATCGGCCTTACAACGTCCTGTTCCTGTGTACCGGCAACTCCGCGCGTTCGATCCTGGCCGAAGCTTTTTTGAATGCCGAAGGCAAGGGCCGCTTTCGCGCCTTCTCGGCCGGGAGCTTCCCCAAAGGCACTGTCAATCCGCATGCCATCGCACTGCTCGAGCATCTCGGGTTGCCTACGGCCGATCTTCGTTCGAAGAGTTGGGACGAATTCGCCGTCTCTGGTGCCCCGCAGATGGATTTCGTTTTCACCGTCTGCGATCAAGCGGCCGGCGAAGTCTGTCCCGTCTGGCCGGGACAGCCGGTAACGGCGCATTGGGGTATTCCGGACCCGGCGGCGGTCGATGGATCCGAAGCGGAGAAGATGCAGGCGTTCCGCGAGGCGTTGCGGATGTTGAGCAATCGCATCCGCGTCTTCACAGAGCTGCCATTTGGCAAGCTCGACCGCATCAGGCTGAAGGCGCATCTTGACGACATCGGCCGCACCGATGGCTGAGCGATCGTCAAAGCAGGCCATGTCTCTGTTCGAACGCTATCTCACCGTCTGGGTGGCGTTGTGCATCGTCGTCGGCATCGCACTGGGACATTTCTTTCCGGCTACGTTTGAAATCATCGGCGCTGCCGAGATCGCCAAGGTCAATCTGCCCGTTGCCGTTCTGATCTGGTTGATGATCATCCCGATGCTGGTGAAGATAGATTTCGCTGCGCTGGCGCGGGTCAAGGAACATTGGCGCGGCATCGGCGTAACCTTGTTCGTCAACTGGGCCGTCAAGCCGTTTTCCATGGCGTTCCTCGGCTGGCTGTTCATCGGCTGGCTTTTCAGGCCCTATCTTCCAGCGGGCCAGATCGACAGCTATGTCGCCGGTCTCATTTTGCTCGCCGCCGCGCCGTGCACCGCGATGGTGTTCGTCTGGAGCAATCTTTCCGGCGGCGAACCGCATTTCACGCTCAGCCAGGTCGCACTGAATGACCTCATCATGGTCTTCGCTTTTGCGCCGATTGTGGGGTTGCTGCTCGGCCTCTCGGCGATCAGCGTGCCGTGGGAAACTCTGTTCCTGTCGGTCGTGCTTTACATCGTCGTTCCGGTGTTGATTGCGCAGGTCGTCCGTCGTTTCACGTTGGCGAATGGCGGAGACAAAGCACTGAAGCGGCTCTTGGCGGCGCTCCAGCCGGTGTCGCTCGTCGCTCTCTTGGCGACGTTGGTTCTGCTATTTGGCTTCCAGGGCGAGCAGATTCTGGCGCAGCCTTTGATCATCGCGATGCTGGCCGTGCCGATCCTGATACAGGTTTATTTCAACGCGGGGTTTGCCTATCTGCTGAACCGCGCGACGGGCGAGGTGCACTGCGTAGCGGCGCCCTCGGCACTCATCGGTGCCAGCAATTTCTTCGAACTCGCTGTTGCTGCTGCCATCAGCCTCTTCGGCTTCAATTCCGGCGCCGCTCTGGCGACGGTTGTCGGTGTGCTGATCGAAGTTCCTGTCATGCTGTCTGTGGTCAAGATCGTGAATGCCAGTCGCGGCTGGTACGAGACCGGGATCGAACCCCGCGCCGCAGGCAGGGCGGTAAGCCGCCTTCCCAACCGGTAGCTGGTCACCAGCCTGTTGATTGGGCGCGCCCGCTTTCTTGCCGGCCGGCGCTCCGCGGCCGCTGCAAGGCGGCAATGCGCGCATCGTCATGTCACACAACCCATTATTTTCAATAGTTAAATTCTGTAAACCATAAAATTCACGCTTCAGTGCCAAAATGCCCCCTTTTCAAATCCGCGGCGCATGCCTAATGTATTGAACGATGAACATTGAAGGGATAATTCAGATGAAACCGCTTCGTACCCTTCTTTTCACCTCCATAGCATTCGCAATCGCGGCTATCGCAGCGCAGGCGCAACCGACACCCGACGTCGCTGGCTCCTGGAAACTCGCCATCGGTAACAACGCCGTCTGCCCGCTGACCTTGGCGCCGGACGGCACAGCCACACCGGCCGACTGTGCGGCGGGAGACCGCATTGCCCGTTGGGACGTTGCGGTCAACAAATTGGAGTTGAGGACGGCCTCCGGCGAAATGGTCGGTATACTTCTTCCCAAGGGAGAGAGTTACGCCGGCAAACGCTTTTCAGATGGCCGCACACTTGTTCTGAGCCGTTGAACCCCCCATCGATTTAACGGCAGAGCCGGGCCGCGCGATTCCCAGATCCGCGGCCCATTTCCTTTTGCATGGTATGCGCCTTGTCCATAATCTGGCGTGCATGACGAGTAAAACACACGACCATGGGGACTGGACCCACGGGCACGTCTATCTTGGCCGTGCGCACGAACGGGCCGAATCCCGTACCAAACTGGTGACGATGCTGACGGCCTTGTTCATGGTCGTCGAGATCGCGGCGGGGTTGTTGTTCCATTCCATGGCACTCTTGGCCGACGGCGTGCATATGGCCACGCATGTCGGCGCGCTGGGCCTCGCGGCAGGGGCTTATTGGCTGGCGCGCCGCCATGCCAACGACGCGCGCTTCTCATTCGGGTCCGGCAAGTTCGGCGACCTTGCAGCCTTCGCCAGTGCCGTCATTCTCGGGTTGCTGGCCTTTGGCGTGGCGATCGAATCCGTTCGCCGCCTCTTCGAGCCGGTCAACGTGCATTATGGCGACGCGTTGCTGGTTGCCGGCTTGGGTTTGGCCGTGAACGTCGCAAGCGCCGCGCTTCTGCATGAACCGCACGAACACCATGCCCATGACGATCATCCGCACGATCACGACCACAATTTGCGCGCGGCCTATGTGCACGTGCTGGCAGACGCGGCGACCAGTGTTTTGGCGATTGTGGCGTTGGGCTGCGGCCTTTTTTTCGGAACTGTTTGGGCCGACCCCCTCGTGGGCATCGTCGGTGCGCTGGTGATCTCATCCTGGGCTTACGGGCTGGTGCGTGCCAGCGCGCTGGTGCTGCTGGACGCGGAAGACGATCCCGATCTGGCGCGCGACATCAAGGTGTTCGTCGAGCACGAAGTGGGATCGCAAGTGTTTGACCTGCATTTGTGGCGGCTCGGCCCCGGCCATCGTGGTCTGATCGTTTCACTTGTCAGTGGAGGGGATGCCGACAACGAACGCATCAAGCGCCTTCTTGTCGCGCGCTATCCGAGTCTTAGCCACGTCACGGTGGAAATCTCCGTCTGCGCAGACTGTGCTAGGTCCTAAACGAAAAGGCCGCCCGGGGCGGGCGGCCTCTGTCAATTTTCTCAAACCCCAGACATGCCTATTTCGGCAACAAGCCTTCACGCTGCATGCGCTTGCGCTGGAGCTTACGATAGCGGCGGATCGCCTCGGCGCGTTCCCGCGCGCGCTTCTCGCTCGGCTTCTCGTAATGGCCCCTCAGCTTCATCTCGCGGAAGATGCCTTCACGCTGCATCTTCTTTTTCAGCGCCTTCAGCGCTTGGTCGATATTGTTGTCGCGAACGATGATCTGCAAAGCCAAGCTCCTGTGGGGTTTCTTGAGGGGCGGCTAGATATCAGAAGGGGTTAGCCATGTCCACCTCACCGATTGAAATCCGCGAATGACTTCTTACGTTTAGAGGCGCACCTGTGGCGCAGGCCCCCCCCGGGGGACAGGCGGGGGGTACCCCCTTCAATTTTGAAGGTTCAAATGGGCGCCTCGGGGTTTGACCACTAAGCCCCTGAAATACATAGTTCCGCCATGGCAATCTTGAAAATCGCTCGTATGGGGCACCCGGTTCTGGCCCGCCGAGCCGATCCCGTCCCCGACCCGGCAGACCCTGCGATCCGGCGTCTTGTCGCGGACATGGTCGAAACCATGATCGACGCCAATGGTGCCGGCCTCGCCGCGCCGCAGGTCCATGTCGCCCTGCGCGTCGTCGTCTTTCAGGCGCCAGGCGACCGGGCCGACGAGGGGCTGTCGGAGGCGGAGAAATTCGACCACACAGCGCCTCTGACCGTCCTGATCAATCCGGAAATCGAAATTATCGGCGATGACAGAGAGGGTGGCTGGGAAGGCTGCCTGTCCGTACCGGGGATGCGCGGTTTTGTTGAGCGTCCGGCGCAAATCCGTTATCGCGGCTTTGACCACGAAGGGCGTCTGGTCGAGCGGACAGCGAAAGGATTTCACGCCCGCGTCGTGCAGCACGAGTGCGATCACCTGGATGGCATTCTCTACCCGCAACGGATGGCCGATTTGAAAAAGTTCATTTTCGAAAGCGAAGCGCATCACTGGGTAAAGGCAATCGAATGACGACGCGCAAACCGAAACCGGGAACGAAAAGCGACGCAGCGCTGAAAAGCGCCATCATCGAAGCTGCGCTGCCGCATATCGCCTTTGATGGACTGACGGACAAATTGATGGACCGCGCGGCCAAGGAAGCGGGCGCGGGCAAGGACGATTTGCTGCGGCTTTTTCCAAATGGCGCCCTCGGTTTGCTGGAGGCGTACTCCGACAGCGTCGATGCCGAAATGGAAAGGCGGTTGGCAAAGCTGAAGCTCACCGCGATGCCCATACGCAAGCGCATCGCCACCGCGGTGAAGACACGGTTGGCGATCCTGAAACCACACAAGGAAGCGGTGCGGCGCGGCATCGCCCATTTGAGCCTGCCACAGAATGTGCCGCTCGGCGCCAAGCTCGTCTACCGCACGGTTGATGCCATGTGGCGTGCCGCGGGCGATGTTTCGACGGATTTCAATTTCTACACCAAGCGAGGCATCCTGGCTGGCGTCTATTCGGCGACACTGATGCGCTGGCTGACGGACGTTAGCGAAGATGAGGGCGCCACCGACGCCTTTCTTGCCGCGCGCATTGAAAACGTCATGCAGTTTGAGAAGCTCAAAGCGCAGGTAAAGGCGCGAGCAAAAAAACTTCCGGCGTTGGCCGACGTACTGTCCGGTTTCAGTGGGCGGAGGTCTTAGGTCCCAGTCTTGTAATGTGACCCATCTTGCGGCCGGCCCGCAGCTCTTTCTTTCCGTAAAGATGCAGCGCGCCGCAGCTCTCCGAGAGTTTGTGCCAGTCCGCCGCCTCTTGGCCGATGATGTTCTCCATCACGGCGTCCGCATGGCGTTCAGGCGAGCCTAGCGGCCAGCCGGCAACGGCACGGATATGTTGTTCGAACTGGCTGACCAGGCAGGCGTCGATCGTCCAGTGGCCGGAATTGTGCACACGGGGCGCGATTTCGTTTACCAGCAGTGCGCCATCCTTGGTCACGAATAGTTCGACGGCCAGAACGCCGGCATATTCAAGTGCGTCCGCAATGCGTCGCGCTATATGCCTCGCCTGAGCGGCCTGCGCGGCGCTCAGGCGCGACGGTACCGTGGAACGCCGCAAGATGTGGTTTTCGTGAACGTTCTGTGGCGGATCATAAGCGACAAAGTCTCCATCTTGCCCGCGTGCGCCGATGATCGATGCTTCGAATTCGAAGTCTATGAAAGCTTCGAGAATCGAAGGCGCATCTTCGAATGCGGTCCAAGCATTCACGACGTCGTCGGCGGAAAGCGTCTTGGCTTGACCCTTGCCGTCATAGCCGAACCGGCGCGTCTTAAGTACCGACGGGCCGTTGATGGCCGCGAACGCCGCGCGTGCTTCTTCAGGCGAGGAGACGGCATGAAAAGCAGGAGTCTGCAAACCAAGAGAGGCTACGAAATTCTTCTCCTCGAGCCTGTCCTGCGTAAGCGCGAGGGCGCGTGCGCCTGGATTGAGAGGCGTCCGTTCGGCCACGAATGCGGCCGTGCGCGCCGGCACGTTCTCGAACTCGAAGGTCACCGCGTCACAGCCGATAGCGAAGTGTGCCAGCGATCTTTCGTCATCGTAGCGCGCGAATGTGCGCGCGTGACAAACATCAAAGGCCGGTGCGTCGTCCTCGTCACAGTAGATGTGCGTCTTGAGGCCCAGCCGCGCTGCGGCGAGTGCCAGCATCCGGCCAAGCTGGCCGCCACCAAGAATCCCAATCGTGCTTCCGGGTGCAACCGGAGCGGAAAGTCGTTTGGCTGGGCTCATTTGGCGGAGGGTGCTTCGCCAACAGAATCGGTTTGCTTTTTGCGCCAGTCCGCGAGCCTCGTGGCGAGCGCATCATCACTGAGCGCCAAGATGGCCACGGCGTGCAGGGCTGCATTCTTGGCACCCGGCTCGCCAATGGCGAATGTGGCAACTGGAACCCCACCGGGCATCTGGACGATCGACAACAAACTGTCGAGGCCTTTCAACGCCTTGGATTCAATCGGCACGCCGAGCACAGGCAACGTCGTCATCGAGGCCGTCATGCCTGGGAGATGCGCAGCACCACCGGCGGCGGCGATGATCACTTTCAGGCCACGGTTAGTTGCCGTCTTGGCATAGGTGCTCATGCGGTCGGGCGTGCGGTGTGCAGAAACAATCTTGCTTTCATAGGGGACGCCGAGCGTCTCCAACATGTCTGCTGCGGCGCGCAGGCACGGCCAGTCCGACTGGCTTCCCATGATGAGTCCGACGAGAGGAGAAGTCATACTTCCTTCCTTTGGGTGCACCGAATCGGCGCGCGAGGAAGCGGCGCATTATAGGGACGGGAAAGGCCAAGGAAAGCGCGGATTTGGGGCACGTTAACCATTTGTTGGTCTTTATAAACGAGTTATTAACGAGCAGTCGGTAGGTTTTTCCTACAGGCCAGAAGGCCGAGGGTGCGCATGAAAGTCGACAGAACGGGCTCCGTGCGAGGAGCGCGTGCGGTTGGGGTTGCCGCCTACGCGAAGCAGGCCCAAGCCGTTGCGGTTGCCGAAGGCCCTGCACCCGTCGGCGCTACGGCCAGCGTACTCGGCATCCCTGAATCCGAATTCACGCCGCGCGTGCGCGACGCCATCATGACGTTGATGGGCGAGGTCGACAATCTGCGTCGCGAACTGCAGCAGACGCGCGAGCGCCTTGGAGAGGTTGAGCGCGCCGCCGATCAGGATCAGCTACTGCCGCTGCTCAACCGGCGCGCCTTTGTACGTGAGCTCATGCGCTACATCGCCTTTACCGGTCGCTATGGCACACCGACCACGCTCCTTTATTTTGATCTCGACGGCTTCAAGGCCGTCAACGACACGTTCGGGCACGCCGGCGGCGATGCGGTTCTCAGTCACTTCGCCGAGACGTTGCTAGGTCATGTGCGCGACAGTGACGTTGTCGGACGCCTGGGCGGCGACGAATTCGGTGTGCTGCTGTCGCATGCCAATCAAGAGCAAGGCGCGAGAAAGGCCGATCAACTCGCCGAAAAGCTGCGCGCCCAGCCGCCGATATGGAACGGCAAGCCGATCCCGACGAATTTTTCCTACGGCGCTTTCGAACTCAAGCCCGGCGACACGGCGGACCTCGCTATGGCACGCGCCGACGAAGCGATGTACGCGCACAAGCGCACGGTACGCTGATCAGGCGATGATGTCCGGCAAGAGCTCGTTGTTGATCTTGGTGATCTGATCCTTGAGCTGGAGCTTACGCTTCTTCAATCGCGTCAGCTGCAGCATGTCATGCGTGCCGGACAACGCCTCAATGGCGGTATCGAGGTCGCGATGCTCCTGCGTCAGCTCGGCAAGCTTGGCGCGCAGCTCGACTTCGTTCGGTTCGGTGACTTTGCCCGTCATCTCATGTTTTCTTGGAGCGGCCGGCCCGCGCCGGACCTTCGCCCCAACGTCTGGTCTTGGGCCAATTATAACCGAAACAATCGAGCGCGCGGCCAACCGTGTGGTCGACCAAATCTTCCAAAGAATTGGGTGCGGCGTAGAAGGCCGGCACCGGCGGAAAGATGACGGCGCCCATCTCGGCCAACGCCGTCATGGTTCTAAGATGGCCCAGATGCAGAGGCGTCTCGCGCACCATCAGCACCAGCGTCCGGCGTTCCTTCAAGACCACGTCGGCGGCGCGGGAAAGCAACGTGGTTGTGACGCCGGTGGCGATCTCGCTCATGGTGCGCACCGAGCAAGGTGCGACAACCATGCCGCGCGTCCGGAAACTGCCTGAGGCGATAGGCGCGCCGATGTCGCCGGCGGCATAGACGACATCCGCCTTGGCCTCGACCGCCTTGGGTTTGAGCGAGGTCTCGTAAGCCATTGTCATCTGGGCAGCTTTGCTCATCACCAGATGAGACTCGATCCCAAGAACCTTCAGCGCCTCGAGCAGGCGGATGCCATAGACCACGCCGGAGGCGCCCGAGATGCCCACGATCAGGCGTTCTTTAGGCGCGGACGGGGCGGTGGTTTTGCTCATGACTCAACCCTTTACAGGTCGGAAGGCATAGGCGGAAGAGGCTCGTGACAGGACCGAAACTTGGTGCTCTAATCTGCCATGCCTAAACACATGAGGTGCATGCATGGCACTGCAAGGGCATATCCAGGAGTTGTCCGAAAAGCATAGAAAGCTCGAAGAGCTCATCGAAAACGAGATGGCGCACCCGGACTGGAGTGAAGCCAGGGTAGCCGCCCTCAAGAAACAAAAACTCCGAATAAAGGACGAGTTGGAACGACTGCGAAGCACCGTTCACTGAACTGACCCATTCCGCAAACCGACGCGAAGCCCTCCGGGCGAAGCGAGGTCATGTTTCCTGCTCAGCGGCCGCGGCCAGCGGTTCGTTGACCGGCTCCGGTTTAACGAACGCGAACGCAACACCCGCCAGAACCAGACAGATGCTCGCCGCCAGGAAGGCCGCGCCGGGGAAATAAACCGGCGCCCGGACGCTGGTGAAGTAAGCGAACAGATAGGACATCGCCAACGGCGCCACGATCGAGGTCAAACTGCCGACGCTGGTGATGGCGCCTTGCAGTTCGCCCTGCTCGCTGGCGCCGACCGATTTCGACATGATGGCGTTCATCGCCGGCATGATCAGGCCGATCAGCGCGAACATCGGCATCCAGGCATACATCTGCCAGCCATGCGCCGAGAAGGCGAAGCCGGCGAACCCCGCCGCGCCGGCCGCAAGCCCGATATAAACCGCCCGTACTTCGCCGATCAGCGGAATGAGCACGCGCGTCAGCCAGGCATAGACAACGGTTGTGGTGGCGCCGATCGCCATCAGCGAATAGCCGACATCGGCGGTCGTCCAATGGAACTTCAGCATGGTGTAATAGGTCCAGGTCGCCGGATTGGCGTCGTGGGCCAGACGCATCAGGATGATCACGCCGCACAGTCCCAGCACGAAGGGAAAGCGGCGCAGCGCCACCAGTGCGCCCAGCGGATTGGCGCGCCAGATCTCGAATTTGCGGCGGCGTTCCCGGGTCAGGGATTCGCCGAGAATGAAATAGCCATAGGCGGCATTGGCGAAGGCGATCACGGCGGAGGCGTAGAACGGTACGCGCACGCCGTATTGACCAAGCAGGCCACCGATCGCCGGGCCGACGATGAAGCCCAGGCCGAAGGCGGCGCCGATCATGCCGAAGCTCGCCGCGCGTTTTTCCGGCGGCGTCACGTCGGCGATGTAGGCGTAGGCGGTGGTGTAGCTGGCGCCCGCCATGCCCGACAGCGCGCGGGCGACGAACAGCCAGGAAATGGTCGGCGCGAAACCGGTGATGGCATAATCGACGCCGATGGCGAGCAGCGAGGCGATCAGCACCGGACGCCGGCCGAAGCGGTCGCTGAGATTGCCGATCGCCGGCGCGAAGAGAAACGTCATGCCGGCATAGACGAACATCAAGAGTCCGCCGTAACGCGCCGCGTCGCTTAGCGCGACATGGGCGAGTTCCGAGATCAGCTTCGGCGCCACCGGGATGACGATACCCAGCCCGATGACGTCGACGAAAATCGTGATGAAGATGAAGACAAGCGCGTGCCTGCTTGTCCGCTCCTCCGTCATGCAGGCTCCCCCAACCCCAAGGCCAGCCGGGCTTCGACGATAACGTCGTCCCAGACGCGTCCGCCGGTAAAGCGGGCGACCGACAGGACGAGGCTGGCAGAGCCGTCGTCGCCGATCAACGGGGCGGTGAGATATTCGCCGGTCAGGAAAGGCATGCCGCCGAGATCCGCGCGGGCCAGAAAGCGCAGCGGCCGGGCACTGTTCAGCGTGGCATCGAGCGAGCCATACCAGCGCGGCAGCCGCTCGGCGGGCACGACTTCATCGATGAACTTGCCCGACAGATCGCCCATGATCTGAGCGAAATGGCTGCCCATCTTGAGGACCCGCCAGCGCCGCCCGCCGTCCTTGCCGACGCGCTCATAGAGCGCCGTATCCAGCAGATAGGGTTTGAGCAGGCGCGGCGGCAGATCATCCCACGCCGGCAGGCCCTGCGCGGTCGCCCGCCGCCACAAGCCCATGAAGCGCCGCAGGTCGGGGTGGGTGAAGTTGGCGGTGACATCGCAAAGCGCCGCCCAGCCTTCTCTTTCGACGACCTCGTTGTACGCGTCGGCGCTCAAGATCATCGTTTATTTTCCTCATGTTGGGCGCTCCCGCCGATTTGTCATATTTGTGGCCGATTCGGTTGGGGTGCGGCAAACAGGGGCGGGCCCCCCGCAGGTCACGTTGCCGTGCGCATTTTTCCCAGGCACGTCTGGCGCGCCCCACCATTTGCGCCCGGATGGCCAGATGATTGGCGCGGACGATCAGCGCGGCGATGGCGTCGCGATGCGCCCGGCCGGCGCGCGACCAGGCCCCGTGACGCAGACGGTTGCGGTTGCCCGGCTGTCCACCGCGCCGGCGACGCGGCGGGTCGGTGGCGGGGGATGATAAAGTCGTGGAATTTCCGGTCATTATTCGAACCTCAAAAAACGAGGGGGGATCCCCCTCCGCCTTCCCCATCACCACGATCGCAGGAGCATGTCGGGGGGCTTCGGGGGACCAGTCCCTTATGCGAATTGTTGCGATTGTTCGGTCACCGCTTTGCCGACCTCTTCGGCCAGCGCCTTGGCTTCCGCGGCGGCTTCGGCGGCGCGCAACGCCGCGCGCTGCGCCTTGCGGATGGGAAGCTGGATCCGCAGATCCTCGTGGGAAATCGACTCCAGCTCTTCGTGGGAGAAAAGAGGGACTCTGTCGGAATCGTAGACGTCGGCCGGCGAGACCTCGGTTTCGAAGACCGCTTCGCCGTCGAACCCGCCGCGGCGGACGTTGACGTTGTGATGGAACTCGCCGCGCATCTTGGCGACCGCCAGCACGAGCTTGGCGGAGGCTTTGGCGAGACTGATGGCGTTGTTGGTTTCGATGGATCGCAGCGTGCCGAACTCTTCCTTCGGCGCGGCCTCCAGGCGCTCGAAGGTGTGCTTCATCGCGGCCGTCATGGTGGCGAGCTGGTCGTCAACATGCCGTTCGAGAAGGCCCGCATGGTAACGGGCCGGGTTGAGGACTGGGCTGTTTTGCGTTTTCCGCCCGCCGGCGTGGCTTTGGTTCATAAATAGGATGTAAGTGGAGAAATTGCGCGTTCAAGTGGCAAAAACAAAATTTAATGTGCGAAATCAAATGATTAAAAATTGCACGAAGGTGCGTCATCCGCCGACCGGTGGCGGCAATGTTATACGATGCCCATCGGCTCCAGCCCGAGGCGCTCGCATTCCTTGGCGGCGAGTTCGGTCCAGGACCGCGTGCCTTCGTAATGGCCGGCAGCCAGCACCAGGTTCGTCGCGCCGTCGTCGGCGCGCATCGGCGCGCAAAAATATTCGCCGATCAGATACGCCTTGTCGAAGCTGTCGCTGCGCGACAGCATACGCAGCGGCGCGGCGGCGGCGAGCGATGCGTCGATCATGGCGCACCAGCGCGGCCGGTACTTGTCGGAAACTGCTTCGTCCAGATAGCGGCCAGTCAGCTCGCCCAGCACCGGCGTGATGTTGCCGCCCATCAGCCGCACGCGATAACGGGTGCGGCCGTCTTCGCCTGCGATCCGCTCGTAGATGACGATGGATTTCATGTAGGGCTGCAGACGACGCGGATTGAAATCGCGCCGGTAGGGCACACCGCCCGGCCCCGCCAGATCGTGCCATAGCGCATACAGCTCGCCATGCTTGGCATAGGTGAAGGTGCAGGTGTGGTCGCACAGCATCGGCCAGCGGCCGTCTTTGGCCGACCGGTTGAATTCGCCTGCGCTCTCGATTTCGCGCAAACCGATTTTAGTTTGCACTGTCATTACGCAGCTATAGCAAATCGGCGTCAATCAACTGTTAACGCTTCAAGCGCCGTTCGTAACATCCTGCCAGCGCCAGCGGGCGTCGAAGCGTCCGGCGGTCAGCACGAGGTTCGTGGTGTCGTCTTCCATGCGCAGCGGCGCCGCGAAGAATTCGCCGGTGAGAAAGGACTTACTGAAGGAATCGGCACGCACCAGCATCCGCAGCGGCCCGCCATGGCCGAGGACTGCGTCGTTCATGGCATTCCATTTGGGCACCGCTGATTCCGGCAAAAACGCCTCATAGAACATGCCCGAGGCCGCGCCGGTGATCTGGGCAATGGCGTCGCCCATCACGCGGACACGGTAGCAGCGCTCGGCATGCGGGTGGATGACGCGCTCGTGCAGCGTCAGTATCCGCATGTAAGGCTTGAGCAGACGTGGGGTCAGCGCCGTGCGCCGCGGAATGCCGCTACCGGCCTTGCTGCGCCACAGCGTCAGGAGATCGTCGAGTTCAGGAAGCATGAAGCGGCAGGACGCATCGCAAAAAACGCCCCAACCCTTATCCTGGGCCAGGACGTTGAGACTGTCTGGGCCGGTGATGCGGTCCGCGTCCTCGCTCATCCGCCGACGCTAGCAAGCCGATCCTCAATCTATTGTTAACGCTGTTGCCTCTTGGCTCGTCAGGGGCGGCAGGCCCAGATGACCGCATTCTTCGGCCATGACCGCGCTCCAGGGATGCGTGCTGTCGAAATGTGCCGCCGCCAGCACCAGCCTGCGTTCGCCGTCATCCGCCAGCAGCGGCAGGCAAAGATACTCGCCCACCATAAAGCTTTTGTCGAA
>JAGWJY010000086.1 GCA_028865545.1 Alphaproteobacteria bacterium | reverse complement strand
ATCACGGATACATCGCAGGGGAAAGGCCATGAAGCGCCTGATCATCGCAGCCTTGGTACTGGTGGTGTTGTTCGGCGCAGGTTTGTATCTGCTCTGGCCGCGCGAGCAGCGCGGCCTGGTGCTCTACAGCGCGGTCGATTACGGCCCTGCCGTCGCGGCGGCCTTCACGAAAAAGACCGGCATTCCCGTGACGCTGGTCGATCTTTCGACCGGCGCTTTGCTTGCCAAAGTGTCGGCGGAGGGTCAGCGGCCGGCCTGGTCGCTCGTCTGGTTCGACGGCGATCTGGCCGCGGCGGCACTCGATAAGGCGGGACTGCTGGCAAGGCAGACGACACCGGACCTTCCATGGAACGACATGGGCCGTCGGCTGATCCCCGCGGACGGCAGCTATACGCCCACGGGACTGACCCTCGCCGGAGTCTTCAGTTATCAGAAGGATGTTATCGCATCCCCACCGACGCATTGGAGCGATTTGCTTGCCGCGCCCTATCGCGGCGCGGTCGGCATGAACAACCCGGCGATCTCCGGTCCGATGTATCCGTTATTGGCGGGAATGCTGCATCAGGCGGGCGGCTGGCCCAAAGGGCAATCCTATGTGACGGCGCTGGGCGCCAACGGACTGCACGTCTACACCAAGAATGCCAACACACTCGCCGCGCTGCGGCAGGGCGAGATCAAAATCGCCGTCACTCAGTCGTCGGCGGCCCTGTATGTCGCCGCCAGTCATCACGCCTTTGGCGTGGTCATCCCCGATCCCGCCTTCGCGCTTCCCAGCGTGATCGCTCTCTCGCCGAACATGCCGTCTGACCTACGTAACGAAGCGGAGCAGTTTGTGCGCTTCGCCATGTCCCCCGAGGTCCAGCAGCTGCGCATGGCGAAAGGCGAGGGAGATGGCATCTTCTGGCCGCTGACCACGGATACGAAGCATCCGGCCGGCCTGCCGCCGCTGCAATCGCTCACCATCACGGTGCTGGATGCCCGGACATGGGGACCGCGCGAAGAGGCCGTCAATGCCTGGTTCAGCAAGGCGGTGATGCAACAGTGATCGCCGCGCTCAGGCAATTCTCTCGTCAGACTCCAGGCTTTCTGCTGATCCTGCTCTTCATCTTTCTGACGCTATATCCCGTCGCACGCTTTCTGCTGCTGCCGATCTTCCCTTCGCTCGGACCGGCGGGCGGGATGTCGCTTGCTGTGTCGATTCCGGTGGACGCGCTCGTCAACAGCCTCGTCCTCGGCCTCGCCAGTACCTTGCTGGTGCTTCCTTTCGGCGTCGCCATCGCCTGGCTGTTCGAACGCAGACTGTGGGGCGGCAACAGCGTGCTGATGGCGGTCTTGTGGCTCATCTTCGTCACGCCAAGCTATCTGATGACGACCGGATGGCAGATCGTCTTCGCGCAGCCGCAATTCTCCCGTGGCGCGCTGGCACATCTGTTCTTCAGCAAAGCGGGCATCGTCTTCCTGTTGGCGATCAAGGGCCTGCCGTTCGCCGCACTGGCGGCGCGCACGAGTTGGCGCGCGCTCGGCGCCGAGATCGGGGATGCGGCCAGGCTGCTCATCAAGGACGGCTGGACGCGGCGTCGCGCCGTACTGCAACTCCTTTTGCCCTCCGCCGGCGCGGCTTTTGCCGTCGTGTTCATTGAGAGTATCCAGGAATTCGGCATTCCGGCCACGCTGGGCGCGCAGATTCATCTGCCGATCATCACCTACGCGATTTACGAACGTCTGGCGACGACGCCGGTGGATTTCGGCGGCGCCTCGGCACTGAGCTGGTTGCTGGTTGGTCTGGCGGCGATCGCCGCGTTGATTCATCAGTTCTTCAGCGCACGTTATTCCGGCGCGCTCGTTCATGGACGGCGCCGCGCCGTCCATCTCGTGCCGCCCAGTGTTTTCGGGAGCCTGCTGGCGTGGCTGGGACTGGCGGTCCTTGCCATGCTCGGCATCATCGTGCCTGGAGCGGCGATCGTCGCGGCGGCAGCGCGCCCGGCGGGTTACCTCTTTCCCATTCCATGGGACAGCTTGTTCTATTCGTCGATCTACGGCGTGCTGGCGGCACTGGCGGCAGTTATGGTCGCGGTGCCGATGCTTGTGCACGGACGGTCGGGCCGGAACTGGTTTGCAACCGCCATGGGCACGATTTCCCTCGGCAACATGGCGGTACCCGGACTTGTGCTCGGCGCGGCCTATACCATCGCCTTCAACTCCGCCTGGCTGCCCCTGTACGGAACACCCGCGCTGCTGATCATTGCCTATGTCGCGATGCAGGTGCCGATGTTGATCCGCTTTCTGCAGGCGCCGATCGAACATCTGCATCACAACCTTTCGGACGCGGCGCGGCTTCACGGTCTTCCCTGGGCCATGCGCGTGTTCGACATCGACGGTCCGCTGCTTGCGCCTGCCTTCACTTGGGGCTGGATGATGGCCTTTGGCCAGATTTTCTTCGAACTCCCGATTTCGGAGCTGCTCTATCCCGCCGGTCGCGCGCCGGTCGCGGTGGCTCTGGTCTGGCTCAATCAGAATCTGCATTACACGGAAGAGGCGCGGCTCGCGCTGGCAGGCATCGGTGTCACGTTTGTGATCGCCGCTGCGGTCCTGGCGGCGGTTTCCGTCGTTCTGCGATCCGACCGCGCCGGAGCGCTTGCATGAATCCGGTTCTCAGCCTCGAACAGGTGAATAAGCGCTACGGCAAAACGTCGGTGCTGCATGACGTGACGCTGGACGTGCAGCCCGGAGAATTCGTGGTGCTGATCGGCGGTTCCGGCTCGGGCAAGACGACGCTGCTGCGACTCGTCGGGGGGCTTGAGCGTGCCAACCGTGGCGTCGTCCGCGTGCGCGGCAAGGTGATGGATGAACCGGCCAAAGGGCGTTTTGTCCCGCCTGAGCGGCGCGGCCTCGGCATGGTCTTCCAGGATTACGCCTTGTGGCCGCATTTCACGTGCCTGCAAAACATAGAGGCGGCGGCGCGCGGCGCGCCGGCGGTCAAACGAACGGCCGCGATGGAGCTTCTCGAACGGGTTGGCATGACACAGTACGCGGACACCCGTCCGCATCAGCTCTCCGGCGGCCAGCAACAGCGCATCGGTGTGGCGCGCGCGCTGGCGGCGCGTCCCGATCTGCTGCTGTTCGACGAGGCTTTGTCGAGCGTCGACGTGGACATGCGCGAAAGGCTGCGGATGGAGATCCGCGAACTGGCGCAAAAATCCGGAACAGCAGCACTCTTCGTCAGCCATGATCCTCTCGACGCCTGGCGGCTGGCGGACCGGATCGCGGTGCTCGAGGATGGCACGCTCACCCAAGTGGCGACGCCGGAAGAACTCTATGCCCGCCCCAAGACGCCACGGGCCGCCCGCTTCATAGGAGCCGTCGGCGGCTTTGGCGCGGATATCATCGAGGAACAGAGACAGCTTGGCATCCGTATCGCGGGCTGGTTCTGCGGGGTGACCGCAGTCGGTGTAAAGGCTGGTGCACGAAGCGTCGTCTATGCCCGCCCCGAAGGCGTCACCCGCGCAGAGGACGGCATAGCAGCGACGCTGGTCTACTGCGTCTTCGAGGCCGGATGGCATCGTGCCTATTGGCAGCTCGACGGCCTGGATGTTTTGTTGTGCAGTTTGGAATCGTCCGTGCCCGCCGCGGGCGCCGCGAAGCTCAAAATCGAGGCGCATCACATTTTCGCCTACCCGGAGACTGGAGACACTTCTAATGACTGACTGGACGATTTTCGTACCCACGTTCCTTGCCGCCACCGTCGAATGGGTGGAGGCGTTCACGATCGTTCTTGCCGTCAGCCTGAGCATCGGCTGGCTGCGGGCCACCGGCGCGGCGGCGACAGCGCTGGGCGTGCTCGCCGTGATGACGGTCGCCACGGGCGGCGTGCTGCAACTGGGGGTCAGTATGGCGGCGCTCGAATTCGCCATCGGCGTGCTGCTTCTGCTGTTCGGCGTGCGTTGGCTAGCCAAGGCGATGGCGCGGCAGGCCGGGTTCAAGGCGTTGCACGACGAAGACAAGGAGTTCGCCGAAACCCGTGAGGTCCTTGAGAAAGGCGATCGGGCCGCCGCCTGGGTCATCGCCTTCAAAGGCGTGCTGCTCGAGGGTCTTGAAGTGTGGCTGATCGTCGTGGCGCTGGGCGCCAAGAGTGCGCACCCCTTTGTGGCGACGGAAGCCGCGCTGGCCGCCCTTCTGCTGGTCGTTCTGCTGGGCGCCATCATTCGGGCGCCGTTGCGGCGCGTGCCCGAGAACGCCATCAAATTTCTCGTCGGCGCCATGATCGTCTCGTTCGGAACCTATTGGACCCTTGAAGCTCTCGGCGGCGAGGGTGTCTGGCCGTTCGGCGACTGGACCCTGCTGATCCTCTTCAGCTTCTATCTGATCGGTGGGCTGGCGATCGCCGCCGCCATGCGTGCCAGCCGCAGCAAGGAGGTGGTGCAATGAACGCCTTCTTCAAGACGCTGTTCGGCGATCTCTACAATCTCGCATTTGTCGGTTCTGTCGTCGGAATCGCCGTGTTGATGGTTCATTTCGGTCAGATGCATCAGGCTGTCTATGCAGTGCCTGTTCTGCTTCTCGCCGGCGCGGCCTGGTTCGCACGGCGGTGAGCTGCCCGTAAGGGGGAGTTCTTGCTTCTGTACGGAAATGGCGCACCGGGCAGGATGAAAATGAGAACTGGCGGCTTTCCGTGGCTCTACCAGCAACAGAACGCAGCGTACTCCATGACGACAGCGGCAAGCGCCATGCCGAATAGCGCCGCCGGCCCGCAACAGCCTTCAACGAAGTATCAGAACTTCAAGGCAAACTTCGCGAATCCGTCCCAAGCGGAGTAATGGCTGGCGAAACGTTGGTTGAACTGAAAGTGCAATTCGAAGCCGGCATTGGAGAAATATTCGAGGCCGCCACCGATCTGTTCGCTGACGTCACGCGAGGGCGTGGAAGCGGTGAATTCCGACTGCGAAGGAGCACCCTGAAAGTCCGAGGAGACGTTCCAACGGCCGTTGGACGCCACATTGAGGCCCGCATTGACGAAGGGCCGCAGATAACCGCCGTTCTCGATCTGTGTGGTGCCGACCTCAACGTGCGGGCTTAGGGTAGCCACGAATTGGTTCGTTCCGTTGACGTTCAGGCCGATGACACCGGCGTTCGTCTCCCTAAAGTCGGCCATTTTGTAATAACCAAGGTCGAGGTCAGCGTAAGGCTTCACATAGAAGTCATCGAGATCAAAGAGATAGGTACTGCGACCGTGCAGTCCGGCGAAGATGGTGTGCGATGACCCGTCGGCCACGACGTTCGCCGTTGGTAGTCCGATAAAGCGAGTGCCGTGGAAACCGTCATAAGCAAAACTGAACGCGACCGCATTGACCCACGGACCCTGCAAGTATTTCGCGACGGCACCAAGTGCAAAGCCGCGGCCGCTGAGATCTGCGCGGTTGTCGACCCAGCCATCCCATTCCTGATAGGCGGCCGATGCACCGATCACCCAATTGGCGTTGATGCGTTGTTGCCGCCCGACCTGCACGCGTCGCTCACTCGCGGAGAAACCCATATACTGTGCCGTGCGATCTGCGTTCTCGCCGCCGAACGATATCTCGCCCCAGTTGCAGTCTTCCTCCTCCACGGGTGCCAAGGCGCCGGTCGACGTATGGCAACTCATCAGATTGTCGAAGAAATTGCTTTCGGTGCTCTGCAGGCCAACGACCTCTGCCAGATAAGGTTCGGGGTGAAGCCGGTCCAGAGCGCTTTCGTAGCTGCCCAGATCGGTAATATTGCCGAGATAACCCATAAAGGAGGCAAGCGGCAGCGCGCCACCCGCATTCCATACCGACTGGAACGCGCCTCCAACCGCCGATTCGTTGCCAGTCAGCCCTGCAGGAGCAAAGTTGGCGGAGGGCACGAGTGTCAGAGTGTGCACGCCGAAGTCGAGCGAAAAATGCACAACGACCGTGTTGCCGACGGTAGCGGCGCCATTGTCGGTCAGGTTCCCAGCAGCGGTGAGCAAGACGTCCGGCACGTTCATCAATGCGGTGAAGTGCGGACTAATCGTGCCGCCGACCGTAGCGTTGCCAGTGACGTTCATCGTGTCGGAGGGCGAGACGCCAAATCCGACATCGACATCGTAAGTGCCGGTGGCGGACTGGATGAAGTTGCCGTTGACCGCGACGGTGACCCCATTGCCGCTGCCACCCGGTTGCAACAGGCCCTTATTAGTCAGCATGCCACCAGCCAAATCGATGGCAGTGTTCGGTTGAAGCACACCTGTTGTTTCGTTGATCACCGTGTTGGCATTTGTTCCGCCGAGCAACACATCGCCGGCAACCGTGCCCCAGTTATCGATAGTGTTCACAACCAATCCAGAGTTGACCGTGGCCTTGATCGCCACGCCACTCAGCGCCTTCACTGTCGCGTCTTTGGCGATAGTGACGGTGTTGACGAGGCCGTTGTCCACCCAGATTCCAGCGCCGCTGTCGCTGCCGCCTTCGTAGATGCCACCCGCCACGGTCACGGCAATATCGCTGCCTGTGCCTGGAGCGGCATCGCCGTGGCTGTCGACCGCCTGGCCATAGAGCGCAATCTCCGCTGCACCGCTTGGCGCAACTTTTCCGCCGACACTTTGTGCAAAGATGGCGCTGGCATCGTTGCCCGTCGCCCAGATATTTCCCGTATGATTGACGGTCACCGTCCCACCATTGCCCGCACCGCCGTTCGAGCCTTCGAACGCAATCTGTGACGTAGCGCTGGTACCGGCGAGTCCGCCGCCACCACCAATCGACTGCGCAAAAATGCCGTCAGCACCGACGCCAGTCGTTGTAATATTGCCGTTATCGGTGACGTTCACCACACCGCCATTACCAGCGTTACCGCCGTTGGTCGTGATGGTGAGCAGCCCTACATAGGATGGAATGGTGAAACTGGTCTGGGGGGTGTCCACGGTGGTCAGGTTGAGCCCGTTGCCGCTGGGCAGCACAACGGGAGTGGGCAAGGCCGGTATGGTGACCGTTTTAGCATTGCCAGCGATGCTGCCGGAAACACCGCCACCGCCGCCGACGCTTTGAGCGAAGATCCCGTACGAACCGATTCCGGCCGTGAGGATGTTACCAGTCATTTTCACGTCGACTTCGCCGCCGTTGCCGGCCGCGCC
>JAGWJY010000036.1 GCA_028865545.1 Alphaproteobacteria bacterium | reverse complement strand
ATCGCGCACTCGCACCGATTCCAACGGCGCCAGGGGCCGCGACGATGGCGGAAGACCCGAGAACCGGACGCATCTATGTCGTCACGGCCGATGTCGTGAGCACTCTGCCGGCGCACCATCGGGGCGAAGTGCCAGAATATGCGTTTAGGCCTGGCACCGTGAAGCTACTCGTGCTCGATCCGCGCAGCTGAGGACGAATCTGTCACAAAACGAGCCTTGTGCGTTGGGTGGCGTCGTTGACCACAGCGCCTGATACTTTTTAGAATGATTGGCGCCGATCACCTTTCGATGGCAATACGGCATACAATCTCGCCATCCCCGATTTTCCAACATCCATATGCTCGATGTACCGCATCACCATGTCGGGTGTTTTCCAGCCTCCGGCATGCATGATGGCCCCAAGGTCGATACCGGCCGCCGCCAGATCCTGAGCAGCGCCGACGCGCATGGAATGCCCTGAAAGTTTTGCCACAACGGAACCGTCAAGACCGGCTGCTTTCGCACGATCTTTGAGCACGCGGACGACGGAGTAGTGATGTAGGGCGCCAGGTGTCGCGCTCATGCTGTGGATGTTGCGAAAGATCGGTCCATTGCTCAGATCTGCGGCACGAAGCCAATTCCGCAGATATCCAAGTGTTTCGCCCGATACGTATGCAAGCCGTCCATCACCAAATTGATCAGCCTTCGACTTACGTACGAGAATGGTGCCTGAACCATCTGGCTTGATCGTGAGGTCGTCGATTTGCAGCTGGACGAGTTCGGCACGACGGCAGAGCGTGTCATAGCCGACGGCGATCAAGGCGCGGTCCCGCAGCCCATACAGGTCGTCGGCGCAGATGGAAATAAGCTTCTGCTTTAGCACACTGGTGAGGCCGAGAGCTTGATCCTGCCGGCGGCCCTTCTGCCGGAAGACCGTTCGCGCGGCCAAATTGACTTCCTCAGTGCGCACCGGATTTTCGAGTTTCAATAGCCGGTGAATTTTCGCGATCGAAGCGCGGCGTCGGCTGACAGTAGCTGGCGTCGCGCTTTCGCTTTGGGCTAGCACAAAGTCCGCCACGGTCTCTGGAGATGCGGGCAGGGCTGCCCGACGCTGCTGTCGGCACCAAGCCTCAAAGATCGCAAAATCTGCCCGGTAGGCGCGGATAGTGTTTTTGGAGTAGGCGCCGTCCATTCTTGCGAGTGCTGCCCGCGAATCGCCGCCCTTACTCGTGGAAGGCGACCGCCGCGCACCGGAAAGCCTAGTTGTGTTACTCGCCGCGCCATTGTACTGCTTTTGTTGCAACATGTTATCCACCAGTAGCATGTATTCAACATTATATAGACTATATCACACATTATGTGATATACAAGTGATAAAATGATAGGCGGGGCGCAAATACGCGCTGCCCGGGCGCTCCTCAACTGGTCGGCTGCGGAGCTGGCCAAACGGAGCGGCGTGACCCGATTCACCATCCAACGTCTTGAACAGTATGATGCGGTTCCGCCAAGCCGATCACAGACGCTTGAGGAAATTCAGCGCGCTTTTGAAGGAGCCGGCGTCGAATTCACGGGTTCCCCTGACGATAGTCCGGGAGTGAGGCTGGCAGGCGGCACCAAACGCCATTAGCCGTGAACGGTCGACACCATATTCGCCGGTCGGCAGCCTTGTAGCGCCGTTTCCGAAATTCGTCGGGACTTACTGCCGCCCTTTGCTCGACTTATTGCCGGAATTTGACACGTGATTTTGCAGTCGGAAATTTTGGCTAAACGCTTTTAAGCCATGTAAATTCGGAACAGAACCTTTAGCTATTTGATACACTTATTGCCGGCTTCATCTTGTTTGATTTCGCAGGCGGGTCGACACATGTGCCACAACATCACGTTGAAATTAATAGGAATTTGCGAGCCGGAAGTGTCGCTACTTTTACTGAAAGTTATTCGCCACGACGGATTTTGCGGCAA
Organism: Alphaproteobacteria bacterium; assembly: GCA_028865545.1. Classification (GTDB taxonomy): domain Bacteria; phylum Pseudomonadota; class Alphaproteobacteria; order Micropepsales; family Micropepsaceae; genus Rhizomicrobium. The sequence goes on along the minus strand of JAGWJY010000036.1, from coordinate 31,231 downwards.
TAAGTACCCACCAAATTTTCAATATTGCTCTGCTGCTATCGTCATTTGCAGCGAGTGATCAGTACCTGGCAGTTGAGTGCGTAGCAGTTCATCCGCGCCGTCGACTCGATACGTTCGATCGTGGCCCTTACACCTTCACCGCGTGCAATTTCTGCATATCCAAGTGTTCAGTATGCCGCATCACCATTTTCGATGATCCCACCAAATCCCGGTATTTCCCGGGTGATCCCGTTATATCTCGTGAAGTTTCGCAACGTTGAACCTCGCTACTAGAAGCTACAATCGTGCGATAAGTACGATTATCATCGGCAGCAGCCTAGGCATGGATCGGCACATCCTTGCTGCCGGCTTCCTGAAGATATTCGTCCCATTGGTTTACGGGTATCTGGCCGCTGCCGTTCAACCATTGCGGCAGAAGGTATCACGGCAGTCGCTCTCTGTTTGATCGACATGCTGTCGCAACGGCTATGGCACTGGCCGACTCCCGTCACCATGTTGTTTGCGTGGTGCTGCTGAAGCTCGCTCATGCCGTTTCGCCGTTCCTTCCACAAGGCGCTTCTATTGTTCGTCGCCTCTTTGGCACAGCGGAGACTTATTCATTGCTGTTCGCCATCGCGAACGCATGTCGCAGTGGCCAGGGGCGAGGGATGTCGCGACTCCGAGTGTTGCCAACCAGATGCAACTTCTGCCGTTTGTGAAAATCACGGCTCGTACCGACGGCGTCATCGCCATGACGATGGCTTTGATCGCCTTGTCGCGAGTGACATAATTGGGTGCTTCGGTGCCCACGGTGGATATGCGAGATTCGAGCTCACCTATTGAGCCCTATTGGCCTGTTACGCCAGATTTAAGATATCCGAAGCGCTCATTTGGCGGTGGTGAACCCAAGCAGAAGCGCGTCGCACGCTGTGTGGCCCCAAAAATCCATAGCAAGATTATGGACTTCATCTGCCACACTTGAGATTGAGAGTGGCCTTCCGCATTTTTATTTCAACTTACCAAGGCTCGCGTCGTCGGTCCGTCGCTGCAAAGATTTTGTGCAAATGGACTTCAAATCGCGCCCCTGTGAAATCCGTTAATTGAACAAAATTCGGCACTTGCGCCATAGTGTGTTGGAAGATGAACGTCTTGCCTTATCATCCTATGTCATATGAATGTCAGATTTGGTCCTGCTCATTATTTGGCGTAAACTGCCTTTTAACCATTGGGCTTGGTGGGGGCTGCAATGCAGGTAAGCGCGCAGCAGAAGGCGACCGCGCAGGCGATCGTCAACATCTTCGAAACGGGCTCTGTGCGGGGCAGTTATGGCGATGTCACGCTGCTGCCCGGCGATTCTGGGCAACTCACCTATGGACGCTCGCAGACGACACTCGCGAGCGGGAACCTGTTCCTCCTAATTCAAGCTTATTGTGCACGTAACGACGGTACCTACAGCGCCCTCATGCGCTCTTACCTGCCCAAGCTCGAGGCCTGCGACACGGGTCTGAACAGCGATATGGCATTCCGTGGTCTCTTGCGCGACGCCGGCGATGATCCGGTTATGCAGGAGGTCCAAGATGTCTTCTTCGACAAGGTCTACTGGGACCCTGCCGCACGGTCGGCCGATGTCCTGGGCGCACAGACGGCGCTGGGCGGTGCGATCGTCTACGACAGCACGGTGCATGGTTCATGGGCGCATGTGCGCGATTTAACGCGTCAACAATTCGGTGAACTGCGCGACATAGGGGAGGACATCTGGATGTCCCACTATGTCGATACGCGGCGCAACTGGCTTGCCACCTATCCCAATGCGCTGCTGCACAAGACCGTCTATCGAATGGACGCGTTCAAATCGATCATCCAGGCGGGAAACTGGAAACTTGGCCTGCCGCTCGTGGTCCGCGGTTTGACGATCACCCCAGATGCGCTCGCTAATGCCGCTCCTGTTAAGGTCGCCGCCGAGACCGGGCCGCGCCGTCTCCTGTTGTTGAAGACGCCACCGATGTCGGGGTCGGATGTCACTTGGCTGCAGCAACGCTTGAGCCTCGCGGGCATCAAAGTCGAAGCATCTGGCGTATTTGATGCCGCCACGGATGCTGCGGTGCGTGCCTTCCAAAAAGCGCACGACCTGAAGGCGGATGGTGTGGTCGGTCCGGTCACACGGACGTCGCTTGAGGACGTTCCGTTGACCAGGCCGTCAAAGGCCGCATCGGCGAACGAGCCTATGCCGGCCGTGGCGCTGCCAAAACCCGCGCCTGTCATGACGCCGTCGAAGGACGTGTCCGCTCCGGCGACTACCGCGCCTGCCGTGCCAACCGGCGGGGACACCACGGCGGACATCAAGAGTCATATCAGCGCCGAGGTCCAAGCTGGCGTGCAAAAAATCCAGGCCACCATACGCGATGAGCATAAACAGCTGGCCGATCACGTGTCGACGGTTTCAGGCGAGACACCCTCGTTGGTGCAGAAAGTGCTGTCCGGCGGCGAGAAGCCGAGCAGTGCGCTGAAGGATTATGTTTTGAAAGGCCATCCGGCGCTCGCCGCCGGCGCGAGTGCTTTGATGCTTGCCTTCACCGAGACACGCGATGCCATTGCCTGGGTGCAGGCCGGACCGTTTTCGTCTTTTGTGAAACCACTCATGCCGAGCAATTTTCCGCCGCTGCCGCAGTCCACATCGGATGTCATGCGCTTCCTGTCCCAGGTTGATGTCTATTTCCGGGCACTGGCGGCATCGCTGCCTAACGAATGGCTGTTCCGTATACGGATGGCTGCCTTCGTGCTGATTTGCTACGCCCTCTACCGGCTGTGGTCGCGGCGTTTTGATGTCGGCAAGCTCCAGCGCCAACTGGCGCAGGCCGAACAGATAGCTGCCCAGGCACGGCAGATCGCGACCGACGTCAAGGCGGTTGTCAAATGAGCGGCGGGGCCGGCGCCTAAGATAGCGGCGCCGCGGAGAAGATGGGGTTGGGGGCAATGGAAGAGCAGAGCGACGTTGTTTCGCCGCGAATTCTTGGGCCGTTGTCTTATGTGCCGTTCCTGATGCGGGTTCCGGTGCTGGTTGGCATCGTTCTCGTTGCCATCTTGTCCGATTTGGCGATACCCGGCTCGATGCGCGAGGCACTTCGCTATTCGATCCTCGATCGGCCGCACCAGCTCTTGGTGATCGCTGTCGCGCTGGTATTGGCGTGCGCAGCGGTCCGCTTCACCGCTGAGGCAATCGTCGAGCTGGTGTCCCCGGAACTGTATGACGATCCCGGCAGCGTCGGTCATACTGCCCATCTGCTGCCACGCGCCCTTGCGTTGGCGATCGGCGTGGCGACGGGCATCCCGCTGCTTCAACTCGCCTTCGACAGCAACGCTTTAGCGTCGCCCATGGCGCGTATTATCGCGATTCTCGCTGGCGTAGCCTACATTTTGATCGGCCTGGTCACTGGCGCGATGGCCAAAGGACCACACACCCCTTCTTTCGCCACCCGCAAACCAACATTGTTGGTGCGCTGGGGTTTTGCACTCTTTCCGCTTGTTCTGGCAGCCACTTTCGCGGGCGCTGTGCTTGGCCTCTGGCACGAGGGGAGCGGCACTGCTTATCACGCGCTGGAGCGCTATGTTAGCGCGTTCGTCGGCACGGTGGACGATGGCAGTTCGCCCAACGGCCTGCTTGGAAGCTATGTCTATGACGCTTCAGGGGCGCCGATTCTGCGTTATATACCCTACATAAAGGCGGCGCCGTTTGCTGCATCGACTCTTTCACCGGTCATCATCTTTGCCGAGTTGCTTTCGCTTCTGCTGAGCTGCATCGCTGCACGGCTGTCGGTGGCGATATTCCTCGATCTCATTCTTCCGGGTCTTGGTCGCGGTGGTTTGCTGGCGCGCGTCATGCGACGCTGGCTGCCGCCTCTGGCATCGGCGGGTCTGGGCGTCGCTTTGGCAGTGCAGGTGCTCAGTGTCTATCTGCGCCCGGCAGTTCCACTACCACTTTCCGAGCGTGAATTGATCTGGCTCTGGGCCATTGCTGCCGTCTACGTGGCACTCGGTCTTTTGGCGAGCCTTGGGACTGGCAGCGCCTATGTTGGTGATGGTCCTTGGCGCGAATCGCAAAGCGTCGGGCGCAGGTTTATGGGGGCGGCGCGTCGACTGGCGGCGCTCGATCGCCGGTGGCAATGGTTTGTCAGGGGTGTGATCCTTGTTGGTCTCGCGCTGTTTCTGCTCTTCGCAGATCTGCGCCACGTTGACATCCCGCAATGGTTGGGACCTGTCGCCATCTTCCTGCTCTGGGGCGCCACGGCGTCGGCGCTGTTCTTTCCGCTCGCTTACCTGTCACATATGACACGGGTGCCGATGCTGACCATCTTGATCATCGCGGGCGCGACTTTTGCCGGCTTCGATCTTAACGACAATCATGAATTGCGCGTTGTGCCCAACTCCCCGAACGCAGCCTCGGGCGCAACACCTTCGCAGCAGGTCGTGCAAACCGACCGTCGGAAGGTGCTCGATTTCGCCAGCTGGATAGCGAGCCGGGCCGACTGGAACCAGTATGCGCATTATCCGGTATTCCTCGTTGCCACCGAGGGCGGTGGTATCCGCGCCGCCTATTTCACAACGACTGTGCTCGCGGCGCTGCAGGAGCGCTGCCCGGCCTTCGCCCAACATACCCTGGCGATCAGCGGCGTGTCGGGCGGCAGTCTGGGTGCGGCGATCTTCGCGGCGCTGGCTGCGGACCACGCCCGAAACGTTGCCGATTCAATCTGCAATATTGACGGTATGAAAAAGAACGGCCCTCTCGTCGAGAGGGCGCGGGCCGTGCTGTCAACCGATCTTCTATCGCCGCTGCTTGGTGCCACCTTGTTCCCCGACGCTCTGCAACGAGTGATCCCGGATCCAATCGGTGCATTCGACCGTTCGCGCGCGTTAGAATATGCGGTCGAGACGTCGTGGCGGAAAGCGACGATCGGCGACTGTGGCCGCTGCGACGGCGAACGAATGTCGCAAGACGCCATGGATATGTACGGCCAGTCCGCGCCGCAAGACGCCGTTCCCAACCTCTTCCTCAACACGACGGAGGCCGGTACCGGTCAGATCATTCCCTATGCAACGGTGCGGGTGACAGGCTTGGCCACGCCCTTCCGCAGTCAGGCCGAGGTCGACGACAGCAATATCGATGACGTCAGGCCGTCGCCCAGTCAGGTTGAGCGTCTGACACTGCAGGATCGCATGACGGACGACCGCATCCCTCTGAGCACCGCCGCAATTGTCAGTGCGCGGTTTCCCTATCTGACACCTGCCGGCAGTATCGGTTACAGCGGCGGGCATTATGTCGACGGCGGCTATTTTGAGAATTCGGGAACCTGGTTGCTCTCCGGTCTGGTCCAGAATCTCATCGGCCAGCAGTTGGCCTACCCCGTTGGTCAGAGCCCTCAACTCGAGGCGGCTCGCAATGCCGTCTTCATCGTCATCGTGATCCAGTCGGAACCTTGCACGCGCAACTCGATCGAGACGGGTTGCGACGAGGATGCCACGGCCGCCGACAACAGCTGGAACGAGGTGCTGTCGCCGCTGCGGGCTCTGTTATCGACGCGTGACAAGCGTGCCGATTATTCGTCGGACAGCCTTGGCGCTGTAACGGCACTGATCGAACAATTCTCCAACAAGAGCACAAAAAATCAGGTCAGCGGCAGTGATATAAGTTGTGATTACCCGGTCTGCGCGGTGACGCTTCGCTTTCGCAACCACACGCGAACTGACATTCCGCTGTCTTGGGTGTTGTCGAGCGCTGCGCGTCAGTCGATGGACGACGCGGTTGATGGAATGGAGGCGGCCGACGTACGCTCAGGCCCGCCGCCTGCCAGCGTAACGTCGTTGGACGATCCCAAGGATCTCAATCGCGTGCTCGGCTCCTATCGGCGCGTGCTCTGCCTCTTGGCCGCGCGAACGGACGAACAAGGATGTGTGCCATCGCCAAAGATCGCGCCTTAGCGCCGCGTCCCTAGAAGTCGGTCAGCAAGTAAATTGGTGACTTGCAGAGATTTATATGACGTTTGTTGATGCGGTGACCATCCTCAAACATCGCCTTGATGTCGTAGAAGCATTCGCCCTTGGCGGGCAGTGCCAAAACGGTCCGCTTCTGTATGCCAAGCGACTTATGGCGCAGCATGTCGTCCTGCCAAGTTTCGGCGAGTGACTCCTTTACCTGCAACTCGACCATCGCGGTGTGTGTACCGTTGACGATGGCGACCTCGCGAACCGTCGAGGTTGGCCCTGCAAAAGACGGCGCCGCCACGATTGCAGCACCCGCAAGCGCGATTCCGTAGATCGCCCACTTTAGGCTTGCACAACCCCAGTTCGAATTGGATCGCATAATGCCCTCCGCCCAAGCCAGCAAGACGCGACAATCGTACAAAATACAGGCTGTGTTGTGAAGTCAGTGCCCATGCTCGCGAAACGTGTTATCCAGGCTGGTGAGATTGTGCCGTTGCGGCCGAGGTTCTACCGGCTTCCCGGACTGGCGAAATTTGAGTGGATTGCGCCAAACCGATCTCGAACACCAGGTGGAAAAGGTAGAGCTAACCGCGCATCGAAAGACGACGTTATTACGCTTCCGGCTTGAATATCAGGCCGCGACCTACCTTGCCGTTCATGACAACAAGGAATGGCGCATCGAAACATAGGTGACGCACACAGTCTCGTTCCTCCTCCGCCGGTTGTGCGCTTAGCCAGTCCCAATCGACAAATCCTTCCCCGATGTCTGGGTTGACGGTGAAATAGCCGACCTGAAATGCCGTAAGGTTCTGGAAAAAATGACTGCCTTGGGAGGGCGTGACGCGAAGATCGCGAAATCCGGCCTCTACGATCACGCGGGCACCCGACACTTGGTCCCAGGCAACCGGAATGCCGAGCCAAGGATCATTCGATCCCCAACGGCCGACGCCAATCAGTATATAAGGCGTGCCACTATCGTTGAGCTTGGCGTTCAAGCGCGCGACCTCTTTGGCCACGAGTTGGCTTTGCGCGCGCTCGAAACGATGGAAGTCGACCACCACAACATCGCGTAGGTTCTCCAACCTGCCATTCCCGAGTACCTTCAAGCTTTGGCAAACGAGCTGATGGGAGTCCACATCTTCCATGCGAACGTCCTCAGCTTCGCGCGACAGCGCCAGCGGTCGGATCTGCAGAAATGCAAATTCGGCTGCCTCATCGGACGCATGGGATAGCCGTCCGGCGAATTCAATTTCCACCGGGCGTCCGAGTGCGGCCGCGCCAACACTCATGAGTTCGTCGAGAATCGGGGCAAGAGGGAATATCTCGTGTTTAAGGATTGGGGCGAAGCTCACGATTCTGCTCCCCGTCCTGCCAAGACCGTCATAGACGGCATTATTATCAGCCGAGTAGGTAGATCCCAACGCATGCAACGTGCCGTCGTTCTCTGCCACGTTCAATCCGAACGACGTCTCCCTCAATTCCGCCATGGAACAAGGATTTTGCGGGGCAAGGTCGAGAGCCCAGAACGCCGTCTGCGAGTTTGCCAACATATCTTCTACCGACGAGAACTGCACCAAGTGGCGAGGGTAGCGGGGGCAAAACATCAGACATTTTCCGCCCTCGATGACCGTTCGACCAAGGCCCAGGGCCACAGCCGCGATGCCATCCTCGGCCGTCATCGGCAAAATGGGGTAGAAATTGTGTGATCGAACCACGCCGGAGAAGTCCGGATAAAATCTTGGACCGTGCACCGCGCCCACCATCTGCTGCACGATCACCGCCATCTTCTCTTCTTCGAGGCGGTAGGGCGTAGCGCGTACATATTGTTTGGCATGCTGGCTGAAGGTCGATGCGTATACGCGTTTGATCGCCTCCATAAGCTGTTCTGTTCGAGCATCAATGTCGCAGTCCCGGTTTGCCAGCATGAAGGTCTCGTATACGCCGGTAAAGGGCTGGTATTGTGAGTCTTCCAGCAGGCTCGAAGAGCGAACGGCGAGCGGGTATCGAACTTCTTCCAGAAATTTACGCAGATCGTCTTGAAGATTTCCCGGCAATGAGGCCGCCAGAAAGCGCCCTTCTATTTTCGATTCGTCATCGCCGTTCAGGGCAAAATCCAGAAGATCGTTTTCTCGCAGGAAATCGTCAAACAGATCGGTGGCCAAAACCAGTGATGGCGGCACAGCGATTCTGATGTCGGGAAATCTGTGCGCAATTTTCTGTTTGTGCAACAGATGACGCACAAACGCCAAGCCGCGTGCTTTGCCGCCCAGCGAACCGCCGCCAAGCCGCAGGAAGAAGGCATCCGTCGACTTGAACGTCGTACGGGCGAAATCGCCGATAAGGACTTCGCTCTGCTCACGGCGATATTCGGCAATGGAATCCAGAATGTTGCGACGCAGATCCTCGAGGTTGGCATAGTCGGACACTTTTCGCGGCCTGAGCTTTTCCGCCAACGCCGCCTCGGTTCTTGCCATCAGCCAATGGGAAAAGTGGTTGCGTTCGGCATGATAGGCAAGGCTCGCCGCCGGTACTTCGTGCAGCAGCGTTACCAGCGTGTTCAGGTCGCGTGCCCGTGCCACTTCCGTGCCGTCCGGCAGGCGAAATACGAAATCGCCGAGCGAGAACTGTTCCGTGAGGATGCGCCGCAGGTCTTCCAGCAGCGTCGGTGAACCCTTGCGAAGAAAGGAGAAGCCTGCCGCCTGCGCCTGTGCCCGGTGTTGCGCTTGGCTTGATTGCAGGACGATCGGAACGTCAGGTACCAATTGGCGAACCATCTGTGCCAGCTCGAAGCCGGCATTGGGGCGCAGCTCGCCGGCGCGCAGGAATTCCACATCGGACATGATCCCAAGCAAATAACCCTGATACGTCTCCACTTGCTGCACCGCCTCTTCGTAATCGGAGCAAAGCAAAAGCTTAGGGCGGGCGCGGAATCGCAATAGCTTGTGAGCCATATTGATTCCTTCGCTGATGACGCGGCGCGACTGCGTGATCAGCTCGGTATAAATCACCGGCAGGAACGAAGAGTAGTAACGGATGTTGTCCTCCACCACGAGGATGACGGGCACCCCCATGGTCTCGGTGTCGTGAAGGACGTTGCGCTTGTCTTCTATGTATTTGACGATGGCGATCAGAATACGTGGCGTGCCCTGCCACAAAAATATCCGGTCGATGTCCGTGTCCGGGTGGCGGGCGACGAAGGCTTTGACCTCGCGGTAATCGTAGGCAAGGACGACGACAGGGACGTCGAGCCCGGCGTTTTTGACCTCATGCGCCAACGCCGCCGCGTCCATGTCCCCCAAGTGAAGATTCGTGACGATCAGGTTGAATCGGGGCTGTGACGTCGCGAGGGCCAATGCCTCTGCGCCGCTCGAGACATGGGTGACGCCTGGCACGTGGCGGATATTGAGTTCCAGAGATTCGCCGATCAGCAGTTCGTTGAGCCGCCCGTCTTCGCGCAGGATGAAGGAATCGTAGAGGCTGGATACCAGGAGGATGTTCTGGACCCTGAACGTCTCCAGCTCTTCGAAGCCCTCGAAAAGCCTCTCGGCATCGATTGCTGTTTCCGCGGCCTGCTTCCCTGCGCCCATGAGCGAGCCCGTCGGGAAAATGTGCGGAGCGGAATTTCTCCGCTCCGCACGTGTTGACCTTCGAATGGCGACTCTAAATTGGATAGGGAACCTAAACCAGCCCCTGATCCAACATGGCATTGGCGACTTTGAGGAAGCCCCCGATATTGGCGCCGTTCACAAGATTTCCGGGAGTGCCGTAGGTCTCTGCCGTCTCGAAGCACGTGTTGTGGATGGACGACATGATGCCTTGCAGACGCTTATCCACTTCTTCTCGGGTCCAGCTCAGCCGCATGCTGTTTTGCGCCATCTCGAGGCCGGATGTCGCCACGCCGCCTGCGTTCGCGGCTTTGGCTGGCCCATAGAGTATTCCCGCATCCAGGAACATCTTCGTGGCGTCGGCCGTACTCGGCATGTTTGCGCCCTCGGCAACAACCTTGATCCCGTTCTTGATAAGGTTGGCCGCGTCCTTCTCGTTGATTTCGTTCTGCGTGGCGCTCGGGAATGCGCAATCGGCCTTGATACTCCACAACGGGTTGTGATCGAGCCCGGCGTCGCTCGGCATAAAACTGGCGCTCTTGAAATGCTCGGCGTATTCACGAATGCGGCCGCGACGCGTGTTCTTGAGCTCCATGACCCACGCCAGTTTCTCACGGTCGATGCCATCCGGATCGAAAATTCCGCCACCGGAGTCGGATAGCGTGATCGGCTTCGCGCCCAGATCCAGCAACTTCTGCACCGTGTACTGAGAGACGTTACCGCTGCCGGAAACGAGACAACGTTTGCCGTCAAGCGAGTCCTTCCGGGTCTTCAACATCTCGGCCGCGAAATACACGCAGCCATATCCTGTTGCTTCCGGACGGATCAGGGAACCGCCCCAGTTCAGACCCTTGCCGGTCAGAACGCCGGTGAACTCGTTCCTCAGGCGTTTGTATTGTCCAAACAGGAAGCCGACCTCCCGGCCACCGACGCCGATATCGCCGGCGGGGACATCGGTATCCGGCCCGATATGTCGGCACAGCTCGCTCATAAAACTCTGGCAGAATCGCATCACCTCATTATCGCTCTTACCTTTGGGATCGAAATCCGAGCCTCCTTTGCCGCCGCCCATCATCAGCGTGGTCAGTGAGTTTTTGAATACCTGCTCGAATGCCAGGAATTTCAGGATGCCGAGATTGACCGAGGGATGGAAGCGCAAACCGCCCTTGTAGGGACCGATGGCGCTGTTCATCTCGATGCGATAGCCGCGATTAACCTGCATATTCCCTTGGTCGTCAAACCATGGCACGCGGAACATGATGACGCGTTCTGGTTCCACGATCCGCTCGAGGAGACGTGCCGATTGATATTCGGGATGTCTCTTCAGCACGAGCCGCAGAGAATCCAGTACTTCCTGCACCGCTTGATGGAATTCAGGCTCCGCGGGATTTTTCGCCTTCACTTGGTTGATGACGTCGTCGATATAGCCGCCTGGCGGAACTTTGGCCCCGCGTGGCGTGACAGTCGTACCAGTCATGTTTCCTCCCTTCGGCTTTCCAAACGGAAAAGCTCTTTGCGTGAGGACGAGCTTACTCCTTTGCCACAAGGAGAAATTTCATCGGGCTAAACTGTCGCACGGGGTATGGGAGGCGGCCCCATGGATCATGTGCGTACGCCCTCGTCGAGGAAACAAAGATGCGTTGTCGGCCGGCGTCGCGGAACGAACGGGAAGCTGCCATTGAGTCGATTGAAGAAAAAAAATATGCACCAGCGGAAGCCTGGGTCTGCGTGCGACGCACAGCGGGCATCGTAGGTTGGCGAGGTTATGTCGATATTGCGCGACCTGTGGCATGCTTTCTGGCAACCCAGAAAAATGGCGGCATGCATCTATGTCAGCACGCTCCATTCACTCCTTCTCTGAATTAAGGCGGCGGGCGCGGAAACTTGGTCCGAAGCGTGTCGCCGTCGTAATGGCGGACGACGACATTGCGTTGGCAGCAGTTTGGGAAGCATTGCAGCTTGGGTTTGCCCATCCCGTGTTGATTGGAGACGATGCCAATATCCGGCGTGTGGCGTCTGCAGGCGGGTTGGATGAATTAATTCGCCGATCAGAGATTGTCGCGACGGATCAGCCAGCCGTCGCCGCCGCAGAAATGGCAGGTGGCGGGCGTGCCGACTTGATCTTGAAAGGTCACATCCGGACGGATGCACTGCTGCACGCATTGCTAAATGAGGAAGCAGGTCTGCGAAGTGGTCGCCTGCTCAGCGACATCCTCTTTTACGAGGACATCCTCTCGGGAACAAAGCGGCTGATCGGCATTACAGACGGCGGTCTGAACGTCGCTCCGAACTTAGATCAAAAGAAGAAAATCATTCACAACGCCATTGAAGTACTCCATTGCCTTGGGTTTGCTAGACCTAAGATTGCTTTGATGAGCGCCACGGAATCCATTTCCGAAGCTCTTCCGTCCACGGCGGAGGCAGCGGCATTGACCGAATTCGGTCGGCGGGGAGGGTTCGGTGAGGCCGATGTTTTTGGGCCACTTGCGCTCGACAACGCCCTTCTGACGAGTGCGGCCGAGGCCAAGGGAATCCGTAACCCGGTTGCGGGTCAGGCGGATTGCATGGTTGTCCCGACTGTCGAGGCTGGGAACTTGTTGGGCAAGGCCGTGAAATACTTTGCGGGCTCTCAGTGCGCCCATGTTGTAGTGGGCGCGAAGGTGCCAATTCTCATTCCGTCCCGCGTCGAGAGCGTGGACGATAAGATCAATGCCATTGCGCTCGGGGTCATCTATGGAAGCCGCTGAGTGCAGAATTTTGGCGATCAATCCGGGTTCCACGTCGACCAAGATCGGCCTGTTTTGCAATGAACGTGCGATCTACGTCGCAACGTTGCATCACCACGATGATGAGATGAACAGATTCCAGGGGAGGCCCATCCTCGATCAGCAGGAGATCAGAAGGGCATTGATTGAGCGTGACCTAAAGGATCGGGGACATAGCCTGAAGTCACTGGCGGGAGTTGTCGGCAGAGGAGGGCTGCTGCGTCCGCTGCCAAGCGGCACCTACCGAGTCAACCGCGTGATGCTCGACGAACTGGGTCGGGCAGAGCGGGGCGAGCACGCCTCCAATATCGGTGCGTTTCTCGCGAACAACATAGCCATGGCTGCCGGCACGCAGGCCTATGTGGTGGATCCGGTCTCCGTCGATGAATGGCCCGATAGGGCACGTCTTTCTGGAACCAGTTTGTTTGAGCGACAATGCTTGTCCCACGCGCTCAATACCAAAGCGGTAGCCAAGCGGTACGCCAAGGAGACAGGGCGATCCTACGCGTCTTTGCGCCTGATTGTTGCGCATCTCGGGAGCGGGATTTCGGTTTCCGCACATGAAGCAGGCCGGATGATCGACGTGACGAATTCGCGCGAAGAGGGCGCCTTTTCGCCGGATCGCGCCGGTGGCGTGCCGGCTATGCAGCTTGTGAACCTTTGCTTCTCAGGACGGTACACTGCAAAGGAGATCGAAACCCGGCTCTTTGGCGAAGGCGGGCTGTTCTCCTATCTGCGTACAAGAGACCTTACGGAGGTTGAGCGCCGCATCACGGCCGGAGATGCGAAGGCCGCTGCTGTCTTCGACGCCATGATCTATCAGATTGCCAAGGAAATCGGCGCGATGGCCGCCGTGCTCGGCGGCAAGCTCGACGTCCTGCTCATTACCGGCGGTATGGCCCATTCAGAAAAGCTCGTAGGGCGCCTGCGCGAATTCGTCGGATGGATTGCGCCGGTCGTGCTCTATCCGGGCGAAGACGAACTCCAAGCCATGGCGGAAGGGGTCTTGCGGGTCCTGCGCGGCGAGGAGGCGGTTTGCGAATTGTCAACAATACCGACATGCGCTGCATAATATTGCCGTTGAGGAATTCGGACCAAACGCCGCAAGGGCATGAAAAAGGCTGGGAAGGCCTGTGCCAGAGAGCGATGATAACGGCAAACAAAGGCTGGGCGACTCCGAAGCGGTCCAGTGCTCAGTCGGACAAGATGGCGGCCGGGCGATGTTCTACGCACTGACCTCGCCTCAAGAAAAGCAACGAGCCTCTGCGGGGAGGTGCCAGGGAGTGCGTAGTCCGCGAATGCTTGCGTCGCATTCGAGACCGACCGACCCGTCTTTAGATTGGATCTCGTTAGTACCGATGGAGTGTATAGATGCGTAGCTTGATGTCGGGCAACGAAGCGGTCGCCCGCGGCGCCTATGAGGCCGGGGCGTGCTATGCTGCCGGATACCCAGGAACGCCAAGCACGGAAATCCTCGAGAACTTGGCCATCTTCAAGGGCGACGTTATCGCCGAATGGTCGCCCAACGAAAAGGTCGCGCTCGAAAGCGCTATCGGCGCGTCGATCGCCGGTGCACGCGCACTTGCCGCAATGAAAATGGTCGGTGTCAATGTTGCCGCGGATCCGTTGTTCAGCGCGTCTTATTCGGGTGTCAACGGTGGTTTGGTGCTCGTTTCCGCAGATGATCCGGGACTTCATTCTTCGCAAAATGAACAGGACAATCGCCACTACGCGCCGTTCGCGAAACTCCCGATGCTGGAGCCCAGCGACAGCCAGGAAGCGAAGGATATGGTCAAGGCCGCATTCGAGATCAGTGAGGCTTTCGACGCGCCCGTTCTGCTTCGCGTAACGACGCGCATCTGTCATTCCAAGAGCTTGGTGACACTCGGCGAGAGAGCAATTGCGCCGCGCCGTCTCTATCCCTTGGATATGACAAAGTTCAACTTGGTCCCAGCGCTCGCGCGGCGGCAGCGCGCCAGGCTTGAAACGAAGCTGCAGAAGCTCGCCGAATTTTCCGAAACCTGCGAATTCAACCGCGTCGAATGGAACGGTCAGAGAATCGGCGTCATAACCTCGGGCATCAGCTACCAATATGCCCGCGAGGTGTTCGGCGACACCGCGTCGTATCTTAAGCTCGGCTTCACCCATCCGTTGCCCAAACAGAAAATCCGCGATTTTGCTTCGCGTGTCGACATGCTCTACGTCATCGAGGAACTTGACCCCTATCTTGAAAGCCAAGTCCGGCAACTTGGCATTTCTTGCATCGGCAAAGACAAAATTCCTGACATGTACGAGCTGGATCCGGCGGTTGTCGCAAAATCACTGCTCGGCATCGAGGCTCCAGTGATTCGATGCGCCGCCAGTGCAGTGCCGCCGCGACCGCCGGTGCTCTGCGCTGGCTGCCCGCATCGCGGCTTTTTCTACGAACTCGGCAAGATCGCGCGCCGGCATGATGTCATCATCTCGGGCGACATCGGCTGTTATGCGTTGGGCGGCAACGACCCGCTCGATGCCCTGGACCTGTGCATTTGCATGGGTGCCGCGCCGAGCATGGCACACGGTGCGCAGAAGGTGTTCAACAAGTTCGGTGAGCGCACGCGAGTGGTGGCGACCATCGGCGACTCGACCTTCTTCCACACCGGCATCCCAGCCCTGATCAACACCGTCTACAACCGCTCGAACACGGTCACCTGCATTCTCGACAATCGGACGACCGGCATGACCGGTCAGCAGGACAACCCGGGCAGCGGCACGACACTGCAGGGCGCGCCGACAAAGGAAATAGATATTGAAGCCGTGGTGCGTGCCATCGGCATCGATCACGTTCGTGTCGTCAATCCGATGGATCTTCCCAAGTTGCAGGATACGCTCGCCTGGGCCTTCGGTCTGGACGAACCGTCGGTGATCGTCACCAAATGGCCCTGCACTCTGAAACCGTTCGATCGCCAGGAACGCGACGAATACGCTCACAAATTCAAATATATGGCAGTCGCAGCCGAAGACTGCACTGGCTGCGAGCGCTGCCTGAATCTGGGCTGCCCCGCCTTGTCCTTCGACCACCTGACCAACAAGGCCAGCATTGATGCAAGTACTTGCAACGGCTGCGGGCTCTGCGCGCAGGTCTGCAAATGGAGCGCAGTCGTGAACGGAGAACTGCAGCATGCTTGAGACGACCAGCCTCATGCTTGTCGGCGTCGGCGGCCAGGGGACGGTTCTGGTCACTACGATCCTTGCCAAGGGCCTCGTCGCTGCCGGGCACGATGTGAAGATGGCCGAAGTCCATGGCATGGCTCAGCGCGGCGGCAGCGTCAGCACTCAAGTTCGCTACGGCGATGTTGTCCATTCCCCGATTGTCGGTAAGGGCGGCGTTGACGTGCTCGTCTCCTTTGAAGCGATGGAAGCGTTGCGTTGGCTCGAATTTGTCAAGCCTGAGGGCAAGGTCATCGTCAACGATTATCATATCCCGTCCGCGCCGATTCTGACGGGCCAGCAGCCCTATCCCGAGGGCGTCATCGAGACGCTAAAATCAAAAGTCGACACGACGGCGATTAAGGCTGTCGACATCGCCGGCGAAATCGGCGATCCGCGCGTCATGAACGTCGTGCTGTTCGGCGCTCTGGTGCAAGCGATTGACCTGAGCCACATCGACTGGGAAACGGTGATCTCGTCGACGGTCAAGGAAGGTTTCATCGACCTTAATCTCGCTGCCTATCGTGCCGGCCGCAATGCCATGGCGTACCATGAAAGGGAGAATTAAAAGATGACGCTCTCGCCCAAGCCGGGCGTGCTCGACATCGCGCCCTATGTTGGAGGACGTGCGGCCGTTTCCGGCGTTTCCGATTCGATCAAGCTTTCTTCCAACGAGTCCGCATTGGGTCCCAGTCCCAAGGCGCGGCAAGCTTTTGAGGAGGCGGTCGGTTTGATGGCGATCTATCCCGAGGGCTCGGCGCAGATGCTGCGCGAGACAATCGGCGAGACCCACGGCCTGGAACCGGCGCGTATCGTCTGCGGCAATGGCTCCAACGAGATCCTCTCGCTGCTGGCGAACGCCTATTTGCGTCCCGGTGACGAGGTGTTGTTCACTGAATATGCCTTTATCGTCTATCGCTTGGCGACACTGTCCAACAGTTGTGTGCCGGTCGCAGCACCGGAAGCGAACTATCGCGCCGACGTCGACGCCATGCTGGCACGCGTGACGCCAAGAACGCGCCTCGTCTATCTTGCAAACCCGAACAACCCGACGGGCACCTATCTTACTCCTGACGAGGTAGGTCGGCTGCACGCCGGCTTGTCGGAAGACACGCTGTTGGTGATTGACGCGGCCTACGCCGAGTATGTCCGGCAGAACGATTACGAGAACGGCGTGGCAATGGTGGCGCGCTTCCCGAATGTGGTGATGACGCGCACTTTCTCGAAGGTCTATGCGCTGGCGGGGCTGCGCGTCGGCTGGGCCTATTGTCCGGCGCCGATTGCTGACGTTCTTCATCGTGTCCGCGACCCGTTCAATGTTTCGGTTCCGGCGCAGTGCGCGGCTGTCGCCGCTCTCGAGGACCAGGACCATGTCCGCCGCTCCGTCGAACACAATGACCGCTGGCGCAGCTGGATAACTGACGCTGTTCGCGCGGCGGGTCTCACGGTGGGCGACAGTGTCGGCAATTTCGTCCTCATCCGCTTTCCGCGCACGCCCGGCAAGACAGCCGCGGACGCAGACCGCTTCCTTTGCGAGCGTGGATTGATCCTGCGCGGCGTCGCCAATTACGGCCTATCCGACTGCCTGCGGCTCACCATAGGTCCCGAAGCGGCCAACCGCAGAGTCGCCGCGGTCCTCGCCGAATTCATGGCGCGACGATGAACGTGTTGTGTGAGGGATTCTGACGAATCGTTATCTAATTGATTTCATTATATAATACATGTCCCTGCCGCAACTTGGTTGTCGGTCGGTGTGGCAGACGGTGGCTGTTCTAATCGGCACACAGATACTCCCTGTAGTTACCGCGTGCCGCCTTCCAAAAGTCGAAAAAGCCCTGTCTTATCCGCCGGCTCTTCTGGCGGCTGCTTTCAAATCGACACATCGATGATTGCCTGGTTCCAAGCCCTGAAACCTTACCAGCGTCACCTCTCTGCGGCGGCCATGGCGGGTGGCTTTGCTTTCGACAACGTCACCTACGGACGCGTGGACCACCCTGTCACGCAGACCCTGCTGCTGGTCTACCTAGTAGTCGCAGCAGTCTCGATCTTGCTGCTGCATTACTTGCACGCTTTTCCGGAAATTGATGGCTTCCGCGCCAAGCTCCGCGGCTATTTGCCGGCAGTCACGCAATTCGCCTTCGGCAGCCTGTGGAGTGCGTTTCTCGTCTTCTACGCGCGAAGCGGCGTGCTGGCGGGTTCCTGGCCTTTCCTGATCGTGCTTGCGGCGATCTTCGTCGGCAACGAGCTGTTTCGCGATTATCATTCGCGCTTGCTCTTCACGTCCGGTCTCTTCTTTTTTGCGCTGCTGTCTTACGCGATCTTCATGGTCCCGGTCTTCACGCACACGATCGGCACGCTGACGTTCATCCTGAGTGGTGTGGCCGCCGTCGGCGTTTTCCTCTTGTTCGTGCGTCTGTTGAACTGGATCAGTGCCGAACGGCTTGGCCCGGTGAGATGGCAGATCCGGTTCAGCGGCCTGGCAGTCTTCGTCGCCGTGTTCGGCCTTTATTTTCTCAACCTTTTGCCGCCGTTGCCGCTGGCCCTGCAAAAGGTCGGCATCTTTCACACCGTAAAGCGTCTGGGATCGGTCTATTACGGGATGACGGAAGATCAGTCCTGGTTGACCTATCTCGGCTTTCCAACCGTCATCCATATCGACGGCAAGCAACCGGTTTTTGTGTTCTGCGCGATTTTTGCGCCGATCGATCTGGCAACGACGATTGTGCACCGCTGGCAGCATTACGACGCGGACAGCGGGCGTTGGACCAACGTGCAATCGGTATCGTATCGGATAAGCGGTGGGCGCGGTAAGGGCTATCGCTGGTACACGAAGAAGACGGATCCGGAGGCCGGCCTTTGGCGCGTCGATATTGATACCGTAGACGGCCGGCTGATCGGGCGCACGGAATTCGTGGTCGTGAACGGTCCGATCCCTCCCGCAAAATTGACCACGGTCCTGGACTGAAGATTCCGTCGCGTCGGCTGTAACCGGCTTGCATCCCGCCGCGAACTTATCAGTATCGCCATTCGGAAGTTCGTTCGCAGAGGATGCCATGCTCGCACCATCGCCGACGCGCCGCCATTTTCTGACCGCCGCGTCTTTAGCCACACTTGGTACGTGGTCTTTCCCCGCCGTCGCATCGCAACTGGTCCTGATCGCGCTTTTTGCGCCATCGGGTAAAAGCCTGGGAACGCAGCGCGTGCCGAAAATCGTCAAAACCGATGCGGAATGGCGCCAATTGCTGTCGCCCGAGCAATTTGACGTCACGCGTCGCGCCGGGACCGAGCAGGCGTTCACCGGTATCTACTGGAACAATCACGCCGATGGGCTCTACCGTTGCATCTGCTGCGACACGGCGTTGTTCGACTCGAAAACGAAATTCGAGTCTGGAACGGGCTGGCCTAGCTTCTGGCAGCCGATCGCCAAGATAAACGTCGGGGAAATGCACGACACCAGCTTTTTCATGGACCGCACGGCGGTGTCCTGCGTGCGCTGCGATGCGCATCTGGGGCATGTCTTCGACGATGGGCCCAGACCCACCGGGCTTCGCTACTGCATGAACTCCGCGGCGCTCAAATTCGTGCCGCGTGCGGCATCTTGATGGAGAAAATGATGACCGGGATTATCCGACCGCTTGCAGTCGCAGCGTTATTGGCCATGTGCGCTAGCCCATCCGTTGCCGACGAGACCGCGAATGTCTTGCCGTCACCGATGGTCGACAATGAGCCGGCACAGCCCAGCGAAACGGCCGTACTGGCCGGCGGTTGCTTTTGGGGCATGCAAGGCGTTTTCCAGCATGTGAAGGGCGTCAAGCAGGTGTTGGCCGGCTATTCCGGCGGCGCGCGCGATACGGCACATTATGAAGAGGTCGGCAGCGGAACAACCGGTAACGCCGAATCCGTGCAGATCGTGTTCGATCCTAAGATCGTTTCCTACGGACAGATTTTGCGCATCTACTTTTCGGTGATGGATCCCACGACGCTCGACTATCAAGGCCCGGACGAAGGTACCCAGTATCGTTCGGAGATATTCTACGCGAACCCGGATCAGCTGCGTATTGCCAAGGCCTATGTCGCGCAACTAAGCAAGGCGCAAGTGTTCTCGGCGCCCATCGTCACCCAGATCGGTGCGTTACATGGCTTCTATCCGGCGGAGGCCTATCATCAGGACTACCTGATCCTCCATCCCTACCAGCCTTATATTGTGATCAACGATTTGCCCAAGATCGCCAAGTTGAAGCACCTCTATCCGCAGTTCTATGCGGAGAAGCCGGTGCGGGTGACGCAGAACTAAGGGCGGCCTATTCGTACCAGCTATGACCGTTGCGCTCGGTCAAGGCGAAGGCACTTGACGGCCCCCAGGTGCCCGCGGTGTAGGGCAGGGGCTTCATGTCACGCTCTTTCCAACCGCCGATGATGGCGTCGATCCATTTCCATGCGGCTTCCACTTCGTCGCGGCGCACGAACAGGATGCGATTGCCTTCGAGGGCTTCCAGGAAGAGCCGCTCATAGGCGATGCGCCGGCGCTGGCGCTTGAAAGCGTCGCTCAGGCTCAGGTCCAGCGACAACGGTTTTAACCGCATGCCGCCACGGTCCAGACTCGGTGTCTTGTTCATCAGCTGCAGCGAAATTTCCTCCTCGGGCTGCAAGCGGATGGTCAACCGGTTGGCGATCAGATCGTGATGCGGAAAAATCGAATGCGGCACCTGGCGGAATTGCACGACAATTTCCGTGCTGCGTATCGGCATCCGCTTGCCGGTGCGTAGATAGAAGGGAACGCCGGCCCAGCGCCAGTTGTCGATATGTGCGGCAACAGCGACGAAGGTTTCGGTTTCACTCGCTGCTCCGCCGGTTTCTTCGCAGTAACCCGGCACGGTGCCTTCATCGGAGAAACCCTTGCGATACTGGCCGCGCACAGTCTCTCGCTCGACCTCGTCGCTGCCGATCCGGCGCAATGAGTGCAGGACCTTTACTTTCTCATCGCGCACGACATCCGGGTCCAGACTCGCCGGCGGCTCCATGGCCACCAGGCAAAGAAGCTGCAGCAGATGGTTTTGCACCACGTCGCGCAACGCACCGTAGGAATCGTAGTAGGACCAGCGTCGCTCGACGCCGATGGTCTCGGCGACCGTGATCTGCACGTGTTCGATGGACTCTTTGTTCCACAAGGGCTCGAAGAAGGCGTTGGCGAAGCGCAATGCGATCAAATTCTGCACTGTCTCTTTGCCGAGATAGTGGTCGACCCTGAAGATACGGTCTTCGCTGAACGCTTCGCTCAGGTCTTCTTCGATTCGTCGGCAGGAGGCAAGGTCATGGCCGATCGGCTTCTCGACGGCGACGCGTGCACCGGGATGGGCCAGGCCAGTGGCTTTCAGGTTGCGTGCGATCTTGCCGAAGAAGTTCGGCGACGTCGAAAGGTAGTAGAGGCAGTCGTCTGCGCCATCGAGCGTCTTGGCGAGTGCGCGAAAGTCTTTTTCGGAATCCAGATCGCCTTTGCAGTAATGGAGCCGAGCAGAGAATTTTTTCCAAGCCTCCTCGGTGAAGGCTTTGCCGGCGCGCTCCACAACGGCCGCGTGTGTATGGGCGATGAAATCCGCTTCGCCGATATCGGTGCGGGCGAACCCGGTCACAGTCAGCCCTTCGGGGAGGTGTCCCTCGGCGTCGAGAAAATAAAGGGAGGGGTAAAGCATTTTTTGGGCGAGGTCGCCCGTGGCACCGAAGATCACAACTGCTTTTTTGCCGGCCATCTATCATCCTGTCGGGTACGCGGCGCCGGCGGCAGGCCGAGCGCGCGAACCAAACTACGCGAAAGTGCATTGGTAGAGAAAGGACGATGACCGTCAAAAAAGAGTCAAATTGAAGGGCCGACGGCAGATCGACCCTTCAATTTTGACGAAATTGCGGCAAATTGGAACGTGACCCGACCGGAGGGGATCGGATCACGCTTTTTGGAGGATCAGGAAACGTCTGCCGGCGCCAACCTCGGCGACAGCAGGTGAATGATCAGGAGCGCCACCAGGTACATCGACCCGGCAATGATGAAGAGCGGGGTATAGGTGCCGGTGTATTGCAGCACCAGTCCGGCCACCCATGCGATAAGCATGCCGCCGATGCCGCCCGCCGTACCGCCGATACCCACCACCGAGGCAACGGCCGCCTTCGGCATCGTGTCCGAAGGAATGGTAAAAAGATTGGCGGAGAAGGCTTGGTGCGCGGCGGTGGCGAGGCCGATGATGCCGACCGCCACCCACTCGTCGCTAATGTACATACAGAACACGACCGGCAGGACGCAGACGGCCGCTATCAGCATCGTCAGCTTGCGGGCCAGGTTCACGCTGGCGCCATGCTTGATCATCGTAGACGACATCCAACCGCCGGCAACGCTGCCGATGTCGGAGAGGACGTAGATGGCAATGATCGGCGGGCCGAAATTGGTGAGGTTCAAGCCATATTTCTCATGGAAGAACGAAGGCAGCCAGAATAGGTAGAACCACCAGATCGGATCGGTAAGGAACTTGGCAATGGCGAAGGCCCAGGTCTCCTTAACCGGGAATAGCTTGAGCCAGGGCAATGCCTTTATCGGCGGCTGCTTGTCGCTCTCGATATAGGCCAATTCCGCCGGCGTCACCTTGGGGTGTTGTCTCGGCTCGCGGTAAATTTTGAGCCAGACGACGAGCCAGAGCGCGCTCAAGCTGCCGGTGATGACGAAGGCGGTTTGCCAGTTGAACGTTAAGACGATGATCGGGATGATCAGCGGCGTGATGATGGCGCCGATATTCGTTCCGGCATTGAAGATGCCGGTTGCGAAGGCGCGTTCGCGCTGCGGGAACCACTCGGTCACAGATTTCAAGGCTGCCGGAAAGTTGCCGGACTGGCCGAGACCCAGCGCGAATTGGGTGAAGACAAAACCCGTGGCCGAGGTGACAAGCGCGCAAGCGAGGTGGGCGCATGTCCAGATGACCACCGCGATCGTGTAACCCAATTTTGCGCCGAGCTTGTCGATGACGCGCCCGAAAATGAAATAGCCAAGGGCATAGGCGGCGGAAAACGCGAAGACGATGTGGGAATAGTCCAGTTCGTTCCAGTGGAATTGGGCGCCCAGAGTCGGTCTGAGGAACGACATGGTGAAACGGTCGACGTAATTCAGGGTGGTGGCGAAAAAAATGAACGCCAATATTACCCAACGATAACGGCCGACATGCGCCGTGGCGGCAGCCGCCGCAGATCCGGGTGTGACTGCACCTGGCCCATTAGCTGTCTGGGTCATTGTTTTCTCCCTGCGTGAGCCGCCATTCGTATCGGCCGCTTCTGGTTTGTACGACGCCGTCTGTTCTGTCGCAAAAAAAAAGCCGCGCCGCCGCTTTGGTTTACTGCGCCGTGGCTATGCGCCCCTCGACTAGGCAGTGAATGGTACCGATCCCCTGGAAGTCAACTCGCGTTTTTTTGACAGTTAGCCACGTCACGAACGTCGGTGACACCGCCGCGAACGGCGGATGTAGCCCCAATAGAGGCCCACCGACCCAAATTTCTAGACGAAGAAAGCCGAAAGGCCGAATGGAATCTCCTCCAGTCTTTCACAACGGTTTTTTCAATTCCTGCGATACGGGAAAACCCGGCTAGGCCGGGATTTCCACACCGATCTTGGCCGGCGCAAGCCGTGGCGTCAGCACGTGAATGACAAGGACGGCGAGGAAATAGATCAATCCGGCGACGAAGAAGACGGCCGAGTAGCCGCCCAGCCCCGCGAGCGCTTGGGCAACACCCAAGGTCATGATGATGCCGCCGACTGCTCCGGCGGTGCCGCCGATGCCGGTCACGGAACCGACCGCCGCCTTCGGGAAGGTGTCCGACGGAATGGTGTAGAGGTTTGCCGAGAAAGCCTGATGCGCCGCGGCCGCGATGCCAATGACGAAGGTTACGGTCCACAAATCGTGGATGAACATCGTCGCGAAGCCGACCGGTAGCACGCACAGCGCGCAGAACAGCATGGTGAGCTTGCGGGACATGTTAACGGTGAAGCCGGCCTTGATCATCGCCGAGGACATCCAGCCGCCGGCGATCGAGCCGAAATCGGAGATCACGTAAATCACGATGACAGGGGCGGCGACGCCGGCGATGTTGCCGACCTGATGCTTGTAAGTTTCTATGAAATAGCCCGGTAGCCAGAACAGGTAGAAAAACCATACCGGATCGGTGAGGAGCTTGCCGAGTGCGAAGGCCCAGGTTTCCTTGATCCGCATCACCTTGAGCCAGGGAAGCTGCTTCACCGGCTCGGGCTTGCCTTCCTCGATATAGTCGCGCTCCGCCTTCGATAGGTTCTTGTTCTCGGACGGCTTGCGATAGATCCACACCCATATCACCAGCCAGATCAGGCTGAGGCTGCCGGTGGCGACGAATGCCCATTGCCATCCGAAGTTCAGCATGACGATGGGAACGATCAGCGGCGTGATGATCGCGCCGACATTGGAGCCGGCGTTGAAGATGCCGTTGGCCAGCGCCCGTTCGCGTTGGGGGAACCATTCCGCAACGGCTTTGAGGGCCGCGGGGAAGTTGCCCGACTGACCGAGGCCGAGCAGAGCCTGCGTGATCATGAAGCTCGTCAGCATCAGGGCGGGAGGAAGAAAGCCCAGGAAGGCGCACGCCAGATGCGCGCCGGTCCAGATCACGACGGCGATGCTGTAGCCTAGCTTCGCGCCGATCTTGTCGATCAATCGTCCGAACAGCACATAACCGAACGCGTAGGCGATCATGAACCACTGCACGATGTGGGCATAATCGGCTTGACCCCAGCCATATTCGGCCGAAAGCGCGGGCTTGAGAAAACCGATGGTCTGCCGGTCGACGTAGTTGAGGCCGGTGGCCGCGAACAAGAGCGCGCAGATCACCCAACGATAACGGCCGATGCGTGGGGCGGCGACGGTCGCCTTGGATGCGGTTGCGCCCGGCCCGCCTACGGTCTGCGTCATCGTCTTCTCCCTGTGTGAGCCGCCTTATGTACGAACTGTACTAGCCGCTTCTGATCTGCACGACGGTGCCCGCGCTGCCGCAAAAGGCCGCGCTGCTGACCGCCTTATTGCGTCATCGGTGCGCGCGCCTTCGCCACACAGTGGATGGTTCCAATTCCCTTGAACTCGGCACGCGCCCTCTGGCCGACGACGACGTCGTGAATGCCGGTTGCGGCCCCTGTGGAGATCAGCATTCCCGCTTTCAGCGGGCGCCCCCGCTTGGCGCAGCACTCGGCGACGAACTGCAACGATTCCAGAGGACCTCCGGGAATGCTCGTGGCGCCGCCGCGACCGACGGACTTGCCCTCGACGAAGGCTTCGCAGGTCAGCTCGGCTAGCGGGATGTCGCGCCAGCCAGGGACCTCGGGCCCAAGGATCAATCCTGCATTGTTGCCGAAATCGGACACGACGACGGTCGGGCCCAGCGCGTTGATCGTCGCCAGCGGGCTTCCCGCCGTTTCGATTCCGACAAACAGACGCCCGACGATCGCCGCGGCGTCCTGCAGCGACCAGCGTTCCTGGCCGACAGGCGCATCCTGGCCGATTTCGAAAATGTATTCCGCTTCGACGGCGGCAAAGCCACCGACGAAGATGCCGAATTCGACGGGCGTGTCGCCGTGCACCTTTTGAACGTCGCGGCGGAAGATTGGACCGGCCAATCGGTTCACACCAAGTTGCGCTTCGAACGCCGGAGGGATGCGGCCGATCTTCCAGCCCGCGACTGCGTCCGACCACAAGGTGATGGCTGCGTCCTGACATTCGTATGCGCTGGCAAGATCCGGCGGGATCGATCCGGGATAATCGTTCAGGGCAGCAGCGTTCAGCCGCGCGGCGACAAAGCGCTGCGCGATTCTGTTCGCAGATGCAAAATGAACGGACTGTACGGCTTCCATAAAAACCCCCGGACCTTATCTGCGATGCCCCACTTCCTCTGGGGGACCTTGTGTCTAAAGGAAACCGGTGTCATTTTCAATCCATCGTAACATGCATGGAACTTCGATTTGGGGCGAAATCCTGCGGTCGAACGATCGACGCAAGAAACAGGAGGAAACCAAATTGCGCAGATTCGCACTGTTCTTAAACGTGGCCCTAGGCGCCATTCTGCTGTCCGTGCCCGCCGGCACTGCGGCGACGAGACACGCCAAGCCGGCCGCCATGCCGAAGGCCGGCGGCCCTTCTGCGCTGCTGGCCTTTCCCGGCGCGATGGGCTGGGCGGCCACAACGCCGGGTGGGCGCGGCGGACAGATCATCAAAGTCACCACCCTGAACGCCGACGGGCCCGGTTCCTTCCTTGCGGCCATCGATGCCAAGGGACCGCGCATCGTGGTGTTCGAAGTTGGCGGCGTCATCGATCTCGGCCGGCGCAACATCAAGGTCACCGAGCCTTATCTCACGGTCGCCGGACAGACGGCGCCGTCGCCCGGCATCACCTTCATCCGCGGCGGATTCGAGGTCGATACGCATGACGTCGTTGTCCAGAACATCCGCGTTCGCGTGGGCGAAGCGGGCTTCCCGAAGAAAAGCGGCTGGGAACAGGACGGTCTCTCCACCGGCGAGGGCGCGCATGACGTGATCTTCGACCACAATTCGGTGACCTGGGCGACGGACGAGAATATGTCCATGTCGGGCCAGCGGTTCGTGGGCAACGACCCTGCGCAGTGGCGCGAGCATACCTCGCATCGCATCACCTTCAGCAACAACATCATCGCCGAAGGTCTCGCTTTCGCCACGCACTATAAGATCGAGCATTCGAAGGGATCGCTGATCCACGACAACGCGACGGACATCCTCCTGGCCGACAACCTGTACGCCCACAATTACGAGCGCAATCCGTTGCTCAAGGGAGGCACGGAGGCCGTGATCGTCAATGATCTGATCTACGATCCGGGCCAGCGCGCGATTCATTACAATCTGATGGCCCAGGAATGGGGCGATCATCCTTGGCAGGTCGGTCAGCTCTCGGTGGTCGGCACCGTCCTGCGCGAGGGTGAATCGACCGTGCCGCATCTCGCCTTTTTGGAGATCGGCGGCTATGGCGATCTTCGCTATTACGGCAAGGACAACATCGCGGTGAATCAGATCGGCGAGCCGATTCCGATGCTCGGCCGCTATACGACGTCGCCGGCCAAGATCGTCATGGAGAAGAAGCCGCCGATCTGGCCGCCTTATGTGACGGTGATGCCGGCGTCCGCCGTGCAGCAATATGTCCTGCACAATGCCGGCGCGCGCATCTGGGATCGCGACTATGACGACGTGCGGCTGGCTGCCGACGTCGCCGAAGGCCGCGGCTACATCATCAACAGCGAAAACGACATCCACGGCTATCCGGTGCAAAAACCGACGGAGCGGCCCTTCAACCCGGCCGACTGGAACCTGATCGACATGACGCCGAAATCGCCGGCTGTCCTGGATAGCAGTCACAAGGCGGAAGGGACCTGAGATCCCCGAGGTTCCTTTCCAGAAGCGGGGCGTGAACCAGGCTCACGCCCCGCTTTTTTTCGGTTAGACTGTCGGCGCCAATCAAGTCTGCCCGCCGGCCATGTCCCATGAAACTTTCCAGCCCTTCGTGCTGTTCGGCCGATCGCATCAGATCGTGCTGGCTCTTACGGTGGCCGTGCCGTTGCTGCTGTCTGTCCTCGCGCGCCTAGCCGATAGCCGGACGCTGGAGCGCAGCATCTGTTGGGTGTTTGCCGCCGCGATCCTCGGCGCCTGGGCCTACTGGTACATGATAGCCACACAGAATGGCTGGCTGGATATCGGCAATGCCTTGCCGATGGATCTGTGCAGTTGGGCCTGCATCGCCACGGTGGTGACCCTGATCTGGCCCAACCAGAAGAGCTACGAGCTCGCTTATTTCTGGGCCTTGGCCGGCACGGTGCAGGGCATACTGAGACCCGGCATTCCCTTTGACTTCCCCGATCCCCGCTTCGTCGAGTTCTCGGTCTTCCACGGCGGCATCATCGCCTCGGTGTTGTTCCTGACGGTCGGCATGAAAATGCGCCCTTACCCGTCTTCGTTTCCGCGGGTCATCGCCTGGACGCTTTTCTATATGGCCGCGGCCGGCGCAGTCGATTGGGCACTGGGCGTCGATTACGGCTTTCTGCGGTCCAAGCCGATCTATCCGAGCCTGTTCGATCTGATGCCGGCTTGGCCCTACTACCTGCCGGTGCTTGTGGTTCTGGGGGTGCTTTCGATGGCGATCTATTACGCGCCGTTCTTCCTGATCGATCGGGTGCGTGGCTTTCGCGCGCGCCGGTCGTGAAAAAGGCCGGAAGCGCGGCTCCCGGCCTTTCTAAAACTCACCGACGCCACCTTCAGAACACGCCAACGACCACGGCTCCCAAGAACAAGAATACGAGAGTGATGGTCATAAGCTGAATCTCTCGTGCCAAGGCCACCTCCCTGTCTGAGAACCCGGGAAGTCTTTGCCGAGGCTGATCCGCCGTCAAGCCCGACCTCGACAGACCACGGTATTTCTTATATTTAACAAAGCATTAGCTAAACTGCTCTTGTGGCGGTCCTGCCCTGGAGACGAAATTTCCGTTCGCCGACGGGCCGTTTTGACTCACCACGCAATTTCCTTTCCCAGGTAGTCGAGATAGTGCCCGGAGGTCTTCGCGCTCAGCTCGGCAATGCGGTCGCGCAACCCGCGGACGCTTTCTTGAGGTGTGATCAAGGCACCTCGGCCGCCCATGTCGGTCTGAACCCAGCCCGGGTGAAAGATGCCGACGAGGATGCCGTCGCCTGCCCAGTCATGCGACAGCACGTGCATGAGCATATTTACGGCCGCTTTGGAGGCGCGATAGGCGAGCGAACCGCCGCTGCTGTCGGCGATCGAGCCCATTTTGCTCGTGATGGTGACGAGCTTCTTGTCGCGTCCGGCCATCAGATTGTCGCGCAGCGCCTGGCTGACGATCAACGGGCCGATGCTGTTGATGCGGAATGTCTGCGCGAAGCCTTCATAGTCGCTATGCGCAGCGCTCTGTTTGCCGGGGCCGAAGACGCCGGCATTGTTGATCAGGATATCGACGGCTTCGCCTTTCAGCGCGCGCGCCAGGCGAGCCGCCGAGGACGCATCGCCGACGTCCAGCTCCATCACGCGCACGTCCTTGGATTTAACGAGCGCATTTAAGTCTTTGGCTTCGGCTGGCTTGCGGCAGCAGGCAATGACACTCGCGCCGTCGGCGTATTGACGGACGAATTCCAGGCCTATGCCGCGGTTGGCACCGGTAACCAAAATCGTTGTCATCCGCTCTCTCCGTCGGTTGTATTTCTGCCAAGTTTGCAGTTTAGGTTTGGTCATGTCCATTTGGGGAAAAATCGGCGGTGCGGCCGCCGGCATGTTGGTCGGTGGTCCGGTTGGCGCGGCGTTGGGTGCCCTGGCTGGTCATTTCCTGATCGATCGCGGTGAAGACAGCGACCCCGGTGTCGTTTTCACCATCGCCGTCATCGCCTTGTCCGCCAAAATGGCCAAAGCCGACGGCGTGGTGACCGATGACGAGGTCGAAGCCTTCGACCGCATTTTCCGCGTGCCGCCGGACGAACGGGCAAGCGTGCGCCGCTTCTTCAATCTGGCGCGCCAGGATACCGCCGGTTACGAGGCTTATGCGACGCAGGTCGCCCGCATATTCGCGGGGAAGCCCGCCGTGCTCGAAGACATTATGGACGGACTATTCGAGATCGCGGCGGCGGACGGCGTGCTGCATCCGGGCGAAAGCGTATTCCTCGAGCGGGTCGCGGAGATCTTTGGTTTCGCGCCGGGTGAGTTCCGCCGCATCCGCGCCTCGCACTTTCCGCCGGACGCAGCGGATCCCTATGTCGTTCTGGGTGTTGCCTTTGATGCCGGCGACGACGAGATCAAACGCACCTATTACCGTCTGGTGCGCGAGAACCATCCCGACAGTTTGATCGCCCGCGGCGTGCCGCCGGAGTTCGTAAAGCTCGCCAGCGACAAGCTCGCCGCCATCAACGGCGCTTATGAGAAGATCCAGGCCGAGAGGCACTGAGGATTACAACGCGGCGCACGCCCATCAGGCTTCTTCGGTGTGTTTTCCGTGCAGGAAGCGGTGCGAGAGCGCGTGATAGACGCCTTCTTTGCAGATCAGCCGGGAGCACGCATTGGCGATCAGCGCCGCTGTCATCAGCGGCACGAGCATGGCGTTGTTGTTGGTCATCTCGGAAACGATGACGAAGCTGGTGATCGGGGCCTGCACCACGCCGGTGAAATACGACACCATGCCGAGGAGTACGATGGCGCCGATCGGCGCCCCGGGGAAGAAGCTGGACAAGTCGGAACCCAGTCCCGCGCCCACAGATAGCGAGGGCGAGAAGATGCCGCCCGGCAGACCGCTGATCGAGGATACGGTCGTGGCGACGAACTTCAGCGGCGCATAGATAAAGGGCAGGTTGCGGACACCGTGCAGCACTTC
Source organism: Alphaproteobacteria bacterium (assembly GCA_028865545.1). Taxonomy (GTDB): domain Bacteria; phylum Pseudomonadota; class Alphaproteobacteria; order Micropepsales; family Micropepsaceae; genus Rhizomicrobium. The sequence continues at coordinate 1,283 of JAGWJY010000036.1, read as the reverse complement.
GCGGGCCTGCGCATAGCCGGTGCCATTGGCCGCGCCGCCGGAGAGATAGCCGCAGATCGCCACCAGGAATCCGCAGGCGATGGCGAAGGCGATCGGCCTTTGCTTGATCCAGGCGCCGACCTTGCCGGGGATGTCAGTTGGAACGGCGATGAGGATGCGGCTGAACAACCCGCCGCACAGTCCGCCGATGGCGCCGCAGACCGGCACGGCCACCCAGTTCGCCCCCCAGGTCAGCGTATCCGCTGTTGATCCGAAATAGGTGTAGTTGCCGAATGCGGCGAGCGAGGTCAGACCAGCCAAGATCACCGCGCTGATGATCAATCCGCTGGTGCGTACCTCGAAAGAGCGGCTCATCTCTTCGATGGCGAAAACGATGCCGGCCAGTGGCGTATTGAACGCGGCGGCGATGCCGCCTGCGGCGCCCGCCAGGATCAGACCAGGTTGGCGGCGCGGCGACAGCCGGCCGATCATGAACATCACCGAGGCGCCGACTTGTACGGTCGGGCCTTCGCGGCCCGTCGACGCGCCAACCGCCAAACCCAGCATCGTCAGCAGGATTTTGCCGACGGCGGCGCGCAGCCCAACCAGCTTGCCGCGCGCGCCCGTCGATTTCAGTTGCCGGGCGGCGATCACCTGGGGAATGCCCGAGCCTTGGGTGTTCGGGAAGAAGCGGTTGCCCAGCCATATCGCGAGCCCGAAGCCAAGCGGCGTGACGATGAAGCCCGCATAGGGTGCGACGTGCAGCACCGAGCGGAAGGCGCTTTGGGCGGAGTCGGCGGCGAACGCCATGCCGACGCCGGCCAGACCTACGACCAGTCCGCCGACCATGAAGATGAAATGCCGCTGCCAGCGCCGCGAAAGCACGCGCAACAGCCGGACGTGCCGGAAAGCGAGGGTGAGGTTCATGGGTGTGGATCGGGCAATTCAGCTTTGAGCTATAGCAATTCGCTGCACGTGCAAACTCTTATGTCGTCACGGGTGGCATTTTTATGGTGAGCGCTTCGTGGCAGACAGATTCCGCTGCGTCCTTTGCGCCGCTGCCGGGCCCCTTGAATTTCTCCCACACATACCCACATCGGTTGTACGGCCTTTTGGCCGCTGGCGTCGCCGGCAGCTCTCCCCCTCCCTATGAATATCCCAGACTTCGGGTTCAATTATTGGTATTTGAGTGTTTTTTGATGATATAACTTGACTATTGATGATATTATGATGATTATCTCTTCGAGATGATGGCTGATTTGGGCCATAAGGAGGTTTTGATGAGCAAATTCGGCGTTGGCGTC
>JAGWJY010000085.1 GCA_028865545.1 Alphaproteobacteria bacterium | reverse complement strand
TGTCGCCCTCTCCCCGTCAGGATTTGTGGGCGGACGCGGCGAACGGCTGCACCTCTGATTTCATCCGGTGCGTTACGCCGGACTTCCTCAGACGCCGATTGCACCCCGCGATACGGACGGTCCGGGCCGCCCCCTCTTGGGGTCCAACATTACTGACGTGGGGACTAATCCCCGCAATTAAAGGGGGTGCGACAGAATTATACAGCTGGTGCGTGTAATACGCAGAGTCATCCGCATAAGGAAGAAACGTTGCGGCGCAGCGCTAATTGTGCGGCAGCTTGGTCAGGTCGTAGCCCGGACCGTAATCGAAGACGGACACCGGACCGAAATCGACGATCTGGTCGCCGGTGCCCAACTGCATGCCGACGCTCAGCGTGCCGACCGGATAGTCCTGCGTCGCCGTTCCGCTTTCGTAATACTGCTTCCATTGCGGGCCGGCGAGGAAGCTGACTTCCGGCGTAACGCCGGTGTTCGGCGGCGCCGTTCCGTAGATGCGAGCCGCGAACAGTTCGATGAAATCATTTCCCGCCGGCACCTTCTCGGCGCGCGCCCAGAAGGCGAGCAGCAGCACGTCACCTTTGTGCACCGGCTTGACGATACCGACATAGGCGCCGACGTCCCACGGATGATCCGGCTTGGGAGAAATCGCGACACGCTTGGCGGTGCCGCCCGGAACGCTGCGATCGGTTACCATTTCCGTCTTTGCCGGGCCCCAGATCCCCCAGAAATCGGCGGGATTGTTGACCAGCATCGGTGTGGTGTCGTCGGCGGCAGCGGTCAGAGCCACCGTCCCAAGCATTGCCAAGCCGGACAAGAGCGCGCGTTTGGAAATTCTCATCGAGGGCTCTCCTGTATTCCGAACTCAACTGCGCGGCAGCCAGTCGAGATTGTAGTTCGGACCCAAATCAATGATGGACACCGGCCCGTAGTCGATGACCATGTCGCCCGTGCCCAACACCATGCCGGCACTCAGCGTACCGACCGGATAATCCTTGGCCGCGGTTCCGTTCGCGTAATAGAGCTTCCATTCACGGCCAATGAGGAAGGTCGTCTCCGGCGAAACGCCGGCGCCCGACGGCCCGCTTTCGTAGATGCGGCCGGACAACATGACGAGATCGCTGCCGGACGGCGGCTTCTCGGCACGGGCCCAGAACATCAAGAGAAGCACATCGCCTTTATGCACCGGCTTGGTGACTGCGATGGAGGCGCCGATATCCCACGGATTCTGCGGCTTGGGCGAGATGGCTACGCGTTCGGCCGCCCCGCCTTTGACCCTGGCATCGGTCACGTAGTTCGTCTTTGCCTTTCCCCAGATGCTCCAAAAGGCGCCAGGATCGCTGACCGATTTCTGCATGATGTCGCTGGCTGCGGCGGACAGAGCAACGGCCCCAAGCATCGCCAAGGCGGACAAAACGGCGCGTTTGGAGCATCGCATGAAAGCCTCCCCTCGATATCCATGGCGTCAGGTGAGGCACACGGGGCGTCGAGTTTGCTGATGCATCTGAGACCCGGCAGCAGCTTGCGGATCATCATGCCCGTCAGCCCTGTATAACCGGTAAACCGGCGGGGACCGCCAAGGCCGCTTTAATCCGATCTTTACGAAATCGCGCCGGCCGGCCGGTTTTTCACGGTCAAAACGCCGTATCCTTCCGCCTACAGATCGAACGTCTGATGCAGCACCGGCATCTCGACACGGCCGTTGAGGGCGGCGGCGAAGCTCTGCATGACCGATTCGTCGCCATGCACGAGGAAGGTGCGGCCGGCGCCGATCGGCTTGTGCCAGTCCAGCAGTTGTTGCCGGTCGGCATGGGCGGAGAAGCCGTTGATGGTGTGGATGCGCGCCCGCACAGGAACCTCTTCGCCGATGATGTTCACGACTTTGGCGCCGTCGATGATGCGGCGCGCCAGCGTGCCGTTCGCGGCGTATCCGACAAATACAACGCTCGATTCGGCGCGCCCAAGGTTCTGCTTCAAATGGAAGCGCACGCGCCCGCCCGTACACATGCCGGATCCTGCCATGATGACGGCGCCGGACTTGATCTTGTTCAGCGCCATGGACTCGGCGTGTTCGCGCGTGAACTGCACGCCTGGGAAATGAAACGGATCCCGCCCGTTGCGGATCTGCTCGGCGATATCCGGCCGCAAAGCTCCGGGATGGCGCTCCATGATCTCGGTGGCGGAGATCGCCATCGGCGAATCCATGAAGACCTTGGTCGACGGCGGCAGGCGATTTTTCTCGACACCCCGGCAGATGACGTAAAGCAGTTCCTGCGCCCGCTCCAAGGCGAAGGTCGGGACGACGACGTTGCCGCCGCGCTGGAACGTATCCGTGACGGCCAGGTAGAATTCCTCGATGGACGGCGCCAGCGGCTTGTGCTGCCGGTCGCCATAGGTGGTCTCCATCACCACATTGTCGGCGTGCGGCGGTTTCGCCGGAGCATCGAGCAACAGACCTGCGGGCTTGCCGAGATCGCCGGAGAACAGCACGGTTGCCTGCTTCGAATTTTCCGCGAGCTCGAGAAAGACGCTGGCCGAACCCAGAATATGTCCCGCGTTGATGAAGGTAGCGCGCACGCCTTTGGCAAGCTCGACGGCGCGGCCGTAAGCGATATTCTTGCCGAAATGTTCGAGAGCGTGCTCGGCGTCTTCAACCGTATAGAGCGGCGCGGTGTCACGCTTGCTGGCGTGGTGATGCGCCCCGGAGCGTCCCTGATAGCGCGCTTCTTCTTCCTGCAGATGGGCGGAATCGAGCATCACGAGCCTGGCCAGCTCCGCGGTCGCGGCGGTCGTGATGATCTTGCCGCGGAAGCCGCGCTTGGCCAGCAAAGGCAGCCGGCCGCAGTGATCGAGATGGGCGTGGGTCAGAAGGACATAGTCGATGCCGGCCGCATCGAAGCCGAAGGGCTCCGAATTGTCTTCGTCCAGTTCGCGGCTGCCCTGATACAGCCCGCAATCGATCAAGATGCGCGTGCCGCCGCACTCGACCATGTGGCAGGAGCCGGTGACATTGCGATCGGCGCCGTAAAAGGACAGTTTCAAGACAAGCCTCCCTGCAGAATGACGGTTCGCGCCTTACACGCGGTTCAAAGGCTCGACGCCGTCCAGAGATTCGCCGCTCATATCGTACCAGCGCAGGATCGAGTCCCAGATTTCCTCGGCCGTTTCGGCAAACCACAGCAGTTCGCGATCTTCGGGATCGATGACGCCTTCGGCGACGAGAAAATCCAGATCCACGGCGCCACGCCAATAATCTTCGCCTACCAGGACGATCGGGATCGGCTTCATCTTGCGCGTCTGGACGAGCGTGAGCGCCTCGAACAACTCGTCGAAGGTGCCGTAGCCGCCGGGAAAGGCAACCAGCGCCCTCGCCCGCAGGAGAAAATGAAGTTTGCGCACCGCAAAGTAATGGAAGTTGAAGCAGAGCTCCGGCGTGATGTAGGGGTTGGGATACTGCTCGTGCGGCAAGCTGATATTGAGGCCGATGGTTTCGGCTTTGACGTCGAAGGCGCCGCGATTGGCGGCCTCCATGATCCCCGGCCCGCCGCCCGTCACGATCGTGCAGTGCGGCCCCTTGTCGGTCTGGTTGGCGGTGCCCACGAGGCGGCCGAAATCGCGCGACACATCGTAATACTTGCTCTTTGCAAGGACGCGTTCGGCCACCGCCAGGCGATGAGCCCAGTCCTTGTTGGCCGGATCACGTGCCAACGATGCCTTCAAGCCGTCCACCTTGCGCTTCGCCGCAACCGGCTCGCAGATGCGCGTCGAGCCGAACACCACGATGGTGTGACGGACATTGTGCTTCTCCAGCAGAAGTTCCGGCTTCAGATAATCGATCTCGAGACGGACGCCTCTGAGGCGGGGCGACCCCAGGAAATCCAGATCCATGTCCGCACGGCGATAGCCGGGGTTCTGCAGGATCGCCTTGATGCGCGCCGGGGCGTCGGGATCTTCGGCCGGCGGCTTGGGGACCTGCGACGGCAGCGGCTCGCGCCGGTTCACCGGATCGGCGGGCGGGATCGGCTTCTTGTCGGAGATTGGCTCGTTCGATTTCACCATGATGTTGAATCGTCCATCAACACAGGCTGCAAATCAACCCACACCATATTGTCACATCCTTTCGGATGACGCCGCCGTGGCACTTCAGCCGTCTTTGCCTTGATTGAGCTTGCGGATGACGGTTGCGGGATTGCCGACCGCCAGCGTGTCCTGCGGAATGTCCTTCACCACCACCGCGCCGGCGCCGATCACGCAGCGGTCGCCGATGGTGACGCCCGGACAGATCGTGACGTGGCCGCCGATCCAGCAATTCTCGCCGATCACCACCGGGCGGCAGTCCTCCCAGACCAGACGTTCCGCGGCCTCCAGCGGATGTTGCGCCGTGTAGATATGAACGCCCGGCGCGATGCGGGTGTTGGCGCCGATCGTCACCTTGCCGCCGTCGAGGATCACGCAGCCGAAATTGATGAAGACCTTTTCGCCGGCGTGAATATGGATGCCGTAATCGCAATAGAAGGGCGGCTCCAGATAAAGGTCCTTCGCCGAGTTCGGACACAGCTCGTTGATGATGCTCTGGAAGTTCTCGCCGTGATATTCGCTGATGTTGAAGCGATGCAGAATCCGCTTCACCTTGCGGCGGATGGCGATCATCTCCACGCCATGCGCGTCGTAAGGCTCGCCGGCGAGCATTTTTTCTTCTTCGCTCTTCATGCACCCATCCTTAGATCATCGACGGCTCACGCCGCCGTCACTTCCGCCCGGGTCGGCGCAAGCAGATGCCCGAAGAAGATGCTGGCGGCGAACAGCACCGCCGCAGAGACCGCCATCAATCCGGCATGCAGCAGCCAGAAGCTCGTGTCCGGCATGGTGCCGAGCAGCCCGCCCAGCGGCCCCACCATCAAGGTGTTTCCGATGAACAGGTGGATGTAATAGACGGCGATCATGGTGCCGCCCAATCCCTTCGGCGCCGCGCGCGAATACAGCGCCAGCCCCACCGGCAGCACATTGGCAAAGCCGATGTCGTTCAGAATATGGAAACCCAGCGCCCAGAAGAGCGGCACGGGATGATGCGTCGCGGCCACCACCGCCGAGCACCCGGCCAGCACCAGCGGCCCCAGCGTGCTGATCGAGACGCCGATGACGATCTTGGTGATTTCGTTGGGTTCCTTCCAGCGCTTGCCGTACCAGCGCCAGAAGGCGATGACCATGATCATGGTCACGGCGCTGACGAAGGCGTCCAAAGACACGATCCAGGTGATCGGCATGTTGAAGCCCCACATCACCGTCTGGAAACTCCTCTCGCCCCAGACCAGATAGGCGTCGAAGATTTCCTGATTGCCGATGATGGAGAGCGCCAGGAACGGCAGCAGCGCCACCAGCAGGATCACCACTTTGCGGTCGCGGGCCGTCAGCGGCGGGCGCTTTTCCGCGCCGCCGTTTTTGCGGATGGGTTCGGGCGGGAAAGTGCGGCGGCCGACGAGATAGATGGCGAGGCCCAGCGCCATGCCGACACCCGCAGCGACGAAGCCAAGATGCCAGTCGACCCTTTGGCCGAGATAGCCGCAGATGACCGGCGAGATGATCACCGCGAGCTGGATGCCCATGAAATAGATCTGGAAGCCGTCGGCGCGCCGGTGATCGTCGATGGTGTAGAGGTCGCCCACCTGACTCGCGATGTTCCCCTTGAAGCAGCCGACGCCCGCGAGCAGAAACATCAGCCCGATCAGGAAGGTCTGGTTCAACACCAGCAGGAAAGTGCCAACGACCATCAGCGAGGCGCCGATGGTCACCGTGAAGGTGCGGCCGATCATCCGGTCGGCGAGGATGCCGCCGGCGAGCGGCGTGACGTAAACGAGACCCGCATAGAGCTGCGCGGTGTTGGACGCGAGCGCCATCTGCGACTGCTCGCCATAGACCCACGCGATCAAACGGCGGAACGCCTCGAAGCCCCAGACCTGCTCGATGTGACCGGGCTGAAGCAGGTAGTGCATGAGATAGAGCACCAGCAGCGTCTGCATGCCGTAATAGGAAAAGCGCTCCCAGAACTCGGACGCCGAAAGCCAGCCGAGCCCCCTGGGATGACCTATGAACACCGTGTCGGATTTGGATTTGGCTTGGAATTCGTCCAGGGCCGAGGCCGCGTTATTTGTGCTCAAGGGATGTTCCCGTTTCGACGCGGGCGCACTGTCGCCAAGCCGCACGCCGATGGCAAGCCGGGGGCGCGAACAGAGCGTCGCATCTTGACCCAGGGCCAGCGGCGGCCCGTCCGTACGCCATCACTTTTGCGTGCTGGTGTTCTCGATCTCCGCAAAGGCATCCGGCTCGGGGCTGCGCACCGCATCCGCGCCGGCAAGCATGCCGACCACCGCGGCGCTGGCCCGCGCATTGCCGGCGTAATAGCGCGTCAGCAGGTAGAAGGAGAAAAAGGCGCCGAGCAGCGAGATCAGGATCACATCGCCCATCGGCACGCCGAGCGTAAGCAGCGCGGCGGCGGTGGCGAGTGCGATGGAACCGCCGATGTCCCAGCCACCTTCGGTGGCGATGTGGAAGCGCGCCACGCAGGGCGAATGTTTGGATTGGTTGTACACCGCCGTCATCAGCGTCGGCAGGTAAAGGCAGGCGATCAGCGAGCCGAACGCATTGGCCGCCACCGCGAACACCGCGTCGCCATAACTGACCGCGCGCAGCACCGCCGTGAAAACCAGAATGCCGAGCGCGATCCAGGCGGCGCGCTTGCCGTGACCTTCGTCGATGAAGCGGCCGAGGAAGAGCCCGCTGACGGCGCCGACCAGCGCGGCGATCGCCATGGCGCCGCCGAAGGTCTGGAAGTTCTCGCCGAGCGAGAGAAACAGCGCCAGCTGCCAGACGAAAACCAGGCCGCAGGTGATCCAGCCATCGGCCATGAACAGCAGCACGCCGGGCAGCGCCTTGCGGAAAGCGTGCGGCGCCTCTTTCGCGATTTTCACGTTGGGCGTGAAGAGAATGGGAATCGCAGCGCAGAGCAGCACCACGGCGGTGGCGCGAAAAGCGATACGCGGACCCAGGGTCACCAGCGCCCAACCGCCGAGCAGCGGACCCGCAATGCCGATGATCGCCGCGGTGGCTTCGCGCACGCTGATCTGCTGGCCGCGATGCTCGGCGTCGCCATGGGCGGCGAAATAGGCGTGATAGGTCGTCCAGTAGAAGGAATCCGCGACGGCGGCGACGGCGATCAGCAGATAGAGATGCAGGCCGACGCCGTGAACCTCGGCGAGAAACGGATATTGCAGGCCGGAGCCGATGGTGCCGCAGACGAGCAGCGGCTTGAG
>JAGWJY010000084.1 GCA_028865545.1 Alphaproteobacteria bacterium | reverse complement strand
CTATCTGACGAACAGTCTGCGCGAGACCTTCCACCTGGAGGGCGCGCCCATCCGGCTGGTGATGCGCACGTCGAAGAATCCGTTCGCGGAATAGATCGCTTGGAAACGAGCAAAGAAAAATTCCATCCTCTCCTTGAGAGAGGCGCGAAGGAGGATCATGCGCTCGTCACCGTGGTCGCCCCGATTTGCGACGTGATAACATCAACACGAAACTCATGGATCATGGCTGATCCGACGCCGTCGAACCGCGGGCGGGGTTCATTCATTTGAGCAGACCAGTCACTTCTGCGCGGTCTCCGCGAGATAGACCGTGCTCAGCGTCTTGTGATGCCGTGCGATCGGCATCAACGTTGGATAGAACTGTACGAAAGTCGTATCCACGGCGCCGTGCGCTTCATGGCAGGAATAGCAGGCGGCCGTTTCCGGAATTTCTGCGGCGGGCTTCAGATTGCTGTCATAGGAGAAGAAGGCCCAACCGCCTTTGAAGCGCGCCGTGTCCTTCACATGAACCTCCAGCCCCATTACATCGGTAGTCTGGATTTCTCCGTGCTTCAGGATGGACTTGTTGACCGCGCCGCCGCGGTTCTCCAGCATGAGCACTGTCTTGTCAGGCCATGTGCCTGTCTTGAGGAACGCCTCATAAGCCACGCGCGGCACAAACACATTGTTGAACATGTGCTGACCGTCCATCGGCGCCGTCGGGCTGTAGCTCATGTCGAGCCCGGAGCTCAGGAACACCCATTGGCGATAATCAGACGGAAAGATCAGGTTGCCCTTGCCGTCGTAATGCGGCGTGCCATCGAGCGGCGGCATATCGGCCGCGCTGGCGAAGATTCCGAGCGCAGCGATGGCGATTGTTGCGATACTAAAGACTCGAGGACATCTCATGGGCGGTTTCCTTTGTGGGCGTTGAAACAAAACGGCCACGCCAATGACTTGGGGACACGCCGAAGCGGCGCTCGAAGGCACGGCGAAAAACATCGTCACTGGCGAAACCCGTTGCGTGAGCAATGCGCGAGAGCCCGCGCTCGCCGCCTGCGATGCGCGTGCGCGCCTCGTCCAGCCTCAGCATTTCGAGATATGATGCTGGCGTCGTGCCGAATACAGTTTTGAAGTGCCGCGCGAACTGGCGGCTTGAAAGCCCCACCTTCGCGGCCATTACCTCCACCTTCCAGTCGCGCGAAAGATCGGACAGCATCGCCGCCACAAGCTCGGCGAACCGATCGCCCGCGCGCGTCTGGAATTTCAGCGGCTCGGAATATTGCAGTTGCCCGCCGGCCCGCTTCATGTAAACGACGAGCTGGCGCGCGGTTGAAAGCGCAAGGTGCGGCCCAAAATCCTCCTCCACCAGTGCAAGCGACAGGTCAATGCCCGCCGTCATTCCCGCCGAGGTATAGAAACGGCCGTCCTTCACGAATATCGCATCAGCCGCAACGGTCACCTTCGGAAAGCGCCGCGCCGCATCGGCGGCATGAAACCAGTGCGTAGTGGCTCTGCGGCCGTCGAGCAATCCACTCGCCGCAAGACCATAAAGCCCGGTACACACCGACACGATGCGCCGTGTGCTCGAACGTTCGCGCAGCCATGCCGCCACGGTGCGATTGGTTTTTTCCTCGCGCAGGCCGGGGCCGCCTGGCACCACGATGGTGTCAAAGGACGGCGCATCCTTCAGAGTCGTGTCGGGCACGAAGCGCAGACCGGATTCCGCGCGGAACGGCCTTGTGGAAAGACCGACGACGACCGTCTCATAGCGGGTGGACCGCACGCGCCAGTCATTGCCGCCCGCGATATAGAAGGTGTCGAGCACACCGGCCAGATCGAGCGCGGCCACGCCGTCGAAGCCCAGTATTCCGATGTGTCTGAGCGCGCTGTGCCTGGCTGGCGGGCGCGAAGCGGATTTGCGCATAGGCGTTCATACCTCCGAAGGAATATGTCGCTTATGACATAGTTCCGACGATTTCGGACATACGGCCACGCGCGCGCCACAAATTGCCATGCCTGACCAACTGCCGACGTGCGGCGACCGCTCAAAAGCGGACATCCGAATCGGATTTCCGCCCATTTAAGTGGCTGATTTTCCCATCGGCGGGTTGCGATGCAGATGTGTTGAATTGCAAACGCCAGCCTCACCTCGCCAGCGCCCCCCTCAGAAGGAGAGAGGGGTGGATTACGTCCGTTCGACCACCTACCTTGTCTGGAACGTGTGGGTTTGCGAAGCGAGTGAGCATGTCGGTCGGTCAACGACGAGACTTCTATGCGACGCTTGTAACCGCAAAAGCCGGGACACGAGACGAGGCGATTAGGTCGAGTTTCGCGAGTATAGATCGAGCGCGTTTCTTAGGTCCCGGCCCGTGGAAGGTTTTCACATCGCTAGGCTACATTGAAACGCCGAGCGATGACCCGGCATTCATCTATCAGGATGTGGCCGTCGCTCTTGCACCGGAGCGAACGATTAACAATGGCGAGCCGTCGCTACATGCGCGCTGCATTGCCGCCATGGCCCCCAAAGCCGGCGAAAGCGTCCTGCATGTCGGGGCGGGGACAGGTTACTATACAGCGATCCTGGCGAATCTGGTTGGGCCGAGAGGCTCGGTAGCGGGCTACGAAATCGAAGCCGACTTGGCGGAGCGCGCACGCGAGAATCTCGCAGATGTTCCGCAAGTCTCCATAAGGCAGCGTTCCGCTATAGATCCTGATCTTCCTCCGTCCGATATAATCTACGCCAATGCTGGCGCCACACATCCACCCGCTGAGTGGTTGGCGGCGCTCAAGCCGGCGGGCAGACTCCTGTTTCCGCTCAGTGGCTCCCAGGGTGCAGGCGTGATGTTGCTTGTCACGCGCGGACAGGACGCAGGTTACGCGGCTCGGATTGTCATGGGCGCTGCGTTTGTTCCGTGCATTGGTGCGACCGACGACGCGGAGGCAAAAGCCGTGACCGCGGCCCTAATGAGGGGCGGACACGGTGCGGTCCGATCCCTGGTGAGAAACGATGAGCCCGACGCCAGCGCCTGGGTGAGCGGCAGCGGTTGGTGGCTCTCCACGGCCCCACCCTGAGGGTTGGGCTAGCATTGATCTGGACCGCGCCTGGAACACGCGCATTCCCAAGGTGCGCATAAACCTTGAACTACCCAACGGCTGAATGTCCGAAAGGAGATTTACCGGTAGTTGGTTCAGTGTTGTGCGGACGGTAACAATTGCAGCATCTTTGCCGTTCGGACGGCCGGTTGGAGGTCCGAAATCGGTCCGGCTTCTTCCGTTGAACGTTGGAAGCGCCGGCGCTCGCGATGCTCTCGCGCTCTCCCCGAAATCGGCTTCACAGATTTCGGCCTTCCCTCAAGGGGACGGTGACGGATTGCTGCGAAACGTCACCAGCTCGCCGTTCTTCGTGCAGGACGGCGACAGCATTTCCACGATCAGCGGCGCCAGCGTTTCGGGCGGCGGCAGAGTGGCCGGATCTTCGCCGGGCATGGCGCGCATCCGCATATGGGTGCGCACCGGTCCGGGGTTGAGCAGGTTCGCCTTGATGTTCGTGGTGCCGCATTCGGCGGCATAGGTCAGCGCCAACGATTCCAACGCGGCCTTGGACATCGCATAGCCGCCCCAGAAGGGCGTGAACTTGCGCGCCGCGCCCGAGGTGACGAACAGCGCGCGTCCGGCGTCGGAACGGCGCAGCAGCGGATCGAGCGAACGGATCAGCCGCCAATTGGCGGTGACGTTGATGTCGACGAGTTCCTGGAACACCTTCGGATCGAGATGGGTGAGCGGCGTCAGCGCGCCCAGCACGCCGGCATTGCCGAAGAACGCATCCAGCTTGCCCCAGCGCTCGAAGATCGAGGCGCCCAGACGATCCAGGGCATCGAAATCCTTGAGGTTGAGAGGAACCAGCGTGGCGCTGCCGCCCGCCTTCTGGATTTCGTCGTCGACCTCTTCCAGGCCGCCGACCGTGCGCGCCACCAAGATCACATGGGCGCCCGCCGCCGCCAGCGCCTTGGCGGCCGCCCGGCCGATCCCGCGCGATGCACCGGTGACGAGCGCCACGCGCCCTTTCAGGTCTTCGCTCATGGGGTCTTCAAGCAACTTCAGCGAGGAAGGAAAGTTGACCGTCCTTGGCCCCTTCGGAAGCGTCCGTCAGGCTGATCGGATAGTCGCCGGAGAAGCAGGCGTCGCAGAATTTTGGCGCCGCCGCGTCGCGGCCGTCCTGGCCCATGGCGCGATAGAGGCCGTCCATGGAGATGAAGGCCAGCGAATCCGCACCGATGAAGCGGCACATTTCGTCGATGTTCATTTCGTGCGCCAACAAGGCGTGTTCGTTGGGCGTGTCGACGCCGTAGAAACAGGAATGCTTGGTCGGCGGACTGGCGACGCGGAAATGCACTTCCAGGGCGCCGGCGTCGCGCACCATCTGCACGATTTTCTTCGAGGTGGTGCCGCGCACGATGGAGTCGTCGATCAGCACCACGCGCTTGCCGCTCAGCATGGCGCGATTGGGGTTGTGCTTCCGCCGCACGCTGAAATGGCGGATGCCGTCGGACGGCTCGATGAAGGTGCGCCCGACATAATGGTTGCGGATGATGCCGAATTCGAACGGCAGTCCCGACGCCGAGGAATAGCCGAGCGCCGCCGGTACGCCGGAATCCGGCACCGGGATCACCAGATCGGCTTTGGCGGGCGCTTCCTTGGAAAGCTGCTCGCCGATGCGCTTGCGCGCCTCGTAGACGTTGCGGCCTTCCACCATCGAATCGGGCCGCGCGAAATAGATGTACTCGAAGACGCAGAAGCGCTTGGGCTGCTGCTGGAAGGGAAAATACGATTCGATGCCGTCCTTGGTGATGACGACGACTTCGCCCGGTTTGACGTCGCGCACGAACTCCGCGCCGATGATGTCGAGGGCGCAGCTTTCCGAGGCCAGGATCGGCGCGCCTTCGAGCACGCCCAGCACCAGCGGCCGCACGCCCCAGGGGTCGCGCACGCCGATCAGTTTCTTGGAGGTCAGCGCCACCAGCGAATAGGCGCCTTCCACCTGTTTCAGCGCATCGACCAGCCGGTCGACCACCGGCGTGAACGTGCTGCGCGCCGTCAGATGGATGATGACTTCGGTGTCCGAGGTGGATTGGAAGATCGCGCCGTCCTGCACCAGCTTGGCGCGCAGGGCGCGGGCATTGGTCAGGTTGCCGTTATGGGCGATGGCGATGCCGCCGCCGGTCAGATCGGCGAACAGCGGCTGGATGTTGCGCACCGCCGAACCGCCCGCCGTCGAATAGCGGTTGTGGCCGATGGCGAAAGACCCTTTCAGGTTCTCCGCGATCTTGCTGTTCTTGCCGAAGATGTCGCCGACCAGGCCCGGATGGCGTTCGGCGATGAACTGGCCCTTGTCGAGGGTAACGATGCCCGCGGCTTCCTGGCCGCGATGCTGAAGCGCATGCAGGCCGAGCACGGTCAGCGCGCCGGCATCGGGGTGCCCAAAAATGCCGAATACGCCGCACTCCTCATGCAGCGTATCCCCATCAAAATCCAAATCGGCGGTCAGTCCGGTCATGGAGTGCCGTTTTTCCCGCTATCTGTTGTTTCGATGAGCCTGTCTAGCGCGTGTCGGTCCTTGGCGCCATAGGTCTTCTTGACATGTTTTCTCGCCGCCGGGCTTTCCTCTTTCCGAGGCTCGGTTCTCGCCGTTTCGTGGTGAATGGCCGATTTTTCATAGGGTTTCTCGTCCGCATGGCGATGGCGGCCCCGGTGCTGGTCCGGCACCAGCGAGGCGACGACCTCGGCGGAACTCTGGATCAAAGGCAGCAGCCGGGCGCGCGTGATCCAGCCGGGCTGATCGGGAATGGGAACGAACGCCGAAAAGATCAGATAGGCGATGCCGATGATCGCCAGTCCGCGCACCACGCCGAAGGCGCCGCCAAGCGCGCGGTCGAGGGCGCTGACTTGGGATTTCTTGATGTTCTCTGAAAACCGGAAACTCATGAAGGAAAGCGGGATGACGACGACCAGGAACACCGCGCCGTAGCCGACGACCTCGCCCAGCCATGCCGGGTTGATCATCGTGCGCATCATCTGCGCCAGCCAGGGACCGAAATAGAGCGTCGCGAACGCCGCTGCGATCCAGGCGAAGATCGACAATGTCTCGGAGACGAAGCCGCGATACGTCGCGTAGACGGTCGAAACGATGATGATCGCGATGACCACCACATCGAGGAACTGGAACGCCACGCTCATGATTCGATTCTATCACGCCTTTCCGCCGCGCGCGCGGGGCGCGCCGACCAATGCCAGCAGATCGCCGACATCCTTGATCGGCCGCAGATTCAGGCCCTCGGCGCGGGTTTCCTGTGGCACCACGGCGGTGGAAAAGCCCAGCTTTGCGGCTTCTTTGAGGCGCAACTCCGCCTGCGGCGCCGGGCGCACGTCGCCGGACAGGCTGATCTCGCCGAAAAACACCGTGTCGTGCGGCAAGGGCTGACCGCTGAAGGACGAGACCAAGGCCGCCGCGGCGGCAAGATCGGCGGCCGGCTCGCCGACTTTCAATCCGCCGGCCACGTTCAGATACACGTCATGCGCGCTGACGCCGAGACCGCCGCGCGCGTCGAGCACGGCGAGAATCATCGCCAGCCGGCCGGTATCCCAGCCGACGACGGCGCGGCGCGGCGAGCCGTAGCCCGCCTCCGCGACCAGAGCTTGAATCTCGACCAGCAGCGGGCGCGTACCCTCGATGCCGGCGAAAACCGCGGTGCCGGGCGATGCGCTGTTGCGGTCGCCCAGGAACAGCGCCGACGGATTGGCGACTTCGGCGAGCCCTTTGCCGGTCATTTCGAAGACGCCGATCTCGTCCGTCGGTCCGAAGCGGTTCTTCACCGCGCGCAGTACGCGAAATTGATGACCGCGCTCGCCTTCGAAATAGAGCACCGCATCGACCAGATGTTCGACTGCCTTGGGCCCGGCGATCTGCCCTTCCTTGGTGACATGCCCCACCAGGATCAGCGCCGCGCCGGACGACTTGGCATAGCGCACCAGATCGAAGCACGCCGTGCGCACCTGGGCGATGGTGCCGGGCGCCGCTTCCAGCGCGCTCGTCCAGATCGTCTGGATGGAGTCGATGGCAATGACGTCCGGCGCGGGGCCTTTGTCCAGCGTGGAAAGAATGTCCTCCACGCAGGTGGCCGAGCCAAGCGCCACCGGCGCATCGGACACGTCCATGCGGCTGGCGCGCATGCGCACCTGCGCCATCGCCTCTTCGCCGGAGATGTAGACGGTCCGCCCGCCCCTCTTGGCGTAGGCGGCAAGCGCCTGGAGGATCAGAGTGGATTTTCCGACGCCGGGATCGCCGCCGACCAGGATCGCGGAACCCGGCACCAGGCCGCCGCCGCAGACACGGTCGAATTCGCCGACGCCGGTGATG
>JAGWJY010000035.1 GCA_028865545.1 Alphaproteobacteria bacterium | reverse complement strand
GTGGCCCAGTCGTGTCCGTGGCTCACAAGGCGCGGACGAGAGAAGTACCGTGCGCACGCCCCTCGTGGCGTCCCGCACCGCCCCTCGTTTGGGAAAAGCGAGGGGAGACGCAAACCTCCGAGCGCTCGCGCGCTGCGGAAGTCTTTCGCGCGCCTGCACGCATGATCCTGAAATGTGAATGGCGGTTTTGCGAAAAGATCGTGCGTCGGCAAAGGCGAGCGCGTGGTTGGGGCAAGGTGCTTCTTGCGAACGGTTAAAGGCGGGACTATTGCGAGGCGCTTGCGGCAGGTACTGCTGGTTTCTCCCTGGGGATTTCCCTTTCTGCACAACACTGAGGACGGCGATGAAGGCACTGGTGAAGTCCAAGACGGCCGAAGGCATCTGGTTGGAAGACGTGCCGGAACCGGCCTACGGCATCGATGACGTGCTGATCAAGGTGCTGAAGACCGGCATCTGCGGCACCGATGTTCACATCTACAACTGGGATGCCTGGGCGCAGAAGACCATCAAACCGGGCACCGTCATCGGCCATGAATTCGTCGGCCGCATCGTCGCCGTCGGTAGCAACGTGCAGAGCCACAAGGTTGGCGATCTGGTCAGCGCCGAAGGACATATCGTCTGCGGCAACTGCCGCAATTGTCTGGCGGGCCGCCGCCACCTTTGCGCCAACACGCTGGGCGTCGGCGTCAACCGCAACGGCGCTTTCGCCGAGCTGGTCTGCGTGCCCGCGATGAACATTTGGAATTGCGACGCGAAGATTCCGATGGAGCTTTATGCCATCTACGATCCGCTGGGAAACGCCGCACACACCGCGCTGTCGTTCGACCTTGTCGGTGAGGATGTGCTGATCACCGGCGCGGGGCCGATCGGCGTGTCGGCCGTGCCGATGGCGCTGAAAGCCGGCGCGCGCTACGTGGTGGTTACCGACGTCAACGATTACCGCCTCAGCCTCGCCGAGAAGATGGGCGCCACGGCCGCGGTGAACGTGAAGAACCAGGATCTTCGGGACGTCATGAAGAAGCTGGGCATGACCGAGGGCTTCGACGTCGGCCTGGAGATGTCGGGCAATCCGGCCGGCTTCCAGCAGATGATCGACACCATGGCGCATGGCGGCAAGATCGCCATGCTCGGCATCCAGCCGGAAGCGACGGGCATCGACTGGAACACGGTGGTCTTCAAAGGTCTGACGATCCGCGGCATCTATGGCCGCATGTTCGGCGAGACTTGGTACAAGCTGACCTCGATGATCCAGAGCGGCATGGATATCGCGCCGGTCATCACCCACCGCTTCTCCTACAAGGAATTCCAGAAAGGCTTCGACGTCATGCGTTCGGGGCATTCCGGAAAAGTCGTGCTGGACTGGAGCGAATTATGACGGAAGCGCTCGACCGGTCGCTGCAGACCGACCTTTCGGCGATGGAGAAGGCGGGAACGCTGAAGAGTTTCCGCCACATCACCGGTCCGATGGACACCGAAGTGACCATGGCCGAGAAAAGCGGCCGCGTGCTGGTGCTGTCCTCCAACAACTATCTTGGCCTGGCGGACCATCCTGAGGTTATCGCCGCGGGCAAGAAGGCGCTGGACGACTACGGCGCCGGCACCGCGTCGGTGCGCTTCATCTGCGGCACCTTCTCTGTCCACGAACAGATCGAAAAGGCGATTGCGCGGCTGTCTCATACGCAAAGCGCACTGACCTATGTCTCGTGCTGGACAGCGAATACGGGATTGATCCCGGCCGTCGCCGGTCCGGACGACGCGCTGGTGTCAGACGAACTCAACCATGCCTCGCTGATCGACGGCTGCCGCGGCGCCAAGGCCAAGCGGCTGGTCTACAAGCATTCCGATATGAAGGATCTGGAAGCCAAGCTCGCCGAAGTGAAAGGCGCACGGCGCGTCTTTGTGGTGACCGACGGCGTCTTCAGCATGGAAGGCGACATCGCGAAGCTGCCGGACATCATCGCCTTGGCGCGTCAGTTCGGAGCTTCGATCATCCTCGACGACTCCCACGGTACCGGCGTGATGGGCAAGCACGGGCGCGGCACGGCGGAGCATTTCGGCGTTGAAGGGCAGATCGACATCATCACCGGCACGCTCGGCAAGGCGCTGGGCGGCGCGGCCGGCGGCTATGTCGCGGGATCGAAAACACTGGTCGACTATCTCCAGCAGGTCTCGCGCCCGCAGCTGTTCTCCAATGCGTTGCCCGCCACCATTGCGGCCAGCGCCGGCAAGGCGATCGAGATTCTGGAACGCGAGCCGGGCCGGGTCGAACGCCTGCATGCGATCACGCGGAAAATGCGCGACGGGCTGAAGGCGCGCGGCTTCAAGCCGTTGGAAGGCGAGTCGGCGATCGTGCCGATCATCGTCGGCGATACGGCCTTCGCCATCCGCATGAGTCAGGCGTTGCTCGCGGAGGGTATCTTCATCACCGGCTTCGGCTACCCCGTGGTGCCGGAGGGCACGGCCCGCCTGCGTATCCAGATGTGCGCTGCGCTCACCGATTCGCAAATCGATTTCGCACTTTCGACCTTCGAGAAGGTCGGCAGGAAGCTTGGTGTGATCTGAAGCGCGTTGCGGGGCAGGGCGCACTTTGCTAAGCACGATGCCTCGAATAACCGGAGCTTGCACCCCCCATGGTCCAGTTCACATTGCCCAAAGGCAGCAAACCCAAGAAGGGCAAGACGTGGGAAGGGCCTAAGGCGGCAAACGGCAAAAAAGCCAAAAGAACCAAAGAGTTCCGAGTCTATCGTTACGATCCGGTTGAAGGCGGAAACCCGCGCATCGACACCTATGAGGTCGATCTGAACAGCTGCGGTCCGATGGTTCTGGACGCGCTCATCAAGATCAAGAACGAGATCGATCCGACGCTGACCTTCCGCCGTTCCTGCCGTGAAGGCGTCTGCGGCTCCTGCGCCATGAATATTGCCGGCGGCAACACGCTGGCCTGCACCAAGTCGATCACCGATGTATCGGGGCCCGTGACCGTCTATCCGCTGCCGCATATGCCGGTGGTGAAGGACCTGGTGCCGGACATGACGCACTTCTACGCGCAATACGCCTCCATCGGCCCCTATCTGCAGACCAAGACGCCGCCGCCGGAGACCGAGTGGAAACAGTCGCCGGAGGACCGCGCCAAGCTGGACGGGCTTTACGAGTGCATCCTGTGCGCCTGCTGCTCGACCTCGTGCCCGAGCTATTGGTGGAACTCCGATCGCTATCTCGGCCCCGCGGCGCTGCTGCAGTCCTATCGCTGGCTGGCCGACAGCCGCGACGAAATGACCGGCGAACGCCTGGACAATCTGGAAGACCCGTTCCGCCTCTATCGCTGCCACACGATCATGAACTGCGCCAACACCTGCCCGAAGGGTCTGAACCCCGCCAAGGCCATCGGCGAGATCAAGCAGATGATGGTCAAGCGCAGCGTCTAGCGCCGCCGGCCGCGAAGGCGGTGCTTGTCGGGCTGGCGGGTGCCGATAAGGCGGTGGAACTCGCGCGCGGCTTCGCTCTCATAGCGCTCTTTGTGCCGGAGCAAAAAGAACTGCCGCTGCGGCACGGCGAAATTGAGCGCCACCAGCGAGCCGGCCTTGAGCGGTACCGCGACGACCAGCTGCGACAGCAGCGCCGCGCCGGCCCCGTCCAGCACCGCCGCCCGGACCGCCTCGTTCGACGGCAGTTCCAGCACGATGTCGATCTCCGCGAGGGCGATGCCCAGCCCGGCCATCGCGGCTTCGAAGATAGCGCGCGTTCCCGACCCCTTCTCGCGAGATACCCATCGCAGGGCCTTGAGGTCGACGGGTCGCAGGCTTCGCCTCTTCGCCGGTGCGAGCACCGAGCTGGTCACCAGCACCAGTTCGTCCTGCGCCACGGGCGTAAGCGACAATGCCGCTTCCTCGACGGCCGCCTCGACGAAGCCAAAGTCGGCGACGCCGTCGCGAACCATCGCCGCAACGGTTTCCGTGTTGCCGATGGTCAAGTTGAGCGAAATACCCGGGTAGGTCGCGCGAAAGCGATGCATCAGAGGAGGCAGCCAGTAATTGCCGACGGTCTGGCTCGCGGCGAGCGCCAGGGAGCCGCGCTTGAGGCCGCCAAGATCGGCGAGAACCGTCTCGGCAACCGCGGCTCTCGCAAGCACCGCGCGCGCCTCGTTGAGGAACAGCCGGCCGGTGGGGGTCAGTTCGATCCGGCGGCCGATGCGGTTGAACAGTTTGGCGGCATGACGGGCCTCGAGCGCGGCAACCGCCGCGCTCGTCGCAGACTGCGTCAGATGGAGGTCACGTGCCGCTCGCGTTACATGCTCGCGCTCGGCCACCGCTACGAAAATGCGAAGCTGCTCCAGCGTCATCGCGATCGAGTCATGTGGTCATCCTGACCAACATCAGACTGAATCCCGCGATGAAAAGAAAGGCGCCAAGCCCAAGAAAGAGTGGCCGTATACCCTTCGCATGCAGCTTGCGGATGTCGGTCTCGAGCCCCATCGCCGCCAATGCGACCGAGAGCAGGAACGTGGTCGCCGCGACAATCACGCCCTTGGTCTCCGTGGGGATGGCGACCACGCTGTTGACGCCGACCAGGGCGATGAAACCAAGCACGAACCACGGCATCGGTACCGGTTTTGCCCGGTGGTGGCCGCTCTTGTGCGGCTGATTGCGGCTCATCAGGCCGAGCGAGATCACCACCGGCGCCAGCATCATTACGCGGGACAGCTTGGCGATTGTCGCGAAGTCACCGGCCTGTTTGCCGTCCTGATAGGCCGCCGCGACGACTTGCGCGATCTCATGGATCGACGATCCGGCCCACAGACCGTAGGCATGCGGCGGGAGGTGCAGAAGCCCTTCCAGCAGCGGATAACAGAACATGGCGATGGAGCCGAATACGGTGACACAGGCGACGGCATAGGCGACGTCTTCGTCCGGTGCGTCTGTCACGGTATTGGTCGCAATGACAGCCGACGCGCCGCAGATGGATGTGCCGGCGGCGATCAGCTCGGCGAGCTTCCGCTCGACACCGAGCATGCGGCCGAGCCATTTGGTAAAAACAAACGTGCCGGTGAGCGTGAGCAAAATCACGAAAACGCCGGTTGCACCGACCTCGATTACCTGTTCGGCGGTCAATTGCAGGCCCAATAGAATGATGGCGAAACGCAGTATCCTGCGCAGCGAGAAGGTTACCCCCGCCTTGGCGCGGGCCGGCGTGCCGACAAGATTGTGAAAGGCGATGCCAATGACGATCGCCAGGATCATCGGGCTGAACAGTGAGACCCCCGGTATCTGTCGCAGCGCGAACGACGCGCCTGCGATAGCCGATGTCAGGAGCACGCCGGGGACGATTGCGCCCGCCCATCCCGCCCGGCCGCCGTGCAGCCGGACCGCCGCCGGTGCTGCGGGTACAGGTGGATCAGTCTCTGGGGCGATTGTGCTCACGGCTCGGCTCCAATTTGGCAGGCGAGCCGGACCTTGGCATCAATCTTTCAATCGATCCAATTCATTATAATTTATAAATCAACCTATAAAATCGAATACTAACTCATAGTAGGGCACGTTACTTCTGACAGGGCATATGGCGCGCGTTCACATCTGTCGTACGTCGAGTAACAGAGCTAACAGGTCACTTGGGCGAGATGCGCAGCCATCGTGTAATCGGCCCCAATTTGCTCGGGCGCGGATTGACCGGTCAGATCTACGGAGCCGAGAAATGCCCCCGATTGAGGATCGTATTTGTCCACGGACATGCTCTGGATTGTGCGCGCAGAACAATCGATCTGCACGAGGAACACGATTTCGGGATGGTTAGAGTCGTGCCACTTTGCCGTGGTCATGCCGCCATTATGTGTAACCGTGCTCGGCGCATAATAGAATGTTATGCCTTGGTAGTCGAAATACTGCGTCCAATCGCTTTGCGCTGCGGCCGGCGCGACCAGTGCCAAACCGAAGAGCGTGGTCATTCCGAATGCGATGCTACGAACCCGCTTGTTCATGATAGCCCCCATTTCAAGATTAAGCAGTCGTGTCGGCAGTCACTCCTAAAAATCCGGCTCGCACTCTGAGCATGCGCCACAGAAGCGCCTCGGCCAATCGTGTCAATGCTCCCTGGGGATTAACGCCGACAGCTCTTGCCACCATCTGTGTCAGCTTCCGGATGTGGCGCCGACGGTAGATGCGCAGGCTCGTGTTGTAGGCGGCTTTCGCTATTTCTGCGCGATTATAAGGCGTGCTTGCCTCCTGATCGGCAGGAACGGTGGCGCAGTAATAGGCGTACGCCAGTTCATCATCATCGGACTCGGTGATACGCCCCACGGCAACCAACAACCTCTTCCAGAAGGGGAGGTCTGGCTCGTCTTGTTTTTGAAGTGTCTCGAAAAACAGTCTGTAGTGACGGAACTCGTCGGCGGCGATCCGGCCGGCAATTTCTTTGAGAACTGGCTCGTTCGCGGCGTCCTTGATCGCAGAGTAATAGGAAGAGGTCCCGCTTTCGACGACGCAGCGTGCAATCATCTCACCACGACGAGAGCCGCGCACCGATATTTCGTCGGCGCTTGCGAAATGCGCCGGGCGGTATCCGCGGTGAAAGCGCGCAAATGTTTCATCTAGCTTGAAACCGGGATCGGCCATTTCGGCCCATCGACCCAACGACTGGCCATGCTGACTTTCCTCGCGGCCCCATTCTTCGATGGATGCGATGGTTTCCTCTCCTGCATCCTTAAAGATGCGCTTGAGGTACGTGACATAGTCAGGTGCATTGAACTCCACCAGCGCTGCTGCTTTGATGGCGGCCAGCATCCATGGCTCTACTTTTGACGCGTCAAACTTCTCCCAGCCGACGTCATCTGGGCTCCAACCTTGCTTGTAAACCTTACCGTCAGGCATCAGCCGGATTAGCCCTCCTGTTGCAGTGCAACTGAGAGCTTATATCAAATGGTGGCGGAAGGAAGGAATAAGGCCGTGTTAAAACATGGCTTAAAGGCTAAAGCGCCGACCGCAAACCCCTGACGTAATCGAGGGTCTCCTGGGCTTTGGCCCGCTCACTGTCGCTCTTCGCGAGGCTTAGGTCCTCCTCGGCACTTTTGATCCTCTGGTCAAGCGCAGCGGCATCAAGCTCGGCGACAGGCACGGCCTCCTCGGCAAGGACGGTCAGCTTGTTGGGAGATATCTCTACAAAACCACCAATGACATAGAATCGCTCGTCGCCGTTGGTTCCACCTTTCACGTCGATGACGCCTTGGCGTAGCGTGGAAATCAACGGCATATGCCCGGCCATCACCCCCATGTCACCTTCGGTACCGGGAACGGTCACCATTTCGGCTTCTTCTGAGAGAAGCAGCCGCTCGGGCGAAACAAGGTCGAACGCGATTTTGTCGGTCATCGGCTACGCTGCTTCCGCCGCAAGTTTCTGTGCTTTGGCAACAGCGTCCTCGATCGTACCGACCATATAGAACGCCGCCTCCGGCAGGTGATCGTATTCGCCGTTCACTACCGCCTTGAAGCTACGAATCGTATCCTTCAGATCGACGAACAGGCCGGGGAACCCGGTGAAGACTTCCGCGACATGGAACGGTTGGGACAGGAAGCGCTCAAGCTTGCGGGCGCGGGCAACCGTGATCTTGTCTTCTTCCGACAGCTCGTCCATCCCAAGGATGGCGATAATGTCCTGCAGGCTCTTGTAACGCTGTAAGGTCTCCTGCACCTGGCGCGCAACATCGTAGTGTTCCTGACCAACGACGCGTGCATCGAGGATGCGCGAGGTTGAGTCCAGAGGATCCACCGCTGGGTAAATGCCTTTCTCCGCGATCTGGCGCGACAGCACTGTGGTGGCATCCAAATGCGCGAAGGAGGTCGCTGGCGCCGGGTCAGTCAAGTCGTCGGCAGGCACGTAGATCGCCTGTACCGAGGTAATTGAACCCTTGGTGGTCGTGGTGATGCGTTCCTGAAGTTCGCCCATGTCGGTGGCCAGCGTCGGCTGATAGCCCACAGCCGAAGGGATACGGCCGAGCAGGGCAGACACTTCCGAACCGGCCTGGGTAAAACGGAAGATATTGTCCACGAAGAACAGCACATCCATGCCTTGGTCGCGGAAATATTCGGCAACGGTCAGACCGGTGAGGCCGACGCGCGCGCGCGCTCCCGGCGGCTCGTTCATCTGGCCGAACACCAGCGAGCATTTCGAGCCTTCGGTCGAACCCTTGCGGGGGTCCTTATTCACACCGGACTCGATCATCTCATGATAGAGGTCGTTACCTTCGCGAGTGCGTTCGCCTACGCCGGCGAACACGGAATAGCCGCCGTGCTTCTTGGCGATGTTGTTGATGAGTTCCTGAATGATCACGGTCTTGCCGACACCAGCGCCGCCGAACAGGCCAATCTTGCCGCCACGTGCATAGGGCGCCAGCAGATCGATTACTTTGATTCCGGTGACGAGCACCTGCGTCTCGGTAGATTGCTCGGTGAAGGACGGCGCTTCGGCGTGGATCGGCCGCTTGGAAGCGGCCTTGATCGGGCCCGCATCATCCACCGGCTCGCCGATGACGTTCATAATGCGGCCAAGTGTGCCTTCGCCGACCGGAACCGCAATAGCCAGGCCCGTGTCCGTAACCTGCTGGCCTCGGACCAAGCCGTCTGTCGTGTCCATGGCCACCGTGCGGACGGTAGATTCACCGAGATGCTGAGCCACTTCGAGCACCAGCCGATGGCCGTTGTTGTCGGTCTCCAGCGCGTTCATGATTTCCGGCAGGTGGCCTTCGAATTGAACGTCCACCACCGCACCTGTGACCTGCGTCACGCGGCCCAACTTGTTGCTGCTCGTCATGGCATTCATTGCATTACTTCCTTCGAAACTGGATCAGATGACGGTGAGCGTGACAGGCACGTTGCCGCGCGTTGCTCTGGAATAGGGGCAGATCTGGTGCGATTCGGCGAGCAGGGCCTCGACTTTCGCCTTGTCGGCACCAGGAACGTGAAGCGTTATGTCGACCTTGAGGGCGAAGCTGATTTCGTCCTTGTCCAGCGTCACTTGAACACCAACTTCGGCCTGCGCGGGATCTATGCCGTGCTTGCGGCCGAGCGCGATGACTGCCTGGTTGAAGCAGGCGGAATACCCGATTGCGAACAGCTGTTCAGGATTATGGCCGTCGCCTCCGCCGCCGAGTTCCTTGGGAAAAGACATGGAGAGGGCCAACGCGCCGCCGTCCAGGTGGGCGCGGCCCTGACGGCCGCCCTTACTCGTTGCTTTCGTCACATAAGCCATGATCAATCCTCCGGGTTCACAGCGCTTCAGCGCCGGAAATGATTTCGATCAGTTCTTTGGTGATCTGGGCTTGCCTTGTGCGGTTGTAGACCAGGGTCAGCTTATCGATCACTTCACCAGCGTTGCGGGTCGCGCCATCCATGGCAGTCATCTTGGCGCCAAACTCACCGGCGACGTTTTCCAGCAGTGCGTGGAAAATTTGCACGCTCACATTGCGTGGTAGCAGATCGGCGAGAATCTCGATTTCGTCGGGCTCGTATTCGTAGACGAGGCCATCGGCCTTATTCGATGTCTGCCCGATTGGTGCCGGAATTAGCTGTTGAGCTGTGGGAATCTGGCTGATGATCGACTTGAAACGGGAATAAATGATGGTTGCAACGTCGAAGTCACCTTCGTCGAACATCTGCAGCACGCGCTTACCAATGGTCTGCGCGTTAACGAAGCCGATGCGTTTGATAGCGGTAAACTCGATCGTATCGACAATCAGAGGCCCATATTGACGCTTCAGCTGGTCACGCCCTTTGCGACCAACGCACAGGATCGCCACCTTCTTGCCACTGGCCGTAAGTTCTTCGATCTTCAGCCGAGCCAAACGCACGATGTTGGTGTTGAAACCACCGCAGAGCCCCCGATCGGCAGTGGCCACGATTAGGAGGTGCCTGTCAGCTTTGCCAGTGCCTCTCAGCAGTGTCGGTGCGCCGGGATTGTCTTTCAGGCCGCCCGCAAGGCTCGTGATCACCGCGCCCATCTTTTCGGCATAGGGACGCGCGGCCATCGCAGCATCCAACGCGCGACGGAACTTCGAGGCCGCCACCATTTGTTGGGCCTTGGTGATCTTGCGCGTCGCCTTAACCGAAGCGATGCGGTTGCGGAGGGACTTAAGGCTCGCCATTACGCGAAGGCTTTCACAAATTCATCCAGGATCGCCTTCAATTTCGCCTCGATTTCCGGCGTCAACACATTGCCGGTACGGATGGCGTCGAGCACATCATGATGCTTGGTGCGCATCAGCTGCAGCAATCCAGCCTCAAAGCGGCCGACATTGGCGACTGTGAGTTTGTCGAGGTAGCCGCGCATGCCAGCGAACAGTGAGATCACCTGTTCCTCGACCGGCATGGGTGTGAACTGCGGCTGTTTCAACAACTCTGTGAGGCGAGCACCTCGGTTTAGCAGCCGTTGCGTCGAGGCATCGAGGTCGGATCCAAATTGCGCAAACGCTGCCATTTCGCGGTATTGAGCGAGATCGAGTTTGATTGATCCGGCAACCTGCTTCATCGCCTTAACTTGCGCACTGGATCCTACGCGGCTGACCGAGATGCCGACGTTCACCGCCGGTCGAATACCCTGATAGAAGAGCTCGGTCTCCAGGAATATCTGCCCGTCGGTAATCGAGATGACGTTGGTCGGAATGTAGGCCGACACGTCGTTAGCTTGGGTCTCGATAACGGGCAGGGCGGTCAGTGAGCCGCTGCCAAAATCCGGATTAAGCTTCGCGGCGCGTTCCAGCAGGCGGGAATGCAGGTAGAACACGTCGCCCGGATAGGCTTCGCGCCCCGGCGGGCGGCGCAACAGCAATGACATCTGGCGGTAGGCAACGGCCTGCTTCGACAAATCGTCATAGATGATTAAGGCATGCATGCCGTTGTCGCGGAACCATTCGCCCATAGCGCAGCCGGCGAATGGCGCAAGGAACTGCAGCGGCGCGGGTTCGCTTGCAGTCGCGGCGACCACCGTCGTGTATTCCATCGCGCCAGCGTCTTCGAGCGTCTTGACGATCTGTGCAACCGTCGACCGCTTCTGGCCGATCGCGACGTAAATGCAGTAGAGCTTTTTCTTCTCGTCGCTGCTGGCATTGATGTTCTTCTGGTTGATGATCGTGTCGATGATGATCGCCGTCTTGCCGGTCTGGCGATCTCCGATGATCAACTCACGTTGCCCGCGGCCGATTGGAATCAGCGCATCGATAGCCTTGATGCCCGTTTGCATCGGCTCGTTCACCGAGCGGCGCGGGATGATGCCGGGCGCCTTGACGTCCACGCGTCGACGCTCTGCCACATTTGTGAGGTCGCCTTTGCCGTCTATGGGCTGCCCGAGAGGGTCCACGACGCGGCCGAGCAACCCTTTGCCGACCGGCACGTCAACGATGGCGCCGGTGCGCTTGCAGACTTCACCTTCGCCGATGGTGACGTCGGAGCCGAAGATCACGACGCCGACATTGTCGGTCTCGAGGTTCAAGGCCATGCCCTTGATGCCGCCCGGGAACTCGACCATCTCGCCGGCCTGGACGTTGTCGAGGCCATAGACACGAGCGATGCCGTCACCGACGCTCAGCACCTGGCCGACTTCGCTTACTTCCGCTTCGGCGCCGAAATTCTGGATCTCGCGTTTCAGGATGGCAGAGATTTCGGCCGGCTGGATATTCATGTCGCTACTTCCTTCGTTCCATCATGTCCGGTCAGCCTGCGAAGCAGGCTTGACGCTTGAACCAACTCGTCATGCCGCCTCGACACGGCAAGGCATGACATACGAAATCATCCGCCTCTCATCGCCGCGCGCATGCCATTTAGCTTGGCACGCAAAGAGGAATCGATCATGCGCGAACCGACTTTGACGACAAGTCCGCCGAGTAGTGTGGGATCGATCCGCGCCGACAGCCGCGGTTCGCGGCCGAGCTTGGATTTGAGCGCGCGTTTCAGTTCAGTCGTCTCGGCGTCGCTGAGCGATCGCGCCGAAGTGACTTCGGCATCGACTTCGCCGTGCTGGCGAGAGAGCAGAGCTTCAAAATCGCGAATGGCGTCGAGCAGCACGAACAGGCGACGCTTGGAGGCGAGCAACAATACGAAACGCTTGGTCAGCGGTGCCGCGCCCATTTTATCGAGAATGGCCGCCATGCCCTTGGCTTGTTCGACCCGGCTGAAAACGGGCGCACGAACAAAGCGCGCGAGGTCTGTGCTTTGGGCGATCATCGCCTTCAGGGTGATGAAATCGCCAGCCACAGTGTCGGCGGATTTCTCCTCAAGCGCGAGCTCGAAAATGGCGAGAGCGTAACGCCCTGCGATACCGGAAATATGAGCTTCGTCGGCCAAGCGTGCCCCATTTCATCTGGGCTATAGAGATACACCCCGTAAGCCCGTCGTAACCATCTGATTCAGAAAAGAAATTTACCACTGCGCGCGAATCTTGGTTCACGCGCGCGCAGCCCTTAGCATGGGCAAGGGAGAGCGTGCAATATTGCGGTCTCGGCCCAGGTGTCGCGGCGGGCTTCTACCGCACGCCTTTGAACATGCGGGACAGACGAAATTCGAACGGCCAGTCCCATAATGCGGCGGCATTGGTGAAATCAACCGAGGCAAGCACAACGAACACCTTGCCCATCAGGTTCCCGTACGGCACGTAACCGACGCCGCCCAAATCGGGCGGCACGCGACTGTCCGAAGAATCATCGCGGTTGTCCCCCATCATGAACAGGCAGCCTTTGGGAACCACGTAAACATCGGTGTTGTCGAACTGGCCGTCCCAACGCCATTTGTAGATAGGATGCTTGACGCCGTCAGGCAGCGTTTCGATGAATTTCGGGACCGCGACGTACTCACCCGCGCCAGGTTCATCTGGGCCTGCTTCGACCTCACCGGTTCCATCCGGCCGCAAGGGCAACTCGCGGCCATTAATCCAAAGGCGGCCTTGTTTCATCTGGATACGATCGCCCGGCAGGCCGACGACGCGTTTGACGTAGGTTACACTTGTGTTGCTTGGCAGGCGGAAGACCACAACGTCGCCGACCTTCGGCATCTGCCCCAGTAAACGACTGGAGGGAGAAGGTCCGTTCATGTACGGAATCGAATACCGGCTGTAGCCATACGGGAATTTCGCCGCGAGCGTGAGGTCACCAATCGCAAGCGTGGGCTGCATCGATCCTGAGGGCACATAGAATGGCTGGGCGACGATTGTTGTCAGGGTGAACACAACAGCTACCGCCAGCACAGGCTCCTTAAGCCAATTCAACGTCGCGCGAACGTCCTTGCGGGCAAAAAAAGCCTCAAGGGGCACGCGCAACGACTGGCCCTGACGGCGTACACGGGCCCGGAAATCGGCTCGGTCGAATTTCATAGGATGGAAGCCCTTTCGAATGTCCCTACCGATGTCGGGTCTTTTCTTCGTAAATTCAAGTCTTTCCGTACCTGCGGCCTTGCCGCGACCGCGGCGTAGCTGCTTCACTGGCTATCCATAGCTGCGCCAACCGGAGGTGTCTCATGAAATCCTTGTGCATCAGTCTCGCATTACTCAGCAGTCTGGCGGCAATGCCGGCATGTGCCGCCTTGGCCGTGGGCGCGCCCGCGCCCGATTTCACGGCAAAAGCCTCACTCGGGGGTAAGGAATTCGACTTTTCACTGGCCGAGGCCCTGAAGAAGGGCCCCGTGGTGCTTTATTTCTACCCGGCGGCCTTCACCAAAGGTTGCACCATCGAAGCCCACGATTTTGCAGAAGCCACGGACAAGTTTGCCGCCCTCGGTGCGACGGTGATTGGAGTCAGTCACGACGATATTGCTACTCTGGACAAATTTTCTGTCAGTGAATGCCGCAGCAAATTCGCGGTCGCGGCGGATCCGAGCGGAACGGTAATCAAGGAATATGATGCAGTCCTGAAAAAAAATCCTGCATACGCGGACCGCACTTCTTATGTGATTTCACCGGACAACAAAGTGCTCTTCACCTACACTGATATGAACCCGGACAAGCATGTCGAACTGACCATGGACGCCGTGAAAA
This sequence comes from Alphaproteobacteria bacterium, assembly GCA_028865545.1. Taxonomy (GTDB): domain Bacteria; phylum Pseudomonadota; class Alphaproteobacteria; order Micropepsales; family Micropepsaceae; genus Rhizomicrobium. The sequence goes on along the minus strand of JAGWJY010000035.1, from coordinate 20,298 downwards.
AGTGGCGCGAGGTACATCCCTGAGGCGCGATTCTTGACGGATGACGCGTCGGCTGTAAAACGGCAGCTCTCTGTCGATGGGGGAGCTGCCGATCGAAAAGGGGCGTCATGCCAAAGAAACTTACCCAACTTGGACGCCGTGTTCCGCTGCCACAATCGCCAAAAGACGCGAAGCTGGAAGCGGTTGAGAATCCGCATCCGGGCAGCAATTATGTCGTTCGTTTCACAGCTCCGGAATTCACTTGCCTGTGCCCGGTGACCGGCCAACCGGATTTCGCTCATTTTGTGATCGATTATGTGCCGGCGAAGTTCCTCGTTGAATCCAAGTCGCTGAAGCTGTTCCTGAGCAGTTTTCGCAACTACGCCGCCTTTCACGAAGATACAACCCTGTTCATCGCCAAACGAGCTGCAGCGGCGATCAAGCCAAAATATCTGCGCATTGCGGGTTACTGGTATCCGCGAGGCGGGATGCCAATCGACGTGTTCTGGCAAACAGGACGGTTACCGGCAGACATCTGGCTCCCGGACATTGAAGTCGAACCTTATCGCGGCCGCGGTTGACCCGCCAATTTCCGGCACTCTGTATGGCGATGGCATGTCAGAATGTGGTCGTTGACCATGCCGACGGCTTGGGCAAATGCATACACGATCACCGGTCCGCAGAATTTGAACCCTCGCTGTTTCAACTCCTTCGCCAATCCTTCGCTCATCGGCGTCTTGGCCGGAATTTGCTTAGGTAATCTGAAGCGATTAACACATGGCCGTCCGTCCACATGCTTCCAAATCAACTGCGAAAAGCCGCCAACCTCTTTCTCCTGGATGTCGAGCCATAAACGGGCACCGTGAATCGCCGCTTCGATCTTGGCCCGACTGCGGATGATGCCTTCGTCCTTTAACAGGCGGTTGGTTTCCCGCTTGCCATAGCGCGCAATCTTTTCCGGATCAAAGTTATCGAAGGCGCGGCGGAAGTTCTCGCGTTTGCGCAGAATGGTAATCCAGGAAAGACCCGCCTGAAATCCGTCAAGCACGAGCTTCTCATAGAGAGCCCGATCGTCGTACTCAGGCACGCCCCATTCGAGATCGTGATAGGCGACGTAGAGCGGGTCCACGCCAGGCCAATGGCAACGAACAAGTCCGTCCGTCACCGGTTTGCCTTGCGTTTTTTGGCAGTTTTTTTCTTCTTCGGCGCAGCTTTCTTGACTGGCTTCTTCGCTGACTTCGCCTTGGCTTTTGTCTTCGACTTCGCGGCTGATGCGGCCTTAGGCGTTGCAGTTAGTGTGGCTTCGAGTTTGTTGCCGTCCAGGTCAAGGACAAAAGCGCCATAATACTCTGGGCCGTAGTCAGGCCGTGGCCCGGGTTCGCCGTCATTCACTCCACCGTTGACAAGCGCCGCCGAGTGGAAGCGATGCACTGCATTCTTGTTGCGGGCAATGAAGCCGATATGCACCCCGTTACCGACACTCGCCGCCTGCTGATTGTGCGGCAACTGCACCCAGAACGAGGGGCTATTGTCGCCGTAAGCGACCGCGTATGGCAGAAACTCCATAATCCGCTTGTAACCGAGTGTCCCAAGCACGGCATCGTAGAATGCGGCCGCGCGTTCGACGTCGCGCACGCCTACGGAAACATGATGCAACATGTCCGATCCCTCCACATGTTCGGCCGACACTCTGATCCGCTCAAAACATCCGTCAAGGGGAAAGCCAATCCTGCTTTGTGACGCCCACGGGTACGCCGGCCGCCTCAAGCGTGGCGCCGGACGCCTCCGCCAGCCGGTCCAGCCTGATGAGCGCAAAGCCACGTGCGCCATACCGAGACGTTATTGCGCCAACATCGCGGCCATCCGCCGTCACCGGTGCGTCACCGGCGGGTAGGGGGGTGCCGTTTCGCGTAGCCACGGTGAGCAGACGTTTGCGATCCTTGCCGCGATGTTTCATGCGGGCCGTCAGTTCCTGTCCGACATAGCAGCCCTTTTCGTAAGAAATGGCGTGCAGCTCGTCGAGATTGGCATCGAGCGCGAACAACCGGTCCGAGCCAAAGTCGGCGCCTTCCGGAACGCCGAGATCAAGTCTCCTGTCGAGATACGCTTGCAGGCCATCGGGAGCCGCAAATTCGCGCTTGGACATAAGTGCGCGCATGCCCAATGCGGATAGACGAGGATCGACAAAGCCGCTCTCGCTATCAACGAATACGCCAACGTCGTCACGTAGCACGACGTCAACCTTTGTGCGCAACTTGTACATGGAAAGCCGCTTGGCCAACGCTTCACGGACTTCGCGCCGACAATCAACCAGCAGTCCGTCTTCACTTGCGGCGACAAGGAAATCAAACAGGATCTTGCCTTGCGGCGTGAGCAAGGCTGCATAGGCGGCGCGCCCGGGCACCACCTTTTCCACGTCGTTCGTGATAAGCCCTTGCAGGAATGGACGCGCCTCAGGTCCAGAAAGGGCAATCACTGCTCGGTCGGTCAATTCGGCGGTCATGGTATAGGAAGTAATGGGCCTTGGCGCCGTTGCCAAGGCCGGCGGCGCGCCTTACTTCTTGGCAGATGACAGAAGCATTCGATCTACTGATCCGAGGCGGGATTTGTGCGACGCCCAATGGCGTCGGTCCAGCCGATGTGGGCGTGAAGGCCGGAAAAATCGCTGCCGTGGGCGCGCTTGGGGCCGCCGCAACAGCTGAGGTTTTCGAAGCCAGAGGACTGCATGTCCTGCCGGGCGTAATCGATACCCAGGTCCATTTCCGCGAACCGGGCAACGAACACAAAGAGGATCTGGAGAGCGGCAGTCGCGCGGCGGTCTTGGGCGGAGTGACGGGTGTCTTCGAGATGCCCAACACGGCGCCGCCGACGACAACGCGCGCGGCCATGGACGACAAACTGGCGCGCGCCCGTGATCGCATGCATTGCGACTACGCTTTTTATGTAGGCGCAACACCAGCCAACGTCGGTGCCTTGGCCCTGCTGGAGCGCATGCCCGGCGTATGCGGCGTGAAGGCATTTCTTGGGTCCTCTACCGGCACACTGCTGCTCGATAAGGAAGAAGACATCTTGGCTGCGCTGAGGAGCAGCACGCGTCGCATGGCGGTGCACTCGGAAGACGAGGTGAGGTTGCGGGAAAGAAAATCTTTCGCAACCAACGGTGATGTGCGTACTCATCCAGTTTGGCGGGACGCGGAAGTGGCTCGCGTATCGACAGAGCGTGTGTTGCGTCTGGCGCAGCAGGCCGGAAGGAGGCTGCACGTGCTGCACGTGACCACGGCCGACGAATTACCGCTGCTTGCTGGGGCGCGGGATTTGGCCACGGTCGAGACCACGCCGCAACATCTCACCTTGTCGGCGCCGGAGTGCTATGAGCGGCTTGGAACCTATGCGCAGATGAACCCGCCGATCCGGGATGCGCATCATCGTAAGGCGCTGTGGCAGGCCGTTCACGAAGGATTGATCGATGTCATCGGCTCCGATCACGCGCCGCACAGTCGCGCCGAGAAAGACAAGATATATCCCGATACACCGTCCGGGATGCCTGGTGTGCAGACACTGGTGACGATCCTGCTCGATCACGTCAACGCCGGACGTCTTACTCTGGAACGTTTTGTGGATCTTACGAGCGCCGGTGCGGCGCGTATCTTTGGCATTGCAGGCAAGGGCCGCATAGCGCTCGGCTACGACGCCGATTTCACTATTGTCGATTTGAAAGCAAAGAAGAAAATCGAGAATTCGTGGATCGCTTCGAAATGCGGCTGGACGCCGTTCGATGGCATTAACACCACCGGATGGGCAATGGCCACGATCATCCGTGGACAGATTGTTATGCGCGAGCGTGCGCTGGTGGCCTCGGGGCTGGGCGCTCCAATCCGATTCACGGATACCATATCGCCTAGTTGAGCGTGAACTCTCCACCGGCCATTTTCAGTTCGGCATCCGAGATCAGACCGCGTGCCGCCACGCGAACGGAATGCAGTCGTCCTTCGATGCGTGTTTCCCAGAAGTGGAGGAACTTGTTGAGGATGGGAAATTTGGGTGCAAGATCGAGGTCCTGCCAGATAAAGCTCTGCAGCACCGCCGGATGATCCGGCATGTGGTAGAGGATTTCGGCCGTGGTCAGTCGATAGCCGCGGAGGGACAATTCAAAATGTCGCATGACACCTCGCAAAGTCGATAGCTTTTCCTCGATTTTCGAATGTTTCCGTCCTGACGCGGCGTTCCTCGATAAGAAGCTTGCCCCTTAGTGGGGTTGCGTGTCGAGTATTGACTTGCAAGATGATGCGGATTCGGTTGCTTTAGCGCCCGCCTAAGTTCTAAGCAGCACTCACAAACGGGAAGTGCCATATGAATATCCGCTTCGGGGCTTGGCCCACCGACGTCGAGACCGCGCCGGAATGAATTATATCCTCCTCATCCTTTCAGGCGTTGCGATCGGCCTCATCGCCGCAGTGCCGATCGGTCCGGTGAATCTGATCTGTATACGCCGCACCTTGCAGTGCGGTTCTTGGATTGGCTTTCTGTCCGGTCTTGGCGCTGCGGCTGGAGATGGCCTGTTTGCATGTATCACCGGGTTCGGCTTCACCGCGCTGATACAATTGATTGTTGGCTTTTCCAGTGTCCTGCAGCTTGTTGGTGGCCTGCTGCTGCTGTTTTTTGGCATCCGGACGTTCTACACGCCACCGCCGCCGAGCTTTGACGAAAGGCTTGCGATGGCCGAGAACGGCGGCGTGGGAAACGACAAGCATTCTTTGGTGCGCGCCATGGCATCGACCTTCGTGCTGGCCATTACCAATCCGACGACGCTGTTTGGCTTTACCGCGCTGTTCGCAAGCCTTGGTGGCCTTGCCGGCGACAACCCGAGCTTTTTCGCCGCGGCGTTAGTCGTGACGGGAGTGGTTGCCGGGTCGGCGCTGTGGTGGCTGACACTCACAACCGTCGTCGGTCTTTTACATGCCCGCATCGACGACCGTATCGTCCGCCTCATTAACGAAGTGTCGGGGGCGGTGGTTGCCATTTTCGGTGTAACTGTTCTCGCCCATCTCATCGTGCACGTCCTGTCGCGATAACCAAAGTGCTGAAACCACCACAGCGTGTGTTAAGTCTTTGGCACGCACAACGTGTAGTAACCAGCTCCGCCTCGTAACCAAAAGGGCGGCCGTCGCTCCCAATTCCCGGCAGGGTATGACATCATTTTAGGGGTATCGGACCCGTAAAGATGGAGACGCATCTTGCGGAACGATAAAGCGCGAAGTTGGGGACGGGGTAGGCGCGAGGCATGACATCGGAAATCGCCGTGATGAACCAGCGCGCCGTGGCGCTCGCGGCGGATTCTGCCGTGACGCTAATCGACGGCGGCACGGTTGTCGTTCGCAACGATCAGCGCAAGCTCTACAACCTGGTGGATGGCGCGCCGATCGGCGTGATGTTCTTCGGCGTCGCCGACATGATGGGCCACCCCTGGGAACATTTAATCGAACATTTTCAGAAGAAGGGGAAGTCAGGAGCGCTGCCACACGTCCGCGATTACGCTGCGAAGTTTGGTGGCATGCTCGACAATCTTGAGGAATTCTTCCCGCGCGAGCGTCAGAAGGACGACTACAAGCGGCTGTTGGCGTCGGTGTTTCGCTACGTCTTCCATCTCGCACAATATCTTCGCGAAAGTGGTGGAAATCAGCGCAGCGATGTGTCGGACACGACCATTTTAGAAGAAGCGATCGAGCACGTTTGGAAGACATATCAAATTCGTGAGGACGGCAGCCAGCGGCGAGATCTCTCCTGTTTTCCACCGGGCTTCGGTGCCGCCGTGGCGCGCAACTATGCCGAGGTCATTAATGAGCTAATCTCTTATGGCTTTTCGCCGTTCAACCTCGACAAGGTGGCATTGCAGCATTTACGGGACATTGCGATCTTTTGCGTGGTCAAAGATCTCTTTCTGGAGGATGTGACCGGACTTGTATTCGCGGGGTTTGGTACGGAAGAACGTTACCCGGTGGTCGTCACGTACTTCATATCGGCGATAGTGGGCGGCATCGTCAAACGCGCAGAGGCAAGCGTCGATGCCATCGACAGCGAGGTACGTTCGAAAATTCGTGTCTTCGCTGATAGTGAAGTAACGAACGCCTTCATCCGGGGGATCGATTTCAATTTGGAGCGGCGGTTCTATAGCGCGGCACAGATGATGATGTACGGTCTCGTTGACCACATCGTAGGCAGCTTCACCGGCGTCGATGCGACAAAACGTGAAAGCGTCAGGGGACAATTCCGCGATCAGGTTCTGCCACAGTACTTCAATGCATTCCGCAATATGATCGGTGACTACCAGCAGCAGACCTATATCAACCCAGTATTGCGCGTGTTGGAGATTGCCGCTCGGCCAGAATTGGCGGAAACCGCTCGAGAACTTGTCGCTCTCAATGTTTTCAAAAAGCGTATAATGGCGCAACGGCAAACCGTCGGCGGCGCCATCGACGTCGCCGTCATCAGCCGTGAGGCCGGGTTCCAGTGGTGGACCAAGCAGAGTGGAGGCTGACATGGCCGAAACACGAAAATCGGGCGAGGGTGCGCTGGCGGAAGGTGCCGAGCGGTTCGACCGCTTGGCGCGCATCGTCAAAGACAGCCAACTTTCGCGCACCAAGGCTGGCCCCAAGCCGCCGATTACGGAGGCCTACGTACTCAGCCCGGATGAGGCTTGGGCCAAGAAGTACATGACCCAGTGCATCGGGCCAGTCTGCTTTGGACCTTTAACAGAGCCTACCCCCTTCGCGAATTTTGCTACACCGCCGCTTGGGTCGGTCAAAAGTCACGATTTCTCGGCGCCAAACCCAGCCAAACCGGCGCCGGGGGCAGGGGGCGGACCGATCGGGCTTGCCATCGGCAAACCCGCCCGGAGGCAAACATGGCTGGGCCGGCTGTTCAAAGGTCGGTGAAAAATTCCCAAAAGTGGGATTAAGTTTGTTTTTATCGGCGCTTGCGCGCGGTATGAGCTATTGTCCAAAACTCGCATGGGGATCGAATGGGAGCACAGGGAATGATGCGTCTCGGAATCATTTTGGCGGCGCTTGTATTGATGGCGTCTGGATCGGCCACAGCGGCCGATAGCTCGCTGAGCCAGGCCGCCAACGCGGCCTTTCTTGCGGCGAATGCCAACAAACCCGGAGTGGTCACCAAGCCGGACGGCTTGCAGTACCGCATTTTGCGCAACGGCTTCGGCAAACAACCCAGGCCACAGGACTATGTGACCGTCTACTACACAGGCACACTCATCAACGGCAAAGTTTTTGATGGCACCGAGCCCGGGATGCCTGTTCGCTTCAAAGTCAATCAATTGATCAGCGGATGGTCCGAGGCCCTTTGCTTGATGCGCGTCGGCGACCGCTGGCAGTTGGTGATCCCGGCGTCATTGGCCTATGGCGATCGCGGCTCGCCGGACGGCTCCATTCCGCCCAATCAGACGCTTGTCTTCGACTTGGAACTGGTCAAGGTCGTACCGCCCAAGATAAAGCCGCACGATCCGAACGACCCGAACGACAAAGGCCAAGATGTCGATATGGGACCTGACGACAGCGACCAGTAGCCGGCGGTGGAGCGGCGTATATCGTGCTTAAGACGTTTCGTCGTTGGTTGCGCTCATACGGCGGCACGCTGCGCATTGCCGTTGCACTGCTGCTTGTCGTCGGCGCCAGCGCCTTGTTCTGGGCCAGTCGTGATTACACGGTTGTCGCTCCCGATTGGGACGGGCTCGTGCGCGGCGTCACCTACAATCCCAGCCATTGTTTCACCTTCGCCGAATCCAAGCATGTGTCGCCGGAGCGGATCAATGCGGATATGGCGCAATTGTCCAGGATCACGGGTCATATCCGGACCTACACGGTCTCGGACGGCCTCGACAAAGTCCCAGAGATTGCACGGCAATATGGGCTGACCGTTTCGCTAGGCATCTGGATTAGTGCGGACCTGGAGAAGAATGAACGCGAGATCAACACAGCGCTCAGGGTCGTTCTAGCCAACCGGCGCGTCATCGACCGCGTGATCGTCGGCAATGAATCGATCATGCGCGGCGATGTTACTGCCGACCAGCTTAATGCCTACATCGAACGGGTCCGTGACGCTTTGCCGGCACGCATCAAGGTGACGACCGCTGAAACCTGGTCGACATGGCTGCTGCATCCTGAACTGGGAAAATATGTCGACGTCGTCTTTGTGCACCTTTTGCCCTATTGGGAGTCCACGAGCGTACGTGACGCAATGGGCTTCGTTGAACGACATTACGACCTGGTGCAGGAGGAATTCCCCGACAAGCCGATTGTGATCGGCGAAGCGGGCTGGCCGTCGGAGGGCCGCACCAAAGGCGCAGCCGAAGCGTCGCTGGCCAATGAGGCCTATTTCATCCGCAATTTCGTTCAGCTCGCGTTGAACAAGGGATACGACTATTACCTGATTGAAGCCTATGACCAGCCTTGGAAAGCCGGCAATGAAGGGATGGTCGGCGCTTACTGGGGGCTGTTTGACGCGAGCGGAATGCCCAAGTTTCCATTCATGGGCCTGTTGCGCTCCTTCCCGGAATGGCGGAGCTACACGCTACTCGCGGCGATTTTCACGCTGCTGCTTGGCCTGCTGATCCTTGGGCACATGCCGCGAGTTCGCCAGACAGGTTACATCGTCATGGGCGGATTGGTGGCGCTGGTGACGACTGGTTTGCTCCTCGTGATCGATGCGACGACACTCGACTATATCGATCCTGCCGATATCGCGATGATTCTGGCGATGTCGCCTCTGGTGTTCTTGGCCTCCGCCGTGATTTTAACCGAAGGCGTCGAGTTGGCGTCCAGCCTGTGGCGGGTCGAGCGACGGGCCGTGCGTGCGGCCATTCCCGAGGCCAGTCCGCGTGTCTCGGTACATGTGCCGTGTTACAATGAGCCACCGGCGATGGTCATAGAGACGCTCGACGCACTGGCGTTGTTAGACTATGACAATTTTGAAGTCATCGTACTCGACAACAACACAACAGATCCGGAAGTCTGGCGGCCGGTGGAATCTCATTGCGCGACGCTTGGACCGCGCTTCCGCTTCTACCACTTCGGCGATGTACAGGGCTTCAAGGCCGGTGCATTGAATGAAGCTCTGCAGTTGACCGGGAGCGACGTGAAATACATCGCTGTCATCGACAGCGACTATCGTGTGGAACCCAACTGGCTGCGCTTGGCGCTGCCTCTGTTCGCTGCACCGGACATTGCGCTGGTGCAAGGGCCGCAGGATTACAGCGACGCTGAGACCAGTATCTTCAAGGCGATGGCCTACGAAGAATACCGTGGTTTCTTTCAGATCGGCATGGTTGAGCGAAACGAACACAACGCCATCATCCAGCACGGCACCATGACGATCGTGCGCAAGGATGCGTTGGAAGAAGTCGGCGGTTGGAGCACTTGGTGCATCACCGAGGACACCGAGCTTGGCCTCAAACTGTTCGAGGCAGGTTATGGCGCGGCCTATATCCCGCTCAGCATGGGGCGGGGATTGATCCCGGATACGCTAAAGGCCTTCCAGAGCCAGCGCTATCGTTGGGTATACGGCGCCATGCAAATTCTAAAGCGCCACGCTGGGCCCATTTTCCTCGGTCGGGCGCGGCTCTCATGGGCCCAGCGCTACCAATTTTTAAGCGGTTGGCTGCCGTGGATTTCGGATGGCCTTGGCATGGTCGTCACTCTAATGGCGCTGGTTTGGACACTCATGATGTGGGCCGCGCCGCGTTACGTCTACGTGCCCATGCCGGCTCTGTCTGCGGCGGCGCTGGCGCTGTTCTTGGCAAAGACATTGAAGACGCTGTTGCTGTACCCTTCAAAGGTGCGATCCGGCGTTAAGGGCGCCGTGATGGCATCGGTTGCGGGTCTGTCGCTGACGCACACTGTCGGCAAGGCGGTATGGGCCGGGCTCTTCACCCGCGGCAAACCATTTCTGCGTACACCGAAATGTGCAGACCAGGCCCTGTTGAGCCAGGCGTTGCGCGGCGTCTGGCAGGAGACGACCTTGTTCGTGTTGTGCCTGCTCGCAATCGTTTCCGTGCTCACGACGGGAAGGCTCGATGATCCGGCGGCGTTGCTTTGGATCGTCATGCTAGGCGTCCAGTGCCTGCCTTACGCCGCAACGATCATTACGGCGGTCGTTAGCGCGCGCTCGAACGCCAAGGACCGCCATGCGCCGACCCTGCCGGCCACGGCCGCTTCCACAACGCTGGCAAAAGCCGCCTAGAAAGTCTAACCGCGGCCGACGAATGGCATACCATTTGCCATGACGGTCAGGCTCAGGACGTTCGCATCGAGCGGCAGGTTCGCCATATAAAGTATGGCATCCGCGACATGACGCACGTCGATTGTGGGCTCGACGGCGATCGTTCCATTGGCTTGCGGTACGCCACCGGTCATTGCGCTGGCCATGGCCGTCGCTGCGTTGCCTATGTCTATCTGCCCGCAGGCGATATCGTAGGCGCGCCCGTCGAGCGAGAGGGACTTTGTCAACCCGGTAATCGCATGCTTCGTGGCGGTGTAGGGTGCCGACAGCGGACGCGGCGTATACGCCGAAATCGAACCGTTGTTGATGATGCGACCGCCCCTTGGGTTTTGCCGTTTCATTTGACTGAAGGCCGCTCGAGCACATAGGAACGCGCCGGTCAGATTTACGGCGATCACGGCGTTCCACTGGGCCACGCTTAGTTCGTCGACAGGAACACGTGGCGCCCCCGTGCCGGCGTTGTTGAACAACAAATCGAGGCGGCCGAACCGCTCGACGGTGGTGTTGAACAAGGCCGCAACAGAGCCTTCGTTGCTTACATCTGTTGGGACGACGATTGCTCGGGACGGCTCGGCGGCTTCGCAAGCCGTTTGCTCGAGTGATTCCTTGTGCCGTCCGGCCAGCGCGACGGCAAACCCGGTGCGCACTAACGCGAGCGCCACCGCATGTCCAATACCGCTTCCGGCACCGGTGATGATTGCGACTCTGTCCATTATTCCGGCACCAACTTTCCAGGATTGAGGATGTTCTTAGGGTCAAACGTGCGCTTAAGCACCCGCATAAGATCCAGTTCCACCGGGCTTTTATATCGGGCGAGGTCGGCGCGCTTCATCACCCCGATGCCATGCTCCGCGCTAAAAGAGCCGCCGAAATCGCGCACAACGTCATGAACGATACGGGCAATCTCGTCCCAGCGAGCAAGGAACGACGCCATGTCGGCGTTCTTCGCCGATTGGATGTTGAAATGAATATTGCCATCCCCTAGATGGCCGAACGGAACAGGGCGTGCGCCAGGCAGAGCTGCCGTCACGGCGTCAATCCCCTTAGCGATGAAATGTGCGACGTCGGACACTGGTACGGAAACGTCGTGTTTAAGGGAAGGCCCTTCTTTCTTCTGAGCTTCGGACATGCTTTCGCGCAGCTTCCATAGGGCTGCACGCTGGGTTTCGTTGGAGGCGATAGCGGCATCGCTTGCAAGTCCATCTGAGAGGGCGGTTGCGAGTGCACCTTCGAATGCTGCACTCAGTCCGGCGGCGCCGGAAGCCTCGCACAGGACGTACCAAGGCGAGGGCGCTTGAAGCGGGTCGGCTGTTCCGGGGATATGCTCGAGGACGAACTCCAGCCCGTTGCGGGGGACGATCTCAAACGCGTTGACAAGGTTGCCGGTCGCGCCTTGCACACGCGTCAGGAGGGTCAAGGCGGCCTTCACATCAGGCACCGCCAGAAAAGCCGTGCAACGCATTGCCGGCTTTGGAGACAGCTTCAAGGCAACGGCCGTAACGACTCCAAGCGTCCCTTCCGCGCCGATGAACAGCTGTTTAAGGTCGTACCCGGTGTTGTCCTTGCGCAGCGTGCGAAGCAAATCCAGGACACGGCCGTCCGCCAGAACGACCTCAAGGCCAAGAACCTGCTCGCGGGCCATGCCATAGCGCAACACGTTCACGCCGCCTGCGTTGGTCGAAACCGTCCCTCCGACGGTGCAGCTGCCTTCGGCTGCCAGGCTCAAAGGCAACAGCATGCCATTGTCATCGGCGGCATGTTGTGCCGCGGCCAGGATGACACCTGCCTCGCAGATCATGCTGGCATCGTCGCTGCTGACGGAACGGATACGATTCAGGCGTGACAGACTCAGCAGCACTTCGCCATCGAATGGAATCTGTCCTCCAACCAGACCAGTGTTGCCGGCTTGCGGTACAATGGGCGTCGAGGTCTCGTTGCAGATGGAAAGAACGGCAGAAACCTCTGTCGTCGTCGCAGGCTTCAGCATCAGTGTGGCACGGCCTTTGTATTTGCTTCGCCATTCCTCCAGATGCGGTGCAATTTCGGTTGGATCCTCTGTGAAGCCCTTCGGTCCGGTGGCGGCTTTCAGTCTTGCGGCGATCTCGTCGTTCATGGTGTGGCCTTACGGGGTGCGGCGGCGCGTGCGAGCCGGTCGTTGATGGCTTCGCCAAGCCCGTCGAGCGGGATTGGCATCACGGCGATAGCGGCGTGGCCCTCCGCGTCAAGTGCGCGCAGCATAGCGAACAGATTCGACGCCGCCTCGGCCAGATCGCCGCGTGCGCTGAGATTCAGCACGCGCCGGGTGCTGGGAGGCGTGTCTGGCCCGAAGGCCAGCAGGGCCTCGTTGTCTCGAGGCTCGTGGGCATTCAGCCGCAGCGCCGCATTGGGGGCGTAATGGCTGGCGAGCTGACCAGGGGAGGAGATCGTCTCGTCGGCTGGCGCCTTGAGTGGTCCGGCTACATTTTCGATGGTCTGGCGTGGAATGGCGCCTGGGCGCAACAAGACTGGGCATCCGTCTTCGAAGCCGATCACCGTTGATTCGATGCCTATCGGGGTGCTGCCACCGTCGAGGATCAGGTCGACCTTGCCGCGCAGGCTATCGGTAACATGGGCCGCGCTTGTTGCGCTGACTGCTCCGGATGGATTGGCGCTCGGCGCAGCCAACGGCACACCAGCTTCGGCAATCAACCGCGCCGCCAAGGGGTGAGACGGCGCGCGCAGGGCGACGGTATCCAAGCCTGCGCTCACCAAAAGTGATAATCGGCAGTCGAGACGTCGAGGCAGGACCAATGTGAGCGCACCGGGCCAGAAGACATGTGCGAGTTCATTCGCGAGTGTTGAAAATATTGCAAATTCCTGCGCTTGCACGACGTCTTTGATGTGAACGATTAGCGGGTTGAAACGCGGCCGACCTTTGGCGGCGAAGATGGCTGCCACTGCGCGCCCATTGGTGGCATCGGCCCCGAGCCCGTACACCGTCTCGGTCGGGAATGCGACCAGCCTTCCTTCGCGAAGGAGCTTGGCAGCGGCATCGATTGCCGCCGAGTTCGCTTCGTGGACGGCGGTAACATTGCTAACGCTCATAACGGCAATCTACAGCGTCAGTGCGCCTAGGTCAGCTTTTAGTCGCCGTCAGGTCTACCGTCACTGTCACGGCATGAGCGACGGGTGCTGGGGCCGCCCATTCACCTTGGCCGACCCCAAATGACGTCCGGTCGAGAAGCGTCGTACCGGTCATATGGACGCTGTTCCCGCTGAAGGTGAGTTTAAATGGCAGACGGATCGACCGGGTCATGCCGCGGATCGTCAGCTTGGCGTCGGCGACGTAGGAGCCATCCCGCTGACGCTTGAAGTCGGTTGTCTCGAAACGGGCTGTGGGAAACTGGCTGACGGCAAAGCCGTAAGCCCCCTTGAGGCCGTCGTCATTGTCCGGTGAATCGGATGCTTCGCTGGCGAGGTCGACTGTTACAGATACATGGGCGTGGCTGAGGTCGGCGGGATCGAAATCGATGTCCGCCTTCCAGCTATGAAATACGGCGACGAAGGGCTCGTTGCTCCATGCCACGCGAAAGCCAAGTTCGCTCTTGGCGGCGTCAACCACCCAATGCGCGGCACAGGCTGGCGTCGCAGCGCACGTGAACAGCGCCGCTGCGACGGCCACGGCTTTCATACTTGTCCCCGGACCCGCATCCCCGGCACCATACGCGCCAGCAAATTGTCGCGCATTGCAAACTGATGATACAGCGCGGCCAAGACGTGAATCGGCACCAGCACGATCGCTGTCCAGGCAAGAAACGAGTGGGACTGCCCAAAGAAGTGTCTGATCGGATGCAATGCTTCGCGCGTCATCCCCGAAAAGAAGGGCAGGTTCGGCCAATCGAAGAGAAAGAAGTAAGGCGTCGAATTACCAAGTGGCGAAGCCGACACCATCAGATACCCGGTTAAAGGAATTGCAACGATCAGGACGTAGAGAAGGAGGTGCGTCGCGTGTGCCGCCAGCCGCATAGGAGCTGACATACCCGACGGCAGGGCGGGCGGCGGATTCCACAGTCGCCACAGCACAACGATGACGCTGAACACAAGAACGGTCAGCCCGATCGATTTATGAATTTGGATGATCGTGAACTTGCTCGGGTCGCTGCGCGGTAGATCGCCCATATACAAGCCGAGGCAGATATTGGCGATCACGAAGGCCGCGATCAGCCAGTGCAGCGCCATTGCGACTGTGCCGTAGCGCAACGCTGTATTCCGAATCCCCACTACCTACTCCTTCTGCTGTTGAAACATGGCTTCGATGGTCAACGTCACGTTGTCACCGACGAACGGCTCCCATACCATCCCTGTAATTCCAAAATCCGACCGCTTGATGGACGTCGAGGCGCTGAACCCGATGACATAGGCGCCGCTCATCGGATCAACGCGGCCACCATTGAACGTCGCATCTAAGGTGACGGGTTTGGTGATATTCTTGATCGTTAGATTGCCGGTGATCTTGCCGGTATTGGCGCCCGTGCGGACAATGGACGTCGACTGGAACGTTGCCGTCGGAAACTCCTGCGCATCGAAAACTGTCTTGCCGGCCAACGTGCCATTCAATTCCTGGCTCGGCGTGTCGACGCTGCTTGTTTCAATGGTCACGGACACGGCGCTTTTCTCAGGTTCGGCAGAGTCGAAATTGAGCGTTCCGGACAATCTATCGAAGCGCCCGTGATAGTTGGTCAGCCCTTCATGCGGGATGGCGAACAGAACTTGGCTATGGGATTTGGCGAGCTCATAGCGGCCGGTCGGTGCCTGCTTGGCATCGGTCGAGACGTTCTGTGCGCTTGTCGCAACGGCAACAGACGCGAACGCCAAACATATGAAAGCAATGAAACGCATCTATCTTTTGTTTTCCCGACCGGTAATGCTTACGCACCAAACGTCGCAAATTTGTAGCAAGGTAGCCTCAGTCTCGCTCAAAGCGTCGCCAAACGCAGCTTGACGCCTTTTGGCTGGGCTTTCCATAGTTGGAGCCGGCTGAACCTGAATGTTGCCTATAAATAATCGCAATGGAGGACGCCATGTCCCTTGCTGGAAAGACGCTGTTCGTTTCCGGGGCAAGCCGCGGTATTGGCTTGGCTATCGCTCTGCGCGCCGCTAAGGACGGCGCTAATGTTGCAATAGCAGCCAAGACTGACACACCGCACCCCAAGCTTCCCGGCACAATTCACACGGCCGCGGCGGAGATTGAAAGGGCTGGTGGCAAGGCCTTGCCGCTTACCTGCGATATCCGTTTTGAAGATCAGGTGGCTTCTGCGGTTGAGCGCTGCGTCAGCCGATTCGGTGGCATTGATATCTGCGTGAACAACGCCAGTGCGATTTCACTGACCGGCACGCTTGATACGGATCTGAAACGATTCGATCTGATGCATCAGATCAACGCGCGTGGCACTTGGCTGGTGTCGAAGACCTGTGTGCCGCATCTTAGGCGTGCGATGAATCCGCATGTCTTGATGCTGTCCCCACCGCTGGACATGGCCGCCAAATGGTTCCAAGGGCACACCGCCTACACGATGGCCAAGTTCGGTATGAGCATGTGTGTGCTTGGTATGGCCGCGGAGTTTGCCGATGATGGCATAGCATTCAACGCGTTGTGGCCGCGCACAGCTGTTGCTACTGCGGCTATCCAGAACGTGTTAGCCGGTGAAGAAGGGTTGAGGCACTGCCGTACACCGGATGTCCTGGCGGACGCCGCCTATCTGGTCTTCAACAAGCCTGCCAGGGCCTTCACCGGGAATTTTCTGATCGACGACACATTTCTGGCCGAAAATGGCGTAACGGACTTTGACAAATATCGCGTCGACGCAAGCAAAACCCTGATGCCCGACTATTTCGTGCCTGATTGGATGCCCCCGCCGAAAGGCGTAAGCTTGGACGCGCTATCGTAGCCGGCTGGATACCCTGTCGCCATTCAAGGCGTGCGAAAAAGCGGAAATTATGCAGAATGGTGGCGTGCGTTGGGGGCAAAGATGGCTGGGCGTGTTCTGTTTTCTGTAATTCTGGCCGTGGTGTCGGCTTGTTGCGCGGCGCAAGCTGAAGCGCCGGCATGTGCTGGCGGCGTGGAGATCGGCGACGCTCATATCGTGCGCGTCGAGCACAACGACGTTCTCGTGCTCGACGACGGCCGTGCGCTTTTGCTGGCTGGAATTGTGCTGCCGAACGCGGCGCAGGACCACGCGCCGCAGATGTTCACGGACCAAGCCTACCACGCGCTAAATGCTCTGGCGGCGGATGAAACTCTTGTCGCGCGCGCGATCTATCCGAAGGAGGATCGCTACGACCGGATTCGCTCGCAGGTTTTCACAAGAGATGGAACATGGTTGCAGTTGGCGCTGTTGAAACGCGGCTTGGCGCGCGTCGACCTGACGCCGGACCGCGGTGAATGTGCCAACGAACTTTACACGGCCGAGGCGCAGGCCAGGGCGGCGCATCTCGGTATTTGGTCGGCTCCGGCTTATGCAATCCGTACGCCAGATGCACTTAAAGGCGACGTTGGTACGTTTCAGATCGTTCAAGGCAAGGTGCTTAACGCCGATGTGCGGGACGGTCGCGCCTATTTGAACTTTGGAGCCGACTGGAAGACGGACTTCACGGTGACAATTTCACCAGACGATATGAAGCTCTACCGACAGATGGGCGTAGATCCGCGCGGCTACCAGGGCAAGGTCATGCGCGTGCGCGGGATTGTGCAATGGCTGAACGGTCCGGAAATCGAACTGGCGAACCCGAAGCAGGCAGAAGTGCTGCAGTGAGAAACTGCGCCACCTGCGGCGGAGACTTGAATCAAAGGAGCCGGGCGAGGCTGCTTACTATCGGCCTGCTTAATGTGGCGATGGCCGTTGGCGCTGCCATAACTGCAAATATTTATTTGCTTCTTCTTGCCTTGGCTTGGGCGGCAATCGGCACCTATCTGATTGTCTGGGCCACTTGGGCAAAAGGGCTGTGGTGCCGGACTTGCAAGAAATTTCCGATGGGCGTGCACTAAAGCAAAAGGCCCGAAGTTTCCTCCGGGCCTCTCGCAACTTGGATTGAAGCGTCGGATTATGCCGCCTTCTTCAACAATACACCTTCTACCCGCTTGACTGCTGCCTGCTCGTCGATGCGCTCAACAGCTGCGACTTCACGGGCCATGCGGGCAAGTGCCGCTTCGTAAAGCTGACGTTCGGAATAAGACTGCTCCGGCTGACCGCTGGCGCGGTGCAGATCGCGAACAACTTCCGCGATCGAGACGAGGTCGCCCGAATTGATCTTCGCTTCGTATTCCTGTGCCCGGCGAGACCACATGGTGCGTTTAATGCGCGCTCGGCCTTTAAGCGTGTTGAGCGCCGTGGCCACCGTATCGGGTGAAGAGAGCTTGCGCATGCCCACGGACTTGGCCTTCAAGGTCGGAACACGCAGGGTCATCTTGTCCTTGTCGAAGGTGATGACGAACAACTCGAGCTTAGTGCCCGCCACTTCCTGCTCTTCAATACGCATAATCCTGCCTACGCCATGTGTCGGATAGACCACATGATCGTTGGCTTTGAATTCAAGTTTCTTGTTGGAGTTCGCCGGGACCTTTTTGGCAGCCACCGGGGCAACAGTCGTCTTAGCCGTTGTCATCTATTTCCATTTCCGCTTCGCGCACTCGAAAACACGCCACCCACTGGGACGGCATCGCATTATCTTGCACTGCAACAGAATACGGCGCCTCCGGATTTCTCATTAATCCGGGTGGGGCAGCGCCTTTCGAGTTATTTCAGAACGGCTTCAAGGTATCACATTGTTTGGGAAAAGGAAAGCCACAAATTGGCAAACCTTTGAATCAACGTAACTTATTTCGAATACAGTGAGAAACTGTCACGAATTCCGCAGGGAAATGCACGAATCCAAGGCGTCGTAGCCCGGCATCTTGAGTCACCTTCGCACGCGCAGCAATTAATTTTACACGCCAGAACCGGGTTTTTCGCTGAAATACTTCTCGTATTTGCCTTTTTCGTCGCGGTAGGCGTCGGCATCGCCGGGCGGGGTGCCCTTTTGGGTGATGTTCGGCCAGGCTTTGGCGTAGTCCGCATTCAGCGTGAGCCACTTCTCTAAACCCGTTTCCGTATCGGCCTTGATGGCTTCTGGCGGGCATTCCGGCTCGCACACGCCGCAGTCGATGCATTCGTCGGGATGGATGACGAGCATATTCTCGCCCTCGTAGAAGCAATCCACCGGGCAGACCTCCACGCAGTCCATGTATTTGCATTTGATGCAGGCGTCAGTAACGACGTAGGTCATTGCGTGCTCCGGAGGTCTCTTGGCGGTTTGTCCATTAAGGCGCGCGCGGCGCGGGATCAAGGGCGCATCGGCTTTGATTGGCGTCGGTGACGATTTCGTAGAGCAACTGGGCCTCTCGCGCCGGCCCGCGGCGTGTGGCACCAGCCAGAACCCGCACCAAAAGGATTTCCCGTGCCCGCGGTACGGTTAACACATCCCCAGGCCTGACCTCCCGTCCCGCCTTTTCGACGCGATGGCCGTTCAGCCGCAAGAGACCGGATTCGCATGCCGCCCTGGCCAGTTCGCGCGACCGATAGAAGCGGGCGCACCAGAGCCACTTATCGAGACGAAAGCCGGCTGCGCTCATTTGCCTCCGATCAAACCCGCGAGACTGGCGAATGGCGATTCAGAACGCGGCCGTGGCTTGCTGGTAGTACGACGAGGGTGCTGGCGCTGATCTCTGCGCCTCCAGACCTTATGATCGCCAGCCACTTCGAACTCATGCCAGTTGAGCGCCGTCAGGATTTCGTGCAGCTCTTCGTTGCTGCAGCCGAGTAGGGATACCAGCTTTGGAAGCAGGGCGTCGGCTGTTGTCCCTTCGACAGCAGCCTTCTCCAGCGTCTCTTCAAGGCGTTCCAGCATGTCCAGTCGAATGGCACGCCCGGCGACGGCTCGGAAGCCCGCTGCCGCAAGGAAACCGTCGGGAGCCGCTGCGTCGTTTGCAAAAGACGTCAAGCCCGCTCGTGGGAGTGCGGGGACGTTCTCAAGTTTCATCCACACGCTCCAAAGCAGTGCCAGCAGGCTCGCTGCGTCCGGTCGCAACAGCTTCAGCAGGTAAATCGAACGCCGGCCAAACCACACGCCGAAAGGTCTGAGAGCACGCATGACGGCGCGGCGGTCGGCCGGCAGTGTTATGCGCGTGCTTTCCAACGAGCCGAAATTCTCGCAGAGTTGATGGGCGATGCCCCGCGCCAGCGCGGGGATGGCATCCGCCGAGCCGGCTTTGGCCTCAACGCCCGCCTGCAGCATACGCAGCGGTTCGAGTTTCGCCGCGACGCGGGCCGCTAGCCATTCGTCCAGGCGCCGCTGCACGGCTTCACGCGGTGCGCCTTTCAAATTTTCATCTGCCAGAAGGGTGGCATTTGGCTCGAGCGGCGAGGGACCTGCCGTCAGACGTGCCACGATGGCGCCGTCCCACCAAAGCCGGCCGTGCTCGCTGAGCGTGATGTCGGGGTCCGTCGCAGTCGACAGCCGTCGCGCGCGGGCAAAAAATTCGCCTTCCAGACCTTTCACGGCCGCGGCGCGCAGAGCTCTCTCATGGATCCCGGCCGCA
This sequence comes from Alphaproteobacteria bacterium, assembly GCA_028865545.1. Classification (GTDB taxonomy): domain Bacteria; phylum Pseudomonadota; class Alphaproteobacteria; order Micropepsales; family Micropepsaceae; genus Rhizomicrobium. The sequence continues at coordinate 416 of JAGWJY010000035.1, read as the reverse complement.
CTTTCGGCTTGCGAAAACCGGAAGCCATCCAGTTTGCCGACAATCTCTCCGCCGATCGCCACGCCGCCGGAATCGTCGAGCACGACATCGATTGCGTCGTCGCGCGCGAGTTGACGCATGAGCACGGACGTCCGGAAATCGATGAAGCGCTGCGTCAATTTCTCGTGCAGCGCATCTGACAGCCGATCCTCGACGGCGCGCGTCTGTTCCTGCCAATGGGCGCTGTCTTTTACCCAACCAGGTCGATGGGCCGCATAGGTCCAGGTGCGAACTTGGGCGAGCCGCCCGGAAAGCGTCGCAACGTCGCCCTCGGTGACGTCGAGGCGTGCGATCTGCCTCGCCAGCCAATCTTCCGGCAGCACTCCGTCGTCGCTGATCAAATGGAAGAAGATCGCGCGCACCAGCCGCACATGTTC
>JAGWJY010000034.1 GCA_028865545.1 Alphaproteobacteria bacterium | reverse complement strand
TCCGGGCTCCACGGAAACACGGTGACGGATAACATCCGCCGGGGGCGACCCCAGGGATAGCGCCACAGAAATGACACCGCCTACCGGCCTAAAGCCGCGGCAAGGTTGAAATGGTGCGGTAAGAGCGCACCGCGTCTCTGGCAACAGAGACGGCATGGCAAGCCCCACCGGGAGCAAGACCAAATAGGGACGGCACGTAATCCGTTTCCGGATAGCCGTCCGGGTAGGTCGCGTGAGGCGGCAGGTAACTGTCGTCCCAGAGGAATGGCCATCTCACCGCTTTCGGGCGGCGAACAGAACCCGGCTTACAGGCCATCTGACGCACCTCGCGACTCACCGAGCTGGATGCCGCGATTGACCGCGTCGGGGCCCGCTGCCCAGGTCATTTTCAGAACATAAAAAGAACGAATATCCGGATCATCCTTAATCGAATATTTACGGCGGTTACTCTAATCTTTCCACGTTTAGCTTTTGTTCCTGGAGCCCCAACCCCTAGACTCGAAACATCCACCGGTAGACTCACAACCCCCTATAATTCCTAGCCTTTTCGTTGACTCTCAGTTCTGGCCCATGTTATCCCATACTGTCCCAGGGACTGTAAGGGCCGGAAAATCCGCACATAAGGTGCCGAAGGCCAATTCCCCCCGGGACTTAGGGGGCAGTCGATATGTCAGCGCAGGTCCAGCCGTTCATTTCGACGGTCGCGGGCACGCTCGATAGCAAAGGGCGGGTCTGCATCCCTGCGCCCTATCGCCAAATTCTCGCCACGCAGAACACGCCTGGCGTCTACCTCTGCCCGTCGTTCTCGGAAGCAACCCTCGAAGGTTTCGGCGACGAAGTTCTCCAGGCCTTCCATCGCCAGCAGGCAGAGGCCGATCCCTTCTTCACGCCGGCGTTCAACGACAAGGTCTTCGCCGTCCTGTCGATGACGCAAAATCTGCCGCTGGACGAAAATGGTCGCGTGCGTCTGCCTGACGACCTCATCGCGCATGCAGGCCTGAAAGACCGCGTCGTCTTCGTCGGTATGGGCACGAAATTCCAGATCTGGGAGCCCGTGCGTTTCGAAACCATGCGCGCCGAACGCCTCAAACGCGCCCTCGCTTCACTCAGCGGTGGCGCATGACAGGCCATCTTCCGGTGATGCTCGCCGAAGTGCTGGAAGCGTTGGAGCCGCGCGACGGTGCACATTATATCGACGGCACCTTCGGCGGCGGCGGCTATGCGCGTGCCATCCTTGAGGCCTGCGATTGCCGCGTACTCGGCATCGACCGCGATCCGGATGCGATCGCGCGCGGCCAGGCACTTGTCGCGCTCTATCCCGGCCGCCTCACGCTGGTGCATGGCGAATTTTCACAGATGGATCGTCTGCTGGCCGACAGCGGCGAAGACGGCACCAACGGCGTCGTCCTCGACCTCGGCGTTTCTTCTTTCCAGTTCGACGAGCCGGCGCGCGGATTCTCGTTCCGCGCCGACGGCCCGCTCGACATGCGCATGAGCCTCAGTGGACTCTCTGCCGCCGATGTCGTCAACACCGCGGACGAAAAGACGCTGGCCGATATCATCGCGCGCTACGGCGAGGAACGTCAGGCTCGGCGCATTGCGCGCGCCGTCGTGGCCGATCGCCCGTTCACACGCACCGCCGAGCTTGCCGAACTTGTCGCGCGCGTGCTTGGTCCGGCCGCCGCACGCCAGCCAATTCATCCCGCCACGCGAACCTTCCAGGCGCTGCGCATCTATGTGAACGACGAACTGGGTGAACTCGCCCGTGCGCTCGAGGCGGCCACGCGCGTGCTTAAACCGCAAGGCCGTCTTGCCGTGGTCTCTTTCCATTCATTGGAAGATCGCATCGTTAAGCGGTTCCTCAGCGAACGCAGCGCCTCGGCGCCGCGCGGTTCGCGTCACGCGCCCGATACGCGCCGCGCCCATGTCCCAGATTACCGTCTGCTCGGCAACCGGCCGCTTGGCCCGGGAGATGCCGAGATCGCCAACAATCCACGCGCCCGGTCCGCAAAGCTGCGGGTCGCCGAACGTCTGGCGGCTTAGGAGAAGGTCATGATCAGAGTCCTCAATTTCTGCTGCGTCGCGGCGATGGGCCTGACAATTCTCGCGCTCTACCACATCTCGGAGCAGACCCGCATCGCGCGTGTCCAGCTGAGCCAGGTCGAGCACCGCATCGCCGACGCACGCACCAAGACCAGCGTATTGCAGACCGAATGGGTCCAGGTGGCCAATCCCGCGCGTATCCAGCAGCTTGCCGAGGCCTCGCTTGGCATGAGCGACACGGCCACCTTGCAACTGTCTTCGCTTGAACTTCTGCCGCGCCGTGGCGACGCGCCGCTTGGCGGTGCGCAGATGCATGATGCGAACGCCCAGGTTCCGGCGTCGGCGCCTGCGCAATTCGTCAAGATCGCCGCCCATACCGGGATGTAGGATTTTCATGAACCCACCGCCCACGGTATTCCAGCGACGTATCGTCATCGGGGCGGTGATTTGCGTCGCGGCGTTTCTGCTCGTGGGCATGCGGTTGGTCGACGTCACCGTGTTCACGCCAAATGTACGCCAGATCAGGTCCGGCGATCGTCCGATACTTTCGCGCGCGGATATCGTCGATCGCAACGGCGAACTCATTGCACGCAACCTGCCGGCGGACGATCTGTATGCGCGCCCGGAACTTTTCAAGGACAAGATCCGCGCTGCGCACGAGTTGGCCGTCGCCACGGGTGTCGAGGAGGAGCGCCTCACGCAATTGTTCGCCGGCAAGCACAATTACGTGCTGGTCGCGCGCCAGCTTCCGCCGGACGTCCGCACCAAGGTGCGGCTGCTCAATCTGCCCGGTCTCGAATATCAGGCTGACAGCAAGCGCTATTATCCGGACGGCCGTTTGGCGGCGCAGGTCGTCGGCGTCACCGACGGTGACGACAAGGGCGTCTCCGGGTTGGAACTTGGTCTCAATCGGCAGCTGCGCGACAAGCCTATGGGTGCGGCAGATCAGGTCCAGACCTCTCTCGACATGCGTGTCCAGTTCATCCTGGCTCACGAAGCCAAGGCGAGTCTGGATGAATTTCACGCACACGCCGCCGGCGGCCTGGTGATGAATGTCCGCACGGGCGAGATTCTCGCCTTCGTATCGCTGCCTGATTTCGATCCTAACACGCGCAACTTCGGCGACGGCAATTCTTCGCGCGATATCATGGCGCAGAATCTTTACGAGCTGGGTTCGGTCTTCAAAATCTTCACCTTTGCGATGGCGCTCCAGGATCACACGATCCATCTCGGTGAGGAGTTTCCCATCGGCAACGGTCTCAAGATCGGCAGATATACGATCCATGAGGCCGAACGCATGCCGGCGACGCTGACGGTTCAGGACATCCTGGCGGATTCCTCCAATATCGGCGCCGCGCAGATCGCGATGCGTTCCGGCGCCGTTCGCCAGCGTGCATTCCTGACGACGCTCGGCTTGCTGTCGCCCATCCACACCGAACTTCCCGAGAATGCCAGTCCGCTCTATCCCTCGAATTGGGGTACCATCGAGACGGCAACGATCGGCTTCGGTCACGGGATCTCCGTGACGCCGCTGGCCTTTGCCGCAGCTGCGGCGTCCGTCGTCAATGGCGGCCGCCGGATCACGCCGACATTTCTCAAACACCCCAGTGATGCCCGCGGCGAGCAAGTCATCTCTCCGGAAACGAGCGCCACCATGCGCGGGCTGCTTCGGTATGTCGTGACCAACGGCACCGGCAAGAAGGCCGACGTGCCGGGCTACGACGTCGGCGGCAAGACTGGTTCGGCAGAAGTTGTCGGTCCGAACGGCCGCTATATGTCCGGCAAGCTTGTCACCTCGTTCTGCGGCGTATTCCCGGTAGACGACCCGCGCTACCTCGTATTCGTCGTGATGGATCGGCCGCATGGCACAAAGGCGACCGACGGCTTTGCGCTCGCGGGCTATACCGCGGTGCCATTGGCCGGCCAGGTCATCTCGCGGATTGCACCTTTGCTGGGCGTGCCGATGACACCTGTCACGGTCGCCAAAGAGAATTCATAATGGGACCACATTCGAGCGCGAATATCGCGGTGGGTAAGATGGGCAAAAGCCCCATGGAAGCGGTGAAGCAATTCGCCGGTCTCGCGAGCGACAGCCGCGAGGTTAGACCCGGCTATCTTTTCGCGGCACTGCCGGGAACCAAATCCGACGGCGCCTCCTTCGTGAAGGACGCGGTGGCCCGCGGCGCGGTTGCGGTGCTCGGTCGGCCGGAAGTCGCCGCGAACGCGGCTGCGCTCGGCGTGCGTGTGATCGTCGACGAGAATCCCCGTCTCGCTCTGGCGCATTACGCCGCTGCGTTCTACGCCGCGCAACCCGAGACCGTCGCGGCGGTAACCGGTACCAACGGTAAGACCTCTGTCACGGTTTTCCTCCGCGAAATCTGGAAGGCGCTCGGCAGGTCGGCGGCCAGCATGGGTACGATCGGCGTGGTGACGCCCAACGGTGAAACGAAGCTGAACCATACGACGCCCGGGCCGATCGAAATGCATGGCCTGTTGGCAGGGCTGGCGCACGACGGCATCGATCATCTCGCTGTGGAAGCTTCGAGTCACGGTCTCGATCAATATCGCATGGACGGCATGGATATCGCGGCGGTTGGCTTCACCAACATTACCCGCGACCATATGGATTATCATCCGACCTTCGAGGCTTATCTCGCCTGCAAGCTGCGCCTGTTCACACAGCTGGCAAGGCAGGGCGGCGTCGCCGTGGTCAATGCCGATACGGCCAACGCCGGGGATTTCATCGCCGCCGCCAAGGCGCGTGGACTACGCTTGCTGACCGTTGGTGAAAATGGTGAAAGCCTGAAGCTCGTCGCGCGCGCGCCGCACGGCGATGGACAATCCCTGCAGGTCGTCCACGACGGCGACACCTATGCGGTCGAGCTGCCTCTGGCCGGCGCTTTTCAGGCTTCCAACGCATTGGTGGCCGCGGCTTTTGCCATCGGGCTTGGCGAAGAGGCACATGCAGTATTCTCGGCGCTGTCAGGCCTCAAAGGTGCGCCCGGTCGCTTGGAGAAGGTCGCCTACGCCAAATCCGGCGCGCCGGTCTATGTCGACTACGCGCACACGCCGGATGCGCTGGAGACGATTCTGATCGCGTTGCGCCCGCATACCAAAGGCAAGCTCGCCGTGATCTTCGGTTGCGGCGGTGACCGCGATACGGGCAAACGGCCGCTGATGGGTGCCGCGGCGGCGAAGTTCGCCGATCAGGTCATCGTCACGGACGATAACCCGCGTGGCGAGGACGCCGCCGCGATCCGCAAGCAGGCCCTGGCGGGCTGTCCTGGAGCGGAGGAAATTGGTGACCGCCGCGAAGCAATCCGCGCGGGGGTCGCGGCCCTTGGCAATGGCGATGTTTTGGTCATCGCCGGCAAAGGTCATGAGACCGGCCAGATCGTCGGTACCGTCGTTCATCCCTTCTCCGACCGCGAAGAGGCGATCAAGGCTGCGCTCTCGCTTGGTGGCCGTGCGGCGGAGTCGAAAGCATGAATACGCTTTGGACATCGGCGGAAGCTGAAAGCGCCACCTTGGGCCAGGCGTCGCATTCGTTCGTGGTGACGGGCCTTTCGCTCAATTCGCGGACGCTGAAGCCCGGCGATCTGTATGTCGCCATCAAGGGCGAGACCCGCGATGGCCACGATTTCGTTCATGCCGCGTTCGAGGCGAAGGCGGGCGCGGCGCTGGTGTCGCGCAGGCCCGACGGTGTGGCCGACGACGCGCCCTTGCTCACGGTCGCCAACACGCAGCGCGCGCTTGAGGATCTGGCACGCGCGGCCCGCGCCCGCAGCGACGCCAAGATCATCGCCGTTACCGGAAGCGCCGGCAAAACGACGACCAAAGAGATGCTCAAACTGGCCTTCGGCGCGCTCGGGCCGACGCACGTTTCCGGCGCCTCTTTCAACAATCACTGGGGTGTGCCGCTGAGCATGGCCTCACTGTCGCGCGAGGTCGCGTTCGGCGTCTTCGAGATCGGCATGAACCATTTCGGTGAGATCCGTTCGCTGGTTTCCATCGTGCGCCCGCATGTGGCGCTGATCACAACCGTCGCGCCGGCACATCTGGAATTTTTCGGCAACACCGAGTCCATCGCCGATGCCAAATCCGAAATCTTCGAAAGCATCGTGCCGGGTGGCGCGGCTCTTATCCCTTCCGACAACCCCTATGCCGAACGGCTTCTGGCGCGCGCCAGGCAATTCCATGTCGGGCGTGTCCTGACTTTCGGCGCCGAACCGGGAAGCGACGCGCGGCTGCTCTCTTACGAAGAGAGCGGTGAGGGCGCGCGGGTGAAAGCCGATGTCCTGGGGCGGCCCGTCGATTTCCGGATCGGCGCGCCGGGGCGTCACATCGCTACCAACGCCCTGGGTGGTCTGCTCTCGGTCGCCGCGGCGGATGGCGACGTGTTGAATGCGGCTGCGGCGCTGAAGACTTTCGCCGCACTCAAGGGCCGCGGGGCGCGCTTCAGGGCGGGCGCGGTGGATGTGATCGACGAAAGTTACAACGCCAATCCGGCTTCCATGACTGCGGCGTTGGCACTGCTTGGTCAATCCCAGGGGCGGCGCATTGCCGTCCTCGGTGATATGCTGGAGATGGGCGCGGACGCCCGTACGCATCACGCCGGTCTGACCGATGCGATTGGTGCCGCGCGCGTCGATCTCGTGTTTTTGTGCGGCCCGCTGATGAAGGCGCTTTGGGACGCCTTGCCGATGGAGCGTCGTGCGGTCTACGCGCCGACCTCGGCCGAACTCGTCGCCGGTTTGATGTCGGCCTTGCGCGAAGGCGATACGGTTCTGGTCAAAGGGTCCAATGGCATCCGCATGTCGGTGATCGTTGACGCCTTGAAAGCACGGGCGGGCTAGGGGGGACCATGTTCCATTTTCTTTTTCTTCTCCCGCACGCCGACCAATACGCGGTGCTGCGCCTGTTCAAGTACCTCACCTTCCGCTCCGGTGGGGCGGTGCTGACGGCGTTGTTCGTCGCCTTCGTGATGGGGCCTCCGCTCATTCGCTGGTTGAAGTTGAAGCAGGGCAAGGGGCAGCCGATCCGCAGCGACGGTCCGCAGCGTCACATCGTCGAGAAGCAGGGCACGCCGACCATGGGCGGTCTGCTGATCCTCGTCCCGGTGCTGGTGGCGACGCTGTTGTGGGCCGACTTGACGAATCCTTATGTCTGGATCGTGCTGCTGGTGACCGTCAGCTACGGTCTGCTCGGCTTCGCCGATGACTATCTGAAAGTCACCAAACGTTCGTCGGATGGCGTCAGCGGCAGGATGCGTCTGCTGATCGAGTTCGGCGTGGCGTTCCTGGCGACATGGCTGATCATGCAAGTCGAAGAACCGCATCTTAGGGGAGTTCTGGCGGTGCCGTTCTTCAAATCCGTCCTGCTCCAACTGGGTCTTGCGTTCATCATCGTCGGTGGTGTGGTCATTGCCGGCGCGGCGAATGCCGTGAATTTCACCGACGGTCTCGACGGTCTGGCCATCATGCCGGTGATGATCGCGGCCGGCGCCTTCGTGCTCATCGCCTATCTCGTCGGCAACGAGAAGTTCGCCAATTATCTGCAGCTCGACTATATCCGCGACACCGGCGAGCTCGCGGTGTTTCTTGCTGCGCTGATCGGTGCCGGACTGGGCTTTCTTTGGTACAATGCGCCGCCTGCGATGGTGTTCATGGGCGACACGGGGTCGCTGCCTCTGGGCGGCGCGCTCGGCGCGGTCGCCGTGGCCGTCAAACACGAGATTGTGCTGGCCATCGTCGGCGGGCTGTTCGTGTTCGAAACCGTCTCGGTGATCGTGCAGGTGGTTTCCTTTAAGTTGACCGGCAAGCGCGTCTTCCGCATGGCGCCGATCCACCATCATTACGAACAGCTCGGCTGGAAAGAATCGACCATCGTCATCCGCTTCTGGATCGTCGCCGTCGTCTTGGCGCTGATCGGTCTCGCCACCTTGAAGCTGAGGTGATGCAGGCATGATCCCGGTCCGCTCCTTCGCAAACAGACAGGTCGCCGTCTTCGGGTTGGCGCGGTCGGGGTTGGCTAGCGTGTGCGCCTTGAAGGCGGGTGGCGCCGACGTCTTTGCTTGGGACGAGAAAGAGGAACTACGCGCTGCTGCCGCGGCCGAAGGCGCCACGGTCATGCCGTGGCAGAATTGGTCCTGGGACAAGATCGCCGCGCTGGTGCTGAGCCCCGGTGTGCCGCTCACCCATCCCCGGCCCCACGATGTCGTCGTCAAGGCAAAAGAAGTCGGCGTCGAGGTCATCGGTGACATCGAGCTTTTCGCACGCGAGATTCACCCTGATCCGGCAGCGCCGGGCCGGGCGCCGGTTATCGCCATCACCGGAACCAACGGCAAATCGACAACGACGGTGCTGATCGGCCATATCCTTTCCGCTTGCGGATTCGACGCGCAAGCTGGCGGCAATATCGGTAAATCGGCTCTCGGGCTTGCGCCGTCGGGCCTGAAGACGATCTATGTGCTGGAGGTTTCGTCCTATCAGATCGATCTATCGCCCGGGCTTAGGCCCGACGTGGCGATCCTCTCCAACATCACGCCCGACCATATCGACCGCCACGGCTCGTTGGAGAACTATGCCGCGGTGAAGACAAGGCTGCTGAAGCAGACCGTCAAGCGTGGACTCAATGTCGTTGGAGTCGATGATCCGCACGGCGCGGCGATCTTCACCAAGCTCACCTCGAACGGCGGCGCACCCTGCGTACCCGTCTCGGTCGGCAAGGTCCTTGGCCGCGGCGTCTTCGTGCTCGACGGCGTGCTGTACGACGCGCAAAGCGAACGCGCGACGAAGGTCATGGATTTGAAGGCGGTCGAGCATTTGCCCGGCGCGCACAATTGGCAGAACGCGGCGCTGGCTTATGCTGCGACCAAACCGTATGTCAAAGATGCACGCGCCATCGCGGCCGCGATTGCAAGTTTTCCGGGCCTCGCCCATCGTATCGAAGACGTCGGCCGCGTCGGCAAGGTGCGCTTCGTCAACGACTCCAAGGCGACCAATGCCGACGCCACCGAGCGGGCGTTGGTCTGCTTCCCTGATATTTTCTGGATAGCCGGTGGCAAGCCGAAAGAAGGCGGTATCACACCCTTGGCACCGCATTTCTCGCGCGTCCGCAAGGCCTATTTGATCGGTGAGGCGGCGAACGCGTTTGCGGCGACACTCGAGGGCAAAGTCGCGTATGAAATCTCCGGCACGCTGGAGAGCGCGACGGCATCCGCCGCTGCCGATGCTGCGCAATCGCCGGCGCCGGCTCCTGTGGTGCTGTTGTCGCCGGCCTGCGCCTCGTTTGATCAGTTCCGTGATTTCGAACAGAGAGGCGATGCCTTCCGCAGTTTCGTCGCCAAACTGGCTGCCACGCCGGTGCGGGAGGCATCATGAGCTTCAGCCGCGCCAACCGCAGTGAGCTTTCCGACTGGTGGTGGACGGTCGACCGTGTCTCTTTGGCCGCCATGCTGGCCCTGCTCGGTATCGGCCTGATGTTGGCCGTCGCCGCGAGCCCGGCTGCCAGCGGCGGCCCGCTGACCGGCGGCAATTTCCACTATGCGGCCAAGCAGGTTGGCTTCGCGGCGCTTGCCGTGTTCATTCTTTGCAGCACATCGATGCTCACGCCGGCTAAGGTCGGTCGGGTCGCTTTGACAATATATATCGTGGCACTGATCGCCTCGGTCGTCGTCCTGTTCGCTGGCACCGAAACCCTGGGCGCACGCCGCTGGCTGGATCTGGGCTGGATAACCTTGCAGCCATCGGAGTTCCTGAAACCTGGCTTTGCCGTGATTGCGGCCGTAATCCTGGCGGATCGCACACCGACGCGTCTCTCGAAGCACCTTATCACCTTCATCGTCCTCTTGCCCGCGCTCACCGTGCTTCTGTTGGAGCCCGATGTCGGCCAGACCTTCCTCATCTTGGCTTTGTGGGCAGCGATGCTGTTCTTCGCCGGGCTGGCGCTCAAATGGATTTGGGTCATTGGCGGCTGGTCGGCCGGTCTTGGTGCCCTTGCCTATCTGCTGTTTCCGCACGTGCATCACCGCATCGCCCAGTTCCTCGACCCGGAACAGGCGGGTTATCAGGCGTCGTTGTCGCTCAAGGCCTTCGCGCATGGCGGGTTGCTGGGCGTTGGCCCGGGTGCGGGCACCATCAAATATCGTCTGCCCGACGCGCATTCCGACTTCATCTTCGCCGTCGCCGGTGAAGAGTTTGGGCTGGCCTTGTGCGCTATCATCGCTCTTCTGTTTTGTGTCCTGGCCGTTCGGCTGTTGTTGCGCTCGGCGGCGGCGCGTGAGCCCTTCGCACAGTTGGCGGGCGCCGGACTGTCTATTGTCTTTGCCGTACAGGCCTTCATCAACATGGGCGTCGCCGTGAACCTGCTTCCGGCAAAAGGTATGACGCTGCCCTTCATCTCCTATGGCGGGTCGTCGCTGTTCGCGGTGGCGGTCACCATGGGTTTTGCGCTGGCCTTCACCCGCCAGCGTCCGCAACTCGCTTCGCGCGACGCGCCGTCCTTCGGTTTCCTGAAATGGGCGCGCGCATGACGACGATCGTTCTCTCTGCGGGCGGCACGGGCGGCCATCTCTTTCCGGCGCAGGCATTGGCCGGCGAGCTCGTCCGCCGTGGCAAACAGATCGTGGTGATGACGGATTCCCGCGGCCACGGCTACACCGACGCTTTCCCCGGCGCGCGTATCGAGATCGTGCCGTCGGCGGCGTTTTCCGACCGGTCCTTTATCGGCCTCGTCAGTGCGCCATTCGAGATCGTCGCCGGCATCGTCGTGTCTTTGACGAAGCTCTTGCGTATCCGTCCGTCCGCCGTCATCGGCTTCGGCGGCTATCCCAGTGTGCCCGTGATGGTGGCGGCGTGTCTGGCACGCTTTCCCACGGCCATTCTCGCGCCCGATGCGGTGCTCGGCCGCGCCAATCGCCTGGTCGCCAATTTCGTGCGGATGATCGCCGCAAATTTTCCGCTGGTGCGCTTCGTCCCGAAGGACATGTCGAAGGTCGTCTACACCGGCAATCCACTGCGTCCCGAGGTGATCGGTGTCGCCGGTGCACCTTATGAGATGCCTGCCAAGGACGGCCCGTTGCATCTGCTCGTGTTCGGCGGCAGCCAGGGTGCGCGGGCCTTCAGTGAATTGGTGCCGCCCGCCATCGCCCTTTTGCCTGCGGCAATGAAGGCGCGCCTGGAGATCATTCAACAATGCCGGCCGGAAGATCTGGAAACCGTGCGTGTTGCTTATTCTGCGGCAAACGTGAAAGCCGAGCTGGCGCCGTTCTTCCGCGATCTGCCGTTGCGAATGGTCCGGGCGCATCTGGTCATTGCCCGCTCCGGTGCCGGCACGGTCAGCGAACTGGCGACGATCGGGCGCCCGGCGATCCTCGTGCCGTTGCCGCATGCTCTCGACGACAACCAGACGCCGAACGCCGACGCGCTGGTTCAGGTCGGTGGCGGCTGGCGCGTGGCACAGAAGGACCTGACCTCGGAAAAACTCGCCGGGATGCTGACCGCCGCCTTTTCCGATCCTCACGCCTTGGCCAAATGCGCCGCCGATGCGCGCAAACTGGCAAAGCCGGATGCTACGCTCCGCCTTGCTGATTTGGTCGAGAAGCTGGAGGCGTCCGCATGACGAAACACGGCCGTACCCGCGTTCCGCTCGACATCGGCGCCATCCATTTCATCGGCATCGGCGGCATCGGCATGAGCGGCATCGCCGAGATCATGCACAATCTGGGTTACAAGGTTCAGGGCTCGGACGCCGCCGACAACGCCAACGTCAAGCGCCTGCGCGCGATGGGCATCCCGGTCACAGTCGGCCACACCGGCGACAATCTCAAGAATGCGCATGTCGTCGTCTATTCCTCGGCGGTCAAGGCCGGCAATGTGGAATTCGACGCGGCGCGCGTGAAAGGCCTGCCGTTGGTGCGCCGCGCCGAGATGCTGGCAGAGATCATGCGGCTGAAGTCCTGCATCGCGGTGGCCGGCACCAACGGCAAGACCACGACCACCACGATGGTGGCCGCGCTGCTGGATGCCGCCGGTATGGACCCGACCGTCGTCAATGGCGGCATCATCAATGCCTACGGCACCAATGCGCGTCTGGGCGAAGGCGAATGGGTGGTGGTCGAGGCCGACGAGAGCGACGGCACTTTCCTGCGTCTGCCGTCCACCGTGGCCGTCGTCACCAATGCCGACCCTGACCATCTCGATTATTACGGTACCTTCGACCGGATGCGCGACGCCTTCCAGCGCTTCATCGAAAACGTCCCGTTCTATGGCTTCGCCGTGCTCTGCATCGACCATCCGGAAGTCCAGGCGATGGTGGGCCGCATCGTCGACCGACGGATGATCACTTATGGTCTGTCGCCGCAAGCCGAGGTGCGCGCCGTCAACGTGACCTTCTCCGAGGGTGCATCGCATTACGATGTCGTCTTCACCGATCGTTTCAAGGGCACGGAGCATCGCCTCGAAGGACTGCGCCTGCCGATGCCCGGCGAGCACAATGTGCAGAACTCGCTGGCCGCGATCACCGTCGCGCGCGAGTTGGGCGTGAAGGAAGAGGTCATCCGCCGGGCCCTCGATACGTTCCGCGGCGTGAATCGGCGTTTCACCAAAGTCGGCGAATGGAACGGCGCCGCCATCATCGACGATTACGCCCACAACCCGTTCAAGATCGCCGCGGCGCTCAAAGCCGCGCGCCAGGCTTATGCCGGTCCGATCGTTGCGGTGGTCCAGCCGCATCGCTACACGCGGCTGCGCGATACCTTCGAGCAGTTCGCCCGATGTCTCAATGATGCCGATGTGGCGGTGGTCGCGCCGGTTTACGCCGCGGGCGAGCAGCCCATCGAAGGTATCAGCCGCGACAGCTATGCCGAGGCTCTTCGTGCCAACGGCCATCGCAATGTGCAGACCGTCGACGGCGAGGCGGATCTTGTCTCCATCATAGCATCCCATGCGAAGCCGGGCGGCGCCGTGGTTTTGCTCGGTGCCGGTTCGATCACCCAGTGGGCGCACGGCTTGCAGGCGGCCTTGGAAAAAGCAGGGGGCAAGGCGTGATGATGACCCGCCCCTGCGATGCTCTTCCTCCCGTTCGTGGCAGCTACGCGCATGGCGCGCCGCTGAAGGATCTGGTGTGGTTTCGCGCCGGCGGTCCGGCGGAAGTTCTCTTCCGTCCCGCGGATGCCGACGACCTGGCGACCTTCCTGGCGGCGAAGTCCTGCGACATGCCGGTCAGCGTCATCGGCGTGGGCTCCAATCTTTTGGTGCGCGACGGCGGTATCGCCGGCGTGGTCATCCGCCTGCCGGCCTCCTTCGGCAAGGTCTCCGTGGACGGCACGCGCATCCGCGCCGGCGCCGCGGCGCTCGATGCGGCCGTGGCGCGCGCCGCGGCGGACGCGGGCGTTGCCGGTCTGGAATTCCTGCGCGGCGTTCCCGGCACGATCGGCGGCGCGCTCAAGATGAATGCCGGCTGCTACGGCAAGGAGATCAAGGACATCTTCGTCGAAGCGACCGCCATTGACGGTCAGGGCAACAAGCATGTGCTGGCCGCCGCCGATATGGGCTTCGTCTATCGCAAATCCTCCGTGCCGGATGACTTTATATTCGTCGAAGCCGTGTTCGAAGGCGGCAAGGACGATCCCGCCGCCGTGCGCGTCCGTATGGAGGCGCTGCTCGCGGAGCGTGAAGCCTCGCAGCCGGTGAAATCCAGGACCGGCGGCTCGACCTTCAAGAATCCGCCCGGCCGCAAGGCTTGGCAGTTGATCGACGAGGCGGGCTGCCGCGGTCTCAAACACGGCGCGGCGCAGGTCTCTGAGAAGCACTGCAATTTCCTGATCAATACCGGAGAGGCGAATGCCGCCGACATCGAGGCGTTGGGCGAAGACGTCCGCGCCCGGGTGAAGGCGCAATTCGGCATCGACCTCGAATGGGAAATCAAACGGGTGGGCGTGCCATGACGGTCAAGAAGGTAGCGGTATTGCTGGGCGGGCGCTCGGCGGAGCGCGAGGTCAGCCTCACGTCGGGTCACGGCTGCGCCAAGGCTTTGCGCGACGAGGGTTTCGAGGTTGTGGAGATCGATCCGCAGGCTTCCGATCTGGCGGCGCAGATCAACGCCGCCGGGCCCGACGTCGTGTTCAACGCCTTGCATGGCCGCTGGGGCGAGGATGGCTGCGTCCAGGGCCTGCTGGAATTGCTGCGCATCCCTTATACCCATTCCGGCGTGCTCGCTTCGGCGCTCGCCATGCATAAGCAGCGCGCCAAGGACGTCTTCCGTGCCGCCGGCCTGCCGCTGGTCAAGTCGATCGTCGCCGACCGCCGCGCCGCCGCCGCCGGTCATCTGATGGACCCGCCCTATGTCGTGAAGCCGGTGAACGAAGGCTCCTCCGTTGGCGTCTTCATCATCCGCAAGGGCGACAATCGCCCGCCGGCCGCTTTGGGCAGCGAGCAATGGACGCTCAGCGACGAGATGATGATCGAGGAATTCGTGCCGGGTCGAGAGCTGACCGTTGCGGTCATGGGAACGCGCGCGCTGGCGGTCACCGAGATCACCACCAACCTCGAATTCTACGACTACGAGGCCAAATACGCGGCAGGCGGCTCGATGCACACGCTGCCCGCGAAAATTCCGGACACCGTCGCCGAGGAAGCGATGCGGCTGGCGGAACGCGCCCATGTCGCGCTCGGCTGCCGGGGCGTTTCGCGCACCGATTTTCGTTATGACGACACGCAAGGCAAGCATCGTCTCGTCATTCTGGAGACCAACACCCAGCCCGGCATGACGCCGACCTCGCTGGTACCCGAGCAGGCCGCCCATATCGGCATGAGCTACCGCGCCCTGTGCCGCTGGATCGTGGAGGACGCCTCATGCGATCGGTGAGACAGGCGCGCAAACCCCGCGACGAGCGCGGCAAGCAGGGCCGCTCGTCGGCGCGCGGCGTCACGCGCGGTGCGGCACAGCAGAAGTCCTTTGGTCGCCGTCAGGCGCTGCACAGCAACCTGTTCTCGCGGGCGTGGAACGCCGTGCGCGGCTTCCTCGCTTTGCGCCGTCCGATGCTGATCATGACGCTCGTCATCGTCGTTCTGACTGCGCTTGCGGGTCTGTTCGCCAGCGGCGTCATCGGCCGCACGATCCATCGCACCGAGGTGGCGTATGATACGCTGCTTGCCGATGCGGGCTTCGGCATCACCCAGGTGCATCTGTCGGGCAATGTCCGCACGCCGCAGGTCACCATCATGGCCGCGCTGGGCTTCACGCAGGGCCAGTCGATCTTTTCGGTAAATTTGCCTTCGGCACGCGCCCGGTTGATGCAGCTTCCCTGGGTGGCCGACGCCGTCGTCAAGCGTCGTTATCCGGACGACATCAATGTGCGTATCGTCGAAAAGCAGCCCTTCGCGCGTTGGCAGACGCCGAAGGATTCCTATGTGGTCGAACGTTCCGGCGCCGTCATCACCGACAAGGGCTTGGACCAGTTCCCTCGTCTGCCGCTGCTGTTGGGCGATGGCGCGCCGCAGAAAGCGGCGCCGATTGTTGCGGCCGTCGCCGGCTATCGGGCCATCGCGGCGCGCGTCTACGCTTATCAGTATCAATCCGACCGCCGCTGGAATCTGCTGCTTGACGACGGCGTTGTTGTGAAGCTGCCGGAGACCGGTTGGCAAAAACAGCTTGGTGCGCTGGAGCATCTCATCGTCGACAAGGGAATTTTGGAGCGGGACGTGGTGGAGATCGATCTCAGGTCGCCTACGCAATATTTCTTCGTCACCAAGACCGGTGAACAGAAGGACAAGAAGACGATCAGCGGGAGAGCGATCTGATGGGTGAGACGGTGCGTTTGCGAACAGGGAGCGAGATACCGGCCTATCGCACGGGTCTGGTGGCCGCCCTCGACATCGGTTCGTCCAAAGTAGTCTGCCTGATCGGCAAGGCGGAGCCGGGCTCGCTGCGCGTCCTGGGAGCGGCCCTGCGCGAGAGCCAGGGCATCCGCGCCGGTACCATCACCAGCTTGGCACTGGCCGAGGAGTCGATCCGAGATTGCGTCGCGGCTGCTGAGAACCTCGCCGACGCCCGCATTCAGAACGTCCTGATCTCGGTCAGTTGCGGCAATCCGACAAGCGTCACGGCACGGGCCTCCATGGCGCTGGACGGTGCTCTGGTGTCCGACGCGCATCTGCGCGAGCTGCTGGCCGAAGGGCGCACGAAATGCACCACAGAGGGTCTGGAGATCATCCAGAGCGCGCCGACCAGCTATGTGGTCGACGAGGCGCGGGGGGTGCGTGATCCCTCCGGCATGTTCTGCCAGCGCATTGGCGTGTCGATGCACGCCGTGGCGGTGAAGCCGTCGCCTTTGGCGAATTTGAAGCTCGCCGTCGAACGTTGCCATCTCAATGTGGCGGGCAGCCTGTTCGCACCGTTCCTCAGCGGCTTGGCCGTCCTTTCCGACGACGAGAAGCAACTCGGCAGCATTCTCATCGACATGGGCGGCGGGGTGACCTCCATCGCCGTCTTCCTGGAAGGCCATCTGGTACATGCCGACGTCGTGCCGGTCGGTGGCAGTCAGGTCACGGCCGACCTCGCCCGGATGCTGTCGGCGCCGTTGTCGGCGGCCGAGCGGACCAAGGTTCTCTACGGCGCCGCGCTGGGCGATCTCGAGGTCGGGGCCGACGTCGTCGCCGTGCCCCAGATGGGCGAGGACGGCGAGGAAACCGCATTGCGCGTGCCGCGTTCCATGCTGACGCGCATCATCCAGGCGCGGTTGGAAGAGATATTCGGCGAGATTCAGACGCGTCTTCGGGCTTCCGGCTACGACGTCGCCGCGGGCCGCAGGGTCGTGCTCACGGGCGGCGCCTGCCAGTTGGCCGGCGCGCGCGAATTGTGCGGCCGCATGCTCAACAAGCAGGTGCGTATCGGCCGGCCGCAAAGCTTCACCGGCCTGCCGGCCGCGTCGGCCGGTCCCGATTACGCCAGCGCGGTCGGTTTGCTGATGGCAGGCGCAACGATGCCGCCGGACGTTCTCAATCCCGAACTTGCATTGTCACCGGCGGAAACAGGCTCGAAAGGCTGGCTTTCTCGGTTGACCGGTGGGCTGTTCGGATGATTCAACAAAGAATCGAGTGATTCGATTCGGATGGGTAGTGCAAGGGCGATGATTAGGCGCACAGCCAAGGAGAGTAAGAATGGCGATCAACTTTAAGACGCCCCAGACGACGGAATTGCGTCCAAGGATCACGGTACTTGGCGTCGGCGGTGCTGGTGGCAATGCGGTCAACAACATGATCGCTTCGAAGCTTGAAGGCGTGGACTTCGTGGTGGCGAACACCGATGCCCAGGCGCTAGCGCAGTCCAAGGCCGAGCGGCGTATTCAGCTTGGTGCGCATGTCACCGAAGGCCTGGGTGCGGGCGCCCAGCCCGATGTCGGCCGCGCCGGAGCGGAAGAAACGCTGGAAGAGATTCTCGAGCACCTCGCGGACTCGCACATGGTCTTCATCACCGCCGGCATGGGTGGCGGCACCGGCACCGGGGCCGCACCCGTCATAGCCCGCGCGGTTCGCGAGCGCGGTATCCTCACCGTCGGCGTCGTGACCAAGCCGTTCGCCTTCGAAGGCGACAAGCGGATGCGCATCGCCGAGAAGGGCATTCTCGACCTTCAGCAATATGTCCATACGCTGATCGTCATCCCGAACCAGAACCTCTTCCGCGTCGCCAACGATCGCACCACCTTCGCCCAGGCCTTCGCCATGGCCGACGACGTGCTGCATGCCGGCGTGCGCGGCGTCACCGATCTGATCGTCATGCCTGGCCTGATCAATTTGGATTTCGCCGACATCAAGTCGGTGATCTCCGAGATGGGCAAGGCGATGATGGGCACCGGCGAGGCCGAGGGCGAAGACCGCGCCCAGAAGGCCGCCGACATGGCCATCTCCAACCCGCTGCTCGACGATGTATCGATGAAGGGCGCCCGCGGCGTGCTCATCAACATCACCGGCGGTCCGGATCTGATGTTGTTCGAAGTCGAAGCCGCCGCCAACCGCGTGCGCGCCGAGGTCGATCCCGACGCCAACATCATCTTCGGCAACACCATCCTCGATAATATGGAAGGACGCATCCGCGTCAGTGTCGTTGCCACCGGCATCGACGCTGCCGAGATGCGCATGCCCAAGAACGTCGAACCGCTGCGGCCGCACATCAAGCCGATGCCGGCGCGCATGCCCGAGCCCAAGCCTGAACCGCGGCCCGTCGCGGCGGCGCCGGCGCCGTCGAACAACCCGGTACGCCGCCAGGTCGAAGCTTTGGCCGACGAGCTGGGCGCCACGGCCGAGCATGCGTCAGCCGAGGCGATGATCCTGGGCAGCGAGAGTGCGCCACGGGTGATCCGGATCGACGAAGACGACGTACCGCCGATGCCCGGCACGCGCCCTGCGCCGATAGCGGCACGGGCGCCGGAACCGGAGCCGGAACGTCGTGGCTGGTTCCTCGGGCGCAAGAAGCACAAGGAAGAGCTGCGGATGGAGCCTGCTGCCGCGCCGCGAGCCGTAGCCACGGCCCAGCGTGCGACATCGCAGGTCATGCCGCGGGCGGTCGCGCCGGCGGAACAGCCGCGCGCCGTAGCGCCCAAGGCCGATGATCTGTTCCCCGATCACAAGCGGGACGAGCAGTTCGAAATCCCGGCGTTCCTGCGCAGACAGACGAACTGACGTCACACCCGTGACGTCATCCCCGGCGAGGTTGGCGCAAAGGCGCGGACCGGGGATTCAGGTGACCCAAAGGGCGACGCGGAGAACCCCGCGCCGCCCTTTTTCTTGCTTTCGCAAGCCGTCCCTACGGCCGTTTTCGCCAAAATCCTGATTTGTTTGGGACCCTTAGAATATATACTGGTCAAATTACATATAATGTCGCATATATCATTATGCGTGTTTCATATATGAGCACGCCTTCGGACTTCACATTGGACAACAAACAATATGCTCGATGGCTCTTCGTTGACGATGGGCGTCGCAGGGTTTGCGGCGGCAGTGGCGGCGCTGGCCCTGATTGAACGGCTTGCGAAAGTTGGTTTCTCGCGCATACCCAAACTCGACTGCGATCCCGCCCCGCTGCGCACCGCCGCGGAGGTCGCGTACGACTATGCTCGGGAAAGGCATCTGCCGCTGGCATCCGTTGCCGAAAGACGCGGTGCCTCGGGTGGCGCCGTAGATTGGTTCGAAAACCACATGCTGCACGCGGTGCCGGTTTCCGCGACCGTGCTGAAGACGGGTAGTGTCAAGGTCTTGGGGGCGCGCACGCGCGCCAGGATGTGCGCCGTGCCGAGCGGCATTGCAAACAGCGTCGACGGCGACCCCGTTTATGGCGATCCGATGGTCACCGCCAAGGATTTCAGAACATATCTGCGCTGGATGCGGACGGTGTGGTGAACGCGGCTTAGCTGCGCAACCGGAAACGGCATCAATCGCCCTGCGGTTCGAGAAGCACTTGGCGGAAGGCGGCGCGGCCGTTTTCCGCTTCTTCCGCTCTCTGCCGTGGAGCCAGGTATTGCGCCACGGCCGTCGCCTTGATGCCCGCCTGCTGCAGAATTGTGCTCACAGCAATGGCGCGGCGGAGCGCAGCGTGCCGGTTGGCAACGGCGCTTTTTCCTTGCGTGTCGGCCCGCCCGATGGCGCGCACCGCGTTGACGCCCGCGCTCTTGAGGGCCCAGATCATATCGCTCAGCTGCTTTTCGGCTGCGGGATCGAGCTGTGTGGAGTCTTCCGTGAACGGGATGGGCGGTAGGGCGTTTACGTCCGGATGAAAATCGAACCGCCAATCCGCGAACCGTTGCCGCAAGACCGTGGCGGCGTGGTGCATCGCCGCCAGTTCCGCCGCCGTGTCGCTTTGCCCGCGGATGAGCACCGTGCGTCCTTGCCGGTCGAGGGAGATGTCGAGCAACGGCACCTGGGCCTCGGCTGCCGCAATCGCCGCGATATCCGGCTGCGATGCGTTTTGCATGCGCTTCGACAACATGGCGGCAGACTCGCTCACCAGCGCTTCAACCGCCTGCCGGTCCAGGGATTCATGCGCGTGCACCGGCACTTGCGACAACGACAGCTGGACCGGTCGCCCCAGCGCCTGCTGCAGCCGTTTCTGCATTTCGGCGTCGGCGCCGATGCGGTTTTTCTGAGTCAGGACGAGCGCGTTGATCTGGATCGGCTGGTCCTTCGCGAATTTGATGTCCATGCCGTAGATATGATCGTTGTACGGCTCGAAATAGGCGTTGAGCGTGTTTTTCGCGCGCGACGTCAGAACCGCCTCGCGCGCGATCTGTTCGAGCGAAAAGCCGAGCGGAATCGACAGGATGCCGAACACGGCGAAAATGCCGAGCGTGTGCCAAAGGCCGGTGCGCGACGGATGCATGGAACCGAAGCCGAAGAAGCGCGCCACCAGGCTGGCGGTCAGGGCGATCGCCAGCAGATTGGTCATGAACAGACCGCTGGCGCCTGTCGTGATCGCCCAGTTGTGGACGGCCAAGCCATAGCCGATCACCGCAAGAGGCGGCATCAAGGCCGTGGCGATGGCCACGCCGACGATGGTCTCGCCCTTGCGGTTGGCGACGGCATAGGCGCCGGCGATGGCCGAGAAGATCGCCACCAGAAGGTCGAAGAAATTCGGCCTCGTCCGGGCCAGGATCTCCGCCGTGGCCGAATTGAGCGGCGACATCCAGACGATGACGGCGGCTTGCGTGATCGCCAGTCCTGTGCCCAGTACGATCGCCTTCAGGCTTTTGATGGCCAGTTGTTCGTCGAGCGTCGCCAGCGAAAAGCCGAACAGGATGATCGGACTCATCAGCGGCGAGATCAGCATGGCGCCGATGACGACGGCAGGCGACGACAGCAGCAGGCCGAGAATGGCGATGCCGCAAGACAGGGCCGTCAACACGCAGTAGCTGGCGGAGATGCCGCCCTCTTTGGCCAGATGCTCCATGACGGCATCGTGGTCGATGGTCTTGAACGGCAGTTTGCGCCAGCGGTTCAGCACAGCGAGAATGCGTATCAGGGTGGCGCGCGACGCCATCCGTCGGATCGCTGGCAGTGACAAACCGCTCATGAAATGGGTTATATAGGAAAAATATCTGGGACACCGTAAAAGGTGGCGAACCTAAGCCGCAGGGATGAGCACGAACCGCAACACCATCGCCCATGAAGTCGCCGCCGAAGGCATTGCCCTTCATGCCGGCACGCAGGTGCGCATGATGCTGGCGCCGGCGAAGCCCGCCACCGGCGTTATCTTCCGCCGCAGCGATCTCGACGGCGCCGAAATTCCCGCTCGCTACGACGCCGTCGCCGAAACGAATCTCGGCACCATGCTGGCGACGAAACGCGCCAAGGTCGGTGTGGTCGAACATCTGATGGCGGCGATCGCCGGCGCGCAGGTCGACGACCTTGTCGTCATCCTGGACGGCCCCGAACCGCCGATCCTGGACGGCAACGCACTCTCCTATCTGGAGTTGATCGACACGGCCGGCGTCAAAGAACAACCTTCGCCGCGCACCGCGATCAAGGTCCTGAAACCCGTCGAGGTGATCCACAAGAACGCCCGGGCCGCGCTCATTCCGGCCGATGCGCTGTCCTACGATTTCGAGATCGTGTTTCCCTCCGCCGCCATCGGCCGGCAGACCTTCTCGTTCGCGTTCTCGCCGGAAGGCTTCCGCCGCGAGATCGCGCCGGCGCGCACCTTCGGCAATGTCGCGGACTTGGAAACGCTCAAGGCCATGGACCGCGGTCACGGCGCCTCGCTCGACAACACGCTGGCGATCGACGGCGACCGGGTGGTCAATGCGGATCTGATGCGCTTTCCCGACGAATTCGTGCGGCACAAGATCCTGGATGCCATCGGCGACATGGCGTTGGCGGGGGCGCCGCTGGTCGCCCGCTTCGAGGGGGTCCGTTCCGGGCACGCTCTGAACAACGCGGTGTTGCGGGCCTTGTTCGCCGATCCCGCGAATTACAGTTTGATTGCCGCCTCATAACCCGCCTTTTTGCCCGGCCGGCCGCGCCTTTACGATGCCGGGAGGCCCCACTGGACCAGCCTTCTGCCGAAATGCCATAAGAGGCTGGCCTGCCTGAGAAAAGCAGCCAACCCACAACACGGAAACGCTCGATGATGTCCCTGAAGGGTTCTGTGCGCAGATTGGTTCCCCTGTTGGCCGTTGCGGCCACGCTGGCGCTGTCCGGCTGCAGCCTGTTCGACAAGAGCTCGGACGAACAGCGCGATGCCACCTATCAGGAACGGCCGGTCGATCAGATTTATGCGGCGGCCTGGCGCTATGTCCGCAACGAGGACTGGACCAACGCCGCCAAGCAGTTCGACGAGGTCGAGCGGCAGCACCCCTATTCGGTCTGGGCGCGGCGCGCCATGCTGATGAGCGCCTTCTCCTCCTATGAGGGCAACAAATACTCCGACGCCATCTCGACGGCCGATCAGTACATCTCCCTGCATCCCGGCAGCAAAGAAGTCGCTTATGCCTTCTATCTGAAGGCCGTCTCGCTTTATGAGCAGATCGTCGATGTCGGTCGCGACCAGACCAATACCCAGGCCGCCCTTGTCGCCCTGCAGGACGTCGTCCAGCGCTTCCCCGACACGGCTTATGCCCGCGACGCCAAGCTGAAGATCGACCTGACGATGGACCATCTGGCCGGCAAGGAGATGGAGGTCGGCCGCTATTACCTGTTCAAGGACGATTATATCGGCGCCATCAACCGCTTCCGCACGGTGGTGGAGGAGTATCAGACGACGCCCCAGATCGCCGAGGCCCTCGAGCGGCTCACGGAAGCCTATTACGCACTGGGCGTCGACAAGGAAGCGCAAACCGCCGCGGCCGTTCTGGGCGCGAATTATCCTGGCAGTCCATGGTATCAAGACGCCTATAATCTTCTGAAGAAGCGCAATTTGGCGCCCAAGGAAGACAAGGGCTCATGGATCAGCAAGGCATTCTCCAAAATCCTTTGATGGTAAGGCCATGCTCGCGGCGCTGACGGTTCGCGACATCGTGCTCATCGAATCGGCGGCGCTGGAATTCGCCGCCGGTCTCAACGTGCTGACCGGCGAGACCGGCGCGGGCAAATCGATTCTGCTCGACGCCCTGGGACTGGCCGCCGGCGGGCGCGGCGGCGGGCGGGCGAATGTTCGTCCCGGCGCGGGGCAGGGCTCCGCCACAGCCGTCTTCGAACCGCCGGCCCGGCATCCCGCCCGCAATCTGCTGGCCGATCAGTCCATCCCGGTCGACGGCGAGATCGTGCTGCGCCGGACGCTGGCCGCCGACGGGCGTACCCGCGGCTTCGTCAATGACGAGCCGGTGGGCGTGGCGCTGCTGAAGGACATCGGCGCCTCGCTGTTGGAAGTGCATGGCCAGACCGACGATCGCGGGCTGTTCGACAACGCCACCCACCGCGCCTTGCTCGATGCCTTCGGCGCACATGAAGATTTGGCGGATGACGTCTCGGCGCGCTTTGCCGCCTATGATGCTGCGCGCGCCAGGCTGGAAGAATTGCGCCGCATCCAGGCAACCGCGGCCGCCGATGCCGATTACGTCAAGCAGGCCGTCGACGAGTTGTCGGCGCTCGATGCGCAGGAAGGCGAAGAGACCTCGCTCGCCGCCGAACGCGCCCTGCTGATGAACGCTTCGCGCATCGTCGAGGATGTGTCGGCGGCATCCGAACTGCTCTCCGGCGAGCGCGGCGCCGAAGCGTCCCTGGCGCTGGCGCTCAAGCGCCTGTCGCGCATGAGCGAGGAAGCGCGCCAAGCCTCGTCGGCGGCCGAATCTGCGCTCGAACAATCCTTCGCGCTGGCCGAGGAGGCGCGCCGCGAGCTCGATGCGCTGCTGTCGCGCCTGGAAGTCGATTCCGGGGAACTGGAGCGCAAGGAAGAGCGGCTGTTCGCCATCCGCGCCGCCGCCCGCAAATTCTCCACCCAACCCGATGGGCTGCCCAAGGTGCTGGTCGACTTCCGGACGCGTCTCGAAGCGCTCGATCTCGGCGGCGGCAAGTTGAAGGAAACGGAAGCAGCCGTCGCCGCCGCGCAGGTAGCTTATCGCGATGCCGCCAAGCGTCTCTCCGAGGCCCGCAAAGCCGCCGCGAAGAAACTCGAAGCGGCGGTGGCCGGCGAGTTGACCCCGCTCAAATTGGGTCACGCCAAATTCCGCGTCGCGCTCACGCCTCTTGAGGAGCCGACGGCACAAGGCCTGGAGCGCGTCGCCTTCGAAGTCGCCACGGTGGAAGGCGCCGCCTTCGGCCCGATGGCCAAGATCGCCTCCGGCGGCGAGTTGGCGCGCTTCTCCCTCGCCATCAAGGTGGCGCTGGCGCAGAGCGGTCCGCCTGCCGCGCTGGTGTTCGATGAAGTGGACCGCGGCGTCGGCGGCGCCGTCGCCGATGCGGTCGGCGTGCGCTTGCAGCGTCTGGCGCAATCGACACAGGTCCTGCTGGTCACCCATTCGCCGCAGGTTGCCGCCCGCGCCGAACGTCATTTCCGCATCACCCGCAAGGGCGACAAGATGGCCGTCGAATTGCTCGACGACGAGGAACGGCTGGAGGAGGTGGCGCGCATGCTCTCCGGCGCCGCCGTCACCGACGAAGCGCGCGCCGCCGCCCGCCGCCTGCTGGCCGAAGCGCGGACCCCGCCGAAGAAGTCACGGAAACGGGCATGACCGCCGCCAAGCCTGTCGACAAACTCACCTCCGTCGAAGCGGACAAGGAACTCGCCCGCCTGGCGCGCGAGATCGCCGAACACGACCGGCACTACCACGCCGAAGACGCGCCCAAGATCAGCGACGCCGACTACGATGCGCTCCGCCGCCGCAACGAGGCGATCGAAGAACGCTTCCCGTTGCTCGTCCGTCCGGACTCTCCGTCCCATCGCGTCGGCGCCAAGCCGTCGGAGAAATTCGCCAAGGTTGTGCATGCCAAGCCGATGTTGTCGCTCGACAACGCCTTTGCCGACGAGGATGTCGCCGACTTTGCCGCGCGCGTCCGCCGCTTCCTCGGCCTGAAGGAAGACGACGAGCTTGCCTTCACCGCCGAACCGAAGATCGACGGCCTTTCCGCCTCGCTGCGCTACGAGAATGGCGTCTTCGTGCAGGGCGCCACGCGCGGCGACGGCACGGAAGGCGAGGACATCACCGCCAATCTGCGCACCCTGAAAGACATCCCGCTACGCCTTTCGGGCAAACCGCCCGCCGTGCTGGAAGTGCGTGGCGAGGTCTACATGACCCACGCCAATTTCGCCGCCCTCAACAAGCGGCAGGAGAAGGACGGCAAGCCGCTCTATGCCAATCCGCGCAATTCCGCGGCGGGCTCGGTGCGCCAGCTCGATCCGGCCATCACCGCCTCGCGCGCCTTGAATTTCTTCGCCTATGCCTGGGGCGAGGTCGGCAAGCTGCCCGCCGCCTCGCAATGGGACATGCTGCAGGCCTTCAAAGCCTACGGCTTCCAGATCAACAAAGAGACGCGCCGCTGCAAGACGACGGACGAGCTTCTGAAATTCTACCGCGGCATCGAAAGCAAGCGCGCGACGCTCGGCTATGACATCGACGGCGTGGTCTACAAGGTCGATGACCTTACCTTGCAGGAGCGCCTGGGCTTCGTCTCACGCAGTCCGCGCTGGGCCATCGCCCACAAATTCGCCGCCGAACAGGCCGAGACGATCCTCGAAGGCATCGACATCCAGGTCGGCCGCACCGGCAAGCTGGCGCCGGTGGCGCGGCTCAAGCCGGTCACGGTCGGCGGTGTGGTGGTGTCCAACGCCACGCTGCACAACGAGGACGAGATCGCCCGCAAGGATGTGCGCATCGGCGATACCGTGGTGGTGCAGCGCGCCGGCGACGTCATCCCGCAGATCGTGCGCGTGATCCCGGAGAAGCGCCCGAAGAACGCCAAGCCTTACAAGTTCCCCGACAGATGCCCGGTCTGCGGCAGCCATGCCGTGCGCGAAGTGGACGAGAAGACCGGCAAGGCGGATGTCGACCGCCGCTGCACCGGCGGACTGATCTGCAGTGCCCAGGCCGTGGAGCGCCTCAAATATTTCGTCTCGCGCGACGCCTTCGACATCGAGGGTCTCGGCGGCACCTATATCGAGCTGTTCCATGAGAAGGGCCTGCTGAAGGAACCGGCCGACATCTTCGCCCTGACGCGCAAGCCCGATGTCGTCAGCCAGCTGCTATCGGAACACCGCGCAGCGTTGAGCGAGGCGCGGCGCGAGAAGGAAGGCAAGGAGCCGGTCAAGAAGAAGGCCAGGAAGGACGACGACAAGGAAGACAAGGTGGTCGAGAACCTTGTCGCCTCCATCGACCGCCGCCGCGAGATTTCGCTGGACCGCTTCATCAACGCGCTGGGCATCCGCCATGTCGGCGAGACCACGGCCAAACTGATCGCCCGCAATTTCCACACGCTCGATGCCTTCGTGGACGCGATGGAGAGCGACCACGCCGTCGCCGACCTCGATGTCATCGAAGGCGTGGGCGAGACGGTGGCCGAGGCGATCAAGGATTTCTTCGACGAGCCGCACAATCGCACGGTGCTCAAGCATCTGGCGAAAGAGGTGACGGTGACCGAGGTCAAGGCGCCCGCGTCTTCCGGTTCGCCGGTCGCCGGCAAGACGGTCGTCTTCACCGGCACGCTGGAGAAGATGACCCGTCCCGAAGCCAAGGCGCGCGCGGAATCGCTCGGCGCCAAGGTGGCCAGTTCCGTCTCCAAGAAAACCGATCTGGTGGTCGCTGGTCCCGGCGCCGGCTCCAAACTCGCCGACGCGCAGAAATTCGGCGTGGACGTGATCGACGAAGATGCCTGGCTGAAGCTGATCGGCGGGTAATGCGCGATAGCTTTTGGCCGAATCGCATCCCGCTTTTCTCCCCCGTTTACGGGGGGAGTGCCGCCGAAGGCGACGAGGGGGGTAAAGAGGAACAACAACAAACCTGCAAGCTTTCACGCCCAATACCGCTAGCGCCTTACTGGCTTTTTCCAATTGTCACAAACTTGGGCTCAAGTTCTAATCGCAGGGAGAGAATATGCGCATACTAGCTGCAATATCGATCTCCGCGCTCGCGCTCTTCGCGGGTTCCAGCGCGGCTTCGCAAAGTGCCCCAGACTGGTTCCGGTCGTATATGGCATCGCCCGGATACCGCCAATACCTTGAGATAGTGTTCAACAAGATGGAGCCGCCGCCTCTTAAGGCGCAGTGTCCGGCATTGAAACTATCTGGTGTCAATTTTGGGTCGATTGTTGTTGCGCCTACTTACGTCACGGTCAACGGTTTGAAGTACATCGAAAGCGGCACGTGGATTGCGCGCGTCTATTTTGACGCTTGTGGAAAGAAGGTGGCGCGCCGTGCACTCCTGAAAGCTGTTGGTGGTCCGAACCACGTCGTCGAACCCACTTCGTTGCTGCCGGGAGACTTTCGTGGTGATTTGCGCTTGGAGGCGGATGCGAAACGAATTGTTCTGCCGGGAATAATGGGCGAGGCGCATTGCGGAGATTGGAGCACGCTTTACGTCCTCGACATTGTTTCGTCCGACCCGCCCGGCTCCGACAAATGGAGAGAGGTCTGGACAGCCCAGGCTTGTGGCACGCTGGTGAAAAGCGATGTGACGTATTGGCGCGACGATGTGCGTCACGGCATCAACATATCAACCACGACACATCCGAACGAATAGACTCAGCGACACGCGGCATCGCCGGTACGAACGGCAATTCATGCCGCGACCCGGTCATTGCCGCTATGTCCGGATCAGGCCCCCAAATTTTCCTTTTGGAACAGGGCGCAAAGGCGCCAATTTCAGCCATTGATAACAGGCAGGAACGTCCGACACGCCGGTGCGCAGGCCGCTACACTGTTGACGCCACGCTTGCAGATTTTAGTGCACGGTCGGCGAATACGGTGTGCCGTCCGACCAATGACCGACCCGGACCATGAAAATGGTCGCGTGTTCCTCGGGATCGTTCGCCGCTATGACCGGCGAGCCCGGCAGATCGGCGCCCCAGGTCTTTGCCACGTCGCCCGGCGCAAAAAACATCAAATGTGGATGCCAGTTCTTGCCCCGGTCGTTCAGATATTGCTGTTTCGACATCATGTAACACATTGCACCCGGTTCGAGCGCAGGGAGTTCGTTCTTGTCCAGGGCCGATGCAATGTTTCGGATAATCTCCGGCTTGGATTTTCCTTCCAGGACCAATGTCGTCTTCATGAGGTAGATGGGTGCAAATGTTTTGGCGGCAGCCGGATTGAAACAAATCGGAGCGCGCATTCTGGGATTCCAGAACTCCGGTTCATTGGTCGCAGCGCCCCAAGATCGTTCCACAAGGCAGAGAAAGCCGTTTCTGCCCCTCGCACCGGTCGTATACCCGTGTGGTCCAAGCACCATCACCTGAGCATCATCCGAAATGGATTTCGGAGCGGCGCTGCGCGCCAGTGCAATCTCGATATCGCTGCGCATCAAATACTGGTTGAGCGAAGCCATGGCCGGATAGGGCGTATCCTGAGGGGCGGCATGTGCTTGACTTTTTGCACAGAGAAAGACCGCCAGCGCAGCGACAAACCAGGCAAGTAACACGTTGGTTTTCTTCGGCATTGAATCCCCCGACATCAGCTCCGCATCGGGCATTTCGGCCCCGGAAACGGCTCGCGGAACGCGCAGCGGCAGTTTAGGGTAATATTATGTTGATATCAATGTATATCTATCGCGCAGGCTGGATTTAATCGCCGGGTTTCCATGGCGTCATGTAAAAGTGAACATTTGCATCGGCCGCTTTCGGAATACGGCAACAGGAGCAATAATCCCCGTACGGACGGAATGCGGCGAATACGGTTTCTGTCACCGCATTGCCTTCCCAAAAAAATCCCCCCAGCCACTTGCAGAAAAGAAATCCGCACTTACGTCAATATAGCGTGTGGGCATGCTGGTTCTTTGACATAGCTAAATGGAATTGAGAGGCGATTGCGGTCGCAAACGGCCTGTGTTTGCATGCGATTTCGGACCCGCGAAGCAAGCCGATTTTGTTTGTTGCACAAAGGGTTCGAGCGATTTAGAGGGATTCGAATTCGATTTTTGCAGCGATGGAAAAAGCATCGGCGCGGGCTAAGCGGCCTACGACCAGTTCACGGTGCCGTCCGGCATCTCCACGGTCGTGACGTCGTACTTCTCCAGGATCGGCAGCAGCACGTCGGCGCAGTCCTTCCGCCACACATCGCCGCCATAGACTTTCGCCGTCATCGCCTTGTGCGCGGCCTCGTCCGCAAATCCGCGCATCCAGAACAGCACCGTCTCATCGTCGGGCGAGACGAACGGCCCGGCATATTTGATCCCAAGCCGCTTATGCTCCGGCAGCAGCTTGTCGCGCATGTTTTCGACGAATTTCGCTCGTGTGCCGGCTTTGATCTTGTAGCTGCGCATTTCGACGATCATGTCACGCCTCCTAATCGGCCGTCAGCCGCTCAGTGCCTTCGCCAGGATGGGCAGGCTGACATCCATCCGGTAATCGACCGCCGAGTGGTTGTCGGGGAACTCTTCATAGATGTGCGGCACGGCGAGTGCTTCCAGTCGTTTGTGCATCCTGCGCGCGCCGTAGACGAGATTGTATTGGTCGACATCGCCGCAGTCGATGTAAAGCGCCTTCAACTTTTTCAAACCCTCGGCACGTGTCTCGACGATCGTCAGCGGGTCCCACTTCACGTAATTCGCCCAGCGCTCCGGGATGATCTCGCAGGTGTCGGCCGTCACCGGCAGGCGCACGCCCAAATAGGCGCCGGGGTCGGGATCGTAGGTCGCCGCCATCGCCAGGATCATCAGCACATGGACATCGTCGTCCTTCGGCTTCTGCGCCGCGAAGAAGCCTTCGAGCCATTTTTGAATCGAGTTCTCGGTCTTTGCGATCGCCCGCAGCACCTTGGGAAAATCGGAATGGAACAGCAGCTCGAAGCCCACATCGCCGGAATGCGACGCCGCGGCCGCCCAGAAATCGGGATGCAGCAGGGCGTGCACCATGGCGCCGTAGCCGCCGGAGCTCTTGCCGAAGCAGCCGCGCTTGCCCGCGCCGCCGCAGCCGAATTTGTTCTCGACGAACGGCACCGCTTCCTGCAGCAGGAAATCGTCCCAGCGGCCCATCACCACCGAGTTGATGTACTGGTTGCCGCCGAGCTTGGTGAAGCAGTCCGGCAGCGCCACGATGCAGGGCGGCATCGCGCCACCCGCGATCAGCCGGTCCAGCCGTTCGGGCAGGTTCTCGCCGAAATTCTTCCAATTGGTGTGGGCCGGACCGCCTGCCGTGAAGCCGACCAGATCGACCAGCAGCGGCAAGCCTTTGCCGTCATGGCCGTGCGGCACATAGACGTCGATGCGCCGCTGCGTCGGATCGCCCAGCAGATTGCTCTTCAACAGCGTGCTGTCGAGCTGGAGCGACTGAACGGTGCCGCGCGGCGCCGCAGGGTCGCGGCGTGTCATATCGCCCGCGTCGCGGTTTCCAGCCAGGCCGCGGTTTCCGGATCGACCAGCCGCGCCAGCGTCTCGCGCACCCTCGCGTGATAGGCGTTGAGCCAGGCGCGTTCGTCCGCCGTCAGCAGCGATGCTTCCACCAGCCCCAGATCGATCGGCGCCAGGGTGATGGTCTCGAATTCCATCATCTTGCGGTCGCTGCCCGGCATCGTCGGGATCTCGCGCACCACGACCAGATTTTCGATGCGGATGCCGTATTCGCCGGCCTTGTAGTATCCCGGCTCGTTGGAAACGATCATGCCGGGCTTCAACGCCTGCTGGATCGGCCGCTTGGAGATGTTCTGCGGCCCTTCATGCACCGACAGATAGGAGCCGACGCCGTGGCCGGTGCCGTGATCGTAATCGAGGCCGATTTCCCACAGCGGCCGCCGCGCCAGCGTGTCGAGCGCCGCGCCGATCGTGCCTTCGGGGAATTTCACCGTCGCCAGCGCGATGTGTCCCTTCAGCACGCGGGTGAAGCGGTCCTTCATCTCCGCGGTCGGCGTGCCGACGATGACCGTGCGCGTCACGTCCGTCGTGCCGTCGGGATATTGTCCGCCGGAATCGATCAGATAGATTTCGTCGCGCTTGATGGGGAAGTTCGACGAGCGCGTCACGCGGTAATGCGGGCTCGCCGCATGGGCCGCCGCCGCCGAAATGGAATCGAACGACAGGTCGTTCAACGCACCGCTTGCCTTGCGGAATCCCTCGAGCTGCTCCGACACGGAGATCTCGGTCAGCTGGCCGTTCGGCGCCTCGCGGGCGAACCAGCAGAGGAAACGCGACAGCGCCGCGCCGTCGCGGATATGCGCCTTGCGCGCGCCTTCGATCTCGATGGAATTTTTGCAGGCCTTTGGGAGCTGGCAGGGATCGGGCATGCGCGCGATCTTGGCGCCCGCCTTGCTCAGCCGGTCGAAGATCGCTGAGGATGCGGTGCCCGGATCGGCCGCCACCGTCTTGCCTTTCAGCGCATCGAGGGCCGGCGTGAACTCCGACGGCGCCCGCAGCCGCACCGCATTGCCCAGATGCTTCAGCAGGTCCGGCGAACTCTTGCGCTCGTCCATGAACAGGTCGGTCGAGCCGTCGCCGTTCAGGATGGCGAAGGACAGCGCGAAGGGCGTGTGCGGTACGTCGCCGCCGCGGATGTTGAGCAGCCAGCAGATGGAATCCGGCATGGTGACGACGGCCGCATCCGCGCCTTTCTTCTTCACCTCTTCGGCGACGCGCATGCGCTTGCTTTCGGCGCTCTCGCCGGCCAGCGGCATGCCGTGCGGCACCGCTTTGGCGGTTGGCGCCTCCGGCTGGTCGCTCCACACCGCGTCGATCGGATTGCTCTCGCAGGCGACGAGCTCCGCGCCGGCTTTCGCCGCCGATGCCTTCAAGCCATCCACCGCCGCCGCCGTGTGCAGCCACGGGTCGTAACCGAGCTTGGCGCCTTTGGCGACGGCGCTTTCGATCCACATCGCCGGTCCTTCGGCCACCAGATCGCGCGGTTCGAACTGTTTGGTGTCGGTCTGCTGGCGCACCTGCAGCGTGTAGCGGCCGTCGACGAAGATCGCCGCCTTGTCGCTGAGCACCACCGCTGCGCCGGCCGAGCCGGTGAAGGCCGTCAGCCAGGCCAGCCGCTCGTCGCGCTTGGGGACGTATTCGCCCTGATGCTGGTCCGAGCGCGGCACGATAAAGCCGTCGAGGCCGCGCTTCTTGAGTTCGCCCCGCAGGGCCGCAAGACGCGGCGCACAGGTCGCCGCATCGCTCTGGTCGTCATAGCTTTGGAAGGATTTGTCCATGCAGGCCCTCAAGTAGCGGAGCGATAGGGCGTAAAAAATCAGCCTAACGTGGCGCGCGCGGCCTCTCAAGCAGCAGTGCACTCCATGCCCCGTCGCGGCGGGTGGCGCGCAAGATCAGGCCCTGCGGACGGTAGTAACTGACAACAAGATTCTCCTGCCAGGTCAGCAGGCCCGACAACACCAGCAGCCCGCCCGGCTTGAGCGTGCGGGCGATGGCCGGCGCCAGCAGCGTCAACGGCCCTGCCAGGATGTTGGCGACGATCAGATCGAAGGGCGCGACTTCCGCCAGCGCCGGGCTGGTCAGCCCGTCCGCCGTCACGGCGCGGACCAGCGGCGCCTCGCCATTGGCTGCCGCGTTCTCACGGGTGATCGCCACCGCCACCGGATCGATGTCGGAGGCCAGCACGCGCCGCCGCCACAGCTTCGCCGCACCGATGGCCAGCAGGCCCGTGCCGCAACCCAAATCCAAAACATTCGCGAACCGCCGCCGCTTGGCGAGATCGCTGAGCACGGAAAGACACAGCGCCGTCGTCTCGTGATGGCCGGTGCCGAAGGCCATGCCGGCTTCGATGCGCATCGGAATGACGCCGCACGGCACCTTGCCCTGGTCGTGCGCGCCATAGACGAAGAAGCGCCCCGCGCGCACCGGCGGCAGGCCTTCTTGGCTAAGCTTGATCCAGTCGGTGTCGGGCAGCAGGATGACGCGCACCTCCTTGCCCGCCAGTTTCGACAGCAGATCGCCGTCTGGCATCTGCGCGTAGAGCGCTTCCACCTCGGCTTCGTCCTTGAACGGTTCCTCGGTGCTCAGAACCGCCTGCGGCCCGGTCAGTTCGAACGCGGCAACGACATCATGCGCCTCAGCTTTCGTCAGCGTGACCGAGGCTTTCCAGAGGGGTGGTGAAAGGTTCACTTCGCTGCTCATTCAAACTACATTGTCATGGCCCGCGAATGCGGGCCACCTAGGTGACGCATCACCGATGCAGAAGACCTATTACGTTTACATTCTCGCTAGCAAGCGAAACGGCACCTTGTATATCGGCGTTACCAACGATCTTGCCAGACGGGTTTGGGAACACCGCGAAGGTCTGGTTCCCGGCTTCACCAAGAAGTACGGCGTCAAAACACTGGTCTATTACGAAACCTTCGACGACATCAACGCGGCCATCTATCGCGAGAAGCGCCTCAAGAAGTACAAACGGGAATGGAAGATGAACCTGATCCAGCAGCACAATGTCGAGTGGCGGGACTTGACGGAAACGCTCTAACCCTCTGTGTCATGGCCCGCGAGAATTAGGACGCCCAACCCCAATTTGTCATGGCCCGCAAATGCGGGCCACCCAGGTGACAACAGGTTATTCCTTGGTGGTCAGGACAAACAATACGGCGCTTGCAAGCACGATAAAGTCTATTGCCTTCTGAGTTGTTAGTTCAGGTTCCGGCGCATGAACTGCCAAGTTTCGCAGTGTAATCAATCCACGTAGCGATTGCACAGTCTTCTCGTCGAGAACTTTTTTCTGCACCAGAAAATGAATCAGCTTTGAGAACGGCGCATTCTCATTCTCCATGCCGTGTGCCACTGCCAGCTTCTTTAGCGAAATTTCCACTTGGAGCCACGCCTCGATAATGGCGGCTCGTGGAGACCTCTCCGCTAAACTGGTAAGTTTATCGTCTGCGGCTGATGGCAACTGACCTATTCGATTTGATGGTTCGATGTTTTCTGCAATCTTTCCAGCTTGGTTCCCAAATGCAAATTCGAAATCACGGAACCGAAAAGACAGCAGTCGCTCCGCAACGTTTCGGAGAATATGCCTGAAGGCTATCAATATGGCGACGACGACAAGGGGCCAAACCAATGCGCTGGTCATGTCAACAATAAAAGTTTTCCAATCCATGGTGCTTTGTGCCCTTCTTCACCTGGGTGGCCCGCACCAGGCGGGCCATGACACCGCGGATTAAGCGCGGTTCACGAACTGATCGATCACCTTCTTTTCGCCCGCCTTGTCGAACTCGACGGTCAGCTTGTTGCCTTCCACCGCCTTCACCCGCCCGTAACCGAACTTCTGATGAAAGACGCGTTCGCCGCGCGCGTAATGCGTCGCGCTGGGATCGGAAGTCTGCACGCTGAAAGGCTGCGCCTCGATCAGCGGCGGTCGCGCGCGCGTGTAACCCTGCGTCTTGTTCGCCTGGGCGCGCCGCCAGCCGGGGCTGTCATAGGTCGAGGCAAATTCCTTGCCGAAGGCGTTGTCGCGGAAGCCGACATTGCCGCCATAGAAGCCTTCGTCGACCGTCGTCTCGACGTGGTCTTCCGGCAGTTCCGACACGAAGCGCGAGGGCAGGGCGCTTTGCCAGCTGCCATGCACCCGCCGGTTGG
>JAGWJY010000033.1 GCA_028865545.1 Alphaproteobacteria bacterium | reverse complement strand
CGCAATGCATTGTCGTGGCTTTGCGGATGACGCGGATAAAGTCGGCGCGCCGGCGCCGTGCCACGAGAATTCGCCCTCTGTCCAACAGCATGCACTGCCAGCCATTTGCGTGACGGCGGAATCATGCGTTGTCATCTTCTTGTTGTCGATCTGTGCCGAAGTTGCATAGGCTCGCGAGTCGAGGACGGATCCAACGTCGTACATTAAGGAACATCACCCATGTCGCCCGAAACGCTTTCGGAACGCTTAAGGAGTCTGGTGTTCGCGGCATGCGCACTCGTCGGATTACAGCTCGTGGTGCCGGCGGAGGCTGCAACGGTCGCTCAACATCAGGCACCCGTCGCTCCGTCGGGCCTCCGGCTCACGCCGACAGCGGCCGCAGGTGCGCATTTCTCACGGCTCAATCCGAACTTGCCGGGCTATCCCGGTTATCTAGCCGGTCAGGCGGTGACGACCACGATGAGCCCGGATGGCAAGACGCTGCTCGTCCTGACCAGCGGATTCAACAAGCTTTATGATGGTAAAGGAAAAGCGATCGCCGCGGCATCGAACGAGTACGTGTTTGTTTATGACGTAAGCAGAAAAACGCCAAAGCAGAAGCAGGTGCTTCAGGTGCCGAACACCTACATGGGCATGACATTCGCGCCGGACGGCAAGCACTTCTATGTCTCTGGCGGCGTTGACGATGATGTCCATGTCTTCACAGAACAAAACCATGGCTGGACCGAGGACGGCGCGTCGCTTGTCAAGCTTGGGCACCGTGAGGGGAAGGGGCTTCAGGTCGAGCCGGAAACCGCAGGGCTCGCTGTGACGGCCGATGGTAGCAAACTCGTGGTCGCCAATTTTTATAACGACTCCGTCTCGATCGTGCCGCTGGCAGGTGGTCTGCCGAGCGGGGCGCCCACTGAGCTTTCGCTGCAGCCCGGTAACGGCGCGCCCGGCGGGACGTACCCTTTCTGGGTGGCGATCGCCGGCAACGCCAGGGCCTATGTCTCCAGCATGCGCGACCGCGAGATCGATGTCGTAAACCTCGCCGGCGCGGCGCCCGCGGTGACGGCGCGGATTCCCGTCGAAGGAAATCCGAACCGCATGGTGTTGAACCGTGCGGGAACCCGTCTTTTCGTCGCCAGCGACAACGCCGACGTCGTCTCGATCATTGATACGGGGAGCAATAGCGTACTCCATACAGTGCGTACCATCGCGCCGCCGTCGCTTGTCGCCCACGGCGCCTATTACCATGGTGTGGCGCCGAACAGCCTCGCGCTTTCGCCGGACGAGAACCGGCTCTACGTCACCAATGGTGGTGAGAACGCGGTCGCGATCATCATTTTCGGAAAAAAGGGGCCGGCGGTCGCGGGACTTGTTCCCACCGGCTACTGGCCGAATTCGGTCAGTGTGAGCGGCGACGGAAAAGTGCTGTACGTCGTGAACGGAAAGAGCATTCCCGGGCAAAATTCCGGAAATTGCTCGCGCAATTATTATGACAAGGCGCGGCGGGCGCGGTGTGCCTCGGGAAACCAATACATTCTGCAGCTTTCGAAGGCCGGTTTCCTCAGTTTACCGGTGCCGAGTGCGCATGATCTGTCCGAACTCACACGAACCGTCGCTGCCAACGACCACTTGTACGTACACACGAACAGCGAGGATGTGCGTATGATGCAGGCGCTGCATCGACACATCAAACACATCATCTACGTCGTCCGCGAGAACCGCACATACGATCAGCTGCTTGGCGATCTTGAGGTCGGCAATGGCGATCCGAGTCTCGCGGAGTTCGGTCGTACGATCACGCCGAACGCGCATGCTCTCGCGCGACAGTTCGTGACCCTCGACAACTTCTTCGACACGGGCGAGGTGAGCGGCAACGGCTGGCCTTGGAGCACTTCGGCCATGGAGTCGGACATCGGCGCCAAAAATCTTCCGGTGAACTATGCCGACCGAGGGCTGTCTTATGACTGGGAAGGCGGCAACCGCAATGTCGACGTCGCGATCGGTACGCTTGCCGAGCGCATGCAGGAGGAGCCCGGCTATCCGAATGATCCGAATATACTTCCTGGCACGAACAATGTTGCGGCGCCCGACGGCCCGCATGAGGAACGCCAACAAGGCTATCTTTGGGATACGGCAATGCGTGCCGGGCTGTCTGTGCGCAATTACGGGTTCATGCTCGATTTAGGACCCTACGATGATCCAACGGCACCGACACCGCTGCTCGAATGGCCGTATAAGACCGGAACGCGCGTGGCTTTCCCGGCCAACCGGCAACTCGCGCCGGTGACCGATCCTTATTTCCGCGGCTTCGACACGCGCTTTCCGGACTATGATCGTGAGGCCGAATGGAACCGTGAATTCCAGGGCTACGTCGCGAATGGCGATCTGCCGGCGCTTAGTCTGGTGCGCTTGATGCGCGATCATCTTGGGAATTTCGCGAAATCGATCGACGGCTTGACTACGCCGGAAGCGCAGGTTGCGGATAACGACTATGCCGTCGGCCGTCTGATAGAGGCGGTCGCTCACAGCCCCTACGCCGATTCCACGCTTATCTTCGTGATTGAGGACGACGCGCAGGACGGCCCCGATCATGTCGATGCGCACCGCAGCGTTTGCTTCATCGCCGGTCCATATGTGAAGCATCACGCTGTGATCGGCGAGCGATACTCTACCGTGAATGTGCTCGCGACGATCGAGGATATTCTCGGCATCGACCACCTTTCGATTTATGATGCCTACCAGCGGCCAATGGCGGCGGCATTTGATCTTGGGCAAAGGCATTGGACTTTCGACGCTGTCGAGCCGGCGCCGTTTGCCGCATCCTTCACCGGAGAACAGCATGCTGCGAAGCGCGCAACCTTCCACTTTGCTCAGACGCCGGCCTATTGGGCCAAGGCGACGGCGGGCATGCATTGGGGCAAGGAGGACGAGAACCCGGCGCCGCTGATCGAACGCATCTACTGGCGTGGGCTCAAGCCCGGTGTCCCATACCCGACGGTGCGGTCGGCGGCAGATCTGAGCGGCGATCGGGCCAAGCTGCTTGCCGCCGTCGGCAGCGCCTTCCCCGATATGCCTTATTCGCCTGGACGGTAGCTGCGTTCGACGTGACCCTTGAGCTCCGCGGGATAGAAATAGACCGGGCGTAGTTCGCCGCGAGCGTAGCGTATCGCTTCGTCGTCGAAGTGCGGCGAATTCGGATCGCCGCTTTCTCCGCCGGCTGTCACCGCGACGGCGCGCACTCTCGGACCGAATTCTACGACGGCCACGAAGCTGTTGCCGGCCGTGCCGTAATAGCGCTTGGTGTTCGGGTAGCGTTTTGCGCCGAAGGAGGCAAGGGAGCCCCAGCGCGAAGAG
This sequence comes from Alphaproteobacteria bacterium, assembly GCA_028865545.1. Taxonomy (GTDB): domain Bacteria; phylum Pseudomonadota; class Alphaproteobacteria; order Micropepsales; family Micropepsaceae; genus Rhizomicrobium. Next base: position 31,947 of record JAGWJY010000033.1, on the reverse strand, counting down.
ACGAAGGGCACGGGAATGCTCGGCTTGTCGTCGTCGAAATGCGGCGTGATCTGATCGTCGACGCGCTGAAAGCGGTTGATCCAACCCCAGGGCGTACGCCAGTTGCCGAAATCCGTCTGCAAACGGTCTGACGCTTCGGACAGTGCATGCAGTTTTTCGGCGGCCGTCGCGTGATCGGCCATGTAGTCGTACGGATCGATTCCTGCGGCCTTGGCGTCGCGGATAGTCTCGTCCCATAGCGTGTCGCCCCAGAACACGGCGAGCGAGGTCGCCAACGAATGATCCGACCATCTGTCATCCCAATCGCGCAGCAGGGTGATCTGATCCTTCAATTTGCTCTTCAGCGGATCGCCGTCCGGCAGGGCGTCGTAGGCTTTAACCAGCGTCGGAATGAGGCGCGCGAAAGCCGGCAAATAAGGATCGAAGGCCGTCGCCAGCAGCGACTCGAGGGTGAAGTCCTTCCGGTTCGTCAGCATCTGTGTCGCGTGGATGCCGCGCGGGTTCTCGCCGACTGTGTCCATGTACTTGGGAAAGTCTTTCGCTTTGGGGCTGTAGGGGCCGGCCCCGGAATAAGGCCAGTCATTGGTGTTGAAGACCCAACCATTCGGCGGGTTCACCGCTTGCGGCAGATGGTCGAGCGGCGTCAGCCCATGCCAGTCGGTTGCCGGGTTGGATCCGTCGACCGGTTTCGTGTAATCGAAGCGGTTGTCGCGCTGGGGCATGAATTGCGGCAGCAGCAGCGCAATCTCGCCCTTGCTGTCGGCGAAGACCGTATTGTTGGACGAATTGGCCTTGAGTTCGGCCACCTTCATGTAGGACGCGTAATCGCTCGTCTTGGTGCGTAGATAGGATTGCTCCAGCGCCGGGATCGGCGTGTTCATCAGCGCTATGCTGATCCATTTGCCGTCCGCTTCGCGGATGATCGGGCCATGGCTGGTGTAGTAGGTGGTGAACGTCTTCACGGCCATGCCGCCGTCGGGCATGCGGTACGGAACCTTGATGATCTTGACGCCGATCGGTCGCAGCTCCGTGCCGTAGCGGTAATAGAATTTTCCGTCCTTGCTGACGATGGTCTCCGCGAACTCGTCGACATTGTCGGCGCCGGTCGAGGTGTGCATCCAGCCGGCATTCTGGTTGAAGCCCTGATAGATGAAGAACTGGCCCCAGGTCACCGCGCCATAAGCGTCCAACCCTTCGTCGCTCGACATCTGCAGCTCCGAACGGAAAAAGAATGTGGTGTGCGGGTTGATCAGCAGCAGCGCGTGACCGTCCCTGGTATCCGACGGCGCGATGGCAATGCCGTTGGACCCGCGCGGCTCGTGGAAGACCAAGCCGCGCTCATCATCGGTCATACCCAGCTTCTGCTTGCCGTAAAAGTCTTGGAGTTGGCTGAGCGGCACGCGCTCGATGTCGCCGCCGATACTACCTTCGGTGAAACTGAGCGCCATCCATGGCTCGAAATGTCTGATCACGCGCGGCTTCACATCCGTATGGGTGGCCAGATAATAATTGAGTCCGTCTGCCCAGGCGTTCATCAACGCCTGAAGCCAGGCTGGGCTCTTGGCGTAATCCGCCTTCAGCACTTCTGGGTCGATGAACAGTTTCTGTCGTAGATCCTGCCAGATCGCTTTCCTGCCCTCCGCTTCAGCGGTGCGGCCCAGCGCCGTAAGGTAGTTGGTCTCCACGCGGTTGAAGTCGTCCTCGGCCTGCGCGTAGATCATGCCGAACACCGCATCGGCATCGGTCTTGCCATGGACATGGGCGATGCCCCAATCATCGCGCACGATTTGTACCTGTTCGGCTTCCTGCCGCAGGCGCGCCATATCGTCTGATGCCAAAGCCGGCATCGTGACAACGACCGCCAAAAGAAGCGCGAGAATGCCGATGAACCGCACGCGTCCCCCCGTCTGCCGGACCGTAGTCGCTCCGGAAAGTTCAACGCGAATTTTGATTGATAAAGGCGGTCATGTCGACATGTGGACGGGCTGCGTCGGATCACAATGCTGTGGTAGCTCTGCTCGCAGGCGGGCTTGTCGTGACGACGTCCGCGCGCCTTATCTGAATTTACCGAAGCCGCCGCCGCCCGGCGTTTCGATGACGATGACATCGCCGGCTTCGAGTTCGACTTTGGCGACGCCGGCGACGCCCTCGCGTGTGCCGTCCGCGCGCTCCACCCATTGACGTCCGGGCAGGCCGTCGCCGCCGCCGCCAAGACCGAACGGCGCGACGGCGCGGCGCGATGCCACGATCGAGGCGGTCATTGCTTCCAGGACGCGTACGCGCCGTCTGGTACCGTCGCCGCCGCGATGCTTGCCTAGGCCCCCGGAGTCGCGCCGAATGGCAAATGCCTCCAACCGCACCGGATAGCGCAGCTCGAGAATTTCCGGATCGGTGATGCGCGTGTTGGTCATCTGCGTGTGGACGGCCGAGGCGCCGTCGAAATCTGGCCCGGCGCCCGCGCCGCCGCAGATCGTCTCGTAATATTGATGGCGCGCGTTGCCGAAGAGAAAATTGTTCATCGTCGCCTGCGATGAAGCGCTCGCGCCCAGGGCGCCCAGAAGCGCGTTGCAGGTCGCTTGGCTCACCTCGGTGTTGCCGGCGACAACCGCACTGCCGGGCCTTGGCGCCAGGAAGCTGCCGTTTGGCACCACGATCTTGAGCGGTTTCAGGCAACCTTCGTTCAACGGAATGTCGTCGCCGACCAGGCAGCGGAAGACGAAGAGGACCACCGCGCGCGTCACCGCCGGTGGCGCATTGAAATTGCCGGCGCGCTGCGTACTGGTGCCGGTGAAATCGATGACGGCTTCGCGGCGCGCGTGATCCACTTTGACGGTCACCTTGAGCCGCGCGCCATCGTCCATCTGATAATCGAAACGGCCGTCGCCGATGCGGTCGATCACCCGGCGCACGCTTTCCTCGGCATTGGCCATGACATGGCCCATATAGGCCTTCACCACCGGCCAGCTGTAGCGGCCGACCAGCGCGGAGAGCTCGCGGATGCCGGCCTGGTTGGCGGCGATCTGGGCTTTGATGTCCGACAGGTTGGTGTCCGGACTGCGCGCGGGGTAGGGAGCGTCGGCAAGCACCGCGCGAAATTCGCGTTCGCGCAGCACGCCGCCGTCGAGCAGCAGGAAATCGTCGATGACGACGCCTTCCTCTTCCAGCGTCGCCGAATCCGGCGGCGTCGAACCGGGCGTGACGCCGCCGATGTCGGCATGATGCCCGCGATTGCCGACGAAGAAGCGGATTTCCTGTCCGCGTTCGTCGAACACCGGCGCGATGACGGTGATGTCCGGCAGATGCGTGCCGCCGTTGAACGGGTTGTTGAGCGCGATCATGTCGCCCGGCTTCAACTGGCCGCGCCGCCGTGCCAGAACGGTGCGCACGCTTTCGCCCATGGCGCCCAGGTGAACGGGCACATGCGGCGCGTTGGCGACCAGATTGCCGTCGGCGTCGAACAATGCGCAGGAGAAGTCGAGCCGCTCCTTGATGTTCACGCTGGTCGACGTGTTGCGCAACACCACGCCCATGCGCTCTGCTGAGGCCATGAAAAGATTGTTGAACAGCTCCAGCAGCACGGGGTCGGGGGTAGCGGCATCGGCGATCGCCGCGCGCCTTCGCGCCGCCACGCGCCGCAGCAACAATTCGCCGCCCGCCGCCATTTCCGCCGCCCAGCCCGGTTCGACGACAGTGGTGGCGATGGCTTCGCGGATCAGCGCGGGGCCGGCAATGCGGTCGCCGGCGCGAAGCGCGTCGCGGTCATAGACTGATACGTCATGCGCCCGCCCGCCGCTCCACAGTGAAACGCCGTCGATGGGCGAGGGCGGCTTGCCGCTTCCCGCCTGCCGCTGCGGCGCCGAAACCGGCTCCCCGAGGCGGATGACTTCGGCGGTGACACTCTCGAGCATGATGGCGCGCTCCGGCGTCGAGAACCCAAAGCGACGCGCATGCGCGATGTCAAATGCCGAACGCATCGCCTCCAGAGGAGCGAACGGCACCGCCAGGGCGGTATCCGTGCCGTCGTATCGCAGATCGGCGGTCAGTACGTGGGAAAGTGTTCCGCGCTCCTTTTGGCTCAGTGCGACGGCGGCATCTTCCGCCAACTGGGTCACGATACCCTTCGCATCGCGCCTTGCGTCCTCGTCGAACGGCCGTTCGATCGCCTGCTGTCGGATCAGAGTCTGATCGGCCAATCCCATGCCGTAGGCTGACAACACGCCGGCATAGGGATGGATCAGAACTGTCTCCATGCCGAGTTCGTCGGCAACCAGGCAGGCATGTTGCCCGCCGGCCCCGCCGAAGCATTGCAGGGCGAAGTCGGCGACGTCGTGACCTTTCTCCAGCGAGATCTGCTTGATGGCTTGTGCCATGTTGGAGACTGCGATGCGCAGAAAGCCTTCGGCGATGGCGCGCGGCTCCTGCAGCCGGCCGGTTGCCGCCTCGACCTCGCTGGCGAGCGCCTCGAATTTTTCGGCCACCACGTCGGCGTCAAGCGGCAGGTCGCCGTTCGGCCCGAAGATCGCCGGAAAGTGGCGCGGCTGGATCTTGCCGACCAGGACGTTGGCGTCGGTGACGGTGAGCGGACCGCCGCGGCGGTAGCTGGCCGGTCCGGGATTGGCGCCGGCGCTGTCCGGTCCGACGCGGAAGCGCGCGCCGTCGAAATGCAGGATCGAGCCGCCGCCCGCCGCCACGGTGTTGATCGCCATCATCGGCACGCGCAGTTCCACACCGGCGATCTCCGTGTCGAAGGCGCGCTCGAACTGCCCGGCGTATAGCGAGACGTCGGTGGAGGTGCCGCCCATGTCGAAGCCGATGATCTTCTTGAAGCCCGCCGCTTCGGCGGTGCGCGCCGCACCGACCACGCCGCCGGCCGGACCGGACAGGATCGCATCCTTGCCTTGGAACAGCGCGGCATCCGTCAACCCGCCGTTCGATTGCATAAAGTAGAGTTTGGTGCCGCCAAGCTCCGCCGCGAGTTGATCGACATAACGGCGCAGGATCGGCGACAGATAAGCGTCCGTGACTGTGGTGCGCCCGCGCGACACCAGCCCGATCAGCGGGCTCACCGCATGACTGGCGGAAACCTGCGTGAACCCGGCTTCGCGCGCGATCTCGCCGAGCCGTTTCTCCATCTCGGGAAATTGCCAGGCATGGACCAGTGCGATGGCGCAGGATTCGAATCCCTCTGCGCGTCGCCGCGTGAACATTGCGCGCGCGGCTTCCTCGTCGAGCGGCGCAAGGAGGCCGCCGTTGACGTCCACCCGGCCTGATATTTCTTCCACGGCCTCGTAAATCATCGAAGGCTTGCGGATCGCCAGGTCGAACAGACGCGGCCGCGTCTGATGGCCGATCTCAAGCAGGTCGGCGAAGCCCTTGTTGATAACCAGCAGCGTCCGCGCGCCCTTGCGCTCCAGCAGCGCGTTGGTGGCGACAGTAGTCCCCATCTTCACCTGGTCGATCAGGTGCTCTGGCACCGGCGAATCGGGCGGCAGGCCCAGCGCGTGGAGGATGCCGGCGACCGCCGCATCGCCGTAACGCTCGGGGTTTTCGCTCAGCATCTTCACGACCGCGAAGCTGCCGTCCGGACGCCGCGCCACGATATCCGTGAAAGTGCCGCCACGGTCGATCCAGAACTGCCAGCCGCCAGCCATCGTCAGGTCCTTGTGAAGCGCCGGGAGAATTGCATACGCTGTCCGCCGACCACAATCAGGCGCCGGCAGCGCTTTGGCGGGAAACAGGGTGCATGCTGGTACTTTCGGGTGTTGCGGTCGTCATTCTTGGTTTCGCGTTGCGGTTCAACCCGCTGCTGGTGGTGACGCTGGCGGGAATCGTCACCGGCTTGGCGGCAGGCTTCGACCCTGTCGCGGTCGTTGCGATGCTGGGCAAGGCGTTTGTGGACAATCGCTTCATCGCCGTTGCCTGGCTGGTGCTGCCGGTGATCGGCCTGCTGGAGCGCGGCGGTATCCGCGAGCGGGCGCGCACCATCATCCAGAAGATGCACGGCGCCACCACGGGCCGCGTGTTGACGGCATACTTCCTTCTGCGGCAGCTGACGGCGACGCTGGGGCTCACCTCGCTCGGCGGCCACGTTCAGATGGTGCGTCCGGTGATTGCGCCGATGGCCGAGGCCGCGGCCGAGCGTGACGGACCGCTGGACGACGAAACCCGCGACCACATTCGCGCCAACGCCGCGGCCGTCGACAACATCGCGGTGTTCTTCGGCGAGGACGTCTTTATCGCCATCGGTTCGATTCTGTTGATCCAGGGCTTCTTGGCGCAGAACGGCATCTCGGTGACGCCGCCGCGCATTGCGCTCTGGGCGATACCGACTGCGGTGCTGGCATTCGTCATCCATAATATCCGCCTCTGGCTGCTCGACCGCCGCCTGGCCCGGCGAAAGATCGCCAGATGATCGGGCTCGACGCGATCTATATTGTCGCCGGGCTGATGTTCGCGGCCTTCGCAACCAGCCATGCGTTGGACCGTTCCAATCCGCGGCGCTGGCGCAGCGCTGTGTTCTGGGGCTGCTTCGCCGTGATCATGATCGCGGGCTCCTGGCTGCCGCATCTGGTCAGCGGCCTGTTTGTGCTGGTGATGGCGCTGCTGGCGACCATCGGCTTGAAGCCCGGCAAGGACATCACCACTGATACCGCGACCCGCGAGACCTCGGCTGCGAAACTTCGCGACCGCTTGTTCCTGCCGGCGCTTACTATTCCCGCCGTTACGGTAATCGGAACGCTGCTGCTGCCGCTGTGGCGGATCGACGGCGTGCCCGCGATCGATCCCAAACAAGTGACGCTGTTTTCGCTGGCTATCGGCGCCATTGTCGGACTGGGACTGGCGCTTCGTCTGTTGCGGACCAACGGCACGACGGCGGCGCATGAGGGGCGGCGGCTGGTGGATGCGATGGGCTGGGCCGCCGTCCTGCCGCAGATGCTGGCGGCTCTGGGCGGCATCTTCGCCATCGCCGGTGTCGGCAAGGTCGTCGCCACGCTCGCCACCGATTACATCCCCATGGACCTGCCGTTGATCGCGGTCGTCGTCTACACCACGGGCATGGCCATGTTCACCATCGTCATGGGCAACGCCTTCGCCGCCTTTCCGGTGATGACGGCGGGCATCGGCCTGCCGCTGATCGTCGGCAAGTTCGGCGGCGATCCGGTCATCATGTCGGCGCTCGGCATGCTGTCGGGCTTCTGCGGCACGCTGCTGACGCCGATGGCCGCCAATTTCAACATCGTGCCCGCCGCCATCCTGGAACTGCGCGACCGCAACGCCGTGATCAAGGTGCAGGCGCCGACCGCCTTCCTTCTCCTGTTCTGCAATACCGTTATGATGGCTTTGTTCGTCTTTCACCGGTGACCGCCATGTCTGAGAACCGTCTCACTGCCGCGCTTGCCGATCGCTTCGCCGCGATCGCGCTGGGCCACGTCACGCGCGAGTTCCCCAACAAGCTCGACCATGTGCTGAACGAGCCGGGCGACGCGCGCACGCCCCGCGATCTTCACCCCATGTTTTATGGCAGCTTCGATTGGCACAGCTGCGTGCATGGCTACTGGATGATGGCGCGGCTGCGCCGGTTGTTTCCCGACATGGCAAGGGCAGGGGACATCGCGAAATTGTTCGATGACGTCTTTGTCGCCGAGAAAGTCGCCGGCGAGCTCGCCTATCTCGCGCGCCCGTTGAGCGCCGGTTTCGAGCGCCCTTATGGCTGGGCCTGGCTGCTGATGCTCGCTGCGGAATTGCGCCGGGACGACACTGCGCGCTGCTGGTCGGCGACGCTGCGGCCGCTGGAGGAGGCCTTCGTTGCGCGCTTCACCGCTTTCCTGCCGAAGCTCAGCTATGCGATCCGCGCCGGTACCCATTTCAATACCGCCTTCGCGCTGATCCTGGCGGCGGATTACGCGAATGTGGCCGGCAACGCCGAGCTTCTGCACCTGCTGGCGGAGTGCGCCCAGGATTGGTTCGGGCGGGATCGCGGCGCCGTTGCCTGGGAGCCGAGCGGCGATGATTTCCTCTCGCCGACGCTGACCGAAGCGGTCTGCATGCAGCGCCTGCTGACCGCGGCACAGTTCTCCGGATGGTTTGAAGCCTTCCTGCCGGATCTGGCGCGCGGCGAGCCGAAGGCCGTGTTCGAACCCGCCTTCGTCAGCGACCGCAGCGACGGCAAGATCGCCCATCTTGACGGTCTCAATCTCAGCCGCGCCTGGTGCATGCGTTCGCTGACCGAAGCGGTGCAGGGCGATCCGCGCGAAGCCGTCTTGCACGCGGCCTCCGAAAGACACTTGCAGGTCGCACTGCCGCACGTTGCCGGCGATTATATGGGCGAGCATTGGCTCGCCACCTACGCCGTGCTGGCGCTGGAGTCCGAACAGGACTGATCTCGTCTAGCGCCGTCCACCGTACGGCGTCAGCATGGTGCGAAGGGTTTGCGCCATCTGGCTCCGCACCGTCGGCGGCGCAAGCACCTCGACGTCCTCCCCCAGCCGCAGCAATTCGCGGATGCCGAACTCGATCGATTCCAGCGGAATGGTACATCGCACCCAGCCACGCTTGTCAGGCGGGCTTGCCGTCTTGGTGGCGGCTTCCACGACATAGGGGCCCATCAGGTCGAGCATCGAACGGCCGCGCGGCGACAGTCGCACCGTGACGCTTTCGCGATAGGCGTTCGTCTCAAATTCGCGCGACGACTTGGTCCAATAGGCCGCGAGGTCGAAATTCTTTGGTCGCATGTAAGGCTGATCGAGCGTCTCGGCTTCGGCAACGTTCGAGACGCGATAGGTGCGGAACTCTTTTCCCCTCTGGGCGATGAGGTACCAGATGCCGCCCTTCAACACGAGACCGAGCGGTCCCAGTTTGCGCGCATGGATTTCGCCACCGCGCCGGTAGCGGATTTTGAGATACCGCTCGTTCCACACCGCACGCGCGATCTCGGGCAGAAAGGCGGCAGGTTGGCTGACGCTGAACCAGCCCGCCGGATCGAGATGGAAGCGCGCCGCGATGCGCTCGGCCTGCGTGCCGGCCGGCAGGGCCGCCATCAGCTTCAAGCGCGCCGTCGACAAAAGGTCGGCGAGGCCGAGTTCCGCCGCCGGGCCCGGCAGTCCGGCGAGAAATAACGTCTCCGCTTCCGCTTCGGTCAGCCCGGTCAATTTGGTGCGGTAGCCGTCCAGAAGCTGGAAGCCGCCGGCCCGTCCGCGGTCGGCATAGACGGGAATGCCCGCCGCGCTCAGCTGGTCGATATCGCGATAGATGGTGCGGACCGAGACTTCGAACTGTTCGGCCAGTTCCGGCGCGGTCATGCGGCCGCGCGTCTGCAGCAGCATGAGGATCGACAGGAGCCGGCTCGCCAACATTTTTTCAGTTTAGCACAAATACATGACATTCCATGACAGGTTTATGGACCTACAACGGGCCGCAGATGTTTTGCGGAGGGAATCTGATGAATAGACAGCTGCTCTACGGCCTTGCCGTGGCGTTGGTGTTGGTGGTCGGGCAGATGCTCGGTGCGGGGCTGCCGCCCGATCTGGCGCGCGCCGCCCACGATTACGATCAGGCGCAGATGCACAATGACGGCGCGGTGCTGAATCGTCTGCTTGCCGACGACTACACGCTCGTCAATAGCCGCGGCATCGTCGAAACCAAGGCGCAATTCATCGCCGACTCCACCGCCCCCGGCTTTCATCTCGATCCGTTTGTCGTCCGCGAACCGATTGAGAAGATCTGGAACGACGGCGCGGTGCTGGGTGGCCTCGTGCTCGCCGGCGGCACGGACGGCGGCAAGAGATTCAGCGTGCCGCTGCGCTTCGCGGACATTTGGGCCAAACGCAACGGCCGCTGGCAGGTCGTCTACACCGGCGTCACGCGCGCGGCAGACAAAACGAAGTGAGGATGGTCATGGCGAAGGGGCTCAATGATTTCGATTTCTTCATCGGCAAATGGCGGGTACGTCACCGTCGGTTGAACGAGCGTCTGGCCGGCTGCAGCGATTGGACGGAGTTCACAGGCGCCAGCACGGTGCAGAAGATTCTCGGCGGCGCCGGCAATATGGACGACAACGTCCTCGATCTGCCCGGCGGCGCCTATCGTGCAGCCACCGTGCGGACCTTCGATCCCAAAACGGAGCGTTGGTCGATCTGGTGGTTCGATGCGCGCCATCCCGGTCAGCTTGAGCCGCCGATGGTCGGCGGCTTCGACAACGGCGTCGGCACTTTTTATGCGGATGAGACGTTCAAAGGCGAAGCGATCCGTGTGCGCTTCCTCTGGACGCGAATCGAGACCGCCAACCCGCGCTGGGAGCAGGCGTTCTCCGCCGACGGCGGTGTGACTTGGGAAACCAACTGGGTCATGGATTTTGCGAGAGCGTCATGAGTGAAGCTTGCTGTCCGGTCGTCGAACTGCGGCAATACACGTTGCATCCCGGCATGCGCGACACGCTGGTCGATCTGTTCGATCGTCAGTTTATCGAAAGCCAGGAAGCGGCAGGTTGCCGGGTCATCGGCCAGTTCCGCGACCTGGACGATCCTGATCGTTTCGTGTGGCTGCGCGGATTTGCCGACATGGAGGCGCGTCGGCAGTCCTTGAGCGCCTTCTATGGCGGCCCGATCTGGAAAGCGCATCGCGAAGCGGCGAATGCCACGATGATCGACTCCGATAACGTCCTGCTGCTGCGGCCGGCCCGTGTCGCATCCGGTTTCATTTTGAACGGCGTGGCGCGCCCACCCCTCGGCGCTGCGGTGAATCCGCAGGGCGTTCTGGTGGCAACGATCTGCAGCCTGGCGGCACCGGCGGATGAAAGTTTCGTCGCGGCCTTCGAGCGCGACGTCGTACCGGAGATGCAGGCCCCCGTACTTGCTTATTTCGTCACCGAGGCCGCTGCGAACAGTTTTCCGGCCTTGCCGGTGCGCGAAGGTGAGAACGTCTTCGTCTGGTTTTCAAAGAGGACTCGTTTCGAATTGCCGGCCGCCATGACCGCGCGCCTGTCGGCGCCGCCTCGGCTGCTGCGCTTGTCGCCGACCGCCCGTTCGAGATTGCGGCCATGAGTGAATTCGCGCCGCTGTTGTCCTTGTTCGTTGTCGGCATGACGACCGCGTTGATGCCTGGGCCGACTTTTCTCATGGTCAGCCAGATCGCCATGAGCCGATCGCGCGGGCAGGCGATGCTGGCCGTGCTCGGGATCGTGACCTCCGGCCTGCTGTGGGCCTCGGCGACGTTGATCGGCCTGGCGGCCTTGTTCGCAGCGCTGCCTTGGTCGCAGCTGGTGCTGCAAATTGCCGGCGGCTGTTACCTCATCAATCTCGGCATCCGATCCTGGCGCCAGCCTGCCCTTGCGGAAGGGAGCCCCGTAACGGCCGCCCGCGGCAGCGCCTATCTGCGTGGGTTGATGACCGACCTGCTCAATCCCAAATGCCTGGCGTTCTTCGCCAGTATCTTTGCGCTTTTCGTCCCCTCGGGCTCGCCACTCTGGATCAAGGTCGGTGCGGTCGGCGTGGTCACCGTGATCGGCTTCACCTGCTACGGCGCCGTCGCCGTGCTGTTTTCGACGGCCGCCGTTCGGAACCGCTATCTTGCCTTGAGTCGTCCCATCGAACGGGTGTGTGGGACGGTGATGCTGGTTTTCGGCCTGGCGCTCCTGCTGGCGCGCGCGTGACAGATCGGCGCCGGCGACGCGACGTTTTGACGCCGCATTAACTGGGACGCATTCCTGTTCGCATGTGCCATCACTGTGGCTGAGCAGGAGCGGACACGCGCCACCGCGTCGCACGCCTCAGTGACGCAAGGCCTAGAAAAAGCCGCAAATGCCGCAGTGAGGTGCCCCGGTGATCGTCGTACTATTGGTATCGAATTAAGCACATCGATGATGGTTATGCGTGGATATCTCCCGCCTCTGCTCGCCAAGGCCGCGAGCGTGCTGCCGCTTCTCCCGCTGGAGCTCGCGGCGCGCCGTCTGCTGGCCAATGCGATGGCGGCGCGCCCGTCTTTCGCGCGCCGGCTGGGAGAGTATTCCGGACGCACCTTCGCCGTGGACCCGGCGGATTGTCCCTTCGTTTTTCTGATCACGCCCGACGAAGGCCGCACCGCCGTGCACATGGCGCGGAATCTTTCCGGCGCGGCTTATGACGCACGTATCTCGGCGCCTCTGCTCGTGCTGCTCGGCATGATTGACGGCACCTATGACGGCGACGCGCTGTTCTTCTCGCGCGACTTGATGATCGAAGGCGATACGGGCGCCGTACTCGCCCTGCGCAACGCCATCGAGAACGCCGAACTCGATCCGTCGTCGGTGCTTGGTTTGCCGAAGAGCGTCTGCGGACCGTTCAATCGGGCGACGGAGGTGTTCTTCGACGACCTGCGCCGGATGCTCGATGCGCCTGAGCCGAGCGGCCCCAACAGAAAGGCGTATCCGGCATGAACGCGCCATCCACCTTGCGCGGTCCCGAGCTGGTCTGCCCGGCAGGCACGCCGGCCGGTTTGCGCACCGCCGTCGATGCCGGCGCCCATTCTATCTATTGCGGCTATGCCGACGAGACCAATGCACGCAATTTCCCGGGTCTTAATTTTGACCGCACGGAGATGCGCGAAGGCATCGCCTATGCGCATGAGCGCGGGGCCAAGGCGCTGGTGGCGCTGAACACGTTCGTGCGCGCCGGCGCCATGGATATCTGGAAACGCGGCGTCGATGATGCGGTGGCGGCCGGCGCCGACGCGCTGATCCTCGCCGACATCGCGCTGATCGCCTACGCCCGCCAGGCTCATCCGAAGCAGCGCCTGCATCTGTCCGTGCAGGCCGCCGCCGCGACCCCTGAAGCCATTGCCTTCTACCGCGACCGCTTCAGCATCGCCCGTGTGGTGCTGCCGCGCGTGCTGACGGTGGAGGAAATCGCGCGCCTGACCGCCCACGCCGCACCCTGCGAGACCGAAGTTTTCGTCTTCGGCGGCTTGTGCGTCATGGCGGAGGGCCGCTGCATGCTGTCGTCCTACGCTACGGGCAAATCGCCCAACATGACCGGCGTCTGTTCGCCGCCGAGTCATGTCGCCTATCGGGACGAGGAGGACGCGCTCGTCGCCTCGGTTGGCGGCTTCACCGTGGAGCGTTTCTCGAAGGATGAGCCGGCGGGCTATCCCACGCTGTGCAAGGGCCGCTTCCTGGCCGACGGCACCGTCTCGCATCTGTTCGAGGATCCGGTGAGCCTCAACGCCATAGAGCTGCTGCCGCGGCTCGCGGGCGTCGGCGTCACGGCCTTCAAGATCGAAGGCCGCCAGCGCGGCCGTGCCTATGTCGCGGCGGTGGTGCAGGCGTTCCGGCGCGCCGTCGACACCATGGCCGCGGGCCGCAAGATCGACGTCGCCGAACTGCGCGCCCTGACCGAAGGGCAGCGCGACACCACCGGCGCCTACAAGAAGGCCTGGCGATGAGCAAAGCACCCAAACGCCTGTCGCTGACGCTGGGACCTGTGCTGTTCAACTGGCCGGCCGACCGCTGGGTCGACTTCTACAAGCGCGTGGCCGACGAAGCGCCGGTCGACCGCGTCTGCCTCGGCGAGGTCGTCTGCTCCAAGCGCCAGCCGTTCCGCGACGACGTTATCCTCGAAGCCGTCGACCGCCTCGAACGCGGTGGCAAGGAGGTGGTCTATTCGACGCTGGCATTGCCGACCATGAAGCGCGAGATCCAGGCGATCCGCGACATGATTCAGGCCGGCTACATGATCGAGGCCAACGACATTTCGACGGTGCAGATGCTCGACGGCCGGCCGCATGCGATCGGCCCGTTCGTCAACATCTACAGCGAAGACGCACTGGCTCAGCATCTGGCGCTCGGCGCCACCCGCGTCTGCCTGCCGCCGGAACTGCCGCTGCGCTCGATTCGTCTCATCGCCGCCGGCAATGATGCGGTGGAAGTGTTCGCCTTCGGCCGCGCACCGCTGGCGTTGTCGGCGCGCTGCTATCACGCGCGCTCGCATGGCGTGGCGAAGGACGCCTGCCAGTTCGTCTGCGAACGCGATATCGACGGCATGGACGTGTTGACGATGGACGGCAAGCCGTTCTTCGCGGTCAACGGCATCCAGACGCTCGGTCACGTCGTCACCGCCGTGACGCGAGAGGTCGACGACCTTGCCGCTGCAGGTGTCGTGGCGCTTCGCCTCTCGCCGCAAAGCTGCGACATGGTGAAGGTGGCGACCGTGTTCCGCGATCTCGCCGACGCCAAGATCACGCCGGAAGAAGCGAACGAGATGCTCTCCGTGTTGCCGCTGCCCGGACCATTGTCCGATGGCTTTCTGCGCGGCTTACCCGGCGCACGCCTCCTCGACGAAGTGGACTGAACCTCCTATTCGTCCAAGCTGCGGCTCAGGATGAATTTGAACAGCTGATGCGCCACCAGCTGGTTGCCGTTCATGTCCTGATAGACCGGGAACTCGACGTCGCCGTAGATCTTCCAGTTGCCGATATGTGCTTCGACGCCGGGCGACAGCATGAGGCGGTTATAACCGGTGTTCGGCGGATCGGCGTTGATGCCGCCGTCTCTGGTGCGGTTCGACGCGATCATCTGCAGCATCGGGGTGATCTGCGTGCCGTCGGAGAATATGAAGTTGTCGTAATAGACCCCAACCGCACCGTCGATTTCGCTGCCGGGTGTGTAGCCGCCCTGGCTGGCCAGAGGCTTGTCCCACATGACCTGCCCATACCATACGAAGGCGTCGTCGCTCGTCAGATCGCCGGTGTGATAAAGCCCCAGCAGGGCGTCCGTGCTGCCGGTGCCGATCTGCGTGTCGCGGTCGAAATTGGCATAGGTGAAGTCGCCGGTCGCCAGCTTGGTGCCGAAGATGACGCCGGTCGACATGTCGTCGGAAAGGCCCGTGTAGACGCCCATCAGGCGGACGTCGCCGAGCGCCGCATGCTCGAAACTGTCGACGCCGCCGGAACCGGAGTCCGTCTTAAAGGTGCGATCCCAGATCGGCACCTTGGCCATCACGCCCCAGTCTTGATCGAACATGTACTGGCCGCCCATGGTCATGAAGTCGGTGCGGATTTCCTTGTCGGCGTTGGCGGAAGAGGGCGCGCTGGAAGTCCCGCTCCAGTTCCGGTTCTGATCCATGAAGTCATATTCGATGAATGCCGTAGCGCCGCCGGAAGTTGGCAGAAGCGCGCTCGTCCCCACGTCGAAGACGCCGCAGCCGCACGCGCATGCCAGGCTCGCGCTTGGCGCCAAGCCCAGCAGCAGACCGGCCGCCGTCAGCAGCCGCTGCACACGATATCGATGTGCCATGGGCTATTTCCCGGCCGCATTGCGGACCGCGAAATCGGCCGTGATCTTGATGCCGCCGAGGAATTCAAGCGTCACCGGCACTTTGCCGCCGATCTGCAGCGTCGGGCCCGGCTGCATGCACATCAGGTGATAGCCGCCCGGCGTGAACTTGACCGTTGCGCCCGCCGTCACATCGACGCTGGCCACGTCGCTCATATGTTCCGTGCCGCCGATGTCCTCCGATTTGTGCAGCATGAGCATGCCGCAGGCCGGTGAACTGGCGCCGGTCAGCGATGCGGTCTTGTCGCCGCCATTGTGCAGATCGAAATAGCCCGCCGCCGGCAGATTTGCCGGAAGCTTGCGCATCCAGCCGTTGCTGACCGTAAGGCCCGCGGCATGGGCATGACTGGCAAAGACGATGATCCCCAGCGCCAGGATCGCGGCGGCATGGAGGTTGTTCGAGTTCAGGTATCGGATCGGCATGATTTGTCTCGTCTGAGGGAATGAACCGGACGCGCGCGGCAAACAGGCCAGCGCGGTCTTGCCTTCGGATTGGTTCAAGTGATGGCTGGAGGCGCCCGCGGAGAACTCGACGTGTGGCGTGCGGCACCGGCAGCGACCGCCATATGCGCGGCCAGATAGGCCGGCTGTGATGCTTGTGACGGGAGAGCGGCCATCGCCACGGTCGCCGATTGCGCCAGATGCGCGGCGGCGGCGAAGGGGCAGGCCTCATGCTGATGCGGCGTCTGCTTCAACGGCTGGCCGTCCGGCCCCACCACGATATGGATCGGACCATTGATGGAGCAGATGACCAGCGGCGAACCTCCGGCGTCGTTCTGGTTCGGCATCCAGCCCATGGGCATCACGGCGCGCAGCAGCATCGCGGCGAACGCGATGTGGAAGGCGGTGAGGCGGAGGGCGCGGGTCATCTCGCTAGGGAAGGTCGGCGAGAGCTCCAGGTAAGGTCAAGTAATTCTATGTCGCACCTAGGGACGGCGCGCAATTCTCACGTTTTATGCTGATTAATCAAATCTCTATGGACGAACTCACGATCCGGTAGATTTCCTCCGCGACCTCGGGATGTCCGCCCAGATCGGCTCTGGCTTGGCGGATTTGAGCCGAGATCGTCCGGCGAATGTCATCCAGCGAAGCGCGGAGGTCGTGGTCGCCGGATGTCGCTTTGGACATCGCCAGTGCGCCCGGCGGAAGTAGCGCGGTCAGGAGGTGAAGAGGGATCATGTGGATTTCTCCTCAGTCGTCTCGAGCTTGTTTGTGGCGTTGGATGGCTGGTCGTCTGGCTGCACATTGTCTGGCGCCGTCGGGCGGAAAGCGGCGGCGGCGTCCGCCAGCCGTTCCTGAATGACGGCGAACTGGCCCGCGGTTTTCATCTGGGAAAAAGGATGGGTGGCGGCAACGCAAAGATCTCGGCGAGGGGGGATTCCGAAGAGACCTTCTTTCGCGCTCATCAAGAAAAACGCCTTTATCAGCACGCGATTGCCGTCACCCGTTCTTATTATTGTTAAAGCGATGATGTGGCCGGAGCGGGATGATTGGTAGTCGTGGCTTTCCCTTACGAGATATTGCTTACGCCGCACGGCGGATCTTAGATCTCGAAGGAATAAACGCGCTGCGGCGGCCGGCTTAGTGCGCCGCGCGGTTCTCGCCGCAGGCTTTGTCGAGCCAGTCGAAAAGCTGTTCGTCGTCGACCGGCTTGTGGAGCAGCGCGATGACGTTCACTTGCGCGATGCGCGGTTCCAGGGACGGGTCGTAACGTCCGGTCAGGATGATGGCGGGCGTTTTGTTTCCGTTGGCGCGCAGGGACTCAAGAAGCTCGAGTCCGGTCATCTCCGGCATGTGATGGTCGACGATCATGCAGTCGCCGGGAGGTTCATTGCTGCGCTGCAGATAAAGCACGCCCGACGCGTAATCGCGGACATTGTAGCCGCCGGACTCCAGCAGCGCGCGCAGGGAGTCGCGCACCGCATCGTCGTCGTCTACGAGGTCGATTGTCAGGCCCAACGCACGGACTCCAGTACCCCCGAATTGTAAGGGTTCTGCAAGCTAGGCTGGGCGGAAAAGGGAGAAAATACGTAATAACCGCTAGGGTTTTATGGACAACACCATGCGCACGAGATCTGCGAGGTTGCCTGCGTCCATTTTCTCCATCACACGCGAACGATGGATTTCCACGGTGCGCGGCGAGATCGACAGTTCGTAGGCAATGACCTTGTTGGCCTTGCCTGCGACAATGAGATCGAGAACCTGTCGCTCGCGCTCTGTCAGCTGTGTCAGACGTTTTTCGGCTTCTCTCGCGGCATTGGCCGCGTCATCGGCTGAGGCGAGGCGCGCGAGCGCCCGGCTGATGCAGTCGAGCAGCACATCGTCGTTGAATGGTTTTTCCAGGAAGTCGACAGCGCCGGCCTTCATCGCCTGTACGGCAATCGGGACGTCGCCATGCCCGGTCATGATGATGACCGGAAGGTGGAAATGCCGGTTGCTGAGTTCTTGTTGCAGCTGCAGTCCGTTCAGGTCCGGCATCTGCACGTCGACCAGCATGCAGCCGACCGCTTCCGGCTTCTCGCTCTCCAGGAACGCCACACCCGAGGCATAGGGCTTAGGCCTGTAGCCAACCGACTCCACGAGCAACGACAGGGAGTCGCGAATGCCGGCATCGTCATCGATGATGAAGACTGTTTCGTTTTCCGCCATACCGCTATTCCATATCTGGTGCTGCCGGCAGCCGAAAATGGAAGATCGTACCGCCGTCCTTGTTGGGCGTCATCCGCAGCTGTCCGCCATGAGCCTCGACAATGGACTGGCTGATGGCGAGCCCGATGCCCATGCCTCCCACCTTGGTGGTGACGAATGGCTCGAACAGGCGTTTCGCCAGCTCGTCGGGGATGCCGGGGCCCGTGTCCGCAACCGATAGTTCGACCGAGGTGTCGTCGATGTTGGTGGTCGTGACCGTCAGCTCGCGCCTTGGTGATTCGGTCATCGCTTCCGCGGCATTGCGCAACAGATTCACCAGCACCTGCTGAATCTGAACCTTGTCGACGAGCACAGCCGGCGCCCTGCTGGCAAAAATCGTTTGCATCTTGATGTTGGCGACCTTGGTTCCCACCAGCCCGAGCGCCATGGCATCGGCGGCGATCTTGTTGACGTCTTCGATCGTGCGTTTGCTGTCGCGCTTTTCCACGAAGTCGCGCATCCGGCGGATGATCTGCCCCGCGCGTTGCGCCTGCTGGCCGGCCTTGGCGATGGTTTCGTAGGTCTTTGCCGGCGAATCGGGATTTTGCGAAGTCAGCAGGCGCTTGGCGACGTTCGTGTAGTTGAGGATCGCCGTGAGAGGCTGGTTCAATTCATGCGCCAGGGCGGCCGAGAACTGGCCCATCTCGCTGAGGCGCGCAACATGCGTCAGCTCGCTCTGCAGCAACTGCAGCCGGGCTTCTGCCGCCTTGCGTTCGGTGATGTCGCGGGCGGTCTTGGAGGCCCCGACGATCTTGCCGCTTGCGTCAAACAGCGGCGAGACGGTGAGCGAGATGTCGATATGGGCGCCGTTCTTGCGCCGGCGCACGGTCTCGTAATGCTGGATGCTCTCGCCTTTGCTCAGCTTGGCGAGGATCATGGCTTCTTCTTCGACCAGATCGGGCGGGAACAATATCGATATCGGTTTGCCGATGATTTCCTCGGCCTTGTAACCGAAGATGCGCTCCGCTGCCGCATTCCAGCTGGTGACGATGCCGTCCAGTGTTTTGCTGATGATGGCGTCGTTCGACGTTTCCACGATCGAGGCCATCATGCCGCGCTGCTCTTCGCGCGCCGCCTCTTCGGCCTTGAGTTGGGTCAGGTCGTGGACAATGCCGACAAATATGCGCTTGCCGTCCAGCGTGCCTTGGCCGACGGACAGATAGAGCGGAAATTCCGTGCCGTCCTTGCGCTGGCCGCGGGCTTCGCGCCCGATGCCGATGATGCGCGCCTTGCCGGTATTTCTGTAACTATCGAGATAGCCGTCATGCTCGTTGCGATAAGGCGCCGGCATCAGCATCTTGATGTTCTGTCCGATGACCTCGTCGGCGCCGTACTGGAAAAGCCGCTCGCAGGCCCTGTTATAGACCTGCACGATTCCACGCTCGTCGATCACCATGATGCCGTCGACCGCCGTCGCGATCAGCGTCTGGAACAAGGTGTCGTCGCTTTGCGCTGCCGGATCGACCGGTCCGTGCATATGTTTCTGTTGCTGCGTGTCATTAACGAACCTAGCAGGCCGGTCGCGCCGCGCCAACACGGAATAGGTGAAATCCCGCAATTAGCCATCGCCGGATGCACTTAGGCCACATCTGCCTCCGCGGCGGGCTCGATCTCGATGACTTTGAATGGCCGCTGGACGCCGTCGTGCTCCCGTATCGACAGATAGGCACCGGGTGTGATTCGGTGTTGGTCGAGCTTGAAGAACGGCTCGTCGTCCGTGCTGACTGACGCGTCATAATCGAAACGCCAGCCATGCCCCGTATGGCGCAGGCAGCCGAACTCTTCCGGCGCGTCGCCCCAAAACCGCAGGACCGTGCATTTGTCGCGGACATGTTGCCACGCGTCCATGTCCATGTGTCCGTCCTCGGTGAGCGGCGCCAGAAACTCGTAACCGTGCCGGCTGCTGCCGTTTGGAAACTCCCCGGTTCTGGCGACCTCCAGGCGTATGCGCATCAGCGTCATAATGTCCTCCGGGGCTTTCGTCGTCGCCTTCATTCGAATAATTCAATTTCAAAGCTGTGAAATTGACATCCGTCAAATACGAGGCGGACGGCGCCATGACAGAAGCAAAGTCCTTCAAATCTGGGGACGAATCACATGACAAACGGCGAAGCTCTGTATCTGGCGATGATAATTCTGGTCTTGGTCGCTTTTGCTGGCGTACTCGCGAGCGTAGGCTGGCGGGAACGAAATTGGGCGAAGAAGAATGGAAAATGACGCCGGCTGCCCGTAGGCCACATTTCTGGCGCGACATCTCAATTCTGCTGGTGGCGAAGCTCGTCATGCTGACCTGCCTCTATTTCCTTTTCTTCGGTCCGTCACACCGTCCGCTCGCCGATTCCGCCGCGGTCTCCGCCCAGATTCTGGGTTCCAATCAGCGCTAGGAATACATCATGGACATCGTCGAACTTTCCCGACTGCAATTCGCGATCACCGCGCTCTACCATTTTCTGTTCGTGCCTCTGACGCTCGGCCTTTCGATCCTGCTCGGCATCATGGAGACCGTGTATGTGATGACGGGCCGCGAGATCTGGCGCGACATGACGAAATTCTGGGGCGCCCTCTTCGGCATCAACTTCGCGATGGGCGTGGCGACGGGCATCACCATGGAGTTCCAGTTCGGTACGAACTGGGCCTATTACTCGCATTATGTCGGCGACGTCTTCGGTGCGCCGCTGGCGATCGAAGGTCTCATGGCCTTCTTCCTCGAGGCGACCTTCATCGGGCTGTTCTTCTTCGCCTGGAACAAGCTGCCGAAGGTCAGCCATCTGGTCGTCACCTGGTGCCTCGCCATCGCCTCCAATCTCTCGGCGCTGTGGATTCTGATCGCCAATGGCTGGATGCAGTTCCCCGTCGGCGCCCATTTCAACGCCGCGACGATGCGCATGGAAGTCTCGAACTTCATGGAGGTGCTGTTCAACCCGGTGGCGCAGGCCAAATTCGTGCATACCGTCAGCGCCGGTTATGTCGTCGGATCGATCTTCGTGCTGGCGATCAGCGCCTATTACCTGCTGCGCGGCCGTCATGTCGAACTGGCCAAGCGTTCGATGACGGTGGCGGCGAGCTTCGGGCTGGCCGCCGCGCTCAGCGTCGTCGTGCTGGGCGATGAGAGCGGCTACACCGCCGGCCTGAACCAGAAGATGAAGATCGCGGCCGTCGAGGCGATGTGGAATACCGAGCCGGCGCCCGCCTCGTTCACGGTCTTCGGCATTCCGGATCTGAAAACCCACACCACCGAATACGAAGTGAAGGTGCCGTGGGTCTTGGGTCTCATCGCCACCCGTTCCGTCGACAGGCGTGTCCCCGGCATCAACGATCTGGTCGAACTCGCCAAGGAGCGCATCAGGAACGGCTTGATCGCCTATGACGCGCTCAACAAGCTCAAAACCGACCGCAACAGCGAAGCGCTGCACGAGCAGCTCAGCACCCATGTCGACGATCTCGGCTACGCGCTTCTGCTGAAGCGCTTCCGCCCCGACGTGCAGAACGCCACGCCGGAACAGATCGACGCCGCGGCCAACTCCACCATTCCCAACGTGCCGGTGCTGTTCTGGTCGTTCCGCTTCATGGTGGGATTGGGCTTCTATTTCATTGCTCTGTTCGCTCTGGCGTTCTGGTTGTCGGCCAAGCGCAAGCTCGACGTCAGCCGGACTTTCCTGCGGGTGGCCTTGTGGAGCCTGCCGTTGCCGTGGATTGCCGCCGAACTCGGCTGGATCGTCGCCGAATACGGCCGACAGCCCTGGGTGATCGAGGGCGTTCTGCCCACCGCGCTGGGCGTGTCGTCGACCACGGCGGGGAACGTTTTGTTCAGCCTGATCGGCTTCCTCGTCTTCTACAGCAGTCTTCTGGTCGCTGACATTTATCTCATGGTCAAATACATCCGGCTCGGACCGGACGGTACGCTCGGCCACGCCGTGGCAGCGCCGTTCGTCCGCGCACCGGCGGAGTGATAGCGATGGATTACGAAACTCTGCGACTGATCTGGTGGGCGCTGCTCGGCATTCTGCTGATCGGGCTGGCGATCATGGACGGCTTTGATCTGGGCACGGCGATCCTGCTGCCCTTCGTCGCCAGAAACGATCTCGAGCGCCGCGTGGTGATCAATACGGTCGGACCGGTGTGGGAAGGCAACCAGGTCTGGCTGATCTTGGGCGGCGGTGCGATCTTCGCGGCCTGGCCGGCGCTCTATGCGGCCTCCTTCTCCGGCTTTTATCTGGCGATGTTCCTGGTGCTGCTGGCTCTGATCCTGAGGCCGGTCGGTTTCAAGTTCCGCAGCAAGCTCTCCAGTCCGCTGTGGCGGAACTGGTGGGACATCGCGCTGTTCATCGGCGGCTTCGTGCCGGCGCTGGTGTTCGGCGTCGCCTTCGGCAATCTGTTCGTCGGCGTGCCCTTCGGCTTCGACAGCGATCTGCGCCTGCACGAATCCATCACGCTCTTCTCCTTGCTCAATCCCTTCTCGCTGCTGGCGGGGCTGGTCTCGGTGGCCATGCTGGTGCTGCACGGCGCCACCTGGCTCAGCCTCAAGGCGGACGGCAAGCCGGGCGCCCGGGCGCGCGCCCTGGTGCCTTATGCCGCGCTGGCCTTCGTCCTTCTCTTCACCGTCGCCGGCATCTGGGTGCGCGAGCTCGACGGCTTCCGCATTACCAGCGCCATCGCGCCCGACGGGCCTTCCAACCCGCTGCTCAAGACGGCGGCGCGCGTCGCGGGCGGCTGGTGGGATAACTACACGCTGCACCCGCTCTTCTGGCTGGCGCCGCTGGTGGCTTATCTGGGCGCCATGATCGCCGTCCTATCGCGCGGCCGGCCGCTGCTGGCCTGGATCGGTTCGGCGCTGGTGCCGGCCGGCGTCATCGCCACGGCGGGGCTTTCGCTGTTCCCGTTCCTGCTGCCGTCGTCAACCGATCCCGATATGAGCCTGACGGTGTGGGACGCCTCGTCCAGCAAACTGACGCTTTACATCATGCTGGGCTGCACGGTGATCTTCCTGCCGATCGTGCTGGCCTACACTGCCTGGGCCTATCGCGTGTTGCGCGGTCCGGTAAAAGGCGAGACGATCATGTCCGACAGCCACAGCAATTATTGAGGCGACGCCATGTGGTATTTTTCCTGGGTTCTCGGTCTTGGCTTTGCCGTCACGCTGGCGGTGCTCAACGCCATGTGGCTCGAGCTCGACGCCGAAGACAAGAAATAGCCCGCACGTTGCGGAAGCCGGCCCTGATCGCATATGACTCGTCTATGCGTTCCCAAGAGGCCGGCTGATGGCATCTATCGATTCAGAACTTCTGCGCCTGCGCGACAGCATCGACAATATCGATGCCGCGCTCATCCATCTCTTGGCCGAGCGCTTCAAGTGCACGCAGACCGTCGGCCGCTACAAGGCGGAGCACAATCTGCCGCCCGCCGATCCGGCGCGCGAAGCCCGTCAGATCGAACGTCTGCGCGCCCTGGCGAAGGACGCGAAGCTCGATCCGGATTTCGCCGAGAAGTTCCTCAATTTCATCGTCAAGGAAGTGATCCGTCACCACGAGGCCATCCGCAAGGAACGCGGCTGAGCGCGATAGGTTTCCCACCGTCAAGATAAAGTTCCCCGGCGGCGCTTGGCGCGCGCCCGCGCATGTGTATTGTTTTCTTCGACGGGCATGCGCTCGAGGAGAAACGCCATGGATCTTTCGTTCTCGCCCGAGGAAGAAGCCTTCCGCGCCGAGGTGCGCGCCTTCATCGCCGAGTCCAAACCGAAGCTGCCGCGCTCGACGGGTACGCCGGAATCCGCCACGCGCACGCGCGACGACTACATGGCCTGGCACAAGCTGCTTTACGCCAAGGGCTGGGTGGCGCCGCATTGGCCGAAGGAATATGGCGGCACCGGCTGGAGCGTGACGCAGCGTTACATCTTCAACGAGGAATGCGCCCGGGCGGAAATGCCGCCGGTGGTGGTCTTCGGCCTCAACATGCTGGGCCCGGTGCTCTACACCTTCGGCAGCGAGGCGCAGAAGAAGCACTACCTGCCGCGCATTCTGTCGGGCGAGGACTGGTGGTGTCAGGGTTATTCCGAACCGGGCTCCGGTTCCGATCTCGCCAGCCTGCGCCTGCGCGCCGTGCGCCAGGGCGATCACTACGTCGTCAACGGCCAGAAGACCTGGACCACGCTGGCGCAATATGCCGACTGGATCTTCTGCCTGGTGCGCACCAACACCGAGGTCAAGGCGCAGGAAGGCATCAGCTTCCTGCTGATCGACATGAAGTCGCCGGGCATCACCATCAAGCCGATCATCGTGCTGGGCGGCGCCCAGGAAGTGAACGAAGTTTTCTTCGACAATGTGAAAGTGCCGGCCGATCAGCTGGTGGGCGAGGAGAACAAGGGCTGGACCTACGCCAAATTCCTGCTGGTCAACGAACGCACCGGCATCGCCAACACCGCGCGCTCCAAACAGGCCGTGGTGCGGCTGAAGGAAATCGCCCGCGCCGAACAGGACGACGGCGTGCCGCTGATCGAGACCCCGGAGTTCGCGCGCAAGATTGCCGAACTGGAGATCGAACTCTCGGCGCTGGAATATACCGAACTGCGCACCCTGGCGGCGGAGGCGCGCGGCGAGATGGCGGGCCCGGAAAGCTCGATCCTGAAAATCCGCGGCACCGAGATTCAGCAGCGCATCACCGAGCTGGCCGAGGAAGCCGTCGGCTATTACGCGTTTCCCTATGAGCGCGGGCTGGGCGCCAACGATTACGTCGGTCCGGATTACGCGCTGGGCGCGGCGGGGCGCTACTTCAACATGCGCAAGGCATCGATCTACGGCGGCTCGAACGAGATCCAGCGCAACATCATCGTCAAAGCGGTTTTGGGCCTTTAGGCGGAGCGGATATGGATTTCTCCTACACCGAAGAACAGACGCTGCTGCGCAACTCCGTCGCCGCTTATCTCGCCGACAAATACGGCTTCGAGGCTTGGCGCAAATTCACCCGCAGCGACGAGGGCCGCGATCCGGCGCAATGGCAGCAGTTCGCCGAACTCGGTCTGCTGGCGGCGCCTTTGCCGGAAGCCTATGGCGGGCTCGGCGGCGGCGCCATCGACGCCTCGGTGATCCTGGAAGAGTTCGGCAAGGCGCTGGTGGTGGAGCCTTATGTCCCCACCGTGATCGTCGCCGGCGGCCTCATCGCCCGCGCCGGCACGGAGGCGCAGAAACAGGAATGGCTGAACAAGATCGCGACCGGCGGCACGATGATCGCCTTCGCCTTCGCCGAGCAGGGCGGCCGCTACAATCTCGCCGATCTCCAGACCACGGCGAAAAAGCAGGGCGCCTCCTTTGTGCTCAACGGCCAGAAGGCGGTCGTGCTCGGCGGCCCCTGGGCCGACGCGCTGCTGGTGACGGCGCGCACCGCGGGCGCCCGCCGCGACGAGAAGGGCGTCGGCGTCTTCCTGATCGACAAGAAAGCCAAAGGCGTCGGCGTCCGCGATTATCCCACCGTCGACGGCACGCGCGCTTCCGAGGTCACCTTCGAGAATGCGGAAATCCCGGCGGACCGTCTGATCGGCCCGGCCGAGGGCGGCTTCGCGCTGGTCGATCAGGCCTGTGACGAAGCCATTGCCGCGCATTGCGCCGAGGCCGTGGGCTGCATGAAAGTGCTGCTCGCCGCCACGGTGGAATATTCCAAGACGCGCAAGCAGTTCGGCCAGCCCATCGGCAAGTTCCAGGCGCTGCAGCATCGCATGGCCGACATGTTCGTGCATGTCGAGCAGTCGGTGTCCATCGCCCTGATGGCGGCGTTGAAGCTCGGCGGTCCGGAGCGCCGCAAATCCGTCTCCGCCGCCAAGGTGCAGATCGGCAAGTCGGGCCGCTTCGTCGGCCAGCAGGCGATTCAGATTCATGGCGGCATGGGCATGACCGACGAACTCAGCGTCGGCCATTATTTCAAGCGCCTGACGATGATCGACGCGCTCTACGGCAATGTCGACCATCACCTGAAGCGGTATATCGCCTCCTAGGCGCGAGCGGGCCGGGAACGCTATAGTCGGTCCATGCGCCAGGCCTTGCAGCTTCATCCGGATTCGCACTGCGAGGCGGTGTCCGGCATCGCTGTGGAAGTGTCGCGGCCGCGCTCCGGCGTGCTGATTTTGCGTTACCTCGTGGCGGGCAGGATGAGCGATTTGCGCCTGCCGCCCTTGAGCGAGCCGACGCGCGCGGACGCGCTCTGGAAACACACCTGCTTCGAGGCCTTCGTCAAGGCGGGAACCGGCGACGCCTATTGCGAGCTCAACGTCGCGCCGTCGACGCAATGGGCGGCCTACGACTTCGACGCCTATCGCAGCGGCATGCGCGCCGCCGACATCGCCGCGCCGCGCATCTCCGTGCATGCGGATGCCGGCCAGCTCGAACTGCTGGTCTCTCCCAATCTACCGCTGGGCGGCGCGTCCTGGATGCTCGGTCTTTCGGCGGTGATCGAAGAGGCGAGCGGCCGCCTGTCTTATTGGGCGCTCAGGCATCCGCCGGGCAAGCCGGACTTCCATCATTCCGATTGCTTTGCGCTGGAACTTCCAGCACCGTCGCGGTCATGAAATTCGGCATCGACCATCTGCTCGCCGAGCCTTCGCTGCGTGCTCCGTTGCATGGCAAGCGCGTCGCCTTGCTGGCGCATCCGGCCTCGGTGACGCAGCATCTGACGCATTCCCTCGATGCGCTGGCGGCCAGCGGCGACATCAAGCTCGCCGCCGCTTTCGGGCCGCAGCACGGGCTGCGCGGCGACAAGCAGGACAACATGGTGGAGTCGCCGGACTTCCTCGATCCGGTCCACCGCATCCCGGTGTTCAGTCTTTACGGCGAGGTGCGCCGTCCCACCGATGCGATGATGGACACCTTCGACGTGCTCCTCGTCGATCTGCAGGATCTGGGCT
This sequence comes from Alphaproteobacteria bacterium, assembly GCA_028865545.1. Lineage (GTDB taxonomy): Bacteria > Pseudomonadota > Alphaproteobacteria > Micropepsales > Micropepsaceae > Rhizomicrobium. The sequence goes on along the minus strand of JAGWJY010000033.1, from coordinate 5,071 downwards.
GCCGCATCTACACTTTCGTCACCACGCTGCTCTATGTGCTCGAAGCCGCGGCGAAGCATCATAAAGAAGTGTGGGTGCTCGATCGCCCCAATCCCGCCGGCCGTCCGGTGGAAGGCCTTAAGCTGCGCGCGGGCTGGGAGAGTTTCGTCGGCGCCGGTCCGCTGCCGATGCGCCATGGTCTGACGCTGGGCGAGCTGGGCCGCTGGTTCGTTGCCGCCAACAGGCTCGACGTCGGCTATCGCGTCATTGAAATGGAAGGCTGGCATCCCGAGGCCGCGCCCGGCTTCGGCTGGCCGCTCGGTGCGCGCGTCTGGGTCAATCCCAGTCCCAACGCGCCGAACCTCTGGATGGCGCGCGCCTATGCCGGCACGGTGATGCTGGAAGGCACGACGCTGTCGGAAGGCCGCGGCACCACGCGGCCGCTGGAACTGTTCGGCGCGCCCGACATCGATGCGCGCCGTGTCATTGACGAGATGCGCGCCTTGGCGCCGCACTGGCTCGCCGGCTGTCAGCTGCGCGACTGCTGGTTCGAGCCGACCTTCCACAAACATGCCGGCCATCTCTGCGCCGGCGTGCAGATTCACACCGAAGGTCCCGCTTACGATCACGCCGCCTTCAAGCCCTGGCGCCTGCAGGCGCTGGCCTTCAAGGCGATCCGCCGCCTGGCGCCCGCCTATCCGCTGTGGCGCGACTTCGCCTACGAATACGAGCACGGCAAGCGCGCCATCGACGTCATCAACGGCTCGCCCTTGCTGCGCGAATGGGTGGACGATGCCGCCGCCATGCCCGGCGATCTCGAGGCGCTCGCGGCGCCCGACGAACGCGCCTGGCTGGAGGAACGCCGGGCGCATCTTCTGTATTGACGATGCCGGTTAATCCGCGGCGGTTCTGCCCAGCCGCGCAAGCGCCCGCTGGCGGGCCAGCACGCGGTCTCTGTCGGAGACATAGATGAGGCCGCCGAGACGGCGGATCAGCGCGTCCTCTTCGGGATCGAGCACGCCGTCGGCGTAGACCACTTCCCAAAGCATCTCCATGAACTGCACCCGCTCTTCGATCGGCATCTGCGTGAAGATGGCCTGGGTGTAGGGATGCAGCTGCGTCATGCGCTCGGACGTCGCTTCGCAGGAGGCCAGCAGTTGCGCGCATTCTTCCGCGGAGAGGGCGAATTTTTTCGTCAGCAGCCGCTCGATGGCCGTGCGCTCCTCGGCGCCGAACTCGTCGTCGCGGTGGGCCGCTTCGAGCAGCAGGACCGCCACCGCCACGCGCAGCTCCGGAGGCTTCCGCTCCGCTTCGGGCGCATTCAGGAAAGTCAGCAGTTGACGGAACACGGCGTCTCCGGATTGGCGCGGCCGGTCTGTCCCGGCGCGGCGCGAGCCTATGGCAGGACGGCGGCCCGTTCCAGTAGGCCGGGCGCCGCGCACATCTGCGTTACTGCGCTTGCCCCTCCGCGGCGCAGACGCCACTCTGCGCCCGTCCAGCCTGGAGGTGTCTCATGCGCGCCGTTGCCGCCATCGTCTGCACGGGATTTCTGCTGGCCGCGGCGCAGGCCGCTGACGCGCCGGCGCTGCCGCCCGATCATCCGCTGCTGCGCAGCATCGCCGCCGATGTCAAAGCCGACGAGCTGAAGGCGACGATCACCAAACTGGTGGGTTTCGGCACGCGCCACACCATGTCGGACACCACGTCGGAGACGCGCGGCATCGGCGCGGCGCGGCGCTGGGTGAAGAGCCGCTTCGAGGAGATCAGCAAGGCCTGTAGCGGCTGCCTGCAGATCGAGACCCCGACCCAGACGGTCACCGGCCCGCGCGTTCCCAAGCCCACCGAGATCATGGACGTGCTGGCGATCCTGCCGGGCACCTCCGATCCGGGCCGCTACGTCGTCATTTCCGGCCATCTCGATTCGCGCGTCACCGACGTGATGAACGCCACCAGCGACGCCCCCGGCGCCGACGACGACGGCTCGGGCACCGCCGCCGTCATCGAGGCGGCGCGCGTGCTGTCGAAGCGCAAATTCGCCGCCACGCTGGTCTTCGCCGTGCTCTCCGGCGAGGAACAGGACCTCTATGGCGGCAAGCTGCTGGCGCAATACGCCAAGGATCACCACTGGCAGGTGGAGGCCGATCTCAACAACGACATCGTCGGCAACATCACCGGCGACAACGGCCTGACCGACGCCAACCATGTGCGGCTGTTCTCGGAAGGCACGCGTTCCACCGAGACGCCGCAGGAAGCCGAGCGCCGCCGCTACAATGGCGGCGAGGTCGACAGTCCGTCGCGCAATCTGGCGCGCTACATCGCCGGCATCGCCGGGCGTTATCTGACAAACTTCAGCGTACGGATGATCTACCGCACCGACCGCTACGACCGCGGCGGCGACCAGGTGGAGATGCTGGCGGCCGGCTACCCCGCGGTGCGCTTCACCGAGGCCATCGAGAACTACAATCACGAGCACCAGGACGTGCGCAGCGAGAACGGCATCGATTACGGCGACCGCCTCGCATTCGTCAACTTCCCCTATCTGGCGCAGGTGACGCGGCTCAACGCCTTGACCATGGCGAGCCTGGCGATGGCGCCGGCGCCGCCGGCGATGGTCAAGATCGCAGGCGCCGTGGCGCACGACACCACGGTGAGCTGGACGGCGGTGCCCGGCGCCGCCTCCTATCGCGTCTGGTGGCGCGACACCACGGCGCCCTATTGGACCTCCAGCCGCTCGGCCGGCAGCGCCACCTCGCTCAAGCTGAAGGACGTCGTCATCGACGACTGGTTCTTCGGCGTCTCGGCGATCTCGGCGGATGATTACGCCAGCCCGGTGGAATTCCCCACCGTGGCGGGCGCCTTCTTCCCGCCGCCGCCCGCGGCGCATTGAGCGGCGGCCTTCGCCATCGCCGCCGCGCCGCGCTATAGTTGCGCCGCAACCAGCAGGCCGCCGGAGCCATGATCTATCTCGTCGCCATCTTCTGCGCGCCGCTGGCGCTGCTCCTGATCGGAAAGCCGTTCCAGGCGCTGGCGAATCTGATCCTCTACATCCTGTCCATCGCCTTCTGGCTGACGATCATCTTCCACAGCATCGGCCTGGCGCTGTGGGCCATCGGCCTGCTGCACGCCGTTCTGGCGATCAACAACCACAAGGCCGACAAGCGCCTGCGCCATCTGCTGGCGGAGATGCGGGCGCGGCGTTCCGATCCCGCCTGAGGCGCGGCGCCTCATCCCGTCGCCAGCTTGAGGCCGAGATAGGATTTCACGCCGTCGCGCAGGATCTGGATCAGCACCGCCGGCTTCTTGGCGTTCTCGGCGGCGTGGATGTCGTGCGCCGCCTGCGCCGGGTTCGCCACCTTGTTGCCGGCGACGCGCAGGATGATGTCGCCCGCCTGCACGCCGCTCTGATCGGCCTTGCTGTCGGGCGTCACCTGCGCCACCACCACGCCGTTGACCGACGGATCGACGTTGAGTTCGTTGCGCTCGCCGGGCGTCAGCCGTTCCAGCGCCATGCCCACCGGCCCCTTATGCGTTCCGGCGCCCTGCGCCGAGGCGACCTTCTCCTGCTTCTGGTTGCCGATGGTGACGTCGATGCTCTGCCGCTGCTGGTTGCGCCACAGCGTGACGTCGGCGGTTTTTCCGGCCGCCGTGTCGGCGACGTCGAAGGCCAGGTCGCGCATGCTCTTGATCGGCTTGCCGTCATAGGCGGTGATGACGTCGCCCTGTTTGATGCCCGCCCGCAGGGCCGGCGAATCCTTCTCCACCATGTCGACCAGCACGCCGTGATCGTTGGAGAGGCCGACGGCCTTGGCCAGCGCCGGCGTCAGCGCCTGCATCTGGATGCCGAGCCAGCCGCGCGCCACCTTTCCGTGGGCCCTCAGCTGCGCCACGATATCCTTGGCGAGATTGGAGGGGATGGCGAAGCCGATGCCGACGCTGCCGCCCGAGGGCGAATAGATCGCCGTGTCGATGCCCACCACCCGGCCGGACTGGTTGAACAGCGGCCCGCCGGAATTGCCCGGATTGATCGGCGCGTCGATTTGCAGGAAATCGTCATAGCTGCCGTCGTTGATGTTGCGGCCGCGCGCCGAGACGATGCCCGCCGTCACCGTGCCGCCCAGCCCGTAGGGATTGCCGACGGCCACCACCCAGTCGCCCACCTGTTCCTTGCCGGAGTCGCCGAACGCCACATAGGGCAGCGGTTTTCCGGCGTCGATCTTGAGCAGCGCCAGATCGGTCTTGGGATCGCGGCCGATCACCTTGGCGGCGTATTTGTCGCCGTCGGTCAGGGTGACCGAGATGTGATGCGCGCCGTCGACCACATGGTTGTTGGTGACGATGTAGCCCGCCGGATCGATCAGGAAGCCCGAGCCCAGCGCATGCTGCGCCGGTTCCTGCAGCGTCCAATGCTGGCCTTGCCCGCCGAATTGCTGGCCGAAGAAATCGCCGAACGGCCAGCCCGGCGGCAGGCCCGGCATCTGCTGCAGCGTCTTGTTCGACGGCATCGAGGTGGTGGTGATCTGCACCACCGCCGGGCTGACTTCCTTGACCAGCGGCGCGAAGCCGCTTTGCGCGAAACCGCCCGGCGCGGCGACGGGCGGCAGGCCGAGCGGCGGCGCCGCCGGGCCTTCGCTGGCTTGCGCCGAGATCGCCCAGCAGGCGCCGCCGGCGCCCAGAGCGGTTCCCAGCAGCAGCGCCAGCAGGCTGGCGCGCAGGTTTCGCGGTTTGTATTGGCTGAGATGGATCGGCATCGCTGGACCTCTTTCACGGTTGGGATTTCCACGGCGCGGCAGGCGCACCGCACGCACCTCCGACATAAACCGCCGAGATGGATGTGCGGTAACCACGCGATTAAAAATCCGACACGCGGAGGCGCAAACCAACGCCGCGCGCGCGCCGCGCCGCTCTTCCGCATTCGGCAATATATTCCGTGTACGGAATTGTAACGCGGGCCCCGCGGCCGTCGTCCCGAGGTGCGGCCCCGGCCTTGCGCCGGGGGAGCCTCGCAGGACGGCCGCCCCCGGCTCGTCCCGGTTTGCGCCCTTCCGCGTCCTGGCCGCGCCGGTTATTCTGAAGACCCCGGCACGGAGATTTT
>JAGWJY010000005.1 GCA_028865545.1 Alphaproteobacteria bacterium | reverse complement strand
GTTTGCTGCTGCTCGGCCTTCGCAGATCTCAACCGGTCCGTCGCTCTCGATCCCACGCCCGAGGCGCTGACCAACCGCGGCGATTTCTACCGGCGCAGCAACAAGCCGCTTTTAACGGTCGCCGATTGCAAGACGGCGCTGCGGCTCGAGCCCAAGGGCTACCGCACTTACGAAAATGCCGGCCTCGAATACCGGCTGGGCTTGGCCGAACGGCGGAAGGGCGACGAGAAAGCCGCCGCCAGAGACATCGCCGAGGCCAATGCGATCTATCACGGCATGCAGCCGCCGTCGGAGAGCTACTGAATGTCCGGGTCTTGGTGCTGCGCTGTACGGCCGGCGCGGCGCGGTCAAATCCACGGCTGGGTCGGGGCGGCGCCATAATATTGATGCACCGGTTTAGGACGGCTTTGGTTTCATGGGAAATGCAGATATTTCAGCGTGTTAGTATTTTACATGCTTAAGAGGATAAAATTCTCGGTAGCTGCCTTGCAGAAAATGCATTTACGTTTATTTCGTTTATTGCGGATAATGCGTTTGGCGGCGGTTTGAAAGTCGCCGCCGGATATATGTGGGATTGGGGAACAGATATGTTTGCGCTGCTGGACCAAGGTGGCGGTCCGTTCGTCGCCAACGAAGCCGAGGCCACGATAGCGCGCAATGCGGCCGAGAAGTTGGCTGCGGTTGCGAACACAAAACAGGACATCAAGATTATCGTGCAGGACGACCCGAAGGTCGTCGTTCCTTTGCCGGCGCGCGCAGTCGCGTTGATCATGACCGTGCTGACGCAGATGGCAAATCGCGCGCCGTTTTCCGTCATTCCCTATCAGGCGGAACTGACGACGCAGCAAGCGGCGGATTATCTGAATGTATCCCGGCCGCACCTCACCAGATTAATTGACGAAGGCAAGATCGGTCACCGGATGGTCGGCCGCCACCGGCGGGTTAAATTTGGCGACCTGATCAAATTCGAAAACGAATCGAGGGAGGAGCGAAAGAAAGCGCTGGCGGAATTGGCTGCGGAGCAGCGCCGACTGAACCTTGAATAGGAATGATCTCGACATTCGCCGCCGTGATTGATGCAAACGTATTTTACGAGGTCTGTTTGCGCGGTGTCTGTTTGCACGATTTGCCTTTGTGCGTGGCGCGTGGCGATTTCTACCTACGCATTCGCGCATAACTCAAGGCTGCTGCCATCCACCAGCTACCGAACGTCGCAGGGGCTTGAAGGCGGCGGCACTGCGCCCACATACATAGACAGACGCGCAAGGCGTCGGCGGGCCGCCCTTGTGCGGTGGCCCCACCCCCCTCCCCCCGGGGGGGTTATGCCCAATCCGAAAAACAATGTTCGATTATTTCACGCCAGCTGCGCCAGCCGGCGGAACGACAGCGCCTCGGCCACCTGCGTCCGACCGATGCCGTCCGCGCCCGCCAAATCCGCGATGGTCCGCGCCACCCGCAGCACGCGGTGATAGCCGCGCGCCGTCAGTCGCATCGCGTCGGCGGCTTGGCTGAGCAGCTTCGCGCCGGCTGCGTCCGGCGTCGCCACGCGCTCGAGCAACGCGCCGTCCGCTTCCGCATTGGTGCGCACGTCGTCGTCGGCATAGCGCGCGCGCTGGATGTCGCGCGCCTGCGCCACGCGCGCGGCGACATCGGCGCTCGATTCCGACGGCGGCGGCAGCGCCAGATCGGAGGCCGACACGCCGGCGACATCGACATGCAGATCGATGCGGTCGAACAGCGGTCCGGAAATCCGCGCCTGATAATCCTGCGCGCATTTGGGCGCCCGCCCGCAGGCCTGCGCCGGATCGCCGAGATAACCGCAGCGGCACGGATTCATCGCCGCCACCAGTTGGAAGCGCGCCGGATAGCGCACATGCGCGTTGGCGCGTGCCACGATGGCTTCGCCGCTCTCGATCGGCTGGCGCAGTGAGTCGAGCACCGCGCGCTGGAACTCGGGAAGTTCGTCGAGGAACAGCACGCCCAGATGTGCGAGCGACACTTCGCCCGGCTTCACCCGCAAGCCGCCGCCGACCAGCGCCGCCATCGAGGCGGAATGATGCGGCGCGCGGAACGGCCGACGCCGCGAGATCGTGCCGTCGGGCAATTCGCCGGCCAGCGACTGCACCATCGAAATCTCCAGCGCCTCGCGCGCGTCCAGCGGCGGCAACAGGCCCGGCAGGCGCTGCGCCAGCATTGACTTGCCCGCGCCCGGCGGCCCGATCATCAGAAGGTTATGGCCGCCGGCCGCGGCGATCTCGATGGCGCGCTTCGCCGTCTCCTGACCTTTGACATCTTTGAGGTCGGGCACGCTGCGCGTATCTTCCGCCAGCTTGGCGCTGGGCGGGTTCAGCACCTGCACGCCCTTGACGTGATTGACCAGGGCGATCAGCGACGGCGCGGCGATGATCGCGACGCCGCCCGCCCACGCCGCTTCCGCGCCGCAGGACGCCGGACAGATCAGTCCGCGCTGCTGTTCCGAGGCGGCGAGCGCCGCGGGCAGCACGCCGGCGACGGCGGTGATCTGCGCGTCCAGCGACAGCTCGCCCAGCGCCACATAGCCCGCCATCTCGCTCGCCGGGACGACGCCCATCGCCGCCAAGAGGCCGAGTGCGATGGGCAGATCGTAATGGCTGCCTTCTTTCGGCAGATCGGCCGGCGCCAGGTTCACCGTGATGCGCTTGTAAGGCAGCGCCAATCCGATGGCGGCCAGCGCCGCGCGCACCCGCTCCTTGCTTTCGCCCACCGCCTTGTCGGCGAGGCCTACCAGATTGAACTGCCCGCCGCCGCTGTCGGCGATGTGCACCTGCACGTCGACCTCGCGCGCCTCGATGCCTTGGAAGGCGACGGTGTAGACATGCGCGACGGTCATGACAGCGGCAGCAGCAGTCCGGCGGCGGCGCCCGCGATCAGCAGGCGCGCCAGATAACCAAGGCAATGCGCCACGGTGATCTTGCTGTCGATCTTCACGAACATCCCGTTGATGACGATCACCGGCAGCGGTCCGGCGATCCACACCAATAGGCCGACGCCCAATCCGCCCCAGATGCCGCCGATGCCCACCAGCGCACACAACACGATGGCCGCCGCGCTCATCACAAAGCCCAGCGCGCTCGCCCAGACGATGGCGCCCTTGTCGGCGCCGGCCCGGATGCCCGGACGCCAGATTTCCGGATAGGTGTTGTAGGCGCTGTGGAACAGCACGCCCATGAACAGCCAATCGGTGAAGGTGCCGGCGATCCCCGCTACAAGGATTGCCGCAAATGCCATACCCATGCGGTTTACCCCTTGACCCTGCGATAGCTTAACGTGTGACCGGGACGAGGGCCACCTTGCGCGTGCAACGGCTCACACCTACGCTTCGCTTGCTCCCCACGAGAAGATTGGAATGAGTGTGCGTTTCGAAGGTACCAGGAACTATGTCGCCACCGACGATCTCAGGATCGCGGTCAACGCTGCGGTGACGCTGGAGCGCCCGCTGCTGGTCAAGGGCGAGCCCGGAACAGGCAAGACCCAGCTCGCCTATGAAGTGGCGGAAGCCTTCGCCGCGCCGCTCATCACCTGGCATGTGAAGTCCACCACCAAGGCCCAGCAGGGCCTCTACGAATACGACGCGGTGACGCGCCTGCGCGACTCCCAGCTCGGCGATGTGCGGGTGAAGGACGTCAAGAACTACATCAAGAAGGGCAAGCTCTGGGAGGCCTTCGAGTCCGAGGTGCGCCCGGTGCTGCTGATCGACGAGATCGACAAGGCCGATATCGAATTCCCCAACGACCTGCTGCTGGAACTCGACCGCATGGAGTTCTTCGTCTACGAGACCGGCGAGACGATCAAGGCCGCCGTCCGCCCCATCGTCATGATCACCTCCAACAACGAGAAGGAACTGCCCGACGCCTTCCTGCGCCGCTGCTTCTTCCACTACATCAAGTTCCCCGACCGCGAGACGATGCAGAAGATCGTCGACGTGCATTATCCCGGCATCAAGCAGCAGCTGACCGCCGAGGCGCTCAACGCCTTTTATCAGCTGCGCGAGGTGCCCGGCCTCAAGAAGAAACCCTCCACCAGCGAATTGCTGGACTGGCTGAAGCTGCTTCTCAACGAGGACATCGAGCCGGAGACGCTGCGGGAGAAAGATGCGGCGCGGCTGATCCCGCCTTTGCACGGCGCTTTGCTGAAGAACGAGCAGGATGTACACCTCTTCGAACGGCTGGCGTTTTTGGCGAGGCGGGAGAACCGGGGATGAAATACGGCATCGGCTTTTTGGCCGTCCTGTGCATTGCCGGGGCCGCTTATGCCCAGGACAACGCTGACCCGTTCGCCGACGGCGCCGACGGCGCCAAGGTGCACACGGCGTCCGGTTTCGTCTGTCCGCAGCAGGTCGGTCATTTCGAGCGCGACGCCGTCGGCGAACGCGATCCGGAAGCCGGCGCCGACTTCTGCGCCTATTCCGCACTGGACGGCGTCTACGGCACGGTCACGCTCGAACCCCTGCATGGCGCCTATGATCCAAAGGCGATCCTGGCCCCCGATTTTGTGGTGCAGGAGGGTACCGGCGGTCGGATGATCGACGAAAGCACGCGCTCCATCGGAGCGAAGGACGCGCCGCTGTCGATCTACACGCGCACCTATGAGACCGCGAAGCTGGAATCGTTGCATTACCGCACCCTGTTCGCCAGCGCGCTTCTGGGTGCCTGGACGGTGCAGGTCACCATCGAATATGCCGATCCGCGCGACAACGACGCCGAGACCGAGTTCCTCAACGCGGCCTATCGCGATGCGATGGCGAATATCGCGGGCAGCGGCCAGCCCGCACCCCACTGAAGGTCCGGCGATGTTCTTCGCGTTCTTCGACGAACTGCGCGCCGCCAAGATACCCGTTACGTTGAAGGAATATCTGGCGCTGATGGAGGCGTTGTCGAGGGACGTGATCGGCCGTAAGGTCGACGAGTTCTATTACCTATCGCGCACCGCGCTGGTGAAGGACGAAAAGAATCTCGACAAGTTCGACCGTGTCTTCTCCCATGTCTTCGAAGGGCTGGAGACGCTCGACGACGACCTCGTTGCCGAGATTCCCGAAGACTGGCTGCGCAAGTTGAACGAAAAATTCCTCAGCGAAGAGGACAAGAAGCTGATTGAGTCTCTGGGCGGCTGGGACAAGCTGATGGAGACACTGCGCCAGCGTCTCGAAGAGCAGAAGAAGCGCCATGAAGGCGGCAGCAAGATGATCGGCACCGCCGGCACCTCGCCCTTTGGGGCCTATGGCTACAATCCCGAAGGCGTCCGCATTGGCCAGGACAAATCGCGCCACGGCAAGGCGGTGAAGGTCTGGGACAGGCGCGAATACAAGAATCTCGACGATGCCGTCGAGCTGGGAACCCGCAACATCAAGGTGGCGCTGCGCCGCTTGCGCAAATGGGCGCGCACCGGCGCCGAGACTGAGCTCGATCTGCCCGGCACCATCCGCGAAACGGCGAACAAGGGTTATCTCGACCTCAAGCTGGTGCCCGAGCGCCACAACACCGTGAAGGTGCTGCTGTTCTTCGACATCGGCGGCTCGATGGACGTGCACGTCAAGCTTTGCGAGGAGTTGTTCAGCGCCGCGCGCACCGAGTTCAAGCACATGGATTTCTACTACTTCCACAATTGCCTCTATGAGGGCGTGTGGAAGGACAATCGCCGCCGCCATGTCGAGAAGGTTCCGACCTGGGACGTGCTGCACAAATATCCCCACGACTACAAGATCGTCTTTGTCGGCGACGCCACCATGAGCCCGTATGAGATCACCATGGCCGGCGGCAGCGTTGAGCATTGGAACGAGGAGCCGGGCGCCATCTGGCTCGACCGCGTGGCACAGATCTACCCCCACATCGTCTGGCTCAATCCGGTGGCGCAGAAGCATTGGGACTACACGCCGTCGATCCAGTTGGTCTCGCAGATCCTAAGCGGCCGGATGTTCCCGTTGACGCTTGCCGGTCTCGACGGCGCCATGCGCGAACTCAATCGCTGACGGAAAATATTTCTTATCGCGAATGAGACTGAATGGATCGGCTGCAAACTGCGACATGGTCAGTGCTCCGCCGCTGACATTGTTTGCAATTTTTCGGATTTGTCGCAGGCGCCGAAATTTTCCCGGCGCCCCTTGAACCGACACGGTCGAATTACCAGATATTATATATCCCCACAGTTGTGAGATGCCGGCAGCGCGTTTACGCCTCGCGACGGAACTCCAGAAGATCGCCCGGCTGGCAATCGAGCGCGGCACAGATGTGCTCCAGCGTCTCGAAGCGCACGCCTTTCACCTTGCCAGATTTCAGCAGCGACAGGTTGGCCTCGGTGATGCCGATGGTCTCGGCAAGCTCCTTCGAGCGCATCTTCCGCTTGGCGAGCATCACATCCAGGTTGACGATGATCGCCATCAGACAAACTTCGCGTTTTCGTCGGCTACGCGCCGCGCTTCGACCATCACCCGGGCGATGACCAGCACCACGCCGGCCATGAACAAGGTGGCCACATCGCCGCTGCCGAAGCTGAGGGAGATGTTGCGGTGCCCGGGTCCGAGCGACCATGTCAGAAGAAACGAGATCGGCGCCTGCATCGCGAAGCCCACAACAACACTGGCAAACAGGGCCACGGCGACGTTGTTGAGATAGCGCAGCGCGGCGGCGGAGAACACATCGCCCTTGCCGTATTTCAGGAAGAGCTGGCGCAGCGACCACAGCGCCCAGAGCGTGAACGCCGTCGGCACCATTTCACAGATGAGCGCGCCGATCCGGTACGGCAGCGGCACCGCGGTGCTGATCGCCGCACCGAGATGATTGATGTCGAACATCAGCCATCCCGTTCGGTCGGGGAACAGGAAGGTCACGGCGACCATGATGGGAAGGATCAGAACACCGACGGTGGAAAACCCGGCCATCATCCGGCTCAACCAGGAGAGATTTGCTGCGCTGTCCGTTGCCATAACCGTCTCCAATAGCGACGGCAGGACACTACTACAGAAATAAATTATTGCAATACAATAATTTATTATCTTACTGCGAGGCGCAATGTTGCACCGACCGCAATCAGCCAAGCTGCGCGAGGGTTGCAGACTTCAGGAGATTTGAAGGCGCCCTGCGGGAAACGAACCGTTAGTGAGGCAGAGCACTTCGTTCCGGAGCAACTGCGGCAAAGCGAAGTCACTCCGGTGCCAGTGTCACCTTGATACCGTCGAGTTCCTCGGAACAGGTCAGCTGACAGGAGAGCCGCGAATTCGGCTGCACGGCGAGCGCCATATCCAGCATGTCGACTTCGCCGTCCGAGGGCGCGCTCAGTTTTTCGTACCAGCCGTCCTCGATATAGACGTGGCAGGTGGCGCAGGCGCAGGCGCCGCCGCATTCCGCGGTGATCGGCAGGCCCGCGTCGCGCAGCATCTCCATGATCGTCCAGCCGTCGCGGCCTTCGATCTCGACGGTTTTGCCTTCGCGGTCCTTGGCGATGATCTTCATGACACACCCAGTTTCTTCTGCAGGCTGGACGACGATGTTGTGTACTGGAAGCGCAGCTTCTCGTTCGGCCGGCAGATATGGAACGCTGCTTGGGCCATCAGTGCCGCTTCGTGGAAGCCGGACAAAATCAATTTCAACTTGCCCGGATAGGTGATGATGTCGCCGATGGCGAAAATGCCTGGCGTCTCGCTTTCGAAGCGCGTCGTGTCCACGGGGATCAGGTTTTCATGCAGGTTGATGCCGAATTCGGCGATCGGTCCAAGCTTCATCGTCAAGCCGAAGAAGGGCAGAAGTGCGTCGGCTTCGAGCTGCCATTCCTTCTTGTCGTGGCCGGACAGCGTGACACCTGACAGTTGTCCGCCTTCGCCGTGCAGCGCTTTGACGCTGGCGACGTGGAAATTGATTTTCTTCTGTTCGACCAATTCGCGCATCTGATTGACGCTGTGCTGCGCCGCGCGAAAGCCGTCGCGGTGATGGACCAGCGTCAGACTCTTGGCGATCGGCGCCAGGTTCAGCGTCCAGTCGAGCGCCGAGTCGCCGCCGCCGGCGATCAGGATATTTTTGCCGCGGAAGGTTTCCATCTTGCGTACGGCATAATGGACGGAGGTTCCTTCATAGGCTTCGATGCCGGGAACGGGCGGGCGCTTGGGCATGAAACTGCCGCCGCCGGCGGCGATGACGATCACGCGCGCCACGATCTGGGTGCCGACATCGGTCGACAATTTCCAGCGTCCGTCGTCCAGCCGTTCCAGCGCCGTCGCCATTTCGTTGAAGTGAAAGGTCGGACTGAACGGCTTGATCTGTTCCATCAGCCGCTCGGTCAGTTCCTGACCGGTGACGATGGGCAGTGCCGGGATGTCGTAGATCGGCTTCTCGGGATACAGCTCGGTGCATTGTCCGCCGGGCCGGTCGAGGATGTCGACCAGATGCGCCTTCAGATCCAGCAGCCCAAGCTCGAACACGGAAAAAAGACCCGCCGGTCCGGCGCCGATGATCGCGACGTCGGTCTCCACGGGCGTGGCAACTTCGTTTGATTGAGTCATCGATATTTCACAGTCTGGTAGTGTACAAGATATGAAACCTGCATTCTTATATGTAAAAAGCGTTCGACCAACAATCCCCTGCGACTTTTGCATCGCACACTGGCGCCAGAGCCTTGTTTTTGCTCATATTCCACGGACACCGACGAGGCAGAACGACGGACCATGACGACAACTGACCCACAGGATCGACTGCCGGGGCAATGCGAAACCATGTCCCAGTTGCGGGTCGAGATCGACCGGCTCGACAGGGCGTTGGTGAAGCTCCTTTCCGAACGCCAGCGCTATATCGAACGTGCAGCAGAAATCAAATCGGATCGTGGGGTCGTGCGTGACGAAGCGCGCATCGAGGATGTCGTCGCAAAGGTCTTGGCGGAGGCCCGGAAGGTCGGATTGAGCCCCGAGATTGCCGAACCGGTCTGGCGGACGCTGGTGGACCGTTCGATTGCGCTCGAATTCCAGGCCTTCGACGCGAAGATTCAGTCCTTCAAGTAGGACTTGATGAACGACTGAACGGACGACGCGGTCATTTTGAGCGCCTTGATGGCGATGGAGGCGTTGCCGCGATCCTTGACCGGATCGATCGGTTCGGCGAAGGCCGCCGCATCGGCGAGCATGAAAGCGCCGACCCCGCGCGCCGCGCCTTTCAACGTGTGCGTGGCTTCCCGCCAGGATTTGGCGTCCCGCGCGTCGAGTATGGCCTGAAGGCGGTCGACGATCTCGCTGGTTTGCGTATCGAAGAGTCTCAGGACTTCTGCGTTGATAGCGTCATCCCCGCCCGTATAACGGGCCAGGTGGGCGAGATCGACGGCACATTGCCGGCTGGACATGTGCGTATCCCCGTTGTGGCCCAGGGAGGATGGGGCAATTGCGTCAAAAGCCAGTTAACGACACCGACTGGGCTCAATGTCTTGAGCCGCCGTCGCTTTTGACCTGGCCGGCCCGGCAGATGGTGCCGCTGTCGGGGTGGTTGTTGCGCTTCACAGGCGGGCTCAGCCATCGCGCCAATTCGGTGGCCACCCCCGATTTTCAAGGAGACGACGCGGGCGAGGCTGTTGCGCAGGTCGAGCGCGCGTATCGCGCCCGCGGTTTGGCGCCGATGTTCCAGGTGACCTCGGGCACAAAGCCCGCAGGTCTGTCCGACCTGCTCGCCGCCCGCGGCTATGCCGTCGTTTCGCCGTCGCTGGTGTGGACGGCCGACGTCGATACCGTCCGCAGGCGTTGCGAGGCGGCTGCGGAAACGCAAACGCTGGACGAAGCGAATGACGGCTTCGACGCCTTGGTGATTTCAGGTTCGCATTCGCCGGCGGATGGCAGGGAGCGTCTCGAAATCCTGTCGCGCATCGCCGTCCCGCATGTGCGCATCACCGTCGTCGTACAGGGCACGGCCGTCGCCTGCGGCATGGCCGCGCTGGCCGGGGGCCGCGTTGGCATCAATCTCATGCGCACGGCTTCGCCTTTCCGGCGGCACGGCTATGCGAAACATGTGCTGCGCGCGATCGCGGACTGGAGTCATGCGCACGGCGCGAGCGCCGTTTTTCTCAGTGTTGAAGAAGCGAACGCACCGGCGCGCGCGCTTTACGAAAGCGCCGGTTTTACGCACGCCTACGCTTATCGCTATTACCGCCGGGACTAGAACGGCAGCCAGGCGTTGGGAAATGGCGACATGCCGAACAGCGTGCTGTGGATCAGCAGGAACACCACAAACCCCACTACCGTCGCCGCAAAACGCCAGTCGAAATATTCGCGCGCCACGAAATGATTGCGGCCGGCAAGAATCGCGACGAAAGGAATGTTCGAGGTCTGATAGGAGACAGCCTGCCATTCGGGGCCATGTCTGCGTCTGCACTTGCCGTCAATGGCCCGCGTGCCGAGCAGCGCCAGGATCAAAAACGTGCCGAAGAAGATCGCCGATGCCAATGTCGTCGTGGCGAGCAGGTGATAGCCCGCCCAGATCGCCGTGCCCCACAGGAAAGGATGGCGCGTGATGCGAAGTACGCCGCGCACCGCGGCCTTCTCTTGCCGCGCCGATGTCGGATTGGACATCAGGATGCCCGGCACGGCCAGCGCGAAGGCGATCGCCATCACCGGAATCGCGGCGTCGCGGAAGCCCTGGCCGAGATCGAACAGCGCACGGTTGTCTGCGCTCGCGTAAGCATGGCCGTAGGCGATGCAGAGCCAGACGATGGCGCCGAGCGACGACAGCGCGAACAGGCCGAGATACGGATTTTCTCCGATCTTCGCGACGATGATGCCGCGCAGCTTCGTTCCGGAAACCAGCAGATGAATGCCGAGAAAGACGGCCGCCGCCGCCAGCAATGCACCCATGTCCGATCACCTCTCCAAGGTCCGCCGGACAGGCGTCCGGCAGTTAAATATACAGCGTAAATTATATCGAGCCTTTTGCCAATTATCCCTTGGACAAAGTGGCTGAATCGCTCGCGCTCAAGGCTTTGAATGGTTAAGCTCCACAAGCGTCAGCGTAATCCGAGGAAGTTCATGGCGACCACCGCGTCCGACCGCAATCAGCCCGTCGTGCTGCAGACTGCCGAACCTTTGGACGGGGATGCGGATGCCCGTGCCCGCCAGCGGTCCAACGCGACCATGCGGTTCAGCCTCGCCGTGATGGTCTTTGCGCTCACGCTCTCCGCCTTTTGGGCGGGCGCAGCGGGCGCGTATCTGTGGGGCTATTTCGGTCCCAAAGGACTTGCCGCGCTCGACGTTCAGGAACTGGCCTTGTTCGTGGCGGCGACCTTCGTGCCGCCGTTGCTGTTCATCGCCGCCGCCTGGGCGCTGTCGCGCGGCCAATCGATGGGCGTCGCCGCCGAAGCGCTGGTCGAGGCGACCGACCGCCTTTTCTCGGCCGACGAAACCGCCTCGCGCACCGCGGCTCGTCTCGGCCGCGCGGTGCGGCGCGAACTCGATGCGCTCAATGCCGGTCTCGATGGTGCCTTCACGCGCTTGCGCGCTTTGGAAAGCGTGCTGGAAAATCAGATTGCCTCGCTGGACGAAGCCGGCGCGCGCGTCGACATCCGCGGCGAAGCGCTCACCGCGCGTCTGATCCAGGAGCGCGAACGCATCGAAGGCGTGGCGGGCACGCTCGCCGATGCCGCCTCGCGCGCCAGTGAAACGGTGGCAGGGCGCGCCGCACAGCTCAAGGCCGTCATCGAAACGGCCGAGGGAACGCTCAAGACGGCGGGCCAGCTGCTCGACACCCAGTCGGCGAACTTCCGGCAGGCCGCCAATGCCGCCGCCGACGCACCGCATGCTGCGGCCGTCGAACTCGACAAGCAGGCCAAGCGCATCGAAGCCGTCGCCGACGCCGCCATGGCGCGCGCCGAATTCGTGCTCGGCCGTCAGGAGCGGCAACGTGCGGCGATGAACGAATTGATGCTGCGCTTGAAGGACGAAAGCGTCACCTTCGAGAACGCCTTGTCGGCGGAACGCGAAGCCATGGAAAACGCCATCGCGGCCTTGGGCGGCGAGGCGGCGAAGTTCGAGATGGTCACCGGCGAAGCGGAACGTCATCTCGAAACCCTGATGGCCAACGCAGGCACGCGTACCGGCCAGCTGACGCAAAGCTTCGCGCGCGAAGCGGAGCGGCTGAAGGAAACCAGCGATGAGGCCAACACCACGCTGGCGCATCTGATCAACGCGCTGCGCGAAGCGGGCGCGGGGGCGCAAACCCTGATCGGCGAAACCGCCAGCCAGGCGAAAGCGGATACACGCGGCCTGGTCGGCGAAGCCATGGCGGAATGCGAGAGGTTGTTGCGCACGGCGGGCGAACTGTCCGCCGAAGCCAATGAAATCCGCACCACGCTGGCCAAGGCGGTGGAAGAAGTCGAACGCCATCTTCTCACGCTGCCCGGCATTGCCCAGCAGGAAGCGCAGCGTGTGCGCCAGATGGTGCGCACCGAAACCGAAGAAATTCTCGATCTGTCCGCCCGCACGCTTTCGACGATCCATGCCCGTTCGGCTCCCAGACCGGCACCACGGAGCAAGGCCGAAGAACATGTGGAAGCCGACGCCGACGGTTTGCGCGGCTTGGCCCGCAAGCTCACGCAGCGTTCCAAGCGCAAGCCGGGCGAAGGCGAGCCCAAGAACTGGCAGATGAGCACGCTGCTGGCGGCCGCCGAAACCGGCGAAGTGCGCAAGGATCTGAAACCGGCGGCGGCGGCAGCGCTCGGAGCACTGCAGGCGGCGCTGTCCGACATGGCCGTGGATCTCGACGCGATTGTCGCCGATACCACGCCGCAGGAAGACGAATGGCGGCGCTATCTGGCGGGTGATCGCGGCATCTTTGCGCGCCGGCTGGCGGCGTCTATCGACGGCGATGCCGTCCATCGCATCGCCACGCTCTATCGCGAGAACGCGCAGTTCCGCGATTCGTCCAATGCCTATATGGAGGAGTTCGAAGCGCTCCTCGCCCGTGCCCGCGATGGCGACGGTGGCGGTTTGCTCGCCTCGACGATCCTTTCGGCGGATACCGGCAAGATTTATCTGGCGATCGCCTACGCCCTCGGCCGGCTATGACCGGCGCCTGAGGCGGGCGGCGTAAAATCCGTCCATGCCGCCTTTCTCAGCCAGATGGCAGGGCAGGGTTCGCAGATCGCCGTTGGCATCGATCGCTTCGGACAAGCCGAAGATATCCTGCGCGGCGATCGGTTCGCGCATGAAATCCGTGCGGCGGCGCAGGAAGTCCGCGATCTGCTCCGGTCCCTCCTCGCGTTCCAAGGAACACACCGCAAAGACCAGCAGTCCACCGACCGCAGTCATCGCGGCGGCCGCCTCCAGCAATTCGCCGGCGGCCTGGGCGCAGGACATCACGTCGCTGGCGCCTTTGATCCAAGGCAGTTCGGGATGACGCCGGATAGTTCCGGTGGCGCTGCAGGGCGCGTCCAGCAGGACGAAGGGCGCGGGATGCTCGGGATGAAAATCGCGAACGTCTTTGTTGATCAAATGGGCATCGAGATGCAGCCGTTGCAGATTTTCCTTCAGCCGCACCAAGCGCATTTCATCGCGTTCGACGGCTGTCACATATGCGCCCGCCGCCGCGAGTTGGGCGGTCTTGCCGCCGGGCGCGGCGCACAGCTCGATAACCTCTCTGCCGCGGACGTCGCCGAGAAGACTGGCCGGCAGGGTCGCCGCTGCGTCCTGCACCCACCAGTCGCCGTCTTGGTAACCCGGCAGGCCATCGACGCGAAGCGGCTCGGGGCAGCGCCAGACGTTGCCGAACAGCGGTGCCGCTTCCGCAATGCTGGGCGGCATATCCTTCGTCACAATGTCGAGCGGCGGCACGCCCAGATGCGCCGCGGCTATAGCCCGCGTCGTCTTTTCGCCAAACGCCTCAAGCCATCTTTGCCAAAGCCAGTCGGGTGTATTGAGGCGGGCGGCGTCTTGCCTCGCGGCCGTCTCTTTGCCTTCGCGCGCCACGCGGCGCAGCACCGCGTTGATCAGGGGTTTGAAATGAAGCGCCTTGTCGTCCGCCTGCGCCAGACGATTGGCGCCGTCGACGGCAGCGTGGGCCGCAACGTCGAGGAACAACAACTCGCAGGCGCCGGCCAGAAGGATTTCCGGCGTGGCGCCAGCGCGATTGCGGGCAGGCGGCTTGGGCACATAAGCGCGGATGAGCGCCTCGAGCTGACCAAGGCGCCGCAGCGTTTCGCTGGCGATGACGCGTGCAAATCCCGCATCGCGGGCTTCCAGCGACGTCGTCGCCGTCAAGGCCGCATCAAGCGGGCGTCTCTTGCGCAAGACATCGGACAGAACGGCTTGTGCCGCGGCCCGCGCCGGCATTCCTTGTGCGCTCATCCCCAGGGACCGGGCGTGTTCGCCGGCGCTCCGGCCATGGCCCGCAGCCGCGCAATGCGCTCCTCCGTGGAAGGATGGCTGGCGAACAAGCCGGACAACCCGCCATGCAGCGGATTGACGATGAACATATGCGCCGTCGCCGGATTGGCGTCGGCCGGCGGATTGTCGGTCAGTTGCGCCGCGCGCTCCAACTGGGCCAGGGCGGAAGCCAGCCACAGCGGGCGTCCGGAAATCTCCGCACCGGCGCGGTCCGCTTCGAACTCACGGGTCCGGCTGATTGTCGCTTGCACGAGAACGGCGGCAATGGGCGCCAGCATCGCGACCAGCAACACGCCGACAAAGCCCAGCGGGTTGCGCCGATCGCCGCCAAAGAAGAACGCAAAGTTCGCCAGCATCGAGACGGCACCGGCGATGGTTGCAGTGATCGTCATCGTCAGCGTATCGCGGTTCTTCACATGACCGAGTTCGTGCGACAGTACGCCCGCCAATTCTTCATCGCTGACACGCTGAAGCAGTCCCGTGGTCACGCACACCGCGGCGTGTTCGGGGTTGCGTCCCGTGGCAAAGGCATTGGGTTGCGGATTTTCGACAATGCAGACCTTCGGCATCGGCAGCCCGGCGGTCTGGCTCAACTGGCGGACAAGCTGGACCAGCCGCGGCGCCGTTCGCTCGTCGACTTCCCGCGCGCCATACATGGCGAGGACCGCTTTGTCCGAATTCCAATAGGCAAAGAGATTCATGCCGACGGCAAACAGAAAGGCGATGGTCATGCCCGTCGGGCCGCCGATCAGAAAGCCGACCGTGACGAAAAGTCCCGTCAGTCCGGCCATCAACAATCCGGTTCGCAGCGTATTCACGGGCGGGCGCCCTCCATCTGTGGCAAGGGTGATGTATGGTTCGTGGCAGGCAGGTCAAGCGGTCGGGACGATGACAAAACGGAAAGCATTGGAACAGCCGGCCAAGACGCCGGCGCGCGTGGTTAAGGCGCGGATCGCCGAGGCGGCCAAACGCGCCCTTGCCGAGGCCGAGGCCCGCCGCAATAGCGCACCAAGGGGCGAAAGACTCCCACCCGAGCAGGGTGGACAATCCGGTCCCGAGCCAACCCGTTATGGCGATTGGGAAAAAAAGGGCATCATCTCGGACTTCTAGCCGCCTTGATCTGCGGGCGGTTCGGGTCCATCTAAAGTTAGATTGGAACGGCTCCAGAAAGAAGACCATGTTCATCCAGACCGAATCCACGCCAAACCCGGCGACGCTGAAGTTCCTGCCCGGCCTTGAGGTCATGGGAGAGAGCGCTGTCGCCGATTTTCCGTCGCGCGAGGCGGCCCAGCGTTCGCCGTTGGCGCGTGCGCTGTTCGAGACTCCGGAGGTCGGACGCGTCTTTTTCGGCGCCGATTTCATCTCGGTGACCAAGACGGACGGCGACTGGAAACACCTGAAGCCCGCCATTCTCGGCGCCATCATGGAGCATTTCACGCGCGGTCTGCCGCTGATCGAAGGCCCCGCCGAAGAAACCGATGACGTCCCGAGCGGCGATGACGATGAAATCGTCGCGCAGATCAAGGATTTGATCGAAACCCGGGTGCGTCCGGCCGTGGCGCAGGACGGCGGCGACATCATCTTCAAGGGCTTCGACGACAAGACCGGCATTGTCTTCCTGCACATGCGCGGTTCCTGCGCCGGTTGTCCGTCCTCGACCATGACGTTGAAGAACGGCATCGAAAACATGTTGCGGCATTACGTGCCTGAAGTGAGCGCCGTCGAAGCGGTTTGATCCCAGGTCATTTTCTGCGACTTTTGCCTCGCATCGATTCGCTTGAAGGAGCGCGCCGTGTCACACGCCGTCAACGATGAAGCACTCGACACGATCTTCCGCAACGCGCGCACGCACAGGCATTGGCAGGACAAGCCGATCAGCCCGGCGCTGCTGATGGCGATCTACGATCTGATGCGCTGGGGTCCGACCAGCGCCAATGTCAGCCCGGCGCGCGTTGCGTTCGTCGTCTCGAAGGAAGCGAAAGAGCGTCTGAAACCGCATCTCGATGCCGGCAATGTGCGTCAGACGATGGAAGCGCCCGCCACGGCGATCATCGGTTACGATCTCGACTTCGTGCGCCACGTTCCCAAGCTCTATCCGCAAAGTCCCAATGCCAAGGACTGGTTCAAGGAGCCCAAGCACGTGGAGAAAACGGCGTTCCGCAACGGTTCCATCCAGGGCGGCTATTTCGTCGTCGCCGCGCGAGCCTTGGGGCTCGACTGCGGTCCGATGTCGGGGTTCAACAATGAAGGCGTCGACCGCGAATTCTTCGCGGGCACGGCGGTAAAGTCGAACTTTCTGTGCAATCTCGGCTATGGCGACCCGGCGCATCTTCGCGAACGCGGTCCGCGTCTGTCCTTTGACGAGGCCTGCAAGATTGTCTGAGGACGGGCGGACGTGAAAATTCTCGCCGTCGATACCGCGTTGGGTGCCTGCTCCGCCGCTCTTCTGGAAGACGAGCGTGTGCTCGCGCACCGCTACGAGGTCATGGAACGCGGCCACGCCGAAGCGTTGGCGCCCATGGTCCAGGCTGTGATGGGCGAAGCGGGCGAGACGTTTCCCGCCTTGGACAGACTTGCCGTGACCGTCGGCCCCGGAACATTCACCGGCCAGCGCGTCGGCCTCGCCTTCATGCGCGGTCTTCGCCTCGCGCTCGGCAAGCCGTTGACCGGCGTCACAAGCCTTGCTGCGATGGCGGAGCAGGCGCGCAGCGAAACAGGTATATCGGTCGCCGCGGCGGTTCACGATGCGCGCCGCGACGAGGTCTACCTCGAAATCCTCGGCGAAGGCATGCCCTCGAGCGCACGTCTGGAAACATTCGAAGGCGCACGGGCTCTTCTGGCGGCCGCAACGGCGGATACTGTTCTGGCCGGCACCGCGGCAGCGCGCATGGCTGAGGCGCTGCGCGCCTGCGGCAAAGCGGTGCGCCTGTCGGCGGTCATCGCACCGAACGCCATATGGGTCGCTCGTCTCGGCGCGCGACTTGAACCGACGGGACTCGTGCCCCGTCCGCTTTATCTGCGTGCGCCGGATGCAAAACTGCCCGCAGCCAGATCATGACGCCGGTCCTGCTTACCCATCCGTGTGACGTGGATATCCTAGCCCGGTTGCATGCAACGTCCTTCACCGATTTGTGGAGTGCCGACTGGATAGCGCGGCTGATGGCGCAGCCAGGCACTTACGCGTATCTTGTCGACGGTGATGTCGGCGGGTTCATTCTTGCGCGCGTCGCCGGAGACGAGGCCGAAGTCCTGACGCTCGCAGTGGTGCCTGCGGCGCGACGACGCGGCATCGGTACAATTTTGCTCCGCGCGGCGGCGGAGAAGGCGCGGCAGATGGGTGCGGAGACAATGTTTTTGGAGGTCGCCCAAGCCAATGAAGCCGCAAAAGCGCTGTATATTCGGCTTGGATTTGCCGAAGTGGCCCGCCGCCGGGGCTACTATGGCGACAAGGTCGGCGATGGGGGGGATGCGGTGATTTTGAGTGTGAAACTTCCCCTGATTTGGCTGTAAGCTCCGTGAACTCGACTAGAATCGCCCTCAATGGAGCAAGGGGAAAAACGTGACCAGGATCGAGAAACTTTGCGTCGACAAGGGACTGCGGATGACCGAGCAGCGCCGGATCATTGCGCGCGTGCTGTCGGATGCCGCTGATCATCCCGATGCGGAAGAACTCTACCGCCGCGCCTCGGCGCTGGATCCGCACATCTCCATCGCCACCGTCTATCGCACGGTGAAGCTGTTCGAAGACGCTGGTATCCTGGAGCGGCATGATTTCCGTGACGGACGCTCCCGGTATGAGGAAATTCCGGAATCGCATCACGACCATCTGATCGATGTGCATTCGGGCAGCGTCATTGAGTTCCGCAACGAAGAAATCGAACGCTTGCAGCGTCGCGTGGCGGAAGAGCTCGGCTTCGAACTCATCGACCACCGCCTCGAACTCTACGGCGTGCCGAGAAAGCCACGCTGACAAGCCATTATGCCTCAGCTGCGCGCGATCGTCGTTCTCGTAATTTTTTTGATTCTGACGCTCGCCAGCATGCCCTGGCAGTTTTTGGCGGTGCGTTTCAAACTGCAGCAGCGCAGAACCTTTCCCAACCGCTTCCACAAACTGCTTTGCCGGTTGTTCGACATCCGCGTCACGGTCATCGGTAAACCGATCCAGGACCGTGGCGTCCTGATGGTGGCCAACCATACGTCCTATCTCGATATCCTGATCCTGTCGGCAACAGCGCGTGTATCTTTCATCGGGCGTCGGGACGTCTCGACATGGCCGCTGTTCGGAACGCTGACTCGTCTGCAGGAGACGGTTTATGTCGATCGTGAAAAGCGCGCCCGAACGGGTGAGGCGCGCGACATCATCCGTGATCGCCTGCATGATGGCGACGCGCTGGTGTTGTTCCCCGAAGGCACGTCGACCGACGGCAATCGCGTTGTCGCGTTCAAGAGCGCATTGATGGGTGCAACGGAGGCCGAGGTAGGGACCGACGCCGCCGGCCGTCCGCAATATGTGCCGGTGCAGCCGGTTTCGATCTCCTATGTCGGCATCCATGGCATGCCGATGGGACGGGAGGATCGTCCGCTCTACGCCTGGTACGGCGACATGGAACTGCTGCCGCACCTGTGGGAAATGCTGGCGGCTGGCCCCTTGGATGTCGTCGTCGAGTATCATGCACCGATCACCGTCGACGGTGTCGGAGGGCGCAAGAAGATTTCGGCCCTGGCCGAGACAACGATCCGCAGCGGGCTGAGGCGGGCCCTGGCGGGTGGACGGCAAGTCGCGAACGGGCCCACATCCGACAATGTTTCTGTGGAATCCGCGGCCTGATCGAGGCCCGCCGCCGGGATTTCTTGTGTTCTGGCGACCTATCGCCGATAACCGCCCGTCATGAAAAAGCTGTTCATCAAAACCTATGGCTGCCAGATGAACGTCTACGATTCCGCCCGTATGGCGGATCTTTTGGCGCCGCTCGGCTATGGCCCGACGGATGTGCCGGAGGATGCCGATATGGTGATCCTCAACACCTGCCACATCCGCGAAAAAGCTGCCGAGAAAATCTATTCCGAACTCGGCCGTCTCAAAAAAGTGAAGGATGCCAGACAGCGCGGCGGCGGAAGCATGATGATCGCGGTCGCCGGTTGCGTGGCGCAGGCCGAAGGCGCCGAGATTCTCGCACGCCAGAGCGCCGTCGATTTGGTGGTCGGTCCGCAATCCTATCACCGTCTGCCCGAGATGATCGCCAGGCTTGCGCGCGGCGCCGGGCATGCCTTGGAAACCGATTTTCCCGCCGAAGCCAAGTTCGACGCCCTGCCGGAAAACAGCGCCGGCGTCGGGCCGGCCGCTTTTCTCACGGTGCAGGAAGGTTGCGACAAGTTCTGCAGCTTCTGCGTCGTGCCCTATACGCGAGGCAGCGAATTTTCGCGCCCGGTCGCGCATGTCGTGGCGGAGGCCGAAGACCTTGTGGCCAAAGGCGCGCGTGAAATCACCTTGCTGGGACAGAACGTCAATGCCTATCGCGGCCCGGGGCCGGACGGCGAGGTCTGGTCGCTTGCCCGCCTCATCGGCGCGCTGGCGCAGATCGCAGGGCTGCAACGGTTGCGGTACATGACGAGCCATCCGCGCGACATGAGCGACGATTTGATCGCCGCGCATCGCGATATCGGCCTGCTGATGCCCTATCTGCATCTGCCGGTGCAGTCCGGCTCGGACAGCATTTTGCAGGCGATGAACCGTCAGCACGCCGCCGGTGACTATCTCCGTCTGGTCGAGCGCTTCCGCAGCGCGCGTCCCGACATCGCGCTGTCTTCCGATTTCATCGTCGGATTTCCCGGCGAGACGGACAAGGATTTTGAGGCGACCATGTCGCTGGTGCGCGATGTCGGCTATGCCCAGGCATTCTCGTTCAAATACAGTGCGCGTCCGGGAACGCCGGCCGCGGCCGCGAGCAAGCAGATTCCGGAAGACGTGAAGGATGCGCGCCTTCAGGCCTTGCAGGCGCTCTTAAGCGCCCAGCAGGATGCCTTTAATGCAGCTTGTGCCGGGCGTATTCTGCCCGTCCTGTTTGAGAAACCAGGGCGAAGGGAAGGACAGGCCGTGGGGCGGACGCCATACCTTCAGCCGGTTCACGTCGACGGCGCGGCGTCTTTGATCGGACGGATCGTCGATGTGCGCATCGAGGCGGCTCTTGCCAACAGTCTCAAAGGCGCTCTGACGCTGCCCGTCGAGAAGGTGCTCGTGCATTGAGCGCTGCAAAGAAGAGAACGCGCGAGGCGGTAACGCTGGAATTCCCGGACAACGCGATCCTTGCCGATCTGTCGGGGCCGCATCAGAAACATTTCGTGCGGCTGGAACAGAAGCTCGACGTTCGCATCGCCATGCGCGGCAATATCGTCGCTGTGGAAGGGGCCGCGCGCGAACGCGCCGCCAGCGTGCTGCGGGCGCTGTATGCCAGGCTGGAAGCGGGCGAAGCGGTGGGCGCGGCCGAACTCGACTCGGAGATTCGTTTCTCGGGCGAAGCGTCCGGCCACGACGCGACGGCCGGTCTCGGTTCGCCGTCGATCAGGACATGGGCCGCCCACACCACACGGGTCAGGTCGCCGGCACAGGCCGCGTATCTGGATTTGATGCGCACACATCCGCTGGTCTTCGGTGTCGGCCCGGCGGGAACCGGCAAGACCTATCTTGCGGCGGCGTTCGGCGCTCATCTGCTCTACGAACGGCGTGTCGAGCGGTTGATCCTTTCGCGTCCTGCACTGGAGGCTGGCGAGCGTCTGGGGTTTCTGCCCGGCGATCTGAAGGAGAAAGTCGATCCCTATCTGCGGCCGCTCTATGACGCCTTGTTCGAGGTGATGGGCGAGTCCTGCGTCAAGCTGATGGAACAAGGCGTCATCGAAGTGGCGCCGCTTGCCTTCATGCGCGGGCGGACGCTCAGCCGCGCCTTTGTGATTCTGGACGAAGCGCAGAACTGCACGGCCGCGCAGATGAAGATGTTTCTGACGCGGCTGGGCGAGGAATCCCGCATGGTCGTCACCGGCGATCCCTCTCAGAGCGACTTGCCGGGCGGCCGGGCCGAAGGCCTTGATCAGGCGCTGTCGATCCTCGGCAATGTCGAAGGGGCGGCGACGGCGCGCTTCAGCGAAAAGGATGTCGTTCGCCATGCCCTCGTCACGCGCATCGTCGCCGCCTATAATGCGGCTGAAGGCAATGCCGGTGTGAATCGCACGCTAGGGCGGGCGGTGAAAAAGGGCGAAGACAAGGGCCAGGGTTGAGCATCACGCTCTTAATTCAAGATGCGAAATGGCGGAAGACGCGGGGTCTCGGCGCCCGCCTGAAGCGCGCGGCCGGCTTGGCACTTGTGCGCGGCGGCGCTGATCCGGACGCCTCCCTGGTGATCCTGCTGACCGGGGACAAGCATCTGCACGCGCTGAATTTGTCCTTCCGCGGCAAAGACAAACCGACGAATGTTTTGTCCTTTCCGTCGGTGGCGATTGCCGCGGGTTATCTGGGCGACGTTGCCGTCGCCTATGGCGTCACGGCGACGGAGGCCAAGGCTGCCGGCAAGAATCTCGCCGACCACGCCACGCATCTGGTGGTGCATGGCGTCTTGCATCTTCTCGGTTTTGATCACCAGACGGCACGCCAGGCAAAAGCCATGGAATCGCTGGAAACGAAAATTCTCAAAGTTCTCGGCATCGCAGATCCTTACGGACGAAAGGTCGCCTGAAGGTTATGAGCGATACCAAACCTGTCATTCTTGTCGCAGAAGAGAAGGCGCCCTCCTTGCTGAAACGTCTGGCGCTGTTGTTGCGCGGCGATCAGGCTGCTGCCGCATTTCGCGAAAGCCTCGAGGAGGTTATCGAGGAAAGCGATCGGCAAAGTCCGGCGCTGTCCGCTCAAGAGCGGACGATGCTCGCCAATATTCTGAAATTCGGCGAGCTGCGCGTGAAAGACGTCATGGTGCCGCGCGCCGACATCGTCGCGGCGGAGGAAAAAACCTCGCTCGCCGACCTTGTCGTGCTCTTTCGCGAGGCGCAGCACTCGCGCCTGCCCGTCTACCGTGAGACGCTCGACGATCCCACCGGATTGGTGCATCTCAAGAGCGTCCTGGAATTGTTGGAATCCGAAGGGGATGGGCGCTTCCAGTTGCGCGAGGCGCCGATCGCCAGCATCAAGCACGATATCCTGTTCGCACCGCCTTCGATGCCCGTGCTGGATCTGCTGCTGAAGATGCAGACGACGCATACACATTTGGCATTGGTGATCGACGAGTACGGCGGTACCGACGGCTTGGTTTCCATCGAAGACATCATCGAAGAGATCGTCGGCGACATTGCCGACGAACATGACGAGGAATCGCCGCACGCCCGCCCGGTGGCCGGTGGCGGCTTCGTCGCTGACGCCCGTATCGATCTGGAGGATTTCAGGAATGAGACCGGTATAGCGTTTCCTCTCGATGAAACGCAGGCCGACATCGACACACTTGGCGGGCTTGTCGTCTCGCTGTTGGGGCGCGTGCCGCAACGCGGTGAGATCGTCGCCCATCCTGCCGGTTACGATTTTGAAGTGCTCGAGGCCGATCCGAGGCGCGTCAAGCGCTTGCGTATCCGTCCGTTTGCGCCGGCTGCGGACGGCACGCTGGATGCGGGCTGAGCGATGATATTTTCCTTCGATCGAGCGGGAAATTTCGTGCGCGGCCTGAGAGGGTGGCGGCGTTTTGTGTTCGCTTCGGTCGCCGGCGGCTTATCGGCGCTGGGCTTCGCACCCTTCGGATTGTTTCCGTTTCTGCTTGCCGGCTTCGCCGCGCTCGTGCTGCTGATTGACGGCGCGCAAACGCGCCCGCGCCCCATCCGGTCTGCCGCCGGCGCTGGGTTCGCTTTCGGGTTCGGCCAGTTTCTCGTTGGTCTGCACTGGATCGGCTATGCCTTCATGGTCAATCCGGGTGCACATGAGTGGCAGATCCCTTTCGTCGCGGTGCTGTTTCCAGGTGGACTGGCGCTTTTCATTGCCTTGGCCGCCGGTGTCGCCGCCGCATTCTGGCGCGAGGGGCCGTCGCGAATTTTCGTCCTCACGGTTTGTTACGCGATCGCGGAATGGCTGCGCGGCCACATCCTGACCGGCTTTCCGTGGAACATCGCAGCCTATGGCTGGGGCGCGTCGCTCGCTGTTCTGCAGAGCGCCGCCCTGTTTGGGTCTTACACGCTGACCCTGCTCACCATTTTATTCGGCGCCTCGCTGGCAGAGCTTTTCCATGCAAGGCCCAAATGGATTTTGCCGGCGGTCATGGCCGGCCTGTTCACGGTTCTTTGGATTGGCGGCGAAGCAAGATTGGCCGTGACGCCGACGGTGGACGTACCGGGCGTCCGGTTGCGACTGGTCCAGCCCGACGTTCCGCAGGCAGAGAAATACGAGCCGCGTTACATCTTGCGGAATTGGGACAGGCTGGTGTCGCTCAGTGAGATGCCGGCCAAATCGCCGCCGACGATCATCGTCTGGCCCGAAGCTGCACCCCCGTTCCTTCTGGAACGCGAGCCGCCGGCACTGGACCAGATCGCCGTGCTGACGTCGGGCCGTCGGTTGTTGATGACCGGCGCGATACGCGAGCAGCGCAGCGATGTGGGCCCCAACCGCTTCTACAACAGCTTCTTCATTTTCGGTTCCGGCGGGAAACTATTGGCGACCTATGACAAGTTCCACTTGGTGCCGTTCGGCGAATATTTGCCTTTTGAGAAAACTCTCGACAAATGGGGATTAACCAAACTTACCGGCATCGACGGCAGTTTCGCCCGCGGAGACGGTCCGCATACGTATGATGTGCCGGGCGTCCCGCCGGTCGGCCCGCTGATTTGCTACGAGATACTTTTTCCGGGCGCCGTCGTAGGCGAAAAGAGACCGGGCTGGTTTGTCAACGTAACGGATGATTCGTGGTTCGGGCCTTGGGCCGGGCCGTTGCAGCATCTGCTGGTGGCACGAATGCGAGCAATTGAAGAGGGCATACCCGTAGCGCGTGCAGCCAACACCGGTATCTCCGCCATCATCGATCCTTTAGGGCGAATCACGGCAACGCTCAGTCTTGATCGACAAGGAGTTGTTGATGGCAGTCTTCCCGCAGCGATTGCACACACTCTTTATTCGCGCTTCGGCGACTTGTGGTTCTGGCTATTCGTAAGCGCCAGCATGGGCTTGGCTTTGATGTTTTCCAGAGGAAAATTACGTAACTAGGTTGGTGGCAGCGTTTTAATCTTTTCGTTATTGCACGACTACGGATAAGGTCTCCGTCCTAAACACCAATCGCGTAGTCGCCCTTGCCAAAGAAACAAGCCAACCCAATCGACGCCCAAGTGGGAAACCGCTTGCGCTTGCGCCGTATGATGATCGGCATGAGTCAAGAACGTCTGGGCGAGCTGCTCGGCCTGACGTTCCAGCAGGTGCAGAAATACGAAAAGGGCGTTAACCGAATCGGCGCCGGCCGCTTGTTCGAGATTGCCCGTATTCTTGGTGTGCCAATCTATTATTTCTACGAGAGCGTGTCCGATCAGCTTCCCGGCTCGCCCGGCTTCACCGAAAACGAAACACCGCCCGTGCTCGAGTTCGTGTCGAGCGGCGAAGGGCTGCAGCTGTCGCTCGCTTATATGCGGATCAAGGACCCCAAGGTACGCAAGCGGGTTCTCGATCTCGTCAAGAGCCTCGCCGACGACGCGCCCGCGAAAGACGAATAGCAGCCGGGAAATCCTACAGACCGAGCCAATGCGCCGCACGCGGACGAAGTTCTGCGCCGGCATTGCGCCCGGCCTTGGCGGCCTCTTTCATTGGCTCGCTGCCGAGCTCGATCTTGAAGGCGGTCTCCGCGAAAGCGCTTCCATCGGGCGCCACGACTTCGCCGCGGAAAGAGAGGCGCGAGCCTTCGATTATGGCGAGGCCGGCGATCGGCGTCCGGCAGGATCCATCAAGCGCGCCCTGAAAGGCGCGCTCGCAGGCCAGGGCGACGGATGTTTGTGGGTGGTCGAGCAACGCAACCGGCGACGCCGTGCGCATATCGGCCATGCGGATTTCGATCCCCACCGCGCCTTGCGCCAGGGAAGGTAGCCATTCATCCGTATCAAGAACACAGGTGACCCGGTCGGCCAGGCCAAGCCGTTTCAAACCGGACATCGCCAGCAGGATGGCGTCCATCTCGCCGGCGGCGAGTTTGGCCAGGCGCGTATCGACATTGCCGCGCAACAGCACGCATTCGATATCCGGCCTGGCGCGGAGGAGCTGCGCCTTGCGCCGCACTGAACTGGTGCCGACGCGTGCGCCTTTGGGCAGGTCGGACAGCGTCCGTGCCGTCTTGGCGATCAGGACGTCGGCCGGGTTCTCGCGCGGCAACATGGCGGCGATGCCCAGTCCGTCGGGCAGCGCGGTGGGCACGTCCTTCATGGAATGGACGGCAAGATCGACCGTCTCTCTGAGCAGCGCCTCCTCCAGTTCCTTGGTGAACAGGCCCTTGCCGCCGACATCGGCCAGCGGCCGGTCTAGGATGCGGTCGCCGGTGGTCTTGACCAGTATGGTCTCGCAAGCCGTGCCGCCTTCCGTCAGGAGGCGCGCGACGGTGTCCGCCTGGACGCGGGCGAGTTTGGAGGCGCGGGTACCGATACGAAGGGAGGAGCTTTGCGGCATGAGCATTTTCAGGTTAGAGGCTGTTCCTACTTAACACGGGCTTTGGCTTTGCGCGCATGGACTGTTTTGGGCATCGAAACAAGCTGCGACGAGACCGCGGCAGCGGTGGTGCGCGGCCAGGGCGCCGGGCCGGGCGAGATCCTGTCCAACACGATTTTCAGCCAGCTTGACGAGCACAGGCCTTACGGGGGGGTGGTACCCGAAATTGCCGCGCGCGCCCACATCGAAATGCTGGACGGGATCGTTGAGCAGGCCCTGGCAGATGCCGGCGTCGGCCTTGCCGGCGTGGATGCTGTCGCCGCCACCGCCGGGCCGGGGCTGATCGGCGGGGTGATGGTCGGCTTGGTCACCGCCAAAGCGCTGGCGCTGGCGGCCGGTAAGCCGCTGATTGCCGTCAACCATCTGGAGGCCCATGGCCTGAGTGCACGGCTTGCCCAGGGCGTCGAATTTCCCTTCCTGCTGCTGCTGGTCTCGGGGGGGCATTGCCAGCTTCTGGGCGCCGAAGGCGTCGGCCGTTTCAGGCTCTATGGCACCACCATCGACGACGCCGCCGGCGAGGCCTTCGACAAGACGGCGAAGCTTCTTGGGCTTCCCTACCCGGGCGGGCCCCGTATCGAAGAACTGGCGCGTAGCGGCAATGCGCGGCGTTACGACCTGCCCAGGCCGATGCGCGGGCGCGAAGGCGCAGATTTCTCTTTTTCCGGCCTGAAGACCGCTGTCCGCCAGTTGACCCTGGAGCAGCAGGTCGATCCCGCCGATCTCGCCGCATCGTTCCAGGCTGCGGTGATTGACATCCTGCGCGACCGTACGCGCGCCGCGATGGCGTTGTTCCATCGCGATTTTCCGCAGACGCCGACGCCCGCCTTTGTCATCGCCGGAGGGGTCGCCGCCAATTCCGCCATCCGCAACGCGCTCGCCACGCTGGCCACCGCAGAAGGATTCGAGATGAAGGTTCCGCCGCCGAAACTTTGTACCGACAACGCGGCGATGGTCGCCTGGGCGGGGATCGAACGCGCCCAGCTCGATCTGTTCGATCCGTTGAACGTCACGGCGCGCGCCCGTTGGCCGCTTTGCGAGGCCGCATGAAAATCGTCACCTGGAACATCAATTCGGTACGCTTGAGGATTGACCTGGCGGCGCGGCTGCTGCGCGAACAGGCGCCCGACGTGCTCTGCCTGCAGGAGACCAAGGTCGCCAACGAGTTGTTTCCCGGCAAGGCGTTCGAGAAGCTGGGCTATGTGCACCAGGCGATCAACGGCCAGAAGGGCTATCACGGCGTGGCGATCCTCTCGCGTTTGCCGTTCAAGAAGACGGCGGTGGAGGATTTCTGCCGCGAAGGTCATGCGCGCCATGTCTGCGCCACCTTCGAGAACGGTCTCGAACTGCACGATTTCTATGTGCCGGCCGGCGCGGACATTCCCGATCCCGCGGTCAATCCCAAATTCGCCCACAAGCTCGATTTTCTGCGCGGCATGGTGAACTTTTTTGCCAAGAAGAAAGCCAAGCGCAACACGCCTGTGGTGCTCGTCGGCGATCTCAACGTCGCGCCGCTGGAACACGACGTGTGGAGCCACAAGCAGCTGCTCGACGTCGTCAGCCATACGCCGGTCGAGACGGACCTGCTCGGCGAAGCCAAGGCGGCCTTCGACTGGACCGATGTGACGCGCGAATTCATTCCGCACACGGACAAGATCTATTCCTGGTGGAGCTATCGCGCCGCCGATTGGGAAGCGTCCGATCGCGGCCGTCGCCTCGACCACATCTGGGTCAGCCCGGCCCTCAAGGGCGGGCTGCGTTCGCAGACCATCCTCAGGAAGATGCGCGGCTGGGCGAAGGCGTCGGATCACGTGCCGGTGATTGCCGAGCTGGAGATTTGACCCGCGTCGCCGACTGAATGGTTGTGAAGAATTTCGTCATGCGCATTGCCCTCGTTCGTCACGGACCCACTGCCTGGAACGCCGAAAAGCGCGTCCAGGGGACCATCGATACGTCGCTCAGCGATGAAGGGCGGTCGAAGATGGCGGGCCTTCTGCCGCCGGCGGGGTTCGATTCCGCCCGTCCGTTTTGCAGTCCGCGCTTGCGAGCGCGGCAGACGGCGGCGCTGCTGGGTCTCGAAAACCCGACGATCGACGAGCGCCTCGCCGAGCAGAACTGGGGCAGCTGGGAAGGATTGACCCGTGCCGAGATGCTGGCGCGCGACGGCGAGGACGCTTTCGAGCGTGCAGGCGCCCGCCACGGCTTGGCGTTCCGTCCGCCCGGCGGCGAATCGACGGGCGAATTGCATGCGCGGCTTCGCAGCTTTCTCGAAGATATCGCGGGGCAGGAAACGGATATCGTCGCCGTGACGCATATGGGTGTGCTGCGTGCCGCCTATGTGCTGGCGACAAACTGGGATATGTCGGCGCCGATGCCGTCTGAACTGGATCTGACCGCGGCTCTGGTGCTGTCGCTGGATAGGGACGGAACGCCGGCGATCGCCGAACTCAACGCGCCGCTGCAGGTGCGCGGAGGGCTTACGCCCAGAACGGGTTCTGGCGCTTGAATTTGTCCCAGCGGCGCAGTGCCTTCTTGCCGATGCGCTCGGCGCCGGCGCGATGCCAACCGTTGATCAGGCCGGCCGCAAAGCACAGATCTGCCTGGGTATGCGGCGTCGTCGACTCGTCGGCGATCAAGCGCGCCAGCACGGAGCGCACCTGCGCCACATCGTTGAGCGCGCCAAGCAAGTCCTGAAGCCGTTTCAGATGGCCGAGATACCGCTTCACCACCTTTTTCTTGTAGAGCGGGCCGTAAAATTCCGTGGCATAGCGCAGCCTCTTAAGGGCGATGCGCAGCCTGTGCATGTCGCGCTGCTCCAGCGACTTCACGCGCCGCCCGCGCTTGCGCACACGCATCAGGTGCTCGTCCATCATCCGTCCGGCCGCCTTCATCACCGGGACCCGCACCGCCAACCGGGCTTTCAGGTCGATGGCGATGTCGTGACCGCCGAGCCAGGAACGCGCTTCCGCAGCAGCCGCCACGTCGTCCTGAAACACAGAAAATTCGTGGCTTGAAATATGTTCCACGGCCTCGTCCCAGGCCCGAATACGGGCTTCTTCGGCGCGGGCGCGCAGGATCCGGAACGCGTCGTCATGGCCGAGCTGTTCGGCCATCGGCACGAACAGTTCATCGATAAACACGTCAAGATCGCGGGCCGGCGCGATGGCGTCGGTGAAGGCCTTGGTGCGGGCTTTCAGATCCATGAGCGCCGGCGTGCGGAATTCGTCGCCGAAGGCGGAGAAGGCGACATGCAGTCGGCGCAGGCCGACGCGCAATTGATGCAGGCCTTCCACGTCGCGCGAGCGGACGACTGGGGCAACATTGGCTGCGACATGGGCCAGACATTCCAGCACGGTGGCGCGGAAGGCATCTTCCAGAGTCATGCTCCGGCGCAGGCGCAGCGGGCGCGCCGGCACCGCCAGCGCGTGGACTTCCTGCAGTCTCAGATGGCCCGTCGAGCGAATCGTGGCCGTGCGAGGTTGATCCATGTCGTTGTATCGCTCCGCCGCGGGACTCACGTATTGCGCACGGATAGTCCGGCTTTGGCAAGGGTCGCTTTGGCTTGGGCGATGGTGGCTTGGCCGAAATGGAAAATTGATGCCGCCAGAACCGCGCTGGCATGGCCGTCGCGAACCCCTTCCACCAGGTGATCAAGTGTGCCCACGCCGCCCGACGCGATCACCGGCACCGATACGGCGTCGGCGATGGCGCGCGTCAGCGGCAGGTCGTATCCGATCTTGGTGCCGTCGCGGTCCATGGAGGTGAGCAGAATCTCGCCGGCGCCGTATTCGACGAGTTTGACGGCATGAGCGACCGCATCAAGGCCGGTGGCGTTGCGCCCGCCATGGGTGAAGACTTCGAATTTGCCGGGCGCCACCTGTTTGGCGTCGACGGCGGCGACGATGCATTGGCTGCCGAATTTCTCCGCGCCTTCACGGATGAATTCGGGCCGTCGCACCGCTTCGGTATTGACCGACACCTTGTCGGCGCCGGCCAGCAGCAGGGCGCGGATGTCGTCCAGCGTACGGACGCCGCCGCCGACGGTCAGCGGCATGAAACAGACGTCCGCGGTGCGCCGCACGACGTCGAGCAGGATGCCGCGCTTCTCATGGCTGGCGGTGATGTCCAGGAAGCAAAGTTCGTCGGCGCCCGCCTTGTCGTAGAGCATCGCCTGCTCGACGGGATCGCCCGCATCGCGCAAGCCGACGAAATTGATGCCCTTGACGACGCGGCCATCCTTCACGTCTAGGCAAGGAATGATACGGACTTTCAGCATCAGCGCATTCTCGCCATGGCGGCGACGTTGAACAAGGTCCGGCCGCAGACCGCTTCGGCAGGCACGCCTGTCGTTTTGCACAAGGACTCGCCTTCCAACAGCAGATCGAGGGCGTCGAACAACTTGCTCTCGCTCCAGCGTTGCGCCTGTGCCTTGAAGGAGGAGGCCCGCGAAAAATGCACCGGCGGGCGCAGCTTGCGCATCGCACCGTCCAGACTTTCGCCCCGCGCGCTTTCGGCGCCCACCAGCAGCAGGCGGTGGAAATGCGACATTGCCAGGCGCAGCACGGCGACGGGCGAAACATCCGCCGTCCACAACCGCTCCAGCGCCAGATCAAGGCGCGCGAGATCGCCGGCACCCGCCGCGTCGCAGGCTTCTTCGATGCGCGCTTCGGCTTCGTCGCCCATGGCCGCGCGCACGTCCTCGAGCGTGACCTGTTTCTGGCCGCGGGCATACAGGGCCAGTTTCTCCAGTTCGCGCCGTGTGACGCCGCGGTCGGATCCAAGGCGGGACACGGCGTCTTCCAGCGCGTCCGAGGCGATGGAAAGGCCTTCGGCCTTCAGAGCGTCGCGGACCACTTCGGAGAGATCACGCGCGGAATCGGCATAACAGGGAATGGCTGCGGCCTTGTCCGCTTCCTCGAAGACGCGCCGCAACGCAGAACCCTTGGCGAGATCGCCCGCTTCCACCACAACCAGCGCGTCGCCCTTGGGACTTTCCAGGAAGGCTTCGAACAGCTTGGCCAAGCCATTGCCCGCACCGCGCACACGTACGACGCGCCGCCCACCGAGCATCGAGATCGCCGCCGCCTCGTCGGACAGTCGCGCCGGATCGTTAGACAGGGTCTGTTCGTCGAGATCGGAAACGCGGAAAGGATCGGAGAGATCCTCGACCACGGTCTTCAGCAGCGTCTCGGCCCGCTCGCGGATCAAGCCGCTGTCGGGCCCGAAGACCAGCGCGGCGACGAGCCCGCGCGGCGGGTTCTTCGCGGTGCGATCGGCCTCGGATGCCTTGACGATCATCTCTTCGGCTGTTGCGAGAAGTAGACCGCCAGGTCAATGCGGATGCGGTCGGCGATGTCGTCGGCGGCACGCTTGTCGGCGTCCTGCTGCACGGCCAGCGTGGCGTAAGGCGACGACAGCACGTTGTACGATGAAAGACCTGTTTCGGTGCCGCTGGTAATCGCCTTGCCCGTCTTGGCATCTACCAGTTCGTAATTGACGGTCAGTGTGTCGTTGTAGCGGGTGATCGCCGTCTGGGTGATCGTGCCGACGACTTGGCTTTGCACGCCGATGGCTTCGCTGTTGATCGCCAGCGTCAGCTGCAAGCGATAGGCGGCGCCCGCCTCTTCAGCCCGCCCGTCGATCACATCGATCATCGAATTGCGCAGTTCGTAGCCCAGTCTGTCGGGAACGGGCTCGACATAGATCGAACCCAGGGAGCGGTGCACGCTGCCATGCGCGCCGCCCGGCACGGCGTACAAGGGGTGAAAACCGCAACCCGCCAGCAGCAGCGCCAGTCCAAGCGTCAGGGCTGCGCCGGTAGTTCTCATGCGACGATGTTCACGATGCGGTTGGGCACCACAATCACCTTGCGCGGCGCTTTGCCGTCCAGGGCGCGGGCCACGGTGTCCAGCGCGAAGGCGGCTGTCTCCACCACAGCCTTGTCGGCATCCTTCGCCACCTCGATGGTGCCGCGCAGCTTGCCGTTGACCTGCACCGCGATAGTGACGGTGTCGGAGGCGGTCAGTGCCGCATCGGACACCGGCCAGGACGTGTTGGCGACGAACTGGCGGTGCCCCAAGGCCTCCCAGCAGCTTTCCGCCAGATGCGGCATCATCGGACCGATCAGCAGCACCAAAGTCTCCAGTGCCTCGCGGCGCACTGCGCCGGGCACGTCGGCTCCGCTTATAGCATTGGCGAAGGCATAAATCTGCGCCACCGCCCGGTTGAAGCGCAATGACGCCAGATCCTCGGTCACCGCCGCGATGGCGCGATGGGTGGCTCGCCGCAATTCCAGCGCGGCGCCGTCGACGGCTGCGATGGCAGCGCCCGGCGGCGGCAGGCCCTCGGCTTCGCTGACCAGCCGCCAGATACGCTGCACGAATTTCCAGCAGGAATCCGCGCCTTCGTCGGTCCATTCGATGTCGCGCTCCGGCGGCGTGTCCGACAACATGAACCAGCGGATGGTGTCGGCTCCGAAGATGTCGATGATGGTTTCGGGCGCCACCACGTTCTTCTTCGATTTCGACATCTTCTCGGAGGGGCCGATGGTCGCCGGTTCGCCGGAGCCCTTCAGGAACACCTTGCCGTCACGTTTCTCGACCTCGTCCGGCGCCAGCCAGGCGCCGGATTTATCCTTGTAGGTCTCGTGGCAAACCATGCCTTGGGTGAAGAGGCCGGCGAAGGGCTCGTCGAGCTTCACGTAACCGGCTTGCTTCATGGCGCGCACGAAGAAGCGCGCATAGAGCAGGTGCAGGATGGCGTGCTCGATACCGCCGATATACTGGTCGACGGGCAGCCAGTAATCGACCGCGGCACGATCGACCGGATCCGCCGCGGTGGTGTCGCAAAAGCGCGCAAAGTACCAGGACGAATCCACGAAGGTGTCGAGCGTATCGGTGTCGCGCACCGCTTCTCCACCACAGCGCGGACACGATGTGTGCTTCCAGGTGGGATGGGCGGCAAGCGGATTGCCCTTGACGTTGAAGGCAATGTCGTCGGGCAGCTTGATCGGCAGATCGGAAGCCTTGGCCGGCACCACGCCGCACTTGGCGCAGTGGATCATCGGAATCGGGCAACCCCAGGGACGCTGGCGCGACACCAGCCAGTCGCGCAGGCGATAGTTCACCGTGCGCGTGCCGCGGCCGGCCGCTTCCAGACGCTTGGCCACCTCGTCTTTCGCGTCTTCGACGCTCATGCCGTCGAGGAAGCGTGAATTGGCCAGACGGCCGGGACCGACATAGGCCTCGTCGCCGACCTCGAAGGTCTTCGGATCGGCGCCTTCGGGGATCACCACCGGCAGCACCGCCAGTTTGTATTTGCGGGCGAATTCCAGATCGCGCTGGTCATGCGCCGGACAACCGAAGATGGCGCCGGTGCCGTAACCCATCAGCACGAAATTGGCCACCACCACGGGCAGCTTCCAGTTTGCGTCGAAGGGATGGGCGGCGGTGAGGCCGGTGTCGTAGCCGAGCTTCTCGGCCTTTTCGATGGCTTCCTCGGCGGTGCCGACGCGCCGGCATTCGGCGACAAAGGCGGCCATCTTCGGATCCTTCGCCGCCAATTCCTCCGTCAGCGGATGATCCGGCGAAAGCGCCACGAAGCTGGCGCCGAACAGCGTATCGGGTCGGGTAGAGAAGACCTCGAGGTCCCGTCCGTTCGACAGCGCAAAGGAGAAGCGCATGCCTTCCGAGCGCCCGATCCAGTTCTTCTGCATCAGCCGGACTTTCTCCGGCCAGCGGTCAAGCGTGTCGAGCGCCGTCAGCAGATCGTCGGAGAAGGCGGTGATCTTGAAGAACCATTGCGACAGCTTGCGCCGCTCGACCGGCGCGCCGGAGCGCCAGCCCTTGCCGTCGATCACCTGCTCGTTGGCCAGCACGGTCTGGTCAACCGGATCCCAGTTGACGTCGGCCTCGCTGCGATAGACCAGGCCTTCCTTGTAGAAGTCGAGGAACAGCTTCTGCTGGTGACGGTAATAGGCCGGATCGCAGGTGGCGAATTCGCGGCTCCAGTCGATCGACAGCCCCATCAACTTCAACTGGTCGCGCATCGCTGCGATGTTGGCGTAGGTCCAGTCGCGTGGGTTGACGCCTTTTTCGCGTGCCGCGTTTTCCGCCGGCAGGCCGAAGGCGTCCCAGCCCATCGGATGCAGCACGTTGAAGCCTTGAGCGCGCTTGAAGCGGGCGATGACGTCACCCATCGTGTAATTGCGCACATGGCCGATATGGATGCGCCCCGACGGATAGGGAAACATCTCCAGCACGTAGCATTTGGGGCGCGTGGCGTCGGTTGGCGTCAGGAAGGTAGAGGCACCGTCCCAGGCCTGTTGCCAGCGCTTTTCCGAGTCCTTGGCGTTGTAGCGCGCCATGTGATCGTCGAATCCTTAAGCTTGGGATGTTTTGCGGCAATTGCGCAGGCAATTCCACCCTCTCGACGAGGGCAGACTGGCGCAGAAAGGGCTAGGCCTAGCTTTTGGGGGCCTGGGTGGCGAGACGAAGCTCGCGCGCGCGCGTCAGGATGGCGTCGGTCAGCTTGGTCGCCGTGTCGGGATTGACCTGGGCGTCCTGCCAGGTGCCGCCCGTCTTGGTCTGGCGGAACACCGCGACCCGGATACCGTCGGCGCGCAGATGGCGGTCGAGGATATAGACCGTGACCTTCAGCCGCTCGTCCTGGTTCTGCGGCGCGGAATACCAGTCGGTGATGATAACCCCGCCGAACGGATCTGCGGAGGCGAGGGGCATGAAGGACAGAGTGTCAAGGGTGGCGTGCCACAAATAGGAATTGACGCCTAATGTGCGCTGACCGCTGTCGCTGGAAATGGCGGTGGAGCCAGTGTCGCTGTCCTGCATGACATCGCTGCTGGAGGAACCGCAACCCGCCAACAGCAGGCCGCACGCAATCAGGGCTAAAATTCGCATCGGGTCGCTCTTCAATCCTTCTTGAGCCAGCCGAGACCGGCAACCCCCCGAATTTCAGGCGGCTTCGGCTTATAATGGGCCGCAAGGCCGCGCGCAACGCGCCTGGCCTTCGCCCGGATCGGCTTTTGTTATAATGGTTTAACATTAAAGTCGGTGGTTTGTCCGTTAAAAGGCCGCAACCAGCCGGTCCAGCGGCGTGCCATTCGGCTTGCCGGAAACGAAATCTGCTACAGAGAGTTTGGAGTGGGGACATGAAAGCGTATCTGCTGGCTGGCTTGGCCGGATTCCTTGCCGCTCCGGCCATGGCGTCCGGGCTGGGCGACTGGAACATCGATCCCTACACCCACGACGTCGGCAATTTGAGCTTGACGATCGGCGGCACGGCGCAGGGTACGGCATTCGCCGCCCATCAGCCGACGGCGGCCGGCATCGACAAGACATCGGCCACCGGGGCGTTGGCGATCACGACCGCTCTGGAGCGCGACTACGACAGCGGGCTGGCGTTGAGCTTGAAGGGCGCCTTCGAGGCTTATCACGACAAACTTTCCGGCGATAACTACGGCGATAACTTCGTGCAGAAAGTCTACGGCGTGGCGCAGACCGGGTTGGGTCGTGTCGAACTCGGCATGACCGACGGCGCGGCTTACGCATTGGCCGTCACGGGGCCGGTGGTCGACGACGCCACCTCGCTCGACAATCCCAACGCCACCTTCTTTCGCGATCCGACCACCGGCCGCGCCTTCAACAAAGTCTTCACCCTGAACAGCGCTGTGGAGTCCTCGCTCAACTACGCGAAGGTGTCCTACTACACGCCGAGGCTCTTTGGTCTCGAGCTTGCCGCCTCCTATACACCGTCCGAAGGCAAGGATGTGATCCCGTTCCTGTCGCGTGGTCCCCAGGTTTCGAACCGCCAGAAAAGCATCTGGGAGGGAGCCGTCAGCTACAGCGATTATTTCGGGCCGTTTTCAGTGGGCTTCTACGGCGGCCTGGCCGTGGCGCATGCCGAGGCCAAGACGCCGGGCCATGCAGGGTTGACCGACTGGGGTGTCGGCAGCGAGATCGATTACAACATCAATGACGACATGAAGCTGGCCGTGGGCGGCGCCTATCGCCACAGCAACACCTTTGCCTTCGACATCAACGACGCACAGGCGAATGGCGGTACCGAGAGCGCGCATCTGAGCACCACGCTGACTTATGGGCCGTGGATCGTCGGCGGCGAATACGGCAGCGGCACCGCCGACAGCCCGGTGAGCGCGTCCATCATCGGCGTGCGCGGTGTCAATGCGTCCGTCGGTTATGTCGTCAACGCCAATCTGCAGGCGACCGTCGGCTGGCAGCAGCTGCACTACAGCCGCAACGCCGGCGCCTTCTACAACGGCGCGCCACGCATCGGCATGGACGCGGTATTCCTGCACCTGAAGCTGCATGTATGACGTCGGCTTGCGCGCCATAGAAACCGGTGGCAATTTGGCGGGCGCAAGCACGCACAGACCGTCCGTCTTGGGGAAAAGACGACAGGTGTCATCGTGACAATGGCCGAAGGCGGACGAACGGGGCAGCCGGGCGATCCCTCCCGCATACGGCATCTGGTTTGGATGTTTAGACTTCTCCGGGCGGCACGTTTGGTTGCGGCAGCGGGCCTTTGCCTGGTTGCGCTGGCTGGCTGCGACGGCAAATCATCCGGCGGGAGCGCCGACAAGGCGCAGGCCACGCCGCAGCTCGGCGTGGTTCTCTCCGCTGACGATGCGGCGCATATCGGCATACGAACGGCACCGATCCGGGCCGTCGCGTACACGCCGCAGATTCAAGGTTACGGTGAAGTCAGCAACTTTGAGACTTTGGCGCAGGCGGTTTCCGAGGTGACGACCGCTGAAGCGGCCGCACGTCAAAGCGCCGCGACGCTCACCCGGTATCGCAAACTCGCCGGTGCGCTTGCGGTGTCCCGCGAGACGCTGGATGCCGCCGAGAAACAGGCACTGACCGACGAGGCCGCTCTCACCTTGGCACAACGCAAAGAGGCCACGACCTATGGCCGCGATGCGCCATGGCTGACAAACGGCCGGGGGGTTTTGGCGAGTTTGGCGAGCGGAAAGCTTGTGCTGATTCACGTCACCTTTCCGTTGTCGGCAAGCCCTGAGCGGACGGCCGATCGACTGACCGTGCAGCGCATCGGATATGCCTCCGGCGCACCATCGTGGACGACGGAAAAGATATGGAACGCTCCGGCGGACGTCGAAATCCCCGGCCGCAGCTATTTCGCGCTCATTGTCAGCAACGATCTGGCGGAAGGCGACCGCCTGCTCGTCACCATGCCTTCGGGCAAGCCTGTTGCCGGCGTGCTCATCCCGGCCGACGCCATGGTGCTGAATGGCGACAAAGCTTGGTACTACGCCACGCAGGGCGGCGGCGTCTTCACACGCCACGTGCTCGATCTCTCACGGCCGATCGCCGGCGGTTATTTCATGCCCGGTGCGGCGCCGGCACCCTCTGCGGTTGTTCAGGGTGGAAGCTTGCTGCTGGCACGTGAGCTGAATCCGCCGTCGGCCAACGCGTCGTCAGACGAGGATTAGAGCAATGCGCTGGCTCGTCGCGTTGTGCCTGCGCCGCAAGGGTGCCGTCGCGGCACTAACGCTTCTTGCATTGGTACTCGGGGCCTTCAGCGCGTTTCAAACGCCGCTCGATGTCTTTCCTGAGTTCGTTCCACCCTCGGTGACGATCCAGACGGAGGCGCCGGGTCTCTCTCCCATGCAGGTGGAGCAGTTGGTCACCAAGCCTCTCGAAGACGCGATCAACGGCGCGCCGGGACTGTTGACGCTACGATCAAAGTCTATCCCCGGCTTGTCGGTCATCACCATCGAATTTCATCGTGGGATCAATCTTTATCACGCGCGCCAGGGTATCTCCGAACTTCTATCCGAGGTGCAGACCAGCTTGCCGAGCGGCGTCGGTCCTCCGAAGCTCTCGCCCTTGTTTTCGAGCACGATGGATCTGCTGCGCATCGGGCTCGTGTCCGACAAGGTTGACGCCTACACCTTGCGCGACAGGGCAGACTGGCTGTTGAAGCCGCATCTGCTCGCCGTCCCCGGTGTCGCCTATGTCACGGTGTATGGCGGCGCGGTCCGCCAAATTCACATTCAGCCCGATCTGAAAAAGCTGACAAGCTATGGCTTCACGCTGAGCGAGCTTGTGGACGCCGCGCGCAAATCTCTCGCGCTGCGTGGTGCAGGGTTCATCGATACGCAAAGCCAGCGCATCCTTCTGCAATTGCCGACACCGAC
The DNA here is from genome assembly GCA_028865545.1 of Alphaproteobacteria bacterium. Taxonomy (GTDB): domain Bacteria; phylum Pseudomonadota; class Alphaproteobacteria; order Micropepsales; family Micropepsaceae; genus Rhizomicrobium. Next base: position 69,524 of record JAGWJY010000005.1, on the reverse strand, counting down.
GCCCGATATCCAGGCCATCGGGGACACCGTGCTGGCGGTGCGGTCCAACACGCCGATCCTGCTGCGCGATGTGGCGACCGTGAAGCAGGCGCCGGCGCTTCGCCCTGGTGACACTCTGATAGAGGGCAGGCCCGGCGTGCTGCTGGTGCTCACCAGCCAATACGGCGCCAACACCCTCGCTGTGACGCACGCGGCTGAAGCGGCGCTCGCCGAACTGACGCCGCGGCTCGAAGCTGAAGGCATCCATGTTTATCCCGCGCTGCATCGTCCCGCCAATTTCATCGAGCGGGCACTGGGGAACCTCGAACAGGCGCTGTTGTTGGCGGGGCTCCTGATCCTGGCCGTGCTTTACCTCTTTCTGCGCGACTGGCGTTCGGCGCTCATCACCTTCCTGGCGATTCCGTTGTCGCTCGTTGCCGCCGTCGCGGTGCTGAATTGGCGCGGAGAGACTCTGAACACGATGACACTCGGCGGTTTTGCGGTATCGCTGGGCGTTCTGGTCGACGACGCCATCATCGGGATCGAGAACATCCTGCGGCGCCTGCGCGAGAATGCATTGTCCGGCAGGCCCCGCACACGCCTGGACGTCATCCTCGAATCCGCCCTGGAAGTGCGCGGTCCGGTGATATACGCCACGCTGGTCGTCATCGCCGTATTCCTGCCGGAACTTTTCTCAACCAGCGTCCAGGGCCGCTTCGTCGGACCGCTGGCGTTCTCCTTCATCTTGGCGGTGCTCGCGTCCCTGGCGGTCGCGCTGACCGCAACGCCCGCCTTGTGCGCGCTTTTCCTGCGGGCGAAGGATGCCCACGAAGACGCGTCATGGCTGACTCGGCTGAAAGCATTGCAAGCCACGGCCATCGGGCACGCCGACCGGCATTTCAAACTGGTGGTCGGCGGACTGGTTGTCCTCTTTGCAGGCTCGCTTCTGTTGCTGCCCTTCCTGGGTGGAACGCTGATGCCGGATTTCAAGGAAGGCCATTTTGTCATCCAGGTGCAAACGGCCATCCCCGGAACGTCGATCGACGAAATGAAGCGCATAGGCGTGCGCGTTTCGAGGGAAATTCTCGAACTTCCATACGTCAAGACGGTCGAGGAGGAAATCGGGCGCGCGGATCTCAGCGAGGACACCAACGGGCCGCATGAGGGCGAATTCCATGTCGAGCTGAAGGCCGACGCGAACATCGACCAATCCGTCGCGGAAAATCAGTTGCGACAGGTCCTTTCGCGTTATCCCGGCATCCAGACCGAAGTGGTGACCTTTCTCGGCGATCGCATCAGTGAGAGCCTGTCGGGCGAGACGGCGCAGGTTGCAATCAAGATATTCGGAGACGATCTCGATACGTTGGACACGGCGGCGAGCCACATCGTTCGCGCGATCTCCGACGTGCCGGGGATCGTCGATCTGCAGTTCTCGCGTCAGAGCGGCACGCCGCAACTCAGCATCCGCCTCTTGCCCGAGCAAATGGCCGCGGCCGGTCTGAACACCCAGGATGTGCTCGACGCCATCGAGGCGGATTATGCGGGCACCACCGTCGGTCAGACTTATGTCGGCACGCGCTCCATAGACGTCGTGGTCATGCTTCCCGCACGTCTGCGCCATAGCCCCGTGGAACTTTCGAAGTTGATGATCGGTGGGCCGCTTGGTGCCGTACCGTTGTCCCAAGTGGCAGAAATTGCGCCGACCGACGGCCGCTACAGCATCCGCCACGACGGCGGCCAGCGCTTCGTCTCCGTGACGTTCAACGTCTCGGGCCGGTCCCTGCAGGACGTCGTGTCTGCTGCGAAGGCCAGGATCGCCCGGAACGTGGTGCTGCCGGCCGGCACCTATCTGGATTTCGCCGGCGCTGCCGCCGCCGAACAAAAGGCGCGCTTCGAATTCCTGCTCTATTCGGCCTTTGCCTTCGCCCTCATCGTGATGGTGCTGTTCATCAGCTTCCGCTGGCCGGCACATGCCTGGCTCGTCATGGCCAACCTTCCGTTCAGCCTGATCGGCGGAATTTTAGCGGCGTGGCTGACCGGCCTTGGTCTCACGCTCGGTGTGCTGGTCGGGCTGGTGACCGTGTTTGGCATCAGCGGCCGCAATGCCATTCTGCTGCTGGCTCATTACGAACATCTGGTCGAAGAAGAAGGTCGGTCCTGGAATCTGCAGACGGTCCTGCAGGGCGCACAGGAACGGCTGATCCCGATCCTGATGACCGCTTCCGTCACGGCGCTCGGGCTGTTGCCTCTGGCGTTGGCCATCGACAAGCCGGGCCAGGAAATTCAGGGCCCGATGGCCGTTACGGTGCTTGGAGGGTTGCTGACCTCGACATTGCTCAATCTCGTGTTCCTGCCGGAACTGGCGCGGAGATTCGGCCGCAAATAACGGTCATTTCAGCGAACCGACAGCGCGCCGATCGCGGCGATGCCGGCGAACCCCGACAGCAGCGCGGCGTTGCGCGCTTCGACTCCGCCCAGCGCATAGATCGGCAGCGGCGTGCGGCGCGCCAGCAGATTCGCGCGCACAGGCGACAAGGCGGTACGGCCGGGGTGACTTGCCGTCGGAAAGACCGGAGAAAGAAAAACCGCGTCGAGCGAGAAGCGCATCGCTTTGCCAAGCGCTGCGAAGGAATGCACGGATGCGGTAATCAACAGCGATGGGTGTCGCGCGCGCCACCGCATCGTGTCGCCGAGATGCGCCTCCGGCAGATGCACGCCGTCGGCATCCGGAAAATGCTCGCCGGCGACCAGCACGATCAAGTCGCGTTTGCGGGCCAGCACCGTCAGCGCCGCGGCAAGAACAGTGCGCCGCGCCGCGTCGCGCGAGCGCACAACGACCATACTGCCGCGCGGCAAAGCACGTGCCGCGGCCACTGGCTCCGGCAGGCGGTCGTCGTCGGTGAACAGGACCAGCGGCGGCAACGCATGGCGGGCCTGCACGGCAAGCCGCGCCGCGGCCCTTGCCAGCTTCCGTCTCGTCAAGCTATCGCTCATGCCATGGGTCCGGAACACATCGCGGAGAATCTCAATCTCATCCTGGCGCGCATCGAGGCGGCGCGAAAGGGTGCGTTGAAGCCCGCGCCCTTCACGCGGCTGGTTGCCGTCAGCAAGATGCATGACACCGCCCATATCCGGCCGGCGCTCGCCGCGGGCCACCGCCTGTTTGGTGAGAGCCGTGTGCAGGAAGCGCAGGCAAAATGGGCGCCGCTGAAACAGGAATTCCCGGATATCGAGTTGCATTTGATCGGCCCCTTGCAGACCAACAAGGCGCGCGAGGCGGTGGCGCTGTTCGACGCGATTCATTCGGTCGATCGGCCGAAGCTGGCGCAGGTGCTGAAAACCGAATGTGAGAAGGTCGGCCGCGCGCCCGAACTGTTGATCCAGGTCAACACCGGCGAGGAACCGCAGAAGGCGGGTGTGGCCCCCAAGGACGCCGCCGCCTTCATCGCCGAGGTGCGCGCGCTGGGATTGAATCTACGCGGCTTGATGTGCATTCCGCCGCTTGACGAGCCTCCGGCGCCGCATTTTGCTTTGCTGGCGAAACTGGCGGATGAAGCCGATCTGCCCTATCGCAGCATGGGGATGAGCGACGATTTCGACACCGCCATCCGCTACGGCGCGACCCATGTGCGCGTCGGCACCGCCATCTTCGGCGAGAGGGATTACACCAGCGTCTAATATGCCGGCGTGAGCTGCGCCGGCGCTGTCAGGCCGATCGCCTGACGATAGGCGTAGGCCGCGCGCGTCGCCATGTCGGCGTCGACGCCTTTGCGCGACAGCGAGGCCAGCAAGGCGGAGATGTCGGGTGCACTGACGGCGCTCGCCGGCGTCACCGTCGCGGGGGGTGTCGACGGCTGTGCTGCTGCACTGGCAGTACCGGTTTGCGCACTGGCGACATTTGTCGGTGTCGGAGCCGATGTGGTTTGTGTCGCTCCGTCGCCTTCCAGGAAGGCCAGCACCGTATCGCCGACATTCTTGCCCGTAATCGCCTGAAAGGCGGAGTCCGCGACCGACGCGATGAAGCCGATGACGCCGCCATACAGCGTATCGCCCGCGATCTTTTCCGGCGTGCCGATCTGGTCGCCGGTGATGGCCCGGTAGATCGTCGAGACGACCGGGATGTGCTGCAGCGGATTGATGATGTCCAGCAGGTCGCCGAACGAAAAGCCCGAACTGTCGGAACTCTGCGCAGAAGTGATCGCAGTCGCGGGACCCTGCGCGGCGGGATTCACCGCATGACTGGAGAAATCGATGGCCGTCATAGCGTCCTACAAGCAAGCGTCTTGCCAGACGGCGAGGGCGGAATACCGAGGTGCGCGGCGCAGGCCCCCGGCAGATTTTGCCGTGTCAGAGAAGATGCCCGGCCTTTTCGGCCTTGGTGCGCAGATAAGCGCGGTTGTGATCGTTGCTGGGGAAGGCATGGGGAACGCGCTCCGCCACCACGATGCCGGCGGCTTCGAGGCCTTTGACTTTCTCCGGGTTGTTGGTCAGCAGCCGCACGGATTTGTAACCCAGAAGCTCGAGCATTCTTGCGGCGACGGCATAGAGCCGTTCGTCGTCCTCGAAGCCGAGCCGCTCATTGGCTTCGATGGTGTCGAAGCCTTGGTCCTGCAGGCGATAGGCGCGCAGCTTGTTGATCAGCCCGATGCCGCGACCTTCCTGCGCCAGATAGAGCAGCACGCCGCCGCCGGCCTTGGAGATCGTTTCGATGGCGCCGCGCAGCTGCGCGCCGCAATCGCATTTTAGCGAGCCCAGAAGATCGCCGGTGAAGCATTCCGAATGCAATCGCGCCAGCACCGGTCCGGGCGTCAGCGGACGATCGATGACGATGGCGATGTTCTCCGGCGCGCCGTCGCCGGAGCGGAAGGCGACGAGCTCCGTGTGTTCGGCGCCTTGCAGCGGCACGCGCGCGCGCGTCACCAGCTTCAAGCTCGCGGCGGCGGCCGTTTCGTAAGAGAGAATGTCCTTCACAGAAACGTCCACGGTGCCGCGTTTCGTGCCCGCCTTGCGCAGAACTGCTGCGGGCAGCAGGCCCGCGAGCTTCGCCAGCTTCACCGAAGCGGTGAAAGCTTCCGGAAGTTTTTCGCGTACGGGCTCGAACGGTCCCTTCAACGGTGTGGCAAGATCGGCGGTAGGATCGGCGATGGCGCGGATGCGCTCCGCCGTCGTGCGCGCATCGAGCGGCAATGCTACGATATCGGGCGTGTAGAGACGGATTTTCAAAGTGCGCGCGCGCGCATGGCTCAGGACCAGCATGGCGCCTTTGCCGGGACGATGGTCTCCGAGTGTTTCCGCCGCCAGCATCGTAAACGTTGTGCGCCCTTCGAGACGGATCGGCAGGCCCTGACGCAAGGCGTCGGCGGCGCGTGCCACGCGCGCAAGAGATGATCCGGCTGGCGCCGATTTCGGACGTTTTCGGAAAGGGGCGGATTTGTGCATGCGTCTTCCCAATACACCCGCGCTGCAAAACCGGGTAGAGTCCTGCGCCGCCCCTCGGATGATCCCCCAATATGTCCAGCGCCAAGCGCGTTTTGCTGGTCGAAGACGACGACATGCTCCGGACCTCATTGGCGGAGCAATTGAGCCAAGAGAGCGATTGCATGGTCGTGGAAGCCGCCGATTGCGCCAGCGCGCGCCGGATGGCGAGCGAAGGCCTGTATGAGTTCATGATCCTCGACGTCGGCCTGCCCGACGGCGACGGCCGTACGCTTTGCCGGGATTTCCGTGGCCAGGGCATTACCTGCCCCATCCTGCTTTTGACCGCTGCGGACACCGACCATGACGCCATCGAAGGTCTCGATTCCGGCGCCAATGATTACGTCACCAAACCCTTCCGCTTCGCCGTGCTGATGGCGCGCGTCCACGCCCATCTGCGCAGTCACGGCCGCAGCGAAGAGGCGATGTATCGCATCGGCCCCTACACGTTCCGCCCCAGCGCCAAGCTGCTGCTCGAGGGCGATTCACGGAAAATCCGCCTGACCGAGAAGGAAACCAACATCCTCAAATACCTCTACCGCTGCGGGGACACCGTGCCGCGCGAGACCCTGCTGCATGAAGTTTGGGGATACAATCCGGCTGTGACCACCCACACACTGGAAACCCACATCTATCGCCTGCGCCAGAAGATCGAGTTGAACCCCGGCGAGGCCCGCATCCTGGTAACCGAAAGCGGTGGATACCGGTTGATGGCCTAGCGCGATGGCGCTCTACCGGCTCAACCGATGAGAGCGCGTTGAAATTGCATATTCAGGGCGGAAGATGCGGCGTTTCTCCCTCAAGCCGTACCGCAGATCCCAGCCGCCGTCGCTATTTTGTTCCCCTTCCCTCGGTGGGGGCTGGCTCTGTGAAATTTATTGTGCGTCCATAACAGTGGGGAGAGCCTATCTGTCATTCGGACACGAATTGCCCCTGGAGGCACCATGCGCAACCGGATCGAATCTTTTGTGATCGGCGCGGCCATTGCCGCCCTCGTCATCCTGCCTGCCAGGGCGGCTGACTCCGACTGGATCACAGGTCAGCAACAGACTTTCAATGTCCATGCCCTCCGGGTCAACGGCGTCGTGGGCAACCTGAAAGTCGACGTCCGGGATGGCGGGCCGGTACTTCTGCAGGTCAACGGCCTCAGGCAGCGCGTCAACACGTTGACCGTTCATGCCACGAACGGCGAACTCGTCATCGAGGGCCACAACCTCAACGATGTGTGGGATTGGCACCGCTGGTTTGATTTCTCGCATCTGGGCGAAAACAAATCGAAAAACCTCATCATCAATGTCGTCGTGCCCAAAGGCACGCGGGTGAAGGTCGACGACCTGATCGGCAACGCCAATATCGGCAACACCGACGGCCCGATGAACTTTTCCGCCGACGGCAGCACCGAGACGACGATCGGACGCGTTTCCGAAGCGAAAATTTCGCTGGCCGGGTCCGGCAAGGTGACGGTGGGCGATGTTGCAGGCCCGCTGAAGGCGGATACGGCCGGCAGCGGCGACATTCGCGTCGGCGCAGCGGATTCGGTGAATGCCGATATCGCCGGTTCCGGCTCGATCGCGGTCGGGCGCATCGCCCACGGCGTCAATGTGGACATCGCCGGCTCCGGCGACTTTACGGCGGCGAGCGTCAATGGTCCGACCAAAGTGGACATCGCCGGTTCGGGTTCGGCCACCATCGCGGACGGCACCGCCGATCCACTGAATGTCGATATTATGGGATCCGGCAGCCTGAATTTCGGCGGCACCGCGGTGGACCCGAGGGTTAGTGCCCTGGGGTCGGGAAGCGTCAAGATCAAGGCTTATCGCGGCAAGCTTTCCAGCGACGGCATGGCGAACCTCAAAATCGGCAACTGAAGCCGCCAGATTTGTTTAACGCCTGTTAACCCTTGGAGGCCAAAGTTGCCGCCTCCAAGGGTTAACGCATGGTGCGCAAGCAATCCGAGACAAACCGGCGCACGCGCGAGCGCATTGCGGCCATCGCCGAGGGTGATGGCGAGCAGCCGCCCGAACGCGGCGCCAAGCGCAAACCACGCAAGCGGACTTGGCCTTATGTGGTGGTGCTGGTCGCTGCCTGGGGCGCCATCTTCGGCGGGATATTCTATTCGCGCTTTTTGTCGGAATTGCCCGACGTCAACAGTCTGTTGGTGAATGGCCCGTCGCGCGCCATCACCATTCTGGACGACCGCGGAAGGCTGATCGCCCAACGCGGCCTCACCCAGGGCGTCATGGTGGACGTCACCAAACTGCCGTCCTATGTGCCCAACGCCTTTATCGCCATCGAGGACCGGCGCTTCCGCGAGAACATCGGCATCGACCCTATCGGAATCATGCGGGCGGCTTTTGAGAACATGATGGTGGGCCACGTCGTGCAGGGCGGCTCGACGCTGACCCAGCAATTGGCGAAGAACCTGTTCCTGCAGCCCAAGCGCACTTTCGACCGCAAGATCGAGGAAGCCGTGCTCGCGCTCTATCTGGAGTCGCGCTACAGCAAGGATCAAATCCTTACGCTCTATCTCAACCGCGTCTATTTCGGTGCCGGCGTTTACGGCATCGAGGCTGCCGCCGAACGTTTCTTCGGCAAGCGCGCGGAGAAGCTCTCACTGCCCGAGGCGGCGATGCTGGCCGGCAGTGTGAAGGCGCCCGCCCACTACAACCCGCTCGCCGATCCGGACGCCAGTCAGGCCCGTGCCAATGTCGTGCTGCATGCCATGCAGGAGGCGGGCTATATCGATGCGCGCACCTGCGAGGATGCGCAGGCCACACGCTCGCGCATCGTGCGCGGCACGGCGACGCCGGGTTCGGGTTATTTCGCCGACTGGGTGATCTCGCAGATTCCCGGCTATGTCGGCGACGCCAAGGAAGCGCTGATTGTCGACACCAGTTTCGATTTGGACGCGCAGGCCGAAGCAGAACGCGCCGTCAACGCCGGCCTGGACGAAGACGGCGACAAATTCGACGCCAGCCAGGCTGCGCTCGTCGCCATGACGCCGGACGGCGCCGTACGCGCCATGGTGGGTGGGCGTTCTTACGAGGACAGTTCTTACAACCGTGCCACCGACGCGCAGCGCCAACCCGGTTCGGCTTTCAAGCCCTTCGTTTATCTGGCCGCCTTCGAACACGGGCATAATCCCGATGATCTGATGGACGACGCGCCGGTGGACATTCACGGCTGGAAGCCCGCCGATTTCGAAGGCGAATATCAGGGCGAAATCACGCTGACCAAGGCCTTCGCCGATTCCTCCAATTCTGTGGCCGCGCAACTGACCGCGGAAGTCGGACCCGCCGTCGTCGCCCGCACAGCCAAGCGGCTGGGCATCGACACACCGCTTATGGCGGTGACTTCTCTTGCATTGGGTACCAGTGTGGTGACGCCGCTCGAATTGACCTCCGCTTACGCACCCTTCGCCAATGGCGGCGACGGCGTGGCGCCTTACGGTATCATCCGCATACGCACGAAAGACGGAAAGATCCTGTGGCAGCGCAAGGCCGGCGCGCCGGACCAAGTCATGTCGCAGGACAATCTCGCAAAAATGACGACGATCATGTCGCAAGTTGTGCAGACGGGCACCGGCAAGGCGGCGCGGCTTGACGAGAGGCCGAGCGCCGGCAAGACCGGCACGACCCAAGATTATCGCGACGCTTGGTTTGTCGGCTTCACCGCCGATTTGGTGTGTGGTGTGTGGGTCGGCAACGACGACAATGCGCCGATGAAGCGGGCCACGGGCGGCAAGCTGCCGGCCTATATCTGGAAGACGTTCATGGAGAACGCCGAAGCCGGTCTGCCGGTACGGCCGCTTGCCGGACAGGCCGTTGCCGTCGCTGGCCAGCCCGATCAGAAGCCCGCGGAAAGCGACGGCTTGCAGCAGCTGCTGGACAAGTTGTTCAGCGGCACCTGAGCTTTAGCGCGCGCCGTAGCGATGCAGGCCTGCGCCATGCTGGCGCAGCCAGGCCTGCGGCCGTTTGACGTCGCCGACCAGCTCGTGCGTCAGCTTCCAGAAGCGCGGTCCGTGATTCATTTCCCGCAAATGTGCGACTTCATGGGCGACGACGTAATCGAGCACGAAAGCAGGCGCCAGGATCAGCCGCCAGGAGAACGACAGCGATTTGGTCGACGAGCAGGAGCCCCAGCGGCTGGCGGTGTCGCGCACGGTGATACGCTTCGGCCGCAGGCCCAGCCGGGCGGCCAGTTCAAAGGAGCGGGCTTCCAGCTCGCGGCGCGCCTGCCGTTTGAGGAAGTCGAGCAGGCGGCGCGGCGCATGTTCGGCGCGGCCGCCGACATGAATGACCGCATGATCTTTATCAACCCACACCGGCGCACGGACATCTTCGCCGCGTGCGATCTGATGATCGACACCGCGGAATGGAATGTGCGCGCCGGGAACCAGCGCCACGCGTTGCGGCACATGGGCGAGTTGCCGCGCGATCCAGTCGGTCTGGCCGCGGGCGAACTCGAGCGCACGGTCCAGCGCCCGCTTCGAGGGCGCCACGACGCTGACCTCGCCGCTCGTGGGGTGAACCTTCACAATCAGGCGCCGAGCCCTTGGATTGAGTTTCACGCTCACCTCAACAGCGCGGCCCTCGATCTTCAACAGTTCGCGATGGACCACACGCCGCGGCGCACGCTTTTTTCCACGGGTTGCCCCATTTCTACGCATAGGCTTCCCTTTTACCGCGTATCTTGCTTCTCTAGTCTCATTATGAGGCAGCACGACGAACGACCCCGATTCCATCTCGCCTTCCCGGTACGCGACCTTGCGGAGGCGCGCGCCTTCTATGGCGAGCTGCTCGGCTGCCCCGAAGGGCGTTCAAGCGCAGAGTGGGTAGACTTCGATTTCTTTGGCCACCAAATCGTGGCGCATTTAAGCCCGAACGAGCGCGCACATAAAGAATATAATCACGTCGACGGTGAGAACGTACCGGTGCGTCACTTCGGCGTCGTTCTCGCCATGGACGAATGGAGTCAACTCGCCGAGAAATTGAGCAGGGCGCATGTTGACTTCGTCATCGCACCCGTTGTGCGTTTCAAAGGGCAAGTTGGCGAACAGGCGACGTTCTTCATCCGCGATCCCAGCGGCAATGCGCTCGAGTTCAAAGCGTTTCACGACGAGACAAGGATCTTTGCGCAATGAGTGCACAAAACATCGCCGCTCTCGCGGGCGCCTACTCACTGGCCATGATTCTCGGCGCGCTGGGCTTTCAATATATCGGCGGCGTCGTTCCCTGTGAGATGTGCCACTGGCAGCGTTGGCCGCTCGACGCGGCCATTTTGATTGGGTTTGGCGGCGCAATCCTGTTCGCGTCCGGGCTCATCGGCCGGAAGATGACCGTGGCGATGGCGTGGCTGGCCTTGATTCTCATCGCCGTCACCGGGCTCATCGGCGCCTATCAGGCGGGCGTCGAATGGAAATTGCTTCCTGGGCCGGCGTCGTGCACCGGCGACCGCTTCATTGCCACCAGCATGACCGATCTCAGCCATGTGGCGCCTGTCGTACGCTGCGACGTGGCGGCTTGGCGGCTCTTCGGCATCTCACTGGCGGGTTACAACGCGATCTTCTCGCTCGGCGTATCGCTTTTGGGCGGATATTTGCTGGCCAGCCGCAAGCCATTCTTTCTGACCAGGAGAAAGGCATGAGCAGCAAACCAGAACGCCGCACGCGCCCGGCAGCTCCGGGCGTCGGCGCCAAAGAAGACATCGCCGCCATGATTCGCGTGGACCACGCCGGCGAATATGGCGCGGTGCGCATCTATGAAGGCCAGCTGGCGGTGTTCGGCGCCTCGAAAGCCTCGTCGAAGACGGCCATGGCGATCAAGCACATGGCCAAGCAGGAAGAAGAGCATCTGAAGGCCTTCGACGCTCTGATCAACGAAAGGCGCGTGCGTCCGACGGCGCTCGAGCCCGTGTGGCGTGTTGCCGGGTTCACGCTGGGCGCAGCGACGGCGCTGATGGGCGAGAAGGCCGCGATGGCCTGCACGGCGGCCGTCGAGGAAGTGATCGACGAACATTATGCCGGTCAGATCGAACGGCTGGGTGACGCCGATCCTGCCTTGAAGAAGACCGTCGCGGCCTTTCGCGCCGACGAGATCGCCCATCGGGAAACGGCGCTGGCCCACGGCGCCGAAGAAGCTCCCGCCTATCGGTTGCTCAGCGGCGCCATCAAGGCGGGATGCCGCCTCGCGATCGCGCTCTCCACGCGGATATGAGCGAAGATCGTCATGCGCTCCTGGCGGCTGCCTCTACGCCGCGGCGCGCCAATGATTCCGACGCCGGACTCCTGTCACGGCTGTTCGCAGCCGCGTTCCTCACCGATCCGGTGTTCGACTGGATCGCGCGTAAGGGTCCCAAACGCGCCCAGGCACTGGAGAAATTCTTCTTCTGGCTGCTCAAGGAACGCGCCATCCCTTTCGGCGAAGTGTGGATGAGCGAAGATGCCAGCGCAGCCGCGGCATGGTTGCCGCCCGAGGCACCTGCCAGCCCCGGCGGATTCGCGGAGCAGATGCGGCTGTTGCCCTTGTTCGTGCGGCTGTGCGGCTTTCCGCGGCTGATGCGTGGCTCCGCCATGGCGGACGCGATGGAGAAAAACCATCCGCCCGAGCGCCATTTTTATCTCGCCTTCATCGCCGTGGCGCCGCGACTGCAAGGCCTGGGGCTGGGTGGCGCGCTGCTCGAAGCCACGGTGGCGCGCGCCGACAAGAATGCGGTGCCTGCTTATCTGGAAAACTCCAACCCCAGGAACACCAGGCTCTATGAGCGTTGCGGCTTTATCGCCAAGCGCAACATCGCACCGCCGGGCGCCCCGCCTCTGATCGCGATGTGGCGGCCGGCCAGAACGGGCTAGGGCTCGAGTTCGGTATCCCAGTAGAGATAATCCGACCAGCTTTCGTGCAGGTAATTCGGCGGAAAGCGCCGGCCGTTGTCGCGCAGTTCGATGACGGTCGGTCGGTGCGGGCGATGACGCGGCTGCATGCCGGTTTGGTGCGGCAGCCGTCCGCCCTTGAGCAGGTTGCACGGCGCACAGGCGGTGACGACGTTATCCCAGGTCGTACGTCCGCCGCGCGAGCGCGGGATGACGTGATCGAAAGTGAGGTCCTCGCCGTCGCCGCAGTACTGGCACTCGAAACTGTCGCGCAGAAAAACGTTGAACCGCGTGAAGGCGGGATTACGCGCCGGCTTTATGTAAGTCTTGAGCGAGACGACCGAGGGCAGGCGCATCTCGAAGGAGGGCGAGTGGACGGTGCGGTCGTATTGTTCGAGGATGTTCACACGCTCGAGGAACACTGCCTTGATCGCGTCCTGCCAGGACCACAACGACAGCGGAAAGTAACTCAACGGGCGAAAGTCCGCGTTGAGCACGAGAGCCGGGCAGTTGTCGGGACTGCGCGCGGCGGCTAACACGACGAAGCTTCCCTGAAGACCGTGCCTCCTCTTGCCTGGCTCAAGTGTACGGGCAAGTCGCTGCGATGCCAATACGGCCAGTACGTTACGCGATTCGGTGTGACGGAATGGCGACGCTTCAGCGAAGAGTGCAGCAGGCCTCGCCGCTTGGCGCCAGTCTGCCGCCGAACGCCAGGGCAAGGAACCCGCTCGCCAGCGCCAGAGCCGTCTCGTCGATGCCGTGCCCGAGCCCTTGGGACACGTGCCATTGCACCCGCACGCCGCCGGCACCAAGCGCCCCGGCGGTCATGAACAGCGCCTCGGGTGGAATCACGGAATCCGCGTCGCCATGGGTCAACAGGACCGGCGGGATATTGCCTACGAAGGGCGCTGTGCCGGTCAACAGCCCCGAAAAGCCCACGATTGCCGCCGGTTTGATAGGCCCGCGCAGTCCCGCATGCAGCGCCATCATGGTGCCCTGGCTGAAGCCGACCAGTGCCAGACGGTCGGGCGTCAGCGCGAGACGCGCAAGCTCGGCTTGCACAAACGCGTCCAGCAAGCCCGTGGCGCCTTCGACGCCCTTGTGCATCTCATGCGGATCGATGCGGGAGATCGGAAACCATTGATAGCCGGCGCCGGGGCAGGGCTGCGGAGCGTTCGGCGCAACAAAAACGGCGCCCGGCAGCGCGCTTTGCAAATGGGGCGCAACTTCGATCAGGTCTTTTCCGTCCGCACCATAGCCGTGACAGAGCACGACCAGATGTGTGGCCGGACCGCGTAGCGGCTCAAGACGCGGACCGGACAGCGCCACGGACTTGCTCCTGGTTTCATTCCCACCGCATGATTGTCACGCGGCCCCAACCCTGTCCAATCGTGATCGTCACCCGCTTTGCGCCGAGCCCGACCGGATTGCTGCATCTGGGTCATGCCTTTGCGGCGCTGTTTGCGCGCGACGCCGGCGAACGGTTTCTGTTGCGTCTCGAAGACATCGATGCCGCGCGCTGCCGGCCGGAATACGACGCGGCGATTCTGGAGGATCTGCAATGGCTGGGTTTGGATTTCGTGCGCCCGGTGCTGCGGCAGTCGACGCGCATGGCCGCGTACAGCGCCGCGCTCGGCACTCTGGAAAAGCGCGGGTTGTTGTATCCCTGCTTCTGCACACGCCAGGACATTGCCGACGAAATCGCCCGCTCTGCGGAAGCGCCGCACGGTCCGGATGGGCCGATCTACCCCGGCACTTGCCGTTCGCTGTCCGGCGAGGAGCGTGGGCGCCGCATGGCAAGCGGCGAAGCCTATGCATTGCGTTTGGACGTGGTGAAGGCGGCGCGCGCCGTCGGCGATTTATTCTTCGAGGAAAAGGGGGTGGGGCCTCGTGGCGAAACGGGCCGCATCGCCGTGCAGCCCTTGTTGTTCGGCGATGTCGTGCTGGCGCGCAAGGAGATGCCGGCGGCCTATCATCTGGCCGTGGTGGTGGATGACGCTTTTCAGGACGTGACGCTGGTGACGCGCGGCAACGATCTGTTCGCCGCCAGCCACATTCAGCGGGTGCTGCAGGCGCTGCTCGGCTTGCCGGCGCCCGCTTATGCGCATCACCGTCTCATTCTCGACGAGCAGGGCCGCAAATTCTCCAAGCGCGATCGCGCGGCGACATTGCGGGCGCTACGCGAAAGCGGCGTCACGCCGGAACAGATTCGGGCACGGATCGCCGGACGTATCTGAAACGGACCATCACGAAAACGGATTGAGGCTCTGCGATCTCATCCGTGAGGCATGAACAGGAAAGCCGAACCGTCCGTAAGCCAGTGGGCGATCATGTTGACCCAAAGATTACGCCGCCACAGATAGAGCAGGGTGAGGATCAGGCCGCCGAACGCCGCGATGATGACCTGTCCCAGTCCCCATGACGTTATATGGGCGGCGGCGAACAGCGCCCAGGTCACGACGCCGGCCGCGATCTTGCTTCCCGTCGCTTCCCGGATGCGTTCCAAACCGTAGCCGCGGAACAAGGTTTCTTCGACGACGGCCGCTCGCGTTACCTGAAGGGCGCGGAACCACAATGGTGTCTGAAGTGCGTTGTTCATTTGCTTGGCGACGCTCAGATGGAGGGCGGGCAGAAGAAAGGTGAAGATAAGTCCGATGCCCACCACCATGATGACGGCGGCGGCGACCGCCAGCACGATGTCGAGGGCGCCAGGTCGGCGCGCGCCGATGGAAGATAGCGGTTTGTGCTCGACGAGAAGAACATAGAGCAGGATGACGGCGGCCAGCGCCCACCACAGCACTTCGCCGCCCATCAGGGGCCCCAGGCCGCTATAGGCCGTGCCGAGGTCCCCGAGATGGCAAAACGGCAGGCCGAGTGCGAGGAGGAGACCGATCAGGGTCCGGCCAGGATGCTTACCGGTAGGCGAGGTGTTCATTGGGCGGCTCTCGGTTCGGCGTCGATGATGTCGCGCAGATAGGAGACATAGTCTTCGAAGGCGCGGCGGCCTTGCTTGGTCAGCGCGACGCGGGTGCGCGGGCGTTTTGCGACGAAGTCTTTTTCCACCGCGACATAACCCGCCTCTTCGAGCGTCGTGATATGAGCACCGAGGTTGCCTTCGGTCGCGTTGACGATCGCCTTCAAGCGGACGAATTCGATCTGCTCGCCGGCCGGCAGCACTTTCAGAGCCGACATGATCTTGAGGCGCACGGGCTGGTGGATGATGGAATCTGGCTGTTCCATGGTCACACCGTCCGCAGCCAGAGGCCGGCCAGGATCAGCGCGCCGCCGCCGACGACGGCCTGCCACAGCAGGAAGTGTTCCTGCAGATAGAAATAGCCGCCAAGCGTGAGAACGATGACGGCGAGCCCCGTCACCAGAAAGCGCGGTCCGAGCCAGAGGCCCATGCCCGCGTAGACCGTTCCCACCAGGAGCGGGATGAAGGCACCCTGCTGCGGTCCGCTGACATGCCCCATGATGGAATAGGTCGCGCCGATGAAGATGATGGCAAGGGCGACAAGGCCCAGGACGCGCCAGCTGCTCCGGTAACGTCCGCCGCCTTGGATCGATTCGCAGCGGCCCACATAGGTGGACAGGGCCACGCCCAGGACCGTCAGTACCGGCCAGACTATATTTGCGTATTCCATGCGCAGGTCGGTGGTGGCGTAGCCGACCACCCAGATGAGACCCCAGACGATCAGATGCGGCGAGGCTTTGCGGTAGCCATAGGCCTGACCGCTGCGCCGTGCGGCGCGTTCGACATCCGACAGCGTGCTGGCGGCTTCTTGCGGAGATAGGGACATGCGGGTCGCTCCTTCAGTGAACGTAGATAACTCTATATAATAGAGTATTCTATGTCAAGGCAGCGGAGCGCGAAATATTTTCTTTTAAAAATAAAAGCTTACTACCAGTCGTTCAGGCCTTCGAAGCGCGCGAAGCCGGCTGCAAGGGCCCAGCGCCCCCATTCGCCGCGCAAGTGCGAGGTCAGGCGCGGGCTGTCGGCGCCCTGGCCGAGACCGAGGATTTCAAAGTCCGCGCAACCCTGGAACGGTCGTCCGTCCGGCGGCGGCAGATGGGCGTCGCGCCGCATCAGCCTGGCATAGTCGGAATCCTCGATCCCGTCAGACGCCAGCACGATGGTCGTCGGCATGCCGGCGCAACCGATGCTCTGCGAAAGATTGTCGAGGAAGGCGAGGATATTGGTGTTCTCCTGCGCTCGCCACTTGCCGTTCCGCACCAGATAGGGCGTACCGGCAATCAGCTTGCGGATTTCCGCGGCAACGTTTTCGGGGCGGTTGCGCACCGACAGCACGGTGTCGTAGGCGAAGGTGTTCGACGTGGCGTCGTAATTGCCGAAAGTGCGCACATGCACTTCCGAGGCGAAGCCGAGATTGCCGACGATGGCCGCGATGCGATCCGCCACTTTGGCGGCGAAGGCCGGATCGGCGATCAACGGATTGCTGCGCGACAGGTCCAGCCCGATGATGATGCGCTGCGGCGCCGGCGCAG
The DNA here is from genome assembly GCA_028865545.1 of Alphaproteobacteria bacterium. Taxonomy (GTDB): domain Bacteria; phylum Pseudomonadota; class Alphaproteobacteria; order Micropepsales; family Micropepsaceae; genus Rhizomicrobium. The sequence goes on along the minus strand of JAGWJY010000005.1, from coordinate 52,696 downwards.
CGTTCGCATCCGGCGCCTCTCCGGAAAGTTGCGTGGCCAGTACGCCGCCGCCCACCAGGGCGCCCACCGTAGCGACCGCCAGCAATATCCGCTTCATCGTTTCCCCGTTCCTAGGACACCTTCTGATCGGCCAGTTCGAGCAGGTGAAGCTGCGCGAACTGCTTCTGGCGATGCTTGTAGTCGTGCGAGATGTGATAATTGCGGATGTTGTTCTCGACGATCTGCATATACAACGCCGCCACCGTGGTGACGATGAAGAATATCACGCTGGCGAAGGCGAGCCAAAACCAGGAATCGGCGTCAGCCAGCGATTTCTGGGACAATTTCGGCAGGCCGAGCGAAACGCCGTCGGCCGCGCCCGCCGTAGAGACCTCGGGCTGCGTCGCCGCGATACGCTGGACGCCGGGGTTGAAAAGCGCATCGATCGAATTGGACTGCGGCGCCGAGATCTGCCGCTGTTCCAGCGTCGTCGACGTGCCGCCGAGCATGTTGTTGTAGGCGACCAGATAGCCCAGACCGCCGATCATCACGATCGCCATGACGAAGGCTGCGGCAATCATCGTGTTGCGGCCATAGGCGCCGGTGATCTTCAGCATGAAGTGCACGATCAGCACCGCGAAGATCACTTGCAGGCTCTTGAACACCACCGAGGACTGCAACGCCGGCGGCACCACCATGAACTCGTTGGACAGGGCGCGCGTCCAAACTTCGCGGATGATGTGATAGTCGACGAACATGGCGATGAACAAAATGCCGAGGGCGAGAGCCGCGGCGGCCGCATAAAGCGGCTTATAATGCGAAACCTGACGGCTCTTTTCCATGTTTCGGGAGATGATCGCCGCGTCGTCGGCTTCCTCCTCGCTCAACGCTCCCTTCGGCGTTTCGTCTTCCTCTTTCTTCTTTCCAGCGAAGGTGAGTATCTTCCCGACCACGCCTTTATCTCTGCGGCTCCTGGCGGCAACGCGTTCGCCGCGTTTCACCCAGTCGGGACCCCAGCTCGGCTCGTCCACCGGCGTTTTCAACCGCTCGATCAATTGCGCCTTCAGGCGCGCGCGCACCGCCGGCGTCATGGCTTCGGCGTCACGCAGCGCCTTGGCTTCCTCGTCGAACTCCTTGGGACTCAAACCATTGAACAGATCGTGGGAAAGCGCCTGCCGTTTCGCGGGCGCAGATTCATCGCGTGGTTTGTAATAGGCGATCATGGCATTCCCCCATCGTTTCCTCTCGCGAAACCGGAACCCTCGCCATATAGTAAACAAACCGTTTCGCGTCGGTTTTGAGGACGGAATGCGGCAGGCCCGCCACAATTGGGGAGAATTGCAGATGCGTACACGCCGATTTGTGTTCGTTTTGATTCTTGCCGCAACGTCTTCCTTATCGCAGTCTTTCGCCGGACCGACGGAAGACCTGATGAATACCGACAGAGCCTTTTCGGCCATGTCGATCGCCAAGGGGTCGAACGCGGCGTTTCTCTTCTACATGGCCGATGACGGCCGCATCTTCGGCATCGGCACCGAGCCGCCGATCTACGGCAAAGAGGCGGCGGCGAAACGCTTCGCCGAGCATGGCAACGGCGATCCCGCGGCCAATGTGCTGAGCTGGTCGCCTGAGCATGCGGATGTCTCCGCGGACGCAACCGTGGGCTGGACCGACGGTGTGTGGACCTTCGTCGGTGCGCCAAATGAAAACGGCGTGCGCCCCAAGGCCAGCGGGCATTATCTGACGGTTTGGAAGAAGGATGCCGAGGGCGAGTGGAAGCTGGCGGCCGATATGGGCACGATGAATCCCGCACCGAAGTAACATCCGCCTTCCGATAAAGCACCGGATCGCGGTTTTTCGACAGGAAGCCGCGCATAACGGCGGCACGGTCGGTGCTGCAAAATATCTGCAAGTAATTGTTTGATATGTAAATTCCACAATATTTGAATGTCGGAATCGTAATATTTGATATTGACTATCAATACTATGACGGCATCGAACATTCACAACTGCGACATTGTGACAACTTGCTGGCGAGAGTAATCTTAACGGCGTCAACAAAGGAGAGCGCCGATGCGCAGAAACACACACGTGTTCGCGTATGCATCCGCTCGGCCTGCGTTATCTGGCCGAGCTGTATCGACAGCAATTTTCGCAGCCGCCTTCTGTCTTGCTGCCGGACACGCCGGCGCCCAAGGCATGGCGAATTCCACAATGATGGCGACGCCCGTACAGGCGCAGGTCAACACCCAGCAGGAAGCCTTCTATGCGAACCGGCTGAAGATGGCTCCGCCGCAGATCAGGGCGCGCCTCGATGCCTTGCAGGCGGAAGGCAAACAACGAGGCTGGACCTTCACCGTCGGGTACACGACGGCGATGGATCGCTCTTTGGCGCAATTGACCGGCGCCAAGGAGCCGGCAGGCATCGCGGAAAAAGCGCCGCAGCAGAACGCCTTCGCCGCCGACGCGATAAAAGTCTACGACGCCGAAGCGATGAAATACCACGTCGGTCCGTTTGTTCTTGCCTGCCATGCCTCCTCAGCGGCCTTCGACTGGCGGACGCTTGGCAAGGTGACGCCGGTGAAAGATCAGGGCGGTTGCGGCAGCTGTTGGGATTTCGCGGCGGTCGCCGCCTATGAATCCGCTTATGCCATCCGCAACAACGTCATGATCAATGCGTCGGAGCAGCACATCCTCGATTGCGCCGGCGCTGGCACTTGCGGCGGCGGCTGGTACATGCCGGTGTGGGACTGGATGCTGACTCACAAGGTCGTCGCTACGGGAACCCTGCCATACACGGCACATGATGCCACCTGCCCATCCGGGCTCAGCGGCCTTTATCAGGATGTGGCATGGGGTTGGGTGGCACCGGGCGGCGCCGTTCCGACCGTCGATCAGATCAAGGCGGCGCTGTGCGCGCATGGCCCGCTGGCGGTGGCTGTGATGGCGACGCCGGCCTTCCAGGCCTACACGGGCGGTGTTCTCAACCAGGGACCGATGACGGCCTACAACCACGCCGTGACGATCGTCGGTTGGGACGATGTAAAGCATGCCTGGCTGGTGAAAAACTCGTGGGGCACGGGCTGGGGCCTCAGCGGCTATATCTGGATTGCGTATGGCTCGAACAATATCGGCTATCACGCGGCCTGGGTGCAGGCGCCGAGCAACAAGTTCGTCATTCCACGCCAGCTCATTGATGTCATTGCCAGGTATAAATTGATCCCGATTCCGAATCCGGGACCGGAACATGTGCAACCGATGCAGAACATGCAGCAAATTCAGCATTGATCGGTAGAAATATGCTGTCCCCCGGAGCGCAAGCTCCGGGGGCTTTCTTGAGAGTTCAAAGTTTCGTCGCAATCTGCGCGGAAAGTCGTCCCGGAGGACGCGTCATGAACACGAACAAATTTCTCGCTGGGCTGTGCATGGCCGCGCTGTTCGCCACAGGTAGCCAAGCGATGGGCGCATCTCCTGATCCTCTCGTCATACACCAGGCCGACGCCGGAAAATCGTTCACCCTGGCTGTCGGGCGGCATCTCAGCGTGCTTCTGAAAGAGCAGGCGGGAACCGGTTATTCCTGGGTCGTGGCTGGGGATTCAACGCCGCTTCTGAAATTCGAAGGCTCGTCGGTGCAGAGCGCCGCCACCATGCCGGGCGGTGCCCAGTTGCAGGCGTTGGATTTTTTGGCGGTCGCCGCCGGCAAGGGCATGCTCAGGCTCGACTACCGTCGGCCGTGGGAAACCGACAAGCCGCCCGCGCAGATTTTTTCCGTCACGGTGACGGTCGCGGAATAGCGGCGTCGGCGCGGACGGATTTTCGGCCGGGCGAATTTGCTCTATGGCTGCGGGCATGATTGCCCGCTGGTTTCACGCACTTCCGCCGCCGTGGCGCCGCACCCTGGGAATGGCCTTTGCCATCGCCGGGGGATGGACGCTGATCGCCATCGCCTGGACTCCGCCCTCGATCATGGTGACGTCGTCATTGCGCGGCGATGCCCGCTGGCCGAATGTTCTGGCCGACGTCTATCTGCTGTTCGTGCCCTGGATGCTGGCGACGCCGGCGCTGTTCCGGCTTGGCCGGCGGTTTCCCGTCGCGGAAGGCGCGATCGGGCGGAGCCTGGCAATTCATACCGCCGTCGGAATCGTCGCGGTCCCGTTGCTGACGGTGCTGGGCATCTCGCTGGCCACGCTGTTGGTGCTGCCGAAATCCGCCATGAGCCTCGCCGTCGTGCTGAACAGCGCAACGATCACCGGGCTCTACTGCATCCCCACCTATATCGCGGTGGTCGGTATCGGTCAGGCCTTGGCGCATCTCGAGCGCTACCGCCAGCGCGAGCACATGCTGGCGCAGGCGCAGCTGCGGGCGCTGCAGGCGCAGATCAATCCGCATTTCCTGTTCAATGCGCTGAATGCGGTCTCCGCCCTCGGCTACAAGGACCCGGCGCGCGCCGACCGGGCGTTGACGGAATTGAGCGCGCTGCTGCGCCTGGCCCTGAAGGACGGGCCGCAGGAAATCGCGCTGCGGGACGAGATCGCTTTCGTGCGGAACTGCATCGATATCTACGCCGTGCTGATGCCGGTGGCCTGCACGTTCGATATCGATGCGGAGGCGTGGGACGCGCTGCTGCCGCGCATGATCCTGCAGCCGCTGATCGAGAACGCTCTGGTACATGGCATTGCCCGGCGAAAAGCGGGCGGTGATATTCTGCTCAGTGCCCGCGCCGCAGACGGGCGGTTGACGGTGTCGATCGAGAACGATCTGCCGGACACGCCGCCGGCCTCGCAAGGCGAAGGCATCGGCCTTGCCAATGTGCGCGAGCGGCTGTGCGTTGTTTATGGCGCTGCGCAGCAGATGCACTTCACGCCGGACGCCGGCGGCCGCGCCCGCGTGACGCTGACATTGCCGTTGCGCCGCGAGGCCGGGACGTGATCCGGACGTTGATCGTCGATGACGTGGCGCTGGCGCGCGAGCGCGTGCGCCGTTATCTCGTGGGCGAAAGCGACATCGAGGTCGTCGGTGAAGCGGCCAATGGCGCAGACGCGGTGCGGCTCGCGGCCGAAACGAGGCCGCTGCTTGTTTTTCTCGATATCGGATTGCCCGACATCGACGGTTTCGAGGTCGTCAAGCGGCTACCGCCGCAAGGGCGTCCCGTGGTGATCTTCCTGACGGCACATGACGACCGCGCACTGCAGGCCTTTGACGTCAATGCGCTCGACTATCTGGTGAAGCCGTTCGGTCATGAGCGCTTTCAACAGGCGCTGGACCGTGCGCGGCGGCAATTGCGCCTGCAGGCCGGCGCCGCCGCCGAACCGCCGCGATATGTCAGGCGCATGGCGATCCGCGATGGCGCGCGCACCGACGTCGTGGACATGGAAACGGTCGATTACATCGACGTCGCCGGCCATTATCTCTGCCTTCACGTCGGCAAGAGAGTGCATTTGATCCGCGGCAGTCTGGGCGAGCTGGAAGCCCGGCTCGACCCCGCGGAATTCATCCGCATTCACCGCTCGATCGTCGTGCGTATCGATCGCGTCCGTTCGCTGGCGGCGCGGCGCAACGGCGACAGCGACGTTCTGCTGGCGGATGGCGGCAAGCTGCTGCTCAGCCGCACCTATCGCGACGCGGTGCGCCCCAAACTCGGCTTCGACGAGACCTGAATCCGCACGGTTCGCGCCATCCCAGGCACGGCCTGCACCAAATCCGCGCATGCGCACTTGCCTCGCGGCCGCCTGGCTTCCCAAGCTTCGTCCGACCTTGCTGGGAACTTGCACATGCGCCCGATCCTGCTTTTTGCCCTCGCTCTGCTCACGACCGGCGCGGCCGCCGCCGCCGGCAACAGTTTCGCCATCCGCGATGTGCGCGTGTTCGACGGCGACAAGGTGATTGCCGGGGCCAATGTCGTGGTCCATGACGGCCGGATCACCGCCGCTGCGGCGAACGCCCATATTCCGGCTGGCCTGCCCGTTGTCGACGGCGCGGGCAAGACGCTGCTGCCGGGCCTGATCGACTCCCATGTTCATGTCTTTCCCGGCGCACAGAAAGACGCGCTGCGCTTCGGCGTCACCACCGAACTCGACATGTTCGACATCAGCCGTGATTTCAAAGCCTGGCGGGCGCAGCGCCAGTCGCTGGCCAGGACCGATGAAGCCGATACCTGGGCGGCCGGGCTCGGCGCCACGGTGGCAGGCGGGGCACCGCTGGAAATGGCGCCGCCGGGCTTCAAGGTGGCGACGGTTACCAGCGTTGCCGACGCCAAACCGTTCATCGATGCCCGCGTGGCCGAAGGATCGGACTACATCAAGGTCTTCCTCGAGGATCTTTCCGAATACGACACGCCGAAGCGCATGCCGACGCTGACGCGCGCCGAGGCCTGCGCCGTGATCGCCGCTGCGCATGCGGACGGCAAGCTGGCGATCGTCCACGCCCAGCAGGAAAGCATGGCGCGCGAGGCCATCGACTGCGGCGCCGACGGTCTGGCGCATATTTTTCCCGACCGTCCGGCCGATGCCGGCTTCGTCGCCTTGGCCAAGGCGCATCATATCTTCGTGCTGACGACCGACGATATCTGGGCCGGTGTCGCTGGCACCGGCCTGGCTGGCAAGCTTGCCGCCGATCCGCGCGTCGCGCCGTTTCTCTCGGCGATGCAGAAGACGACGCTGCTCGCCAAGGATAAGAGGGTGATGCCGCATTGGTTCGACAACGCGCTCGCCACCACGCGCGCCTTGCACGAGGCCGGCGTGCCGATTCTGGCAGGAACGGATTCGCCGAACCCCGGCAGCGCTCATGGCGTGGCGCTGCACGAAGAACTGCAGATTCTGGTGCGCGCCGGCTTCACGCCGGTGGAAGCGCTGCATGCCGCGACGGCCTTACCCGACGAAATCTTCCATCTCGGCAGGCGTGGTCGCGTGGCGCCGGGCTACCGCGCCGACCTGCTGCTGGTGAACGGCGACCCGACGCAGCACATCGCCGACACTCTGTCGATCGTCGACATCTGGAAGAACGGCTACGCCGTCGACCGTGCCGTGCATTGACGCAATGGTGCGCCGCGCGGCGGACTCCGCTATGCTTCAGGGGCCATGCGGACAATGCTTGCCCCTCACCTTCTGGCGCGCTGCGACGAGGCGGTGCTGTCCTGTGAAGGTTTGCTTGCCGCCGCGAAAGACCGCATCGGCAAGCGTCTGAAGCCGGACGGCGTGCTGGTACGCGATGTGCTCGACCGCGAACAACGTGCGGCCCATGCGCTGGCTTGGCTGGCGACCTATGTCGAGGCGCTGCGGCAGATGGCGCGTTGGGCGCGCCGCCTGAAGGACGAGAACCGCGTGGGTGATGTCGAGCGCCTGATTCTGCAAATCGCTTTCGGCGAATATCTGGCGCAGATCGTCGGCGGCATTCCCATGAGCCAGAGCGAGATTGCGCGACTGTCCGATCTGGACCTCGACGACGAGGACCGCAGAGGATTTCGCAGCGAAGTGGTCGGCGAATTGATCGCTCTGGGTACACATGCCGCGGTGCGTGCGGAGCTTGCCGCCCATCTGTCCGCGCATTCCGGCGCGATGACGGCGGGCGACCCGGGACTCGACGACACGATGAACCTGGTGCGCGGGCAGTTTTTCCGCTTCGCGCAGGAGAAGATCGCCCCGCAGGCGCAGGGCTGGCATCTGAAGGACGAACTCATCCCGCTCGACATCGTGGCGCAGATGAGCGCGCTCGGCGTGTTCGGATTGACCATTCCGCAGGCTTACGGCGGCGCCGGCCTGTCGAAGACGGCGATGTGCGTGGTGTCGGAGGAGTTGTCGCGCGCCTATCTCGGCGTGGGCAGTCTGGCAACGCGCTCCGAGATTGCCGCCGAACTCATCCTGAGCGGCGGCACCAAGGCGCAACGCGAGCGCTTGTTGCCGCGCATTGCCGACGGCGCGATGTTGCCCGCAGCCGTTTTCACCGAACCGGATGCGGGCTCCGACCTCGGCAGTCTGCGCACGCGCGCGGTGCGGCAAGGCGACGTCTATAGGATTACCGGCAGCAAGACCTGGATCACCCATGCGGCGCGCGCCGACGTGATGGCGCTGTTGGTGCGCACCGATCCGGCGACCGGCGACTATCGCGGCCTGTCCATGTTCATTGCGGAAAAGCCGCGGGGCACCGACAACGACCCGTTTCCCGTATCCGGCATGACGGGCGGCGAAATCGCCGTGCTCGGTTATCGCGGCATGAAGGAATACGAGATCGCCTTCGACGGTTTCGAAGTGCCGGCGGAGAATCTGCTCGGCGGCGTGGAAGGACAAGGCTTCAAGCAGCTGATGAGCACCTTCGAGACGGCGCGGATTCAGACGGCGGCGCGCGCCATAGGCGTCGCAGCCTCGGCGCTGGACAGCGGCCTGCGTTACGCACTGGAGCGCCGGCAATCCGGCAAGATGATCTTCGAATTCCCCCGCGTCGCCGACAAGCTGGTGATGACGGCGGTCGAGATCGCGGTGGCGCGGCAGCTCGCCTATTTCGCGGCGCGTGAAAAGGACGAGGGCCGGCGCTGCGACCTCGAGGCCGGCATGGCGAAACTGCTGGCCGCGCGCATCGCCTGGGCTGCGGCCGACGGCGCGGTGCAGATTCATGGCGGGAATGGCTTTGCGCTCGACTATCCGGTAAGCCGCATATTGTGCGACGCCCGCATTTTGAACATTTTCGAAGGCGCGGCCGAGATTCAGGCGCAGGTCATCGCCCGGCGGCTGTTGGACGAACGAGGAAATTGATGTCGAACGATCTGGACCGGCTTTTCGCCACCATCGCCGCGCGCAAAGGGGCGGATGCCGCGACGTCCTATACCGCCAAATTGCTGCAGGACGGCGTGGAGCGCTGCGCCAAGAAATTCGGCGAAGAAGCCGTGGAAACCGCCATCGCCGCCGTTTCGGGGAAAAAGGACGCCGTGATCGCCGAATCCGCCGACGTTCTCTACCACCTGCTGGTGCTTTGGGCGGCGTGCGGGGTCAGGCCTGAAGACGTCTATGCGGCACTGGCGGCGCGCCAAGGGCGATCGGGTCTCGAGGAAAAAGCGTCGCGCAAGGCGACGTGAGGATCATGCGCGTTCTGCTCACACGGCCGAAAGATGATGCGGACGTTTTCGCGGAGCGTTTGCGCGGGCGCGGCCACGAGACGTTGTCTGCTCCGCTGCTGATCGTGCAATTCCATGATGGACCGCCGCTTGTGCTTGACGGCGTGCAAGGCGTGCTCGCCACCAGCGCCAACGGCGTGCGCGCCCTGGCGCGGCGCACGGTGCGGCGCGATCTGCCGCTTTTCGCTGTCGGACCGCAGACGGCGCAGGAGGCCCGCGCGGCCGGATTTGTCCGCGTCGAAAGCGCCGACGGCGATGCCGTGGCGCTGGCGGAGGCGTTGCCGCAATGGGCGCAGCCGGAGGGAGGCGCCTTGCTGCATGCCACGGGCGCGGAAGGCGAGGGCAAGCTGGCGGCCTTGTTGATCGCCAAAGGCTACGAAGTCCGCACCGCCGTCCTTTATGACGTCATGGCGTCGGCCACGTTGCCGCAAAACGTCATCGGAGCGCTTCGAGAGGGGGCGCTGCATGCGGCCATCTTCTTTTCGCCGCGCAGCGCGGGCGTGTTCAAAGCCTGCATTCTCGATGTCGGACTTTCGGAGGTCTGCGCGCGCCTTATCGCCGTCTGCATCAGCCAGGCCGCGGCGAACGCACTCGCACCGCTTTCCTTTAGGGAAATTCGTGTGGCGGCGCGTCCCAATCAGGATGCGCTGCTGGCATGTCTCCCCTGACCGCTCTGGTGTATGATCCGCGTGGGTTCGGGGCAGGGGCGCGCCATGTGGAAAAAGATTCTTCTCGGGATTGCCGCGGTCGTCGTTGTGGCGCTGGGCGGCCTCTATTATGCGCTGTACCAGCCGGACATTCCGCGCCGCGTGTTGGAAGCGAAATATGCCGCGCCGCCATCGCAGTTTGTCGTCCTGAACGACGGCGCCCGTGTGCATTACCGCCTGCGCGGCCCGGCCGATGCGCCGGTACTGGTGCTGCTGCACGGCTCGAACTCGTCGTTGTTCGACTGGGAGCCCTGGTCGAAAAATCTGTCCGACCGGTTTCGTGTCGTCACCGTCGATCTGCCCGGCCACGGCCTGACCGGTGCGGTGCCAAATGGCGATTACTCCGAGCAGGGCATGGCCGTCTTCGTGAAGGCGTTCGCTGACAAGCTCGGGCTTGGGCGCTTTGCCATCGGTGGAAATTCGATGGGCGGCGGCGTCGCCGCCCGCTTCGCCGAACTTTATCCGCAGCGCGTCACGCAGCTCATCCTGGTCGATGCCGCCGACATGCAGACGGCGTTTGGCGATCGGTTGCCGCTGGCCTTCCGGCTGGCACGCACGCCGGTGCTCAATCGCCTGCTGCTCCACATCACGCCGCGCTCGCTGGTGGTGGAAGGGTTGAACGACGCCATCGTCCGCAAAGCCGCCCTCACCAACACCCTGATCGACGAATATTGGGACTTCGCCCGCATGGCCGGGACGCGGCAGGCGACCATCACCCGCTTCCAGCTGCAGCCTGACACCTATGTCCGCGATCATGTCGGCGCCATCAAGGTCCCGACGCTGGTTCTTTGGGGCGAGAAGGATCACCTGATCCCGGTGGCGGCAGCGCATGCCTGGGCCAAAGCCATTCCAGGCGCCAAACTGATCGTCTATTCGGACACCGGCCATCTGCCGATGGAGGAGGACCCGGTGGAAACGGCCGACGCCGTCCGTGCTTTCCTGGGCACACAAACGCATTAGCCCCCGGATTTCGCCAAGGACCGCCCTTTGTCGGCTTGACGAACTGCCCCGCGACCCATTCTTATTTCGCATATGCAGCATGAAGCGGTCGCGGATTTGTTGGATGGGCTTCCCGGCATGGCGCGGCCGGTGCGCGGCGCGCCTTACAACAATTACCGCCTCGGCAGCGCCTATGACGAAATGTTCGGGGCCAACGCGGCCGTCCGCCCGCATTATGCGGAGCTCGACGCCGAACTCCTGACCCTGGCGCCGGACGAACTGCATCGCCGTCAGCAGGCCTGCGAGCTCTCCTTTCTGCATCAGGGCATCACCTTCACAGTCTACAGCGACAAGCAGGCGACGGAACGGATCATTCCCACCGATCTGCTGCCGCGCATCGTCACCGCGGCCGAGTGGACGCGCATCGAAACGGGCCTGAAGCAGCGCATCGAAGCGCTCAACCATTTCCTACGCGACATCTACGGTGACGGGCGGGTGTTGAAGGACGGTGTCGTTCCCCGCTCGATGATCTATGGCTCGAAGCACTACCGCCGCGAGATGCGCGGCGTGCAGGTGCCGCACGGCGCCTTCGTGAATGTCTGCGGCACGGATCTGGTGCGCCGTGAAGACGGCGCCTTCGTCGTCTTGGAAGACAATCTGCGGGTGCCGTCGGGCGTCTCTTACATGCTCGCCAACCGCGATGTGGTGCGCCGGGCCTTCCCCGATCTGTTCCGCGCCATGGGCGTGCGTCCGATCGAGCATTATCCGCGCGAACTGCTCACCGCCTTGCGCGCCCTGACGCCGTTCCAGGAAGACGCGTCGATCGCCGTGCTGACGCCGGGCGTGTTCAATTCCGCCTATTTCGAACACGCCTTCCTGGCGCGCCAGATGGGCGTCGAACTGGTGGAAGGCCGCGATCTCCTGGTCAATGACAACGTCGTCTATGCGCGGACCACCAGCGGGCTGAAGCGCATCGACGTCATCTATCGCCGCATCGACGACGATTTTATCGACCCTCTGATCTTCCGCGAAGATTCTTCGCTCGGCGTGCCGGGGCTGTTCAACGCCTATCGCGCCGGCAATGTGGTGATCGCCAATGCGCTCGGTACCGGGGTCGCCGACGACAAGGCGGTCTATGCCTATGTACCGCGCCTCATCCGCTATTACCTGTCGGAAGAGCCGATTCTCGACAATGTCGAGACGTTCCTCTGCCGCGAGCCGGCCTCGCTCTCCCATGTGCTGGCCAATCTCGACAAGCTGGTGGTGAAGGCGGTCGGCGAGTCCGGCGGCTACGGCATGCTGGTCGGGCCGCATGCCAGCAAGGCCGAATGCGACGCCTTCGCCGAAAAAGTGAAAGCCGATCCCGACAATTACATCGCGCAGCCGACCATCCAGCTTTCCACCGCGCCGACCTTCGTCGACGGCGGGGTGGAACCACGCCACGTCGATCTTCGACCCTTCATCCTGAATGGCGAGCAGACGGTGATCGTGCCGGGGGCGCTGACCCGCGTGGCGCTCAAGCGCGGCTCGCTGGTGGTCAATTCGAGCCAGGGCGGCGGCTCCAAGGATACCTGGGTGTTGAGCAGCTGATGTTGAGCCGTGTCGCCGACAGCATGTACTGGATGAGCCGCTATCTGGAGCGGGCCGAACACACGACGCGGCTGATCGCGGTCAAACTCGAATCCATGCTCGAGCAGTCGCGGGAGGATGCCGATTCCTCCTGGTCGCGCGTGGTCGCCGCCTTGTCGGGGGAAGAGCATGTTCCCGCCGTGCCGGACGCCTTCGCCATCACGCAAGGTCTTGCTTTCGACCGCTTCAATCCCTCGTCTCTGGTGCTGTCCTTGCGCAATGCGCGCGACAATGCCCGCCAGGTGCGCGAACAGCTGTCGATGGAAGTCTGGGAGAATCTGAACCGGCTTTATCTGCGGCTGCAGCCGGTGACCATGGACGGCATCTGGGTGCACCACCCCGCGCGTCTGTTCCGCGAGGCGCTGCAGGATCTGCACACGCTGGGCGGCGTCACCTATTCGACGCTGAGCCACGGCGAAGGCTGGTACTTCCTCGAGCTCGGCCGGCACATCGAGCGTGCCCAGCTCGTCAGCCGTTTGCTCGATCTGCATTTCGGCGCGGCGGCCGCGGCGGATGCGCCGAAATATTTCGACTGGCTGGTGCTGCTGAAATTCTGTTCGGCCTTCGAGCCTTACTGCAAGGCATATACCGCGGCGATCCGTCCGGAGAAGATCGCGGAGTTCCTGCTGTTCGACGCCGAGTTCCCGCATTCCGTCCGCTTTTCCGTCGACCGGGTCTGCGATGCGCTGTTGCATGTGGCGCCCAGCGCGCCGCCCAACCGCCGCGCCGTCGTCGAACGGCTGGCGGGCCGGCTCAAGGCCTCGGTTGATTTCACGCAGATCGAAGAGCTGATGCGCGGCTCCATCGCACCTTTCCTCGACGACATCACGCGGCAATGCGAAGGAATCCACGAAGCCGTCTATTCGTCCTACATCGCCTATGGCGCGGAGACGGTGCTGTGAGGAGGGGTCGCTGAATGTTCTATTCCATCCGCCACGTCACCCGTTTCCGCTATTCGGCGCCGGTGCGCGAGAGCGTGATGGAACTGCGCATGCAGCCCCGCTCGGAGGGCCCTCAGGCGCTGCGCTCCTTCCAGATCAACACCAATCCGCGGGCCCAGCTCTACGCCTATACCGATCATTTCGGCAACGCGGTCTATCACTTCAACGTGCTGCGGGCGCATGAAGAGCTTCGCATCGAAGCCCAGGCAGTGATCGAATTGTCCCGTCTGACGCCGATGCCCGACGCCGTCGACAGGCTCGAATGGGAACGCTTCAATTCCTACAATCTGACCGACGATCATTTTGATTTGCTCGAACCGTCGAAATTCTCCTTCTACTCGCCGGCGCTCGCCCGGTTCATGGCCGAGAAGGGACTCGAGAAGCCGAAGCGCGACCCTTTGACGGAGTTGCGAGCGCTCAACCAGACGATCCACGACGCCTTCGCCTACGAACTGGGCGTCACGCAGGTTCATTCGCCCATTGATCACGCGCTCGAGGAGCGGCGCGGCGTCTGTCAGGACTTCGCGCATATCATGATCGCCGTCGCGCGGCGCTGGGGTATCCCGGCGCGCTATGTCTCCGGCTATCTCTATCATCGCCCGAACAATCACGATCGCTCCGGAACGGATGCGACGCATGCCTGGGTGGAAGCTTATCTGCCGAGTCTCGGCTGGGTTGGCTTCGATCCCACCAACAATGTGCTGACCGGCGAGCGCCACATCCGCGCGGCGGTCGGCCGCGATTATGCCGATGTGCCGCCGACGCGCGGCACGCTCAAGGGAACGGCGGAGAGCGAGCTGGCCATCGCGGTGGCCGTCGAACCGACCCTGGCGCCGGTGCGCCACGAGGATTTTCTGCGTGTCGCCAGGCCGATGAGCGCACCGCAGCCGACGCCGTCGATGCCCGAGCGCCTATATCACCAGCAGCAGCAACAGCAGCAGTGATTTAACGCGCGGCGAAGGCGGCGAGGCGTTCGGCGACCCGCGGCATCAGCTCGTTCCAGTCGCCGAATTTCGTCGGGCTGAAGACGTGGCTCTTGCGGTACCAGGGGAATTCGTCGGTGCCGAGCTGCGGCCAGGTGCGGCCTGCCGTCAGAAACCACACTTCCGTTCCGACGCTGCCGGCGCAGGCCGCGGCCGCTGTGGGCGCCGAGATCGCCAGATCGAGGGCCGCCGAGAGCGCCGCCGCGCCGTCGATGTCGTTTTTGAGATCGAGCCCTTCGATGGTCTGGATGTCGACGCCGTGCATTTCGCGGGCACGGGCGAGTTCGTCGGCGCAATCGCCGTATTGGATGTTGACGAAGCGGACGCCGGGCGTCTTGAGGATCGGCCCCCACATGTCCAGGGCGCTGTAGTATTTTGCGCGCTTGGTGTCGATCAGCATCGATCGCCAGCAGATGCCCACATAGGGTCCCGGTCCGTTGGCCTGCAGCAGATCGCGGAAATGCGCCACGCGCTCCGGGTCGGGCTTCAGGAAGGCCTCATGCGGGAAATCCTCGATGCGCTTGCGAAACACGTGGAGTGGCGTACCCATCGGGGCGTAGAAATCCGGCGTGCCGTTTTCGACGGCGAAGGGAACGAACCGCAGCTCCTTCTTCCCGTTATGGTCGATCAGCATCCGGTCGTCGCAATTGCCGACGTCGGCGTCCGGAAATGATCTCTTGAACAGGGTGTGCAGTCTGCGGTCGACGCCGATCTGCAGCTTGCCGTTGGGACCGACCGCGCGCTGCAGATCGGGCAGGATATTGGCGAACATGAACTCATCGCCCAATCCCTGCTCTCCCGTGATCAAGATGTGTTTGCCGTCCAGCGGTTCGCCGCGCCACAGAGGCGCCTTGACCATGTGGTGGATATAGGCGCGAAAGCGCTCGTCATTGCGGATTTCGTATTCGCGGAACCCTTCCTCGAGCCGGCCCATGCCGATCAGGCAGATGCTGCGCGAATGCTTCGCCTCCATGATCTCGCCCGGATCGGTCATATGCACCAAGGCGTTGTCGTAGGACTCGAGCGCTTCGGCCAGCCTTCCAAGATGCTGATAGGCGTAGCCGAGATTGTGATAGGGGCGTCCGAAGCCCGGCTCGAGCTTTACCGCCTCGTTGTAGAAAACCAGACTTTCCTCGACACGGCCTTCTTCGGCCAGCACGGTGGCGAGCGAATTCCACAGAATCGCTTCGCTCGGCATGCGATAGATGGCGGAACGGAGCGTCTCGATCGCCGTCGTCAGCTTGCCCATGTCGCCTTGCACGCTGCCCAGATTGTTGTAACCGAGCGGCGAGTCAGGGCGCGCGTTGATGTACATCTCGAACATCTTGACCGCGCCCTCCTTCATCTTGAGGTTCCAGGCGGTCATGCCGAGATCGATCAGCAGTTCCGGATCGTCTGGGTCGAGCGCCACGGCGCGCTCATAGGTGACGAGCGCCTTGTGCAGGTGTCCCATTCTTTCCAGCGCCATGGCCAGAACATGGAAAGCCTTGGAGTTGGTGTCGTCGGCCTCGGTCGCGGCGAGCGCCAGCTGGCCGGCGCGAGGGATATTGCCGCGGCGCCAGGCCTTGACCGCGCGCCGCACTGCGCTGTTCGACTTGCGGCGGGCCAGTACGGCATCGACCTCTTCGGAGAACGCTTCCAGCTTGGCAAGCGCTTCCATTTTCGCGTCCATGCCGGCGAGCGTTTCTCTGCTGAGCGCGGCGACGATCCTTGCCATATGGCTGTTTCCTCAACGATATCGCCGCAATTTATGCCTCGCCATGCTTAATCCTGAGTGAACGTGTTTGTTTCCAATGCGAGTATTTTGTTAACCGCCGCGCGCTAAAGTGCAGCGGATCGATGGCCTTTGTCCGGACAGGGAGATGTCCATGCCGCTGAAACTGTCGCTGAAACCGGGTGAGAAATTTGTGCTGAACGGCGCCGTTCTGACCAATGGCGACAAGCGGACGAGCTTGGTGATCCAGAACAAGGCCTGCGTGTTGCGCGAGAAGGACATCATGCAGCCGGAAGAGGCGACGACTCCGGCGCGGCACATCTATCTGCCGATCATGATGATGTATCTCGATTCCGACAACAGCGAGCAATATTACAACGATTTTGCGCTGCGCATGACCGAGTTCATGAGCGCCATTCGAGATCGCACCGCTCTGGCGACGTGCATCGAAATCAGCCGCGATGTGATGAGCGGCGCGTACTACAAGGCTCTTATGCTGTGTAGGAAACTGTTTGAATTCGAGCAGGAACGGTTGAACTATGACTCTCAAAGCTTATCAGAATACGCAGCGAATTACTGAAGATCCGCGCCAGACGGAATACCGGCTGTTCGGCCAGGTGACCGGTGCGCTGATCGACGCCCAGAAGACCGGCACGAGCGGCGGGCCGCTCGCCGAAGCGGTCGACTGGAATCGCCAGCTGTGGCGGGCGCTAGCGGCCGATTGCCTCGACGAGCGCAACCAGCTGCCGCAAGGCGTGCGTGCGCAGATCGTATCGCTGTCGCTTTGGGTGACGAAGTATTCCAAGGACGTGACGCGCAAAGGCGCTTCGCTTGATCCGCTGATCGACGTCAACCGTACGATCATGCAGGGGCTGCAGGGCGCCGCCTGAATCTTTTTGGCATGACGTCGAAGCAAAGGCCGGCTGCAAAGTCGGCCTTTCTTTTTTGCCGAGCGGCAAAATATACCGGTGGTCCGCATTTTTGCCGCCAATAATTATTCAATAAAATCAACACATTACGGCGACGTCGTCGATTAACCAAGGTGGCACGGCCGTTGCGAAGCGGGCAGGGGGCATCGTGCCTCACGATGCGCAAAACGCCGTTATGTGACCAGAATGGAAGTGGAGAACACACCATGCTTAGCGTGAACACCAATACTGGCGCCATGATGGCGTTGCAGTATCTTGACCAGACCCAGGCACAGCTCGCACGGACTCAAAGTGCCATCACGACGGGCCTGAAGGTCGCCACCGCGAAAGACGATGGCGCCACTTACGCCATCGCCCAGAACATGCGGGGAGACGTCGCCGGCTATGCGTCGGTGACCGACAGTATCAACCGTGGCATGTCCGCCGTGGACGTCGCCATGTCGGCCGGTCAGTCGATCTCCGATCTGCTGATTCAGATGAAGCAGAAGGCGCTCGCCGCGTCCGACACTTCGCTCGATACGGCAAGCCGCCAGGCCATGAACCAGGATTTCACCGCTCTACGTGATCAGATCACGACGATCGTGAAGAACGCCGTGTTCAACGGCTTCAACCTGGTGGACGGTTCGACGACAAAGATTTCGGCTTTGGCGTCGGCCGACGGTGCGCGTCATATCACCGTCAGTGCGCAGAACTTGGCGCTGTCCGGCAGCATCGTGACCATCAAGTCCACGGGCACGATCTCGACGGCCGCGAAAGCCTCGACGATGGTGGCGACGGTTCAGGCTTCGCTGACCAACGTCAACTCGGCCTTGGCGAAGCTGTCTTCGGGTTCGAAGAAGTTCTCGATCCAGCTCTCCTTCGCCCAGAAGCTCTCCGATACGCTCACCGCGGGCATCGGCAATCTGGTCGACGCGAACATGGCGCAGGAAAGTGCACAATTGACGGCCCTGCAGACCAAGCAGCAGCTCGGCGTCCAGGCCCTGGCGATCGCCAACCAGGCGCCGCAGTCGATCTTGTCCTTGTTCAGATAAGAAACGACGGGGAAAAGAGGGGAAAGAGCGGCGCGGAGATTCACTCCGCGCCGTTTTCGCATCCGGCCTAGGCAAAAATTGCCGCCTGCCCGGCATTATTTGCCGCCTTCTCGGTAAATCGTGCCGGGCAAATTTGGCCGCCGGGAAATTTGGCCCCGTCGCATTTTCCCGATGCCGCTGACAAATGAAAGTAAAGAAAATCCTAAGTTCCACCGGCACGCGCATTGCCTAGTGACTGGCAGGGGCAAAACGCTCCTGAGCAAAACGCTCATGTCAAAACGCCAGAACGGAGGCCATAATGCTTAGCGTCAACACCAATCCCAGCGCCATGACCGCGCTGCAGTACCTGAACCAGACACAAGCGGCACTCGCGCAGACTCAGACCGCCATCAACACCGGTTTGAAAGTTTCATCGGCCAAGGACAACGGCGCCGTCTACGCCATCGCCCAGAACATGCGCGGCGACGTCGCGGGTTATGCCGCCGTCACCGACAGCCTTAACCGCGGCATGTCCACGGTTGATGTCGCCATGTCGGCCGGTCAGTCGATCTCCGACCTGCTGATCCAGATGAAGCAGAAGGCGCTCGCCGCGTCCGATACGTCGCTCGACACGGCAAGCCGCCAAGCCATGAACCAGGACTTCACCGCCCTGCGTGACCAGATCACGACCATCGTGAAGAACGCCGTGTTCAACGGGTTCAACATGGTCAACGGCACGACGAAGGTGATCACGGCATTGGCCTCGTCTGACGGTACACGGCGTATCACCGTCAGCACGCAGAACATGTCACTGTCCGGATCGATCGTGACCCTCAAGTCCACGGGCACGATCTCGACGGCCGCGAAAGCCTCGACGATGGTGGCGACGGTTCAGACCTCGCTGACCAACGTCAACGCCGCCTTGGCGAAACTGTCTTCTGGCTCGAAGAAGTTTTCGATTCAGATCAGCTTCGCTCAGCAGCTGTCCGACACACTGACCGCCGGTATCGGCAACCTGGTCGACGCGAACATGGCGCAGGAAAGCGCGATGCTCACGTCTCTGCAGACCAAGCAGCAGCTTGGCGTGCAGGCTCTGTCAATCGCCAATCAGGCGCCGCAGTCGATCTTGTCGCTGTTCAGGTAAGCACCTTAAGGCGGCGGACGTTTCGAACGTCCGCCGTCGCTTTCCGGAACGGCGGGGTCGGCCCGTCCGACCCTTGCCCCCGGGGCGTGGGTTTGGGGTATTCAGAAAAAGAGCGGCGGACGGAAGCGGAAGCTTCCGTCCGTTGCCGTTTTTTCATTGCCGTCTTAAAGCGCCAGGATCTTCCGGATGGCGTGCGCCACGCGTGCGACGTCGTCCTGCGTCATGGAAGCGAAGAATGGCAGGCTGAGGACGCGCGCATAATAGGCGTCGGCGCCGGGAAGCGCCGCAACGCCGTAGCGTTCGGCATAGAAGCGCTGGCGGTGCACCGGGAAGTAATGCACCTGGCTGCCGATTCCTTCTTCCGCCAGCCGCCGCATGAACGCGGCGCGGGTGATTCCGAAGGACGCAAAGTCGATCAGCACCGCATAAAGATGCCAGGCCGGCAAACAAGTGCGGTGCCGCGCGACCGGTCTGACGGCCGGCGCATAAGGCGCCAGCAACGCGTCATAGGCCGCCGCCAGGGCGCGCCGGCGCGCCAGGAAACGGTCGAGCTTGGCAAGCTGCGAGGTGCCGAGCGCGCATTGGATGTCGTTGGCGCGCCAGTTGAAGCCCGGCTCTACCAGCTCGTAGTACCAGGGGTTCACTTGGCCTTCGCGCTCGAAGGCGTCCTGCCTGTTGGCGAATTCGTCGGCGTTGCGCGTCATGCCGTGATTGCGCGTCAGCATCAGTTGCGCGGCGATCTGCGGATCGTTGGTGGTCACGGCGCCGCCTTCGCCCATGGCGATGGCCTTCACCGGATGGAAGGAGAAGACGCTGAGATCGCAGAAGACGTTTTCACCGATGAGGCTGCGCGAACCGTCTTTGGCGACGGCGGCGGTACCCAGCGCGTGACAGGCGTCGTCGACGATTTTGAGACCGTTGCGGCGCGCCAGATCTGCAATCTCTTCGACGGCGCCGCATTGGCCGTTCAAATGGACGTTGAAGACGGCGTCGGCGCGGCCGGCGCGTCTGATGGCGTCGGCCAGATTTTGCGGTTGCATCAGCCCGCTGTCCGGATCGACGTCGGCGAAGACGATGTCGGCGCCGTTGAGATGGGGCGCGCTCGCCGTGGCGAGGAATGTCACGGACGGCACGATGACCTTGGTCCCGGGGCCGAGCCCGAGGGCGCGCGCCGCCAGATAAAGCGCGGCCGTGCCGTTGGCGCAGACGATCGCGTGCTTGGCGTTGACGGTCTTGGCAAGCGCGCTTTCGAAGCGGCCGACCGCCGGTCCGGTGGTCAGATAGTCGCCGCGCAATACCTCGCTGACGGCCTGAATATCGTCGTCTTCGATAACCTGCCGGCCATAGGGCAGAAAAGGCTTTGCCGTCTGCGGCTGACGCTTCAGCGCAGGAGCGCTCACGCAAAAGCCTCTTGCAGGAGAAGCTGAAGGCCGCGGGCGTCGAGCATCTCCGAATTGGAGTCGCTCGCATAGCAGAAGCCTTCGCTGACGGGTTTGGCGCCGCGGTTGAGATAGGCTTCGCGCGCTGCGGCCGCGAAGCTGGCCAGGATCACATAACGATCGTCGAGTTCGACGGTCCAGTGCGAATCGTCGGCCGGGATCATGGTCTCGTGCAGTTTTTCGCCGGGACGGATGCCCACCACCTTCTGACCGAGCGACGGCCCGATCAGATCGGCAAGGCCGGTGATCGTGGTGGAGGGAATCTTCGGCACGAAGATCTCGCCGCCGCGCGACTGTTCCATGCTCGACAGCACGAAGTTCACGCCTTGCGTCAGCGTGATCCAGAAGCGCGTCATGCGCGGATCGGTGATCGGCAGTTCGAGCGCGCCGTCGTCGGCGAGTTTCTTGAAGAAGGGAATCACCGAGCCGCGCGAGCCGGCGACATTGCCGTAACGCACGACGGCGAAGCGCGTGCCGTCGGCGCCGGCCAGGTTGTTGGCGGCGACGAAAATCTTGTCGGAGGCGAGCTTGGAGGCGCCGTAGAGGTTGACGGGGTTGGCCGCCTTGTCGGTCGACAGCGCGATCACCTTGCGCACATTGCGGCGCAGCGCGGCGTAGACGATGTTCTCGGCGCCGAAGACGTTGGTGCGGATGCACTCGAAGGGATTGTACTCCGCGGTGGGAACCTGCTTCATCGCCGCGGCGTGGATGACGTAATCGACGTCGCGCATCGCCAGTTCGAGACGGTCGCGGTCGCGCACGTCGCCGATGAAGTAGCGCATGAACGGATGCTGCTCCATCGGGAAAATTTGCTGCATCTCGTACTGCTTGAGTTCGTCGCGCGAGAAGATGATGAGGCGGCGCGGCTTGTACTGGTTGATGACCGTGCGCACGAAATGCTTGCCGAACGACCCGGTTCCGCCGGTGACCAGGACGGATTTGTCGTTGAGGTCGAGCCAGGGCTG
This sequence comes from Alphaproteobacteria bacterium, assembly GCA_028865545.1. Classification (GTDB taxonomy): domain Bacteria; phylum Pseudomonadota; class Alphaproteobacteria; order Micropepsales; family Micropepsaceae; genus Rhizomicrobium. The sequence continues at coordinate 31,214 of JAGWJY010000005.1, read as the reverse complement.
GGTGAAGTCGCGCAGGACCGGAGCGGCTGGCGCAACGGCGCCGGTGTCCTGCTCGCTCGCCAGGTAGATTTTTTTTGCCCGCTGCGCCATGGATATACGACCCCTTTTGTCGGCGACGATGGTTGCAGAACAGGGTTAACAATCGACTGACGGAAACACGGCGTTCACGCTAAATCGAAAACGCCGCGGGCCGTGACGCAGGGCCGTCGGCTTGCGGGTGTCGTCCAGCTCCAGGGCCGAAAAGGCCAGCTGGCAAAACAGGCTGCCGCGCACGCGTTTGTGGGTCAAAAGGCCCAGAAGCGGCGCCGTGCAGCGGTCCACTTCGATGCGCAGGCGATGCTCGCTGTCGCCGATCTCCGCCCAGCCTTCCGTCATCGCCAGTCCGTTCGAGGCCGAAACCAGAAACGACACCGGGGCGCCGTGCTCGATGGTGGCGTCGGCAAGGGAAAAGGTTTCGCAATCCTTACCGCCATTGTGCGTCGTTAAGGAAAGCGCATCCCAATCGAAGGCATCGGGCAGCAAGGTGAGGTGGCCCAACCGCAGGCTGCCCTTGCCCCACTCCTCCCAATGGAAGGACAGGTCGAAATCGATCCGCGGCTCATGCGCGTGGAAACGCATCGTCTTCTCGATCAGGCCTTTGGGCGTCTCGATGCGGGCGAAGGCCAGCAGGTCTTCGCCGTCGTTCCACAGATGCGCCTTGCACCACTCCAGATCGGTGACTTTGTGTTCGCCGGGCGCCTCGAAGACGCTGTTGCCCGTGTACCAGTCGGCCTGCAGCGCGATGTCGTCGAAATGGCCGTGCGGCAAGGTGCCGGCCAGCGGCATTTCGTGGCCGTCGAACTGGAGCGAATCCAGGGCGAGACCGCGGCGGCGATCCAGGCGGGCGCGAACCATGGGCGTGACGATGTTGAGATGACGCGCGGCGATCTCGGCGCCGCGCGGGTGCGGCGTGGCGGACGGCTCGGGCGGGCTCCAGCGCACCATGGCGGTGCGCAGCCTCTGACAGAATTCGGACCAGCGCTTGTCGGTGATGTGGGTGCGGAAATCGCTCGACCACAAATAGCAGAGCTCCTTCCACGCCTCCGGGCCGGCATCAGCGGCGACAAGGCCGTGATAGATGCGTTCGCAGGCGGCATTGATCGCGAGATCATCGCGGCCGGTCACCGCCCAGCGGGACAGGTTGTATTTGCGCTGCTTCTTGACCGGGATCGGACAATCGGGCGTCTCCAGCCGCAGCGGCTGCTGCTTCTTGGGCACATAGGTCAGCAGCTGCGAGGGCAGCACCATCTCGCAGGAGGGTTCCTGTGCGAGCCGCTGGAAGGCCTGCTCCAGCTTCGTCCATTCGCCGCCCCGGTTCTTTTCCTCGGTCTTGTAGCGGCCCGGACGGAAATCGAAAATTTCGGCGTCGCTGGCATAGACGCAGAGGCCGCGTGCCGTGTTGCCGCGCTGCGCGCGGACATAGTCGATATAGTCGTCGAGACCGATGTCGTTATGGGCGAAGCGCTGCAGTTTCTGGAAGGCGACGGTGTTGGTCCACAAAAGGCCGATGGCGCGGCCGTCGGTGCCCACCGCGCGTTGTGCGTTGTAACGCGCTTCGCCCGGCCATTGGTGATGCGACGACGGATTGTCCCAATCCATCAGCAGGGCGCGATAACCGGCGTCGAGATAGAGGCCGACCATGCCGCCCGAATAGGCTTGTTCGTTGATCAGCGCGATGCTGGGCGTGATGCCGAGAAGGCGCTCGTAGGTGGTGTTGCCGATCGACAGGTTGGCTTCGGTGACGCGCGCCGGCACCAGCGGGCCGATCATCTGCGTGTATCCCGAGCCGATGAACTCGACGCGGCCCGAGGCAATCAGCCTTTTTAGCGTGTCGATCCAGAAGGGATCGCGTTCGGCGATCTCTTCCAGCGTGTAGCCGGAGGCTTCGATGCCGATCGGTCCACACTTCTCGGCGAGGCGCAGCAGCGGCCAGTAGCAGCAGGCGATCACCTCGTCGCGCTGTTCCTCTTCGATCGACGAAAAAGCGAGGTTGAGGTGGAAAAAAGCGAACAACTTTAACGTGCCGGAGCAGACGTCAAACTGCCTGTTTTTGAGCGGCGCATTCATGCGGTTTGGATCCTGATGCAGGAGAGTGCGTCGTTGGCCGCTACCAGCGCGGCCTCGCGGGTTTGTCCGGTCGCCAGCACCATGGCGGCGGAGGGACGTTTGTCGCCGGCCGGCGGAATGACGTCGCCGAGCTTGGCGGTGACAATGACGTCGGCGATGCCGGCGATCTTGCGGGCGTCGTCGGCGCCGGAGATCGCAACGACCTTGCCGGGCGCCGGAAAGGCGTAACGCTGGATGACGGGCGTGAAGAATTTCGGTTCGAGTTCCGCGGGATCGACGGGCTCTCCCAGCGCCACCTTGATGGCGTTGCCGACGAAGTCGACGCCGGTGTTGAGCGGGATCTCGCGCGTGCAGAAGAAGCCGCCGGACAGCCGCGCGGCGAGTTCGATGACATAGACTTCGCCGTTGTGCACGACGATGTCGCCCTTGACCGTGCCGTTGGTGACACCCAGCGCCGCCGCGGCGCGGCCGACCACATCCTTCACCTTCGCCTGGATATCCGCCGGCAGATGGCTCGGCAAATCGCCGCCATTCTCGATGAAGTAGGGCGCATAGCGCTCGAGATATTCGTAATTGCGGTCGGAGAAGCCCGGCGTGTAGCAACGCCCGTCTGAGACGATGGATTCCGTCGAGATTTGCGGACCGTCGAGATATTGTTCGACCATGACGCGCTCGCTCGGCGAGTGGGAGCGGGCGAAGAGAAACGCCTTGGTCAGATCGGCGACATGCGAGACGCGCTGGACGCCGCGCGAGCCGCGGCTGTCGGCCGGCTTGATCACCAGATCGCGCCCACGTTCGACGGCGATGCGTTGCAGCGCCTGCGGCGTCTCGACTTCGCTGAACCAGGGAATGGGTACGCCGGCTTCGGCGAAACGTCTCTTCATCGCCAGCTTGTCGCAGGCGAGTTCGGCGCTGGCGCGCGTCAGACCCGGCAGGTGCAGGCGTTCGACCACCGCCGCCGTGGTCAGCGGCGCATCGGCGGCGACGCAGATGACGCCGTCGATCTTGCGGATCTTGCGGCTGTAGCGTTCGGCCGCCGCCGCCGTCTCTTGCGGACCGTAGACGTCGGCGATCAGGCAGGAATCGGCATGGGCGAAGCCCGGCGCTTCCGGATCGCGGTCGGAGACCACGACATGCAGCCCCATCTCCTTGGCGCGCAGGGCCGCATCGGCCGCTTCCACACCACCCGAAACGATCAGCAGCGTCTTGCCCATCAGAAGTACAATCCGCCGTTGACGTTGATGGTCTGCGCCGTGATGTAGGACGACGCCTCGCTGGCCAGGAACACCACGGTGTCCGCCACTTCGCGGGTAAGGCCCATGCGTTTCAGGATGATGGACTCGGCCGCCTTCTGCACGCTGGCCGCCGCCATGCCCGCCGCCGCCATGTCGGAGGCGATCAATCCGGCAGCGACCGTGTTCGAACGCACGCCCTGCGGCGCAGCGAAGCGCGCGATGACCTGCGCCAGCGAAATCAAGCCGGCCTTGGAGGCCGCATAATGTGCCGTGCGCGGACCGCCATATTGCCCGCTCACCGAGCCGATATGCACGATCGAGCCGCCGCCGGCTTGGGCGAGCAGCGGCAGGAAAACCTGCGCGCAGACGAAGGGGCCCTTCAGATTGGTGGTGAGGATGGTGTCCCAGTCCTCGTCGCTCACCTGGTCGAAATCCGTCGGCTTGTTGATGCCGGCATTGTTGACCAGGATCGAGATCGGTCCGAAGCCGCGCGCATCCTTCGCCGCGGCGGCGACGCTGGTTCTGTGCGTCACGTCCATCTGCAAGGCCAGCGCGCGCCGGCCCAGACTTTCGATCTGCTTGACGACCTTCTCGGCTTCGCCGCGGTTCTCGCGATAGGTCAGCACGACATCCGCGCCGGCTTCGGCCAGACCGACGGCGATGGCGCGGCCGATGCCGCGGCTGCCGCCGGTCACCACCGCATTCTTGCCGGCGAGCGAAAAGCGGTTCATTGCAGCGATCCCTTGCGCGCGATGGCGCGGCGCGCCGCTTCGGCGATGAAGGGCGCGGTGATCTGATAATGCGCCGCCAGCTCGTCCGGTTCGCCGGAAGAGCCGAAGGTGTCGTTGAGGCCGACGAATTCGATCGGGCAGGGATGGCCCTGCGTCACCGCTTCGGCGACGGCGCTGCCGAGGCCGCCGTAAATGTTGTGGTCCTCGGCCGTCACCATGCAGCCGGTTTCCGCGGCGCACTGTTTGAGAAGTTTGGCGTCGATCGGCTTGATCGTGGCCATGTTGACGACGCGGGCGTCGATGCCGTCGGTCTCCAGCAGCTCGGCGGCTTCCAGCGCGCGGGCGACTTCGACGCCGCAGGCGACCAGCGTCACGTCGCGGCCGTTGCGCAGGATCTGTCCCTTGCCGATCTCGAATGTGTGGTCGTCGCCGAACAGGCGCTTGGCGGCGCTGCGGCCGGTGCGCATATAGACCGGGCCTTCGAATTCCAGCATGGCGCGGGTGGCCAGTTCCATCTCTTTCGGATCGGCCGGCGAGATCACCGTCATGCCGGGGATGGCGCGGAACGCCGCGATGTCTTCCAGCGCCTGCGCCGAGCCGCCGTCGGGTCCGACATCGAGGCCGGGATGGCTGGCGACGATCTTCGCATTGCGCTTGCAATAGGCGATCGACAGCCGCGTCTGCTCGAAGGCGCGCGACAGGAAGACCGCGAAGCCGGTGACCACGGGCAGCATGCCCACGGCGGCGAGACCGCCGGCGGCCGCCACCATGTTCTGTTCGGCGATGCCGAACTGGATGAATTTGTCGGGATGCGCCTTGCGGAAATGATGCACGCCGGTGCCGCCGGCGACGTCGGCGTCGAGCACCACCAGCTTGGGGAACTCGTCGGCCAGATTGGTCAGCGCCTTGCCGAAAGCTTCGCGCAGGGAATCGCCGGAGGTTCCGATGAGGGCGGGAGCGTTGTTGTCAGACATCGAGAAGCTCCTTGATTTCGTGCTGGTCGGCGCCGAGCGCCACCAAGGCATCGACGGACTGTTCGCGCGTCAGCTTGACGCTGCCGTGCCAGGCCGGGCTGCCTTCCATGTACGGCACGCCCTTGCCCTTGACGGTGTGGGCGATCAGCACCGAAGGACGCTCATGGGTGGACGCGGCGCGATGCAGCGTGGCGAGAATTTCGGGAATGTTGTGGCCGTCGATCTCGAAGACCATCCAGCCGAAGGCGCGCCATTTGTCCGCCAGCGGCTCCAGCCGCATGATGACGTCGTTGGTGGCGTCGCTCTGCAGCTTGTTGTAGTCGATGATGGCGCAGAGATTGTCGAGCTTGTGATGGGCGGCGCACATCGCGGCCTCCCACACCTGGCCTTCCTGCAACTCGCCGTCGCCCAGCAAGGCATAGGCGCGGGCGTTGATCTTCTGCAGCTTCATGCCCATCGCCATGCCGAGGGCGACGGAAAATCCCTGGCCCAGCGAACCGGTCGAGGTTTCCACCCAGGGCAGGTCGCGGACATGCGGGTGTCCCTGGAACGGGCTGCCCAGCCGGCGCAGATTGAGCGCGTCGGCCTTGTCGCAGAAACCGTGATAGGCGCCGATGGCGTAAAGCGCCGGACAGGCATGGCCTTTCGACAGCACGAAGCGGTCGCGGAAGCGGTCGTTGACCGCCGTCGGCCAAATGTTCAGTTCCGCGCCGAACAGGCAGGCGAGAAGATCGGCGCAGGACAGCGCGCCGCCGGGATGTCCCGAGGTGGCGCGGTAGATGGAAGCGATGGTGTGGCGGCGCACGAAGCGTGCGGCCTCCGCGATCTGCGCTTCGAGATCGTGTTCGGTCGGGGCGCTGTGTTGTGTGCTAAGCTTTGCGGCAGTCATCATGACATGTCCCCTCAGGCAGCAAGGCGCGTGCGCGCCCGGCTGAGCAGATCGGTGTAGAGAAGAATTTCGGCGGCAGGCGCGAACTTGCGCGCCTCGGCGGCGATCTCGTCCGCGAAGCCCCGCGACATGACGACGATCACGCCGGGCTTGGCCTGGATCAGGTCTTCGGGACCGGCGAGGGCGCAACCGTGCCGTTCGCCGACATGGGCTTTGAGATGGGTGTCGATCAGCAGCCTGAGCGCCTTGGCGTCGAAGCGGCCATGCACCACCAGGCTGTCGAAGATGCGTCCGGCGCCCCACATCGCCACGCCCTTGGGCGCCAGCGCCTGCAGCTCGGCGGCGACTGCGACCAGGGCCGCCATGTTGTGCGCCCGCGTCGCGACATAGCTGGACATCAGATCATAGGCGCGTTCGACTTCGCGCGGATCGGCGTCGACGACGCCGTCGACGGCATCCGCCTTGCGCGCCACCAGAAAGAGATTCGCCGCGTCGTTGCGGTCCGGTTTCTCGACGATGGCGAAACCCGCCGCTTCCACCATGCGCGACAGCGTGCGCTCGGAGAAGTGATAGAGATGTTTGTCGATGAACCATTCCTCGACGATATCGTCGGCGCCGAGAATGGCGATGTTCGGCGCATCGAGCACGAGCCGTCCGCCGTTCTTCAGCACGCGGCGATGATCGCCGAGCACATGGGCGGGATGCGCCAGATGTTCGATGGTGTGGCAGGAATGGATGATGTCGAAACGGCCGGTTTCCAGCGCCGCGTCTTCGATGCGCGCAACCTGCAATTCGCTGCGTTCGAGTCCGGCGCAGGATTGCGCCACGCGTTCGTCGGGTTCGATCGCGGTGATATGCGCCTGCGGCGCGGCGCTCAGCAGGGCGCGCGCGAAACTGCCGCGGTTGGATCCGACATCGAGCAGCGAAAACGGCGTTTTCGGATCGCTGTGGCGCAGCACGGCGTCGACCGCGATCTTGGTGCGGAAACCTTTGCCGTAGCGCACATTGCCCCAATCGGCGCCGCTCGACACCGCCGGGGCTGCGCGCGGCGCGCGATCGGCGCGCGGCAGGCTTTGAACCAGTCCGCAACGGCCGCAGATATGCACCGTGATGCCGCGTGTCGACCGCTCGGGCGTGTAAACGCTTTCGAGCGCATCGCTGCCGCAGAGTTCGCAAATCTCTTGCATTCGAAGATGTCCAGGAAGGACCCGGTAACCATCTTCTGCCATTCAGTGTTAATAATTCACTACGTATTCGTCACGTGACGCATATCCCAAACGCTCGAGCATGCGACCCGCTATCGTTTCGAATTGCGCGCGCTGCGTTTCGTCGAGAAGGCGATCTTCGGGACGGTTGACGTTGTGCGGCCGCGCGAACATCGAGAAGCATTCGTCGCGGTAGGGAAGATTAAGAAAATCATAAAGCCCGCGCACCGTGCTCGGCGTGTTGCGCAGATCTTCCAGCCGCAGGAACATCTGGCGCGACGGCGCAAGCGCGTTCAGCGCCTCCTGGATGACGCGGTTGATCTCGGCCCAGTGCCAGGCGATGCGGCCGAACTGGTCGTAGCCGGCGAAGGCCGCCGCGGCGGGATCGGATTTGTTCGGCAGCGGCCACCAATATTTCTTTTCCGGCGGCGGCGCGGGATTTCGCGCGGGATCGTCGACATGCGCCCGCAGGATCGCGGTGGAGCGGTCGTCGTAGCATTCCTCGCCGAGCTTGTGGAAATAGGAGCTGGCCACTTTGCGGCCGTCGCGCACCAGATGGACGAATTTCGCCTGCGGCAGAAGCTCCGCAAGCTCGGGGATCAGCCAGGAGAGTTTGTTCGAGGAGTCGCCCCAATGCGCCTTGTCGCTGTAGCGGATGGCGGCGGCATGGGTTTCCGCCAGCACGCGCTTGGCGGCGTCGGCGTCGATCAATCCCATATAGCGGCGCACCGCCAGCGGCTGGACGATATGCACCATATATTCGTGGTGCATTTCGACCGTGTCGCCGGCCGACAACGCCTTGTGCAGCATCGCCGTGCCGGAACGCCCGCTGGAAACGATGAAAAATGCGGTCACGGCTTGACCGCGATCAGAATGGCTTCGCGGCCCATGCCGGCATCCGCCAGCGCGCGATAGAAGGCGCGGCGCGTTTCGCGCAGTCCCGCCGCTTCCAGCGCCAGATCGAAGCGTTTGCGCCGCTTGTGGCAGGCACGGCCGACGTCGCGGTCCTTGGTGTAGTCGTCGCCCATCATCAGGAACATTTCCATCGGGAAACTGGTGGTGCGCTCGGCGACGCTGAGGCCGATATGTTCGAGCAGCCCGCTCGCCGAATCGAAGTCGAAATAGTTGAGATGATAAGGCGGGGCGATCCACCATTCGTTGCTGCCGGTGGCGGCCTGACCGGCGATCTGGAACGGCGAGAAGTCGTTCGGCACGTTGATGCACAGCACGCCGCCGCTTTCCAGCAGGTCGCGCGCCAGGATGGCGATATGCGTCGGATCGGGCACGCATTCCAGCACGTTGTTGAGATGGATGGCGTCGAAACGCCCGAGCCCCGGCGCGGTTTCTTCGTTGAAGAATCCTTCCGCCACTTCGATGCCGTGCTTGCGGGCGTAAGCGCTCGCCTGGCGCGACGGTTCGATTCCCAGCACGCGCCAGCCGCGCGCTTTCGCCGTATTGAGGAACGCGCCGGTGCCGGAGCCGATGTCGAGCAGACGGCGGCGCTGCGGTCCCAGCAGGCGTTCGAAACTTTCCAGACGGTCGTTGTGTGCGAGTTCGCACCACGCGTGATCGTCGTTGTTCTGCGGCGGGAAGCTCAGCACGTCTTCTTTGATGCTGGCGCGTCGGCGCGCCGCTTCGAATTCTTCCGGTTCGGGAAGCGGCAGCACATGACGGAAGCCGCAGAGATCGCAGGCGATGATGTCGTAGCCTTTCAGCCGCGCCACGCGGCGCCCTTCATGCGCTTGCCACGCGATAATCGGTTCGGCTGCGGCGATGCCCATCAGGATCCCCTCGTTAACGCTCTTTTAGTCAACGCTGATTTAGAAACGGTTAAAGACGCGAAGCGGATTAACCATGGACCGGCCGATCTTTATTGCCGAAGCCTCGAGCAACCATGGACGTGAGCTCCCCCGCGCGCTGGCCTTTGTCGATGCGGCCGCGGATGCCGGCTGCGACGCGGTCAAATTCCAGCTTTTCAAGATCGACCGCATGTTCGCGCCGGAGATTCTCAGCCGCAGCGCCAAGCACCGGGCCCGGCGGGCGTGGGAACTGCCGGTCGAGCAGCTCGCCCCGATCGCCGAACACTGTTCGAAACGCGGAATAGCGTTCTCCTGCACGCCTTTTTACCGTGAGGCGGTGGAGGAACTGCGCCCGCATGTCGCCTTCTACAAGGTGGCGTCCTACGAGCTGCTGGTGGACGACCTGCTCGCCGCCTGCGCCGCCACCGGCAAGCCCGTGGTGCTGTCCACCGGCATGGCGACGATGGAGGAAATCCGCCACGCCGTTTCGGTGCTGCGCCGGGCGAAGGCCGCCGACATCACCCTGCTGCATTGCGTCTCCGCCTATCCGACCCCGGCGGCGGAGGCCAATCTTGCGGCCATTGCCGCTCTGCGCGAAGCGACCGGCTGCAAGACCGGCTGGTCCGATCACACCCGCCGTCCGGCGGTGATCGAACGCGCCGTGCATCATTGGAATGCCGCGGCGGTGGAATTCCATCTCGATCTCGACGGCACGGGCGCCGAATACGCCGCGGGGCATTGCTGGCTGCCGCAGGAAATCGCCCCGGTGATCGCCCGCATTCGCGAAGCCGCCGTCGCCGACGGCTCGGGCTTCAAGGAACCGCAGCCCGCCGAACTGGCGGACCGCGATTGGCGCGCCGATCCGCAAGACGGCATGCGTCCGCTGCGCCATATCCGCGCCGTCTGGGAACCCGCCGCATGACCAGGCACATCGTCGCGGTGATTCAGGCGCGGATGGGTTCCACCCGTCTGCCGGGCAAGGTGCTGAAGCCGATCGCCGGCAAGCCGCTGCTGTGGCACATCGTGCACCGTTTGAAGAAATCGCGGCTGATCGGCGAGGTCGCCGTCGCCACCAGCACCAATCCGCTGGACGACGCCATCGTCGAATTCGGCAAGCACAACGGCGTGCGCGTGATCCGCGGGCCGGAGGACAATGTGCTGGCGCGCTTCGCCTGCGCCGCCGAAATGCTCGATGCCGACGTCATCGTCCGGGTCTCCTCGGACGCGCCGTTCATCGACGCCGATTTCATCGATCATCTGGTGAGCGCGATGATCGAACAGGACGGCGATTATGTCCTGCTCGAGGAAGACGCCATGACGGCGCATGAAGGCGTCGATCCGATGTCGCGCCGCGCCCTCGACAAGCTGATGATGGACGCCGCCTCCGATCCGGTCGCCCGCGAACACGTCACCGGCTATTTCAAGCTGCATCCCGATTTCGTGAAGATCGCCCGCGCCAGGCCCTATCCCAGGCTGGCGCGCGCCGCCGGCCGGCTGACCATCGACACGCCGGACGATCTCGCCTTTGTCGAAGCGGTGCATGCGCGTCTCGACGCCAAGGCCGGGGAAGCCTCGCTCGCCGATCTGCTGCTGCTGCTCGAACGCGAACCGTCGCTGCGCCAGATCAACGCCCATGTCCGCCAGAAGGAGATCGCGCCGCAAGGCGGTCTCGCGCTGATCCGCTGCGACGGCGGCGGCGGTTACGGCTTCGGTCACGTCAAACGCATGATCGCGCTGGCGCGGGCGCTGCGCGATCGCGAAGGCATCGGCGCGCATTTCGCCGTCAACGGCAGCGAAGACGCCTTGCCGCCGATCCGCCGGGCCGGCTTTCACGCCACGCTGCTGCCGGGGCCGGACGCATCGCTGTCCGACATCGTTCCGCACGCCGATCTCTGCATCGTCGACTGCCGCGAGGGACCCTCGCGCGCCCAGTTGGCGGAATCGGTCAAGGACATTCCGGTGACCGCGGTGATCGACGACGGCTCGGAGCGCCGGCTGGCCGCCGACTTCGCTTATTATCCGCCGGTGCCGCAGGCCGAGCATCTCGACTGGCAGGATTCGCACTGCGCCGCGCGCATCGGTTGGGAATGGGCGCTGTTGGGCTTGCCGCAGGCCGCGCCGCGGACACGGCCGGTTTCGCCGCGTCCGACTTTGCTGGTGACCATGGGCGGCAGCGATCCCTGGGGCTTTACGCTGCGCGTCGCGCAGGCGCTGGCCAAGCTCGATCCGGTGTTTCGCGCCCGCTTCGTGATCGGTCCGGGTTTCGAAAATCCCGATGCCACCGCGCGGGCGATCGTGGCGCTGCGCTCGAATTTCGAAACCATCGAAGGCGCCGACAGCCTGGCGACGGAATACGGCGCCTGCGATCTGGCGCTCGCCGCGTTCGGCGTCACCGCTTATGAACTCGCCGCCTTCGGCGTTCCGGCGCTGTATCTCTGCGCCACCGAAGATCATGCGCTGTCGGCTTCCGCTTTCGAACATGCCGGCATGGGCGTTTCGCTCGGTCTCGCCGAGACCGCCTCCGACCGCTCCATCGCGCAGGCGGTATGGAATCTTCTCGGCGATCACCAGCGTCGCCGCGACATGCGCTCGGCCGGTCTGATGACCATCGACGGCAACGCCGCCGCGCGCATCGCCCGCGATCTTGCCGATGCGCTCGCGGACAAACGCGGCGTCAGCGCGGCGCGGGCGGCAGTTTAGCCAGGGTCTGCGCGAAGACCTCGGTCCACTCGCCGCGCTGCCGCGGCATCATGCACAAGGCCGAAGGCGCAAAAGGCTCGTATGTCTGGCCGAAACTCGTCCAGCTGGTGTCGTAAAGAATCTTGTACGTCGCAACGCCCGTCGCGGCGGCCAGCCACGACACCGCCGTCGGCGCACTCACCACCGCGTCCAGCACCGACAGCAGCGCGGCGGTGCGGTCGAGTTCGTTCTTCTGATCGATGTCGCGCGGCACCACCACGTCACGTCCGCTCAGCGCGGACAGCGCGGCGATCTCCTCTGCCGTCGCATCATATTGCGTGCAAACCACCGTGCCCGGCAGGTCGCGAACAAAATCCGCCCAGCGTTCCAACGGTGCATATTGAATCGCGCGATGTCCGCCGCGCGAGCCGCTGCGCCAGCATACGCCGACAAGCGGACGCGGCAGGGCCGCGAACGCGTTGCGCCAGCGCGCCGCTTCCGCGTCGTCGGGATGCAGGAACGCATGGGGCGACGGAAAGCTTGCGATGTCGTTGCGCAGCACGCGCGGCAGCGAACCCATTTCCACGAAGGCGTTGGCGCCGCCGGCCGCCTTCAACCAGCCATAACGCGTGCGCGTCACGCCTTCGCGTCCCTCGATGTCCCAGGCGCGTACCGCGATGGACGGAAAGGAGCGTGCGAACAGCGCGGCGAGCCGCGGTTCGCATTCCAGGATCAGCGTGCCGCCATCCGCGGCGGCGCGGTCCGCCAGTTCCGGAATCACGCTGGCGAACATGATCTGGTCGCCGACGCCCTGTTCGGCCGTCACCAGCAAACGCGTCCGGCGCAGCGGTCCGCCGCTCCAGCGCGCCAGGCCGTGATCGGCGAGCGGCACTTTGCCCGCCAGCTTCAGCCGCGCGGCGTAATCGCGCCAGCCTTGTTTGAGGTCGCCCTTCAGAAGATGCAGCACGGCGCGGTTCAGCTTGGCCTGCGCATTGTCCGGTTCGGCCTTCAGCGCCCGGTCGTAGAGCGCCATCGCCGCGTCGTGTTCGCCGTCGTCGGCCAAAAGATCGCCGAGATTGCCCAGCGCCGCGGCGTAATGCGGCCGGCGCGCGATGGCTTCGCGGTAATGTTCCTTGGCCTGCGCCGCGTCGCCCATTTCGCGATAGGTAGAGCCCAGCGTCAGCCACAGCTCGGGCGCCTCGGGGCTTCCGGCCAGCGCCGGCCGCAACAGCGCAGCGGCGGCCTCGAACTGTCCTTGGCCACGCAGCAGATTGGCCAGATTGACCGTCGCTTCCAGCCGTCCGGGCTCCAGCGTCAGGACGCGGCGGTAGAATTCCTCGGCCGGCCGGCTCATGCCCAGCGCCCGCGCCGTGTTTCCCAGGGCGAACAGCGTTCGCGGATCGTCGGGATCGGCCGCCAGGGCGCGCTCGAACTGTTCGATGGCCTGGGCGTGCTGCCCTTTGGCGGAAAGCTTCAGACCTTGCGCATAGGGATCGGCGAGCATCGCCTTTTGTCGCGCAGGCCGCGTTAAGGCGGCGTTAAGCACGTCGGTCTTTCGGCCGTATCTTCAGCAGACATTAAGCCCGAAAAGTCAGACTGCGGCCTTCGCATTGGGCGAGACGCATGGTCACGACTTCTTCGATCGTCAGTTTCGATTCGACGACGCTGCTGAGCTACTATCAGTCGCAGCTGTCGACGGCTGCCGCGAATGCCACCGCGACCAGCGCCTCCGGCACGCAGACATCTTCCTCATCGTTGTCGTCTTCCTTGTCGTCGCCGACCAGCGCGACGGCGAACGACAAGCCGCCATGGGAGAATCTCAATCCTCCCAGTCAGCAGGTGCACGATGCGCAGGTGCTCGGCATCACCAATTTCGTCGACACCAGCAACGTTCCGACGCTGCATTCCACGGCCAACAACGCCAAGACCGAGCAGGACAACCAGAACCTTTTCTCGCTCTACACCGCGGTCAACAATCTGTCCTATCTGGCCAGCATGGCGACGCGCAGCACCATGACGGCGGGCCAGCTGGTCGGCTTGAACACGCGTTTCCAGGCGGGGCTGCAGCAGGTGCAGTCCTTCATCAGCACCACGTCGTTCAACAATTTCACGCTGCAGGCGGCGGCGCCGTCGTCCTCGGCCACCAGCACGGCGCAAGTGCCGACGCCGACTTTCGGCTATGCCGGCGGCACCATCGTCAACGACGCCAACATCGCCAACGCGCTGCCCGGCGTCAGCGCCAGCGACAGTTTCACCATCGGCGTCACCAAGGGCGGCACCACGACCAATGTCGCGATCAACCTGTCCCAGGTGCAGGGCGCGCTGTCGATCGACAACATCGTCAACTACGTCAATCAGCAATTGATGGCGGCCGGCTTCTCCTCGCGCTTCCAGCGCGTCATCACCCAGGGCACGATCAACGATCCGACGAAGGCGTCTTACGGCATCGCCATCAATTCCTCGCCGAGCGAAAGCCTGACCTTGTCGTCGGCCGCCGCGACGCCGGCGCTCTATGTCGCCAGCACCTCCGGTTTGACGACGGCCACGACGACCGCCGCCAGCGGCGCCACGCCGGCGACGACGACCCCGGCCGACAATCAGGGCCGCCTGACCAAGCTCACCAATCTCACCAATCCGCAGAGCGAATTCAGCGCCACCGCCGCGCCCACCACCGGCACCACCACGGCGCAATCGACCGTGGTCGACGCCAGCGGCAACGTCTATGTCGTCGGCAACGCCACCGGCAATTTCGGCAACCAGCTCAATCAGGGTTCGCAGGACGTCTATCTGACGAAATACGATTCCGCCGGCAATCTGCAATGGACGCAGCTGCTGGGCAGCGGCGGTTCCGCTTCGGCCTATTCGCTGGCGGTCAATCCGAAGGGCGGCGTCGTGGTGGCCGGATCGACCACCGCCGACCTCTCGACCACCTCCGTCGCCAACGGCAACACCGACAGCTTCGTCGCCAGTTACGATGCCAGCGGCAACCAGACCTGGACGACGCAGATCCAGACCCTGAATCAAAACCAGGCGGCGTCGGTCAGCGTCGATGCTTCGGGCAATGTCTATATCGGCGGCCAGACGACGGGCCCCATCGGCGCCGGCCAGACCAGCGCCGGCGGCAGCGACGCCTATCTTGCGCAGCTCAATTCCAGCGGCAAAGTGATCTCCGAACAGCAATTCGGCACCACCGGCAGCGACACGGTCGCCGCCACCGCCGTCACATCGTCGGGCGATCTGGTGGTCGCTTCGGTGCAGAACGGCGAAGCGATCCTCTCAAAATATACCGGCGGCGCCATCACCTCGACGCCGGCCTGGCAGGTCGATCTCGGCGCCCTGCAGAACGGCGGCAGCATCAGCGGCCTGACCGTGTCGGGCAATCAGATTTACGTCGCGGGTTCGACGCAGAACACCGCGCTGAATGCCGGCGGCGCCGCGACCATCGCCAATGCCAGCTCGGGCGGCAGCGACGCCTTCGTCTTCAACGCCACCGACAACGGCGCCAGCGCAACGCCGAACTATGTCAGCTATGTCGGCACCAGCGGCCAGGACACCGCCGGCGCGGTCACCGTCGGGCCGGACGGCACGGTCTATCTGGCGGGCACCACGACGGGCACCTTCGCGGGCCAGATCCGCAATGCCAGTGGCACGAACAACATGTTCGTCACCGCCATGGCCAGCAACGGCTCCATCGACTGGACGCGCCAATATGGCGGCGCCGACGGGCAGTCCACCGGACAGGGCGTCGCCATCGATCCGACCGGCTCAAGCGTCCTCGACGCGCTGGGCCTGCCGCGCGGTTCCGTGGCGACGAACCAGTCGGTCGATCTGACGACGCAGACCACGCTGCGCGCCGGCGACTCGTTCCAGATCGCGATTCAAGGCACGGCGGCGCGCACCTTCACCATCACCATCGATCAGGGCGAGACGCTGCAGTCGCTGATCACCAAGATCAACGGCGAGTTCGGCAGCAACGGTGCGGCCAGCATCAGCTACGGCGCCAATGGCGAAGGTCTGAAGATCGCCGTCAATCCCGGCGTCACCGCGAAACTGGTCGCCGGCCCCACGAATTTCGATGCCTTGTCGCGGCTCGGCATCACGCCGGGAACGCTGGCCAGCGCCTCGACGACCGCCACACCGACCGCAAGCTCGACCTCGACCGCCAGCAGTCAGACCTTCGGGCTCGGCCTCGCCACGAACATGGACATCACCACCGCGACGGATGCGGGCGTCGCGCGCGCCCAGCTGCTCACCGTGCTGTCATCCATCCAGTCGGCCTATCAGAAGACGAACACGCCGGCCTCGAGCACGAGCACGACGACGCAATCGGGCGGCACTGTCTCGGCCTACACGCAGACGCAGCTGTCGAATTACAGTCTGGCCCTGAGCCTGATGTCGGCCAGCACCAGCACCACCAGCGTTACCGGTTAGATGACGTTGTTGTAGACCATCGCGCTGCCGCTGGGACGCGGCCGCGCCAGCCCCGGCGCATAGGTGCAGGTCGGGGCGCGGCGGCGTTCGACTTCGTCGGCCACCGCCTTGACGATGCCTTCGCTGGCGTTGCGCACGCAGGTCAGCAGCCTGGCGTGCAGGGTGAGCACGTCGCGGAAGCGCGCCGTGGTGGCGAAGAATTTGCGCCGCAGATCGGCCGGCGCGGTCTTGGCGCGCTCCGGATCGAGATTGGCCGCTTCGCGCCCGTACAGGGCGGACAGGCGCTGTATTTCCGGATCGGTGGTGCGCAGATCCTGCGGACGTCCGGCCTTCAGCGCGGCGATGTCGCCTTCGATGGCGGCGATCAGCCTTTCGGCCATGGTGATCAGCAGTTCGATTTTTTGCGGGTCGGCGCTCATTGCCGCACTTCCTGTGTCTTGAGCAATTCCTGCGTGACGGAGCTGGCGAGGCCGATGCCGCCCTGGGCGGCGATCTGCTTGCCGTATTCGTCGAGCATCAGCGAGCGGAACATCGATTCGCCCTGGCCGCCGCCGAAGGGGCCGTCGGTGGAAATGCCGTCGAACATCTGGCCGAGGAACTGGCTGATGAAGACGCCTTCGAACGCCGTCGCCGCCTTCTTCGCCGCCGCGGCATTCGTCGTCTGCTGCGGCGCCTGGAGCGGTGCCGACTTGGCGAGGGCCATCGCCGCCTGCATGTCGATGCCGGGGCTCATCCGATCACCTGGATGTCGGCCTGCAGCGCGCCGGCCGCCTTGATCGCCTGCAGGATCGAGATGATGTCGCGCGGTCCGACGCCCAGCGCATTCAAGCCGTCGACCAGGTTCTGCAGCGCCACGCCGTTGTGCAGCACGGTCATCTTGTTGCCCTTGCTGTCGTCGATCTGGATCTGCGTGCGCGGCACGGTCTGCGTCGTGCCGGTGTTGGAGAAGGGCGCCGGCTGGCTGACCTGCGGCGTCTCGTTGACGCGGATGGTCAGATTGCCCTGGGCGATGGCGACCGTGGAGATCCGCACATCCGCGCCCATGACGATGACGCCCGAGGTTTCGTCGATGACGACTTTGGCGGGCTGGTCGGGATCGACCTTGACCTGGTCGATGTCGGTCAACAGGCCGACGACGCCGTTGGGATAATTCGCGGGCACCGCAAGATCGACCGTGGAGGGATCGGTGGCGGTGGCGACGGTGGTGCCCAGATAGGTGTTCACGGCGGCGGCGATGCGCGTCGCCGTCGTCAGATCGGGATTGTGCAGCGAAAGCTTCAGATTGTGTTCGCTGGCCAGCGAGAAGTTGATTTCCTTCTCGACGATGGCGCCGTTGGAGATGCGGCCGGCCGTCGGCACGCCGCGGGTGACGCTGGCGGCCTGGCCTTGGGCGCTGAAGCCGCCGATGGCGACGGGGCCTTGGCCGAGCGCATAGATCTGGCCGTCGGCGCCGAACAGCGGCGTCACCAGCAAGGTGCCGCCTTGCAGGCTTTTGGCGTCGCCCATGGCGCTCACCGAAATATCGATCCGCGTGCCCTCGCCGGAGAACGCCGGCAGATTCGCCGTCACCATCACGGCGGCGACGTTCTTGGTCTGCATCGTCTGGCCGCGGGTGTTGACGCCCAGCCGTTCGAGCATGGTCTGCAGGCTCTGCTGGGTGAAGGGGGCGTTCTTGAGGGAATCGCCCGTGCCGTTGAGGCCGACCACCAGCCCGTAGCCGACCAGCATGTTGTCGCGGATGCCCTGGACGTCGACCAGGTCCTTGACGCGCGAATAGGCAAAGGCAGGCTGCGCCGAAATCGCCATAATGGCGGCCAGGAGGGCGACGGAGACTCTCTTCATATAAAGGCGAGGAAGGGGCATTTCTGCTCGCGAGCGCTTTTCCGCCTTTCTCTCTGCCAGTTTCGTGCCGCCGTCCGGAAATAAAATACGTAATCTTATCAATGAGTTATATTCGGTCCGGGCGGTCCGAAAACGGCCCCCGGCAGGATTTTCCCGGCAGGATCGGCCGTCGCGCCCGATACGCCATTCCACACAATCTGAAGTGGAGATTGTCGGCGCTGCAAATTCTCCATAGTTGCAAACTTACATGAGACGTATTCGCATCTGGCCGACAAAGAACCGTCGCCGTCTTTCGGGGGGAAGATATGCATCGGCCATGTGTTGTGGTGGTCCTTTTCATGCTGCTTTCGGGCTGCAGCCTGTTTCCGACATCTGATTCTGGGAAGACGATGACCGTCGCGGCCGGGCAGAACGGTTATTGCGCGTCGGTCGCGCGGCAACGTGCGCGGGACGCCGCCTATAACGGCATCGGCGACGACATGCAGAAGCAGATTTATGCGCGCACTTACGCCGATTGCGTGGCTTGGAAGACCAAATCCATGCCGTGATGCGCGGCGGTGGAAAATATTCTGAACCGTCTTTTTTATACTTGTTTTCTGCGGCGAAACGCTGCGCAGTGCCGCGCCGGAATTGCTGTAGGTTCGCGGTTCTGAAGAGGCTCAAATTTCACGGGAATGACTGCCATGGCGCGTTCGGAGTTCAAGGATTATCAGCTGGTTTTGCTGCGTCATGGCGAGAGCGAGTGGAACAA
Source organism: Alphaproteobacteria bacterium (assembly GCA_028865545.1). Classification (GTDB taxonomy): domain Bacteria; phylum Pseudomonadota; class Alphaproteobacteria; order Micropepsales; family Micropepsaceae; genus Rhizomicrobium. Next base: position 12,572 of record JAGWJY010000005.1, on the reverse strand, counting down.
GCTGAATCTGTTCACCGGCTGGCGCGACGTCAAATTGACCGAGCAGGGCGAGCGCGAAGCGCGCAGCGGCGGGCGCACCCTGGCGCAGGACGGTTTCGCCTTCGATGTTGCCTACACCTCGCTGCTGACGCGCGCCATCAAGACGCTGTCGCTGGCGCTCGAGGAGATGGATCTCTTGTGGTTGCCGGTGATCAAGCATTGGCGGCTGAACGAACGCCATTACGGCAAGCTGCAAGGCAGCAACAAACTCGAAGCGGTGCAGAAATTCGGCGAGGAGCAGGTGATGATCTGGCGCCGCTCCTATGCGACGCCGCCGCCGCCCGTCGATCTCGATTCGCCCGATTTTCCCAAGGCCGACCGGCGCTATGCCGGCGTGCCTGAGGCCGATCTGCCGCGCAGCGAAAGTCTCAAGGATGTGCTCGGACGCGTCATGCCGTATTGGGAAGAGACGATTCTGCCCGACCTGAAGGCCGGCAAACGCGTGCTGATCGCCGCCCATGGCAATTCGCTCAGGGCATTGCTCAAATATCTCGAGGGCGTCAGCGACGAAGACATCGTCAATGTGGACTTGCCGACAGGCATCCCAAAGGCTTATCGGCTGAACGCAGCATACAAAGCCGATGACGCGAGGTTCCTTGGAGATCCGCAAGAGCTCGAGCGGCGCATCAACGCCGTCAAGGCGCAGACCAAGCGGGCGTGATGCCGGATCGCGCGTGAGAAGCCGCTCGTCTGCCCTCCTCGCGCTTGTCGCCTTGTGCGGCTCGGTTCTCGCGGCGAACAACAGGACGCCGGTGCCGCGGCCGCGGCCCGGCACCCATGCCGCGGCGCCGCAGGTCAAAGCGCCGCCGTCGTCGGACGGCGTGCTGGACATGAGCCACGCCGTGCCGTTGAAGGATCTGTCCGATCTGCCGTCGACGGCGGAGCAATATCGCGATCTGAGCGGCGAGATCGCCAAGGACAAACCCGCCGTCGACGTCGCCAAGCAGCAGAGCGATGCGCTGGCGCGACAGGCCGAAACGCTGCAACAGAAGCTGGTGGCCACGGCGACGCGCATCGAAACGCTGGAACGCGAAAAGCTACGACTCGATTCCGATATCGTCCGGCTGACCGCGGAGAATAAAACATTGTCCGCCGGATTCGCGCGCGACCGTGTGTCGGTGTCGCATCTGCTGGCGATCCTGGAACGGCTGCAGCACGACATGCCGCCGGCGATGGCGCTGCATCCGGGCGACGCCTTGTCCGCGGCGCGCGGTGCCATGCTGATCGGCGCTTCATTACCGGATATTTACGGACAAGCCGCCGCGCTGGCGCGCCGCATCGATACGCTGCGGCAAACCAGGCAGGCGCTGATCGCCCGCCGCGCCGAGGCCGCGCGCAACGCCGCTTATCTGGCGCAGGCGCATATCGAGCTGGATCAACTTCTCGCGATGAAACGTCTGGAGGCGGACGCCGCCGCGAGCAATTACGGCGATCTTAAGGACCAGCTGGATAAAGTGGCGTCGCAGGCGGCGAATCTTCAGGCGCTGCTGCAAAGGATCGCCGAACTGCGCGCCACGCCGGCCAGCCAGAGTGTCGTTACCGTAACCGCGGAAAAGGATGGTTCCGCGCGCCTGTTAGGACGGGATTCATTGGTGTCTCCGGCGGTCGGCACGGCGCGGCCGGGCGGGGTGGACGGGGTCGGCGGCGCGTCGGCGCCGGGATTAACCTACACAACCGAGCCGGGCGCCCAGGTTGTTTCCCCGGCCGACGGCACCATTCTTTTCGCCGGTCCTTACCATAAGAGCGGCCAAGTCTTGATCTTGCAAATGGCGGACGGCTACGATGCGGTGTTGGCAGGGTTGGATCGTCTCGACGTGCGCCCCGAAGACCATGTGCTCGCGGGAGAGCCGGTCGGGACGATGTCGAAGTCCGGCCTGCAACCCCGGCTTTATTTCGAGTTGCGGCAGAACGGGCGGGGAATGAACCCGGCACCCTTTATGGCCGTTGCGTTAAGGAAGGCTAAGAGATCATGAAACGCCTCGCTTTCGTCGCCCTGGGCGCGATCATCGGCTTCGCCGTCGCGGCAGGCTTCCTGCCGACGGCGCAAGGCGCCAACAATCTCAGCGCCTACAAACAGCTCGATCTCTTCAGCGAAGCCTTCGAGCGCGTGCGCGCCAATTATGTGCGCCCGGTGAAGGACAGCGAACTGGTCGACGGCGCCATCCAGGGCATGGTCTCCAGCCTCGATCCGCATTCCAGCTATATGGATTCCAAAAGCTTCGCCGACATGCAGATCCAGACCAAAGGCGAATTCGGCGGTCTCGGCATCGAAGTGACGATGGAAGACGGTCTGATCAAGGTGATCTCGCCCATCGACGACACGCCGGCCGCCAAGGCCGGCATCAAGCCCGGCGACTTCATCGCGGCGATCGACGGCAACTCCATCCAGGGCATGGCGCTCAACGACGCCATCGACAAGATGCGCGGGCCCATCGGCACCAAGGTGACGCTGACCGTGCTGCGCACCGGCGAAAAGAAGCCGTTCGACGTCTCGCTGAATCGCGCCGTCATCCATGTCGACAGCGTCAAATGGCACCGCGAAGGCGATATCGGTTACATCCGCATGAGCGCCTTCAACGAAGAGACGGACAGTGGCCTGGAGAAAGCCGTCCGCGCCCTCAAGAAGCAGATCGGACCGGGAATCAAAGGCTACATCCTCGACCTGCGCAACAATCCGGGCGGCCTGCTCGAACAGGCGGTCGACGTCTCCGACGACTTCCTCAATTCCGGCGAGATCGTTTCGACGCGCGGCCGCAATCCCGACGACACGCAGCGCTATGACGCCAAGCCCGGCGACATCACCGACGGCAAGCCGGTGATCGTGCTGATCAACGGCGGCACGGCCTCGGCCGCCGAGATCGTCTCCGGCGCGCTGCAGGATCACAAGCGTGCGACGATCCTGGGCATGACCTCCTTCGGCAAGGGCTCGGTGCAGACCATCATCCCGCTGGGCGAAGGCGGCGGCGCGCTGCGCCTGACGACGGCGCTCTACTACACGCCGTCGGGCCGTTCGATCCAGGCGGAAGGCATCACGCCCGATATCGCCGTGGCGGAGAACGACGACGACATCCCGAAGATCGAGCGTCCCAGCGAGGCGGATCTGCCCGGGCATTTCGCGCCGCCAGACCCGACCGGCAAGAAGAAGCTGAACATCATCCGTCCGCCGGCCGGCAAGAAGATCGACGACTTCCAGCTCAGCTATGCGCTCGATCTGCTGCGCGGCAAGATGGCGGTCGCCACGGCCAAGCATCCGACGGCGGAATGACACGATCCCGGGCGTGATCCGGCTGGCCCGGATCACGCTTCTTGGGCTATTAACCAGCGCGTAACCCTAATCACCCAAAGCTTGTCGCCATGGTTGCCGGCAGTTTGACGGGGGAAAAATCCTTGCGCCGCGGCGCGCAAGCCCTGGCGCTTGCCTATCTCGTGGTTTTCGCCGCGCTGATCGCGACCGCCGCCGCCATTACTTTTCTCGGCAATCCGCAGGCCGGCGAAGCCGTCGCGCAACTCGATCTTGCTCCGAAGCGCGTGGCGCATCGCGCGCCCGCCGCGACGCCGGCGGGATCGCCGGCCGCGACGCTGCCCGGCCAGACCGCCGGCACCACGCCGCCCGTCGATGAAGCGGCGGCGGCGCCCGAAACCGCGGGACGTTCGCTGGTCGCCGATCCGGCCCTGATCGAAAGCACGCCGGAAGGCCCGCTGCCGAAGATCGGCGACGACGGCACCATGCCGATGCGGGCCTATGCCGCGCCGACGGTGTCCAACGGCAAGCCGCGCATCGCCATCGTCATCAACGGGCTGGGCATCAGCGCCAAGGCGACGCAGGCCGCGCTCGCCGGATTGCCCGCGGATGTCACGCTCGGCTTCGCGCCTTATGCCGCCGATGTGCAGCAATGGGTGACGCAGGCGCGCGCCAAGGGCCATGAAGTTCTCCTCGAGGTTCCGATGGAGCCTTACGATTTTCCCGACAGCGATCCCGGCCAGTACACGCTGCGCGCCGGCATCGGCGAAGATTCCAACACGCATCGTCTGGTGTGGGCGCTGACGCGCATGACCGGTTATGTCGGCGTCACCAATCTGCTCGGCGGGCGGCTGCTGTCGGACGCCGGTGCGCTCGAGCCCGTGCTGACATACCTGACGCGGCGCGGTTTGCTGTTCTACGACAACGGTTCGGCGCTGCATTCGGTGGCGCCCGATGTGTCCTCGCGCGTCGGCACCTATTTCGCGCAGGCCACCACCACGATCGACACCATCCAGTCGGCGATGGAAATCGACCATCAGCTGTCCGATCTGGAAACCGAAGCGCGCGCCAAGGGCAGCGCTTCGGGCTCGGGCTTTATCTATCCGGTGACCATCGACCGCGTGAATGTCTGGGCCAAGGGCCTGGCCGGGCGGGGCTTTGTTCTGGTGCCGGTATCGGCCATAGTGTCGCAAACCAAGCAGTAATCCCCGCGGCATGCCCAGAGCCATCAATCCGGAAGATCTTCCTTATCGGCAGAGCGTCGGCCTCATGCTGATCAACCGCGCCGGCCTGGTGTTCGTCGGCCGCCGCATCGATCAGACGGTGGAAGGCTGGCAGATGCCGCAAGGCGGCATCGATCCGGGCGAAACCCCGATCCAGGCGGGCCTGCGCGAATTGAAGGAAGAGGTCGGCACCGACAAGGCGGTGCTGCTGCGCGAGATGGAAGGCTGGCACAGCTACGATCTGCCGCGGCATCTGATCGGCGTCGCGCTGCATGGGCGCTATCGCGGCCAGAAGCAGAAATGGCTGGCGCTGCGCTTCACCGGCGAGGATCGCGATATCGACATCCGCACCGAGCATCCCGAATTCGCCACCTGGAAATGGCTCACCATGGCATCGCTGCCGGAGCTGATCGTGCCCTTCAAGCGCGACATCTACAGCAAGGTGATCGCCGCCTTCCGCGACCTTGCCGAGTCCGGCGCTTCGTGAAACGCCCGCCCATCGTCATGATCCACGGCGCCTTTTGCGGCGCCTGGGCCTTCGCCGATTTCGCCCGGCCGTTCGCCAAGGCGGGCTATGCGGTGCATAGGCCGGGCTTGCGCCACCACGATTGCGGTTCGCGCCCGCCCGCCGCGCTGGGCCGCACGAGCCTCGTCGATTACGCGAACGATCTGGAATCCTTCATCGCCGGTCTCGGCGCCGCGCCGATTCTCGTCGGCCATTCGCTCGGCGGTCTGCTGGCGCAGATGCTGGCCGCGCGCGGCCGCGCCCGCGCCGCGATTCTGCTGGCGCCGTCGGCGCCCTGGGGCGTGCTGCCGACCACCTTGTTCGAAGTCGCCTCGGCGCAGGCGCTCTATCTCGCCGGCGATTTCTGGAACCGCACGCTGGAGCCGCAATACGTCATCGCCGCCGCCAATTCGCTCGACAGACTGAGCGAGGAAAAGCGCCGCGCCGTCTATGCGCGCTTCGTGCCGGAATCGGGACTGGCGACGTTCGAGATCATGCACTGGGCGCTGGACTTCAAGCGCGCCGCCTTCGTCAAGCCGCGCGATGTCGTCTGTCCCTTGCTCTGCATCGCCGGCGGCGAGGACAGGATCAATCCGCCCTCCACGGTGCGCGCCGTCGCCGCGCGCTATGAAGGCCGCGCCCGTTACGAGGAATTGCCCGGCAAAAGCCATTGGCTGATCGGCGAAGACGGCTGGGAAAAACTCGCCGCCAGCATCCTGGTCTGGCTCGACAATCTGCGGCTCGAAGAGGAACCCGCGCGCGGCGCGCGGGCATAATGCGATCTGTCGCTTTCGTTCCGATTTCCACGCCGGCGTCATGGCTTTGACGGTGCCCGATGAGACACCGATTGCGCTTTGACCGTCGTGGTACATAATGCGCGGCGGAGCGGGCGAAAACCTTGTCGCAGGAGGTTAGCCATGCGCAAACGGATCGTGATGCTGTCGGTGATTTTTGCCGCGGGCTTGGGCTCGCTGGCGCAGGCGCAAAGCGCGCCGCCGGACCGCTGCTTCTTCGCCAGCAATTTCGAAAACTGGAAGGCGTCCGACGCCAGGACGATTTACATCCGCGTCAACACCAACCGCTATTACCGGCTCAATCTCGCGGGCGAATGCCCGGCGATGCTGTGGCCGGATGCGCGGCTGATCACGGTCTGGCGCGGCTCCAACGTCGTCTGCGACGCGCTCGATTGGGATCTGCGGGTCAGCAACGGGCCGCTGCGCGACCACATCACCCAGCCCTGCATGGTGAAGACCATGACGGCCTTGACCGGCGCCGAAGCCTCGGCGATCCCGAAAGAGTTCAAGCCGTAAGACACGCGCGGCGCGGACAATTTCACGTCGTCGTCACGACGAGCCGAAATCCTGCTGCGTGCCGTAGTACACGCAGCTGAAGGCGCTGCGATCCTCGGGCTTGACGTTGGCCGCGATGGCGGCGTTGCAGTCGGACGTGTTTGCATAGGGGCCGCCATAGTCGGATGCGACGCCGCCCGCCAGCGCGCCCAGTCCGTTCACCGCTTCCGCGTAGTATCCGGGACCGTTCCAGGCGGCCGTGCCATCGGCACTCCAGCTGCTGTTCTGCCCGGCCGATGATTGGTCTTGAGCCCATGCGGCGGCGGCCACGAACAGAAGCCCGACCGCCGTCGTAACAAGAAGTCCTTTGTTCATGTGTTTCCTCCCGGATTCTCAGACCGTCACGCCGAAATGCCGCTGGAGCCTGAGGACCATCACGGCATAGCGGGCAATGGCTCTGTCGGTTTCGCCGCACCCGATGGCACGCGCGGTCTCGCGGACCTGAGCAAGCACCCAACGCAGAACGCGATCGCGGTCGGGCGACAATCTGATCCGTTCCACAATGCGTGGGGCGATCCGGTAGTAGTGATCGACGAGAAAGCGTCCCTCCTCGAAGCCCAGAAGCTCGCGGTCGCGGAACGCCCGCAACACCATCAGTTCTTCGCAATCGTCGGGAAGACCCGCGTGCTGGACGCAGGCCGTGGTCAGGAAACACGTAGCGTAATTCGTAGCGGATGCCCGGTAGGTACATTGGTATGTGTCGGAGTAGCCTTTGGTTGGCGATTGGGGATTCTGCTGAAAGTAGGCTTCGCATGCGTCATAGGATGCGAAGGGGCCTCCGACCTTAAAGAGCAACTGGCTGCCGTCCGACTGCCGTGTGGCAAAATCCTCGGCATAGTAACCCGGGCCGTCCCACGTCATGTCGTCGTTCTGGTCCGTGTTCTGGTCCGTTGTTGATTGACTCTGCGCCCGCGCCAGCCCACCCACGAGCAGAAGCCCGACCGCCGTCGTAACAAGAAGTCCTTTGTTCATGTGCCTCTCCGCGCCTATGCCATCACGCCGTAGCGTTGCTGGAGCCGGGCTACCATCGCGGCATAGCGCACGGTCGCCATTTCCATTTCTCCGCAGGCGACGGAATGCGCCGTCGCGCGAACCTCACGCAGAATCCAGGCAAGGGCCCGGCTGCGGTTCGGCGCCCGGCGCATGCGCTCCAGGATGAGCGGCGCGATCCGGTAGTATTGATCGATGACGAGGCGCCCTTCGTCGAACTTGTCGAGATAGCGGTCGCGAAGCGCGCGCATCAGGGTAAGTTCATCGCAGTCGTCGCGAAGGCCGGCATGCTCGACGCACGCCGTCGTGAGAAAGCACCCAATGGGCGGCGCATACTGAACGCTGCTTCCCCGGTACACGCATTGGTACGAGTCGGTCCATCCCTTCGTGGACGTAGTATCATCCTGCTGCAGGAATGTTTGGCATGCGTCATAGGAAGCGAACGGCCCCCCGTCCTTAAAGAGGATCTGGGTGCCGTTCGACTGCTGTGTGGCCAAATCCTCGGCGTAGTAACCCGGGCCGTCCCATGTGTTGTCGTCGTTCTGATCGGGGGTTGGCGTTTGCGCTCTGGCGATGCCTCCGACGAGCACCAGCCCGATGGCCGTCGTAACAAGAAGTCCTTTGTTCAAGTGTTTCCTCCCTGGTTTTTCGGCAGGTCAGGTTGCCCTGCCTGCGATCCATCTCCGCCTATCCGCTGCAGTCCATTCGTGAGTCGACGCCCGTTGCCATGATTTTCAAGGCAACCCTTGTCGACTGGTCGTCCAGATCCGGCCATTTCTCGACGAGAATCTTGTCGTGGACGCCGTCCGTGCCGAAGCATGCGTAAGCGGAACCGTCGGTGCCGGATGTATTCCATTCCGTCCAACCGCCGGGGATCGCGTTTTTGACGGCGTTCCGGATAGCCTCGAAGTTTTGCTGCGCCGTGCCGGAGCTGTCATAGGCGCCGTCGCATTTGTACTGCGGCTCGCCGCCGGTGCGGTGCGTGTCCAGCACGTCGCAATCGAGGTCGAGCACGCCGACGGTGCCGGACCACGCGCCGTCTCCCGCCAAGGAGTCGGCGCTGCCTTGGAGGCTGACGAAGTCGCCCGATCGCGCCTGCATGATCTGTGCAATGGCGCGGCACAGGTCCTGATGGCAGTTCGAACGGGCCTGGCCAAAGGACGCCGCGACCATCATCGCGCCGAACGCCAGGCTCGCCAGAAATCGAACGGTATGACAGCTGCCGAACCAAAACGGTCCCGGACCCGGCGGACGGGTTCGCCGCCGGAAGCGCGCGACAGCAGGCGTGGACGTATCCGGTCCAACCGTGAAGCGCTTGGTGTGGGGCGTGCACCCCGTTGAGAACGCCACGGCGTCAGCCCCGTGCTTGTCCCGGAAAAACACTCCTACCGAATGCTTCCATTGACAAGATGCGCACCCTCCGATGGCCGCCTCGACTCCGGCCATGCCGTTCAGCTCTCGAGCGGCTGTTCACCGTCGAAATGCCCCTGCAACGGCCCATCATTGACGGCGCGCCGCTCTGCCGCTCACGAACTCGTGAACCGGAGCGCTTCGCCGTCTCCCGACATGGGCTTGGGGCCGGCGTCGAGACTGGCGCGTTAAGTCCGGCTTGCCGCGATCAGCGCCTGCGCCGTGTTGCGCAGCAATGGCGTTGCCTCGCCGGGTTTGAAAAGCTGCGAGCTGACAAACGCGCCGTTGATCAGCAGCGAGAGCTGACCGGCCAGTTCGTCCGGGCGGGCGGCGCCCAGCCGCTCCGCAATACCCTTCAGCCGCCGGCGCATCTGGCGTTTGTGTGCGGCGGCGACCTTCCGCGCCGGGTGATCGGTCTCGGGAAATTCCGCGGCAACGTTGATCTGCGGGCAGCCGCGATAATTGGCGCGCCCGACGCGTTCGCCGATCCAGCCGAGATGCGCGTCCAGTTCGGCGGCGGCATCGTCGCTGTGCTGCGCGGCGACGCGATCCCAGGTTCCCCAGAAGTCCTCGTCCTCGCGCGCCAGAAAGGCGGCGACGAGATCGTCCTTGGTCCCGAAATGCCGGTACAGGCTGGTCTTCGCCACGCCCGCCTTCTCGACGACGAGATCGACGCCGACGGCCCGCACGCCGCGTTGATAGAACAGCGTGCAGGCGGTCTCGAGAATTTTCGCCCGGACTTCGGCGGGGGCATCCGATGCGGCGGCGGTTTTCGGCATGGGGGTCTCCGTAGCGGCTGCTTAGCACATCTCCGCTTGACACGCTACAGACCTGTATGTTTGATAAAACAAACAGGTCTGTATCGCACAGGAGAATGAGCATGAGCCCCCAGAGCAGGCATCCGGCCGGGCCGCCGGTGGCGGTGTTCGGCGCCGCCGGACACACCGGCCGCTTTGTTGTCGCGGAATTGCGCCGCCGCGGCATCGCGCCGATCGCCATTGCCCGCGACGCCGCCGCGCTCGCCGCGCATTTTCCTGGGGACGAGATTCCATGCCGCCGGGCATCGCTCGATGATGCGGCATCGCTCGACCGGGCGCTTGCCGGAGCCGGGGCGGTCGTCAATTGCGCAGGCCCTTTTCTCGACACGGCCGGCGCCGTGGCCGCCGCCGCTCTGCGCGCCCGCGCCCATTATCTCGACGTCACCGCCGAGCAGGCGAGTGCACAGGCCACGCTCGACAGCTGCGATGCCGCGGCGCGCGATGCCGGCGTCGTCGTCCTTCCGGCGATGGGATTCTATGGCGGTTTCGCCGATCTGCTGGTCACGGCCGCGCTCGGCGACTGGGACGCTGCCGACGCCATCGAGATCATGATCGGTCTCGACAGTTGGCACCCGACGCGCGGCACGCGCCTGACGGGCGCGCGGAATACGGCGCCGCGCCTGGTGGTCGCGGGCGGACAATTGGCGCCCTTGCCGTTGCCGCCGGCCGAGACGCAATGGGCGTTCGGCGAGCCGCTCGGCACGCAGGCCATGGTCGAACTGCCGTTTTCCGAGATCGTTCTGATCGCACGCCATGTGAAGACCGTCGAACTGCACACCTATCTCAACAGTCTCGCGCTCGAAGACATCCGCGATCCATCCACGCCGCCGCCGCAGCCGGCGGATGCGACGGGACGTTCGCCGCAGCGCTTTGCGGTCGACGCCGTCGTGACGCGCGGCGCAGAGCGCCGCCGTATCGTGGCGCGCGGGCGCGACATCTACGCTTTTACGGCGCCGCTGGTCTGCGAGGTGGCCGGGCGTCTGCTCGACGGCAGGTTCGGGAGCGTGGGTGCACAGGCCCCCGGCGCGATCCTCGACGCCAGGGCGGTGCTGGAAGCGCTGGCGCCGGACCATCTTTCATTCGAGATAAAGACGGCGTGAGGCGCGATCTAACGCCGCTCCAGAAATCCCCGCCCTTCGAAGATCGCCGGCATCGCCTTCTCGATCCGCGCGCTCCGTGTCGCAGACTGCTTCGCGCCGGTGAAGTGAAACAGATATCCCCGTTGCCGGCCCGGCGTCAGCGCCTCGAAGGCGCGTTTGAAGCGCGGATTTTTGCGGAACATCGCCGTCAGCTCCCCGGGCAGGGGAATCTTCGGCGGCTTCGTCTCGACCTTCATGCCGGCCTTCGCGGCCGCCACGGCCTCGCGCAGATAGGCCTTGATGACGGCCGCCTTCGCCGCAATCTCCTTGACGCTGGTGAACTTCATCACCCGCCCCGCCTGCACCCGCCCGAGCTGCACCAGCAGCTTCTTTGGGTCCTTCAGCAGCGCCCCCTGAAAGAAGCCCAGCGCGCAATATTCCTTGAAGCCCTGAATGATGACGACGTTTGTTCCGTCCGCGGTGTAGCAGGGCTTTCCCCACTTGCGCTCCACGTTCAAGTCGAACCCGGACAGAATCTTTTGCAGCGCGGCGATCTCGGCCCGCCACCGTTCGCGATACGCCATCTCCATGCCGCACCTCCGTTGCCGCAGCTTGCCGCGACTTGATGCGGCTGTCACGAGGCTCGTATGCGGAAGACCTCGCATGTCTGGTTGTCTTTGCGCCCCGAGCAGATTGCGGGCGCGACTCCGGACATTGGACAAGCGGAGAAAACGCGCCATTTGAAGTCGTTCTTCAAGGACGCTCCAGTGTCGATCGACCCAGACAGAACCTTGTGCCAAACGCGAAGCTGAGGCAGGCTTTTTCTGGCTGTGAGGGGCTGACGACGGACGTGCGACCGCTGAGCTCAACGTTACTTTTGGCGGCGGGCGCGGTCGGCGGCCTGGTGTTTGTCGCCGGGTTTCTCGTACTTGGCGCTTTCGCCACCGGCTACGCCCAGCTTCACGAGGCGATCAGCGCCTTGGAATTTACGGATTTGGGGAAGTTTGGGGTCAGAGTAAAAACCACCATGGGCATCAAGGCCGTTCGCCAAACCTTCATTCACTTCGCTGACCCCAACCTTCATCTCCCCAACCGGCTTACCCTTCATTCTCCCCAGGACGCCGGGCAGAAAGGAATGGCAATGCGTCGGGGTCGCACCCGGTAGCCCAAAGTCCGCCGGCGTCAGTGGGGACTGCAAGCCAGACCCTCGCAACCGGACTCGACCTTTTCGAGCATGTCCTGCGAGTTTTGCTCCAGTTCCAGCCATTGCTTCCTGGTCTGGCAAACCGTTTTTCCGCCCAGCCTGGTGCCCGTCGGCGGCGGCAGCCTTTTGCAGACGACCTGGTCGAGGGCGGATGTCTGGTCCTGTGCGGCCGTCCGCGTGGCCGGTGCCGTGCTGTCCGTATCTCCCGCGTGCATGGCAAAAGGCACAACCACCGCCGCCGCAAACAAAATAACCGACCAACGCATCACCATCTCCCGAATTGGCTTACCCGGCATTCCCGATAGAACCCTGGGTTGAAGGCGACCGTAGCGTGTCCGCGACATGACCGGAAGCGCTTACGGGCGCCCGATCCGGGCGGCGCGACCGGGGCAGGATGGTCATGCGACCGCTCCTGACGAACACTCTCAAGGGTTGAGTGCGACAATTTGTGCACATAGTGATGGTTGCAATACGCGGGCCGGTTCCGTATATGTTCTTTGTGAGGTGATGGAGCAGAGGAGGCGCACCAAGACACGGGGCCGATGGCAAGGCCTGATCTGAACGAGATACAGCGCAGATGAAGTCATACAGGGCTGGGTGCTCGTCGCGCGCACCACCACACGCAGCCGGACCAAGGGGACTCCCGCGCCGTCATACTCGACGGGCGGTCGATGCGACGGTTCGGCGGCGTAAAACCCGATCGGAGTAATGGGA
>JAGWJY010000004.1 GCA_028865545.1 Alphaproteobacteria bacterium | reverse complement strand
CTCCTGAAGGGCCAATCTGTGTTCTCTCTCCGAGAGCACAGACGGGACTTGCGTCCCCCGGTTTAGCAATCGTCTCGCGCGTGTCGCCCTCTCCCCGTCAGGATTTGTGGGCGGACGCGGCGAACGGCTGCACCTCCGATTTCATCCGGTGCGTTACGCCGGACTTCCTCAGACGCCGATTGCACCCCGCGATACGGACGGTCCGGGCCGCCCCCTCTTGGAGTGCAACAATACTGATGTGGGGACTAATCCCTGCAATTAAAGGGGGTGCGACAAAATTATACAGCCGGTGCGTGTAAGAGTGAATTTCATCCGCATAAGGAGGAATGACAAGAATTGGTCGGATCGTCCGCTTTGCACCACTGCCAGACAACCAAATGGCCCTTGACCACTTGAAGGCGCTGCAAAGGCTCAACTGGCCGGATGTGTTTTCTTGGGTGCTTGACCGACAAGCACCAGTGGTACGTGCAACGCGAGACGTCAGAACGGGCGGTGGCGCAGCTTGGGCATAGAGTCGGCAATGAGCATCAGAAGCAGCAGGCCGAGCGGGACGGCCAGGGCCATGCCCAGCTTGTGGTCACCTACAGCGCCACCTATGCCCCAGCCGATGACGAAGGCAACGCCCATGGCCCCAACCACTTTGATAAGGGAGCGGACCGGACGCGTGCCGGTCACCGCTATGGTCGCCAATACCCCGACTGCCGCGCCGACGGCCATCGCGACTGTCAGCGTGGCGGCCAGATAGGCAACCAACCAGCCGGCCACCGATCCAATCGCCATCGCGCCAGCCACCTTCAAGACGGAGCGGACCGGGCGTGTGCCGAACATAGCAATTGTGGCCAGAACGCCGATCGCCGCTCCAGAGGCCATCGCGATTGCCACCTCATTGGTTATCGAAGCGACCAGCCAACCTGACAATGATCCAAACACAATCGCTATAAGCCACCTCAATTCACCCTCCCCGAATCTTGCGCAAATTGAACGTGCAACATAGGCAATCCCGTCGCCCAAGGAAAAACAAAATCCCCTGGTTTCTCCGCGGCACATATTTGGGTTACGGTCCCCAACGATCGGAAAAATCGCCAGAAGGCTACGCTGTAGCCACCCCTAGGCGCACTCCCGTTCGGAATGCCGCCGTTGTCCTGCTGCCGCCTTGCGCCGGACGGCGGCGGAACAGCATCCGGGTCAGGGGCAAGGCGCCGTGGCCGGGTGCCACCATTCTCGTACTGTCCGACGCAGGCGTCACAGACCGCAACCCGGACCAGAGCACCCGGCCTCGGTCTTCTCGATCGCGTCGTGCGTGCCTTGCTCGAGCTCCAGCCAGCGCTTCTTGGTCTGACAGACAGTTCTGCCGCCCAGCCGCGTGCCCGTCGGCGGGGGCATTTTTTTGCAGATAACCTTATCCCAATCGGACGTTTGATCCTGCGAGGCCGTTTGTGCGGCCGGCGTCGTGGTCGGAGTCGTGTAACCCGTATCTCCTGCATGGACGGCAACAGGCATCATCACCGCGGCTGCAAATAAAATAATCGAGCAACGCATCGACATCTCCCAAACTGGCTTAACTTGCCCGACATTCTCCGCATGAGCCCAGATTGAAGAGGACTGTAGCGCGTCGCCGACGCCGTCGGAAGCCAAGAATACCACCTGCGCTGCCGTCAATGTCCGGGTGCCGGCATATCGCGCCCGAGAGACTGGTTTGGATCGGCTTTGTTGGCGGGCAGACACACGCCTCCTGCCGTTGTGGTGCATGACGGATCAACGGTCAGGTAGAGCTGCGCCACGGAATGGCGCCTGCAGACTTGGGTGACGCGCAAACGCGCGGCCTCTCCCCCATCTGTTTGCACGCTTTGACGTTTTCGCCGTGCGTTCCGTGGAGACTAAAAAACTGCCGCATAAACCCGATGCAAATCGACTCTACGCTGCGCCGATCTGCTCGAAGATCCAGGCGACTTCGGCCTGGGTATTCTTCACCGATCCGGTCAACACCAGCTGTTCGCAACGGCGCACCGTGTCGCCGCCGAGATAGACGCTTTCCTCGATCGAGACCGGCGCGCCGGACCGGAATCGCCAGCCCTCGCCGCTCGGCAGTTTGAGGATCACGTCGCCGCTCTGCGAGGTCGATACCCGCACGTCCGGATGGATGTGGAAACGCACCGCGAAAGACAGCGACTTCGTGCCGTGGCCCTTCTGCGGCAACAGCCTGTCGGCGCCGGTCAGCGCCAGACCTTGCGGCGACATGGTCAGAACGCGTTCGTGGATGATGCCGAAGGCGTGAAGATAACCGTCATGGCGCGCTTCGATGCTGACGCCGTTCGGCGTATCCGTTCGCCGGACGTCGACTGCCGTGCCGCCGCCGTACAAGCGCGCTCCCAGCAGGTTGCGCATCCAGCCGTCGGCCAGAACCGTCGCCGTCGACGTGTCTTCGAGCGTCAGGGTCGAATGCGCGGCCGTGGTCCGCAGCGCACGTTCCCAGTTGCGCTGGCCGGAGGACGTCGCCGAACCGCAATTGACGACGATGCGCTGCGCGGCGGCGCTCAGCTCGAAAGCCAGCGAGCCGGCATGCGCGTTGGCGGCAAAAATGCTCGGCGGCGGCGGACCGCAATCCAGCAGCGCCAGCGTGCGCGCCGCCGCCAAACGCTGATAGCCCGAATGCCGGGCATGGGAGAAAGGCTGCCCGCGCACCTCGTCGCGCGACAGCAGTCCGGAGATCATCCTGGCGTCGCCTTCCGAACCGCCGTTGAACAGCGCCAGGGCGCCGTCGCCGTGCCGGAAGAAACGGATCATCGGCGCCATGCGATCATGCGCGCTGCGTAGCGTCTGCGGCGCGTCGTGGCCGGTGGCGGCCAGCGCGTCCATCACCATCACCACGTAACGATAGGCATGCACCAGCGCCTCGGGCGAGCGGCTGATATGTCCGCCATCCGGCAGGATCTGGCGCGCGATCTCTTCGCCGAGGCGCGCCAGCCCGGCTTCCAGACGGCGCGGACTGTCCAGCAGACAGGCGCCCGACAAGGCCAGGGCTGCGGCCGCTTCGAAGCGCGGCAGGCCATCCGGCGCCTCATCCGCGATGCGCGCCAGCATGCGCGACTGCTCGCGCAAGGTGACGAACACCTTCGAGCGCCACAGCATGTCGGAATTGGAGAGGATGAAACGGCCATGGCCGAAGATGTGGACCAGACGCCGCGCCATGACATGCGGCAGCCAGGCGGGTTCGGTGTATTTTCCGTGGCGCTTCAGCCATTGGCTGATGAGATTGGTCGCCAGCGTGCGTGCCGGCTCGCCGCCCGCCGCGGACAAGGGCGGCAGCCAGGCGAAACCATGCAGCGCTTCCGCCCATTCGCGCGACGGCGCCGGCAGATCGAAAATCGAACGGTCCGCCACCTCGACGGTTTCGCCGTTGAAGCGGAATTTTCCGCGCAACAGCGCGTCGGCATCCTCCAGCCGGCGCGGCAAGGCGTCGTAGGGATGGAAAGCGATACGGTCGGCGAGCGTGCCTTTCAGGAAGCGGCGATAGAGCCAGGTGCTGCGGCGCCAGCGGCGCAGACCGACGCCCGCACGCCAAAATGCGACCGCCGCCGCTTCGAAGAACAGCGACAAAGGCAGTCTAGGCCGATGTGCGGAACTGGCGGCCACACCTCTATCCTCGCAGCGCGGCGATGTTGGCCGCGTAGCTAGCCGCGCCACCCTTGAACACCGCGGTACCCGCCACCAGCACGTTCGCGCCGGCCGCGATCACCTGCTTGGCCGTATCCGGATTGATGCCGCCGTCGACCTCCAAGGCGATG
Source organism: Alphaproteobacteria bacterium (assembly GCA_028865545.1). Lineage (GTDB taxonomy): Bacteria > Pseudomonadota > Alphaproteobacteria > Micropepsales > Micropepsaceae > Rhizomicrobium. The sequence continues at coordinate 107,340 of JAGWJY010000004.1, read as the reverse complement.
TCGCGACCGCTCTTGGCGATGCGATTGGCGGCGGCCTCGATCTTCTTGAGTTGACTGGTGATGAAGGATTGCCCGCCGAACCCCGGATTGACCGTCATGATGAGAACCAGATCGACCAGATCGAGCACCGGATCGATGTGATCGATCGGCGTCCCCGGATTGAGGACGACGCCCGGCTTCTTGCCCAGGCTGCGGATCAGCTGCAGCGTCCGGTGGATATGCGGCCCGGCCTCGGGATGCACGGTGATGCCGTCGGCGCCCGCCCTGGCGAAATCCTCGATGAAAGGATCGACCGGCGAGATCATCAGATGCACGTCGAACGGCTTTTTGGCGTGCGGCTTCAGGGCTTTCACCACCGCCGGGCCGATGGTGATGTTGGGCACGAAATGGCCGTCCATGATGTCGACATGGATGAGGTCGGCACCCGCTTTCTCAACCGCCTCGATCTCGGCGCCGAGGCGGGAAAAATCGGCCGCCAGAATCGAGGCGGCGATGCGTATGGGCGTTGTCATCAGACGGCATTAAGTGCCGGATTCGACTGCCCGCCGCAAGGAGAGGACGAGATTTCCCCGCTCCGTCAACAGCAAAACGAAAGCCGGCACCCAGGCGAGACGCGCCTGATAGCGGTCATGCGGACCTGAGAACAGCCCGCAAACCAGCGCGTTGCCGATCAGAGCCAGAAAGACGAAGGCGGGCAGCGACGCCCGATGCCATTTCCGCCGCCGCACGGCGCCCCGCAAAACGAAGCCGAGCCAGACCAGAGACAGCAGCGCAAGCGGGTAATGAACGACGTTGACGGCGATGAAGCGCAAGATCCCGCGCTGCTGGCGGGCGCCGAGATAATATTTGTACTGCACCGGCATGAAATTCTTGAATTCGGGATCCAGCACCCATTGCTGCGGCGTCACGCCGTCGCCGGTGCGGAACATCCAGAACTGACGAAAGGCGTCGAACAGCCCGGTGCCCAGGCTGGTGAGCGGATAGCGGGCAAGGCTCGCCGCCGTGATGCGCTTGGCTTCCTGCTCCATGCCCTTGAAGCGGCCGAGCTTGTTGAACGGACTCTCCGCCCCCCAGAGAAAATCGTCGGCCGTCCGCGGCAGATGGTCTTTATACGCACAGAGCTTGAGATGTTCGGTCGGACAGATGTCGTCGAGCGTCGGCTTGACGATGCCGTCGCCCATCAGGCGCGCCATCAGAAAGGTCGATCCCGAGCGGCTGACGAACAGTTTGTGGGTCAGCGAATAATTCGCGGCGAAGACCAATCCCAGCGCGAGGGCGAAGCTCAACACGGGCAGCGCCAGATGGGTCTTGGGCAAGTCCGCGCGCCGGAAGAGCAAGGTGGCGATCTTCACGGCGCCGATGCAAAGCACCAGCCCCGCGGCAATGCCGAGATGGGACGGATGCGCCGCGATGGCGAAGGCCGCGACGCCGACAAGCAAGGCGGCCCGCAACCAGCCGATGTGCCGCATATGGAAGGCCAGCACGTAGAGCGCCAGCGCCAGCACCGCCGTCATGCAGTCCGGTTCGATCTGGCCGGTGTACCAGGAGACGCTGGTGAACAAGACCAGCGCCGCGCCGATGGAGAGCAGTTCCCACAGCCCCGTGCGCGGACGCACGGCGCGTGCGAATTCGGTGACGGCAAACGCGGTGATCAGACATTGCGCGATGGCGACGAACCACAGACTCTCGCGCCCGCCGAGATAAGACAGGAACAGCGAATAGACCGCCGAACGCTCCGCGACGAAGACATGCGCGAAGCCCTCGAGCACATAGGCGCCGGTGTCGAAGAAGACGATCGGAAAGCCGTTCCACAAGGCGGCGAACAGAAAGATCGGGCACAGCAAGACGATGGCCGCGAGCTCCGGCCCAAGCTTGCTCAGCGGAGCCGCGGGAAACCGCAGCGGCGTTCTACCCAGCCGGACAGCCCCCCTGGGAGGCCCTGCCGCCCCTATGCGTGATTCGCTCATATCCAACGCTGAAAAAGAACACCCGCCCGCGATCGACAGTGCCGCAACACCCGTAAAACCGCAAATGACAGTTTGCGCCATGTTGGGGCGCCGTTTCGGTTGACTTAGGGATCGGCAAACCTACACTCCGGCCCGGTTTTGCCCATCTTTTCCTTCGAGGACATTCATGGCGGATACCCCGCAGAAAGTGGCGTCGCGCCCGCTTTCGCCTCATCTCGGCATCTACCGCTGGCCGGTCACCATGGCGACGTCGATCGTCCATCGCATGACCGGCGTGGCGCTGGCCGGCGGCACGCTGCTGGTCGCATGGTGGCTGATCGCCGCAGCCTCGGGACCGGAAGCCTACGATTTCTTCAACAGCCTCGCGGCCTCCCTGCTCGGCCAGCTTGTGCTGTTCGGTTTCGTCTGGGCGCTGGCCTATCACATGATCAACGGCATCCGTCATCTGGCCTGGGACTTCGGCTACGGTTTCGCGCTGAAGACGGCGGACCGGACCGGCATCCTGTCGTTCGCGCTGTCGCTGCTGCTGGCGGTCGGGGCTTTCGCCCTCGCCTATCTGGGCAAGGGGGGCTACTACCAATGAGCAGTCTCGAGACACCGCTGCACAAAGTGGAAGGTCTGGGCTCGGCGCATTCCGGCGTCAAACATTTCTGGCGTCAGCGCGTCTCGGCCGTTGCCTTGATCCCGCTCACCGTCTGGTTCGCGATATCCGCGCTCGGCCTGGTCGGCGCGCACGAGGCTTCCGTCCTCTATTTCCTGGCCGATCCGTTGAACGCCGTGCTGATGGGCACCTTCGTGCTGATCTCGCTGTACCACATGGCGCTCGGTCTGCAGGAAGTGATCCTGGACTACGTTCCCCATGAAGGTTTCAAACTGATCCTGATGGTGCTCAACCACGGTTTCGCGTTCATGGTCGCGGCGGCGTGTGTCGTTGCGCTCCTCAGAATCGCGCTCTGATTTCGGAACTTGAAATGACCGCTTATGCAATCACCGACCATACCTTCGATGTCGTCGTTGTCGGCGCGGGGGGCGCGGGACTGCGCGCCACGCTGGAATGCGCGCGCGCCGGCCTGAAGACCGCCTGCGTCACGAAAGTCTTTCCCACCCGCAGCCACACCGTGGCCGCGCAAGGCGGCGTCGCGGCGTCGCTCGGCAATATGGGCGAGGACGACTGGCGCTGGCACATGTACGACACCGTGAAGGGATCGGACTGGCTGGGCGATCAGGATGCCATCGAATATCTCTGCCGCAACGCCCCGGAAGCCGTCTACGAGCTGGAACATTTCGGCGTGCCCTTCTCGCGCACGGAAGACGGCAAGATCTATCAGCGCGCCTTCGGCGGCATGACCAGCCATTACGGCGAAGGCATCGCCCAGCGCACTTGCGCCGCGGCGGACCGCACCGGCCACGCCATGCTGCATACGCTGTACGGCCAGTGCGTGAAGCATGAGGTGAACTTCTTCGTCGAATATTTCGCGCTCGATCTCATTGTCGAAGATGGCGCGGTGTGCGGGTTGATGGCCTGGTGCCTCGACGACGGCACGATCCACCGCTTCCGCGCCCACAAGGTGATCCTGGCGACGGGCGGTTATGGCCGCATCTATTTCTCCTGCACCGGCGCCCACACCCAGACGGGCGACGGCAACGGCATGGTGCTGCGCGCCGGCCTGCCCCTGCAGGACATGGAGTTCATCCAGTTCCACCCCACCGGCATCTACGGCGTCGGCACGCTGATCACCGAAGGGGTGCGCGGCGAAGGCGGCTATCTGACGAACTCCGAAGGCGAGCGCTTCATGGAACGCTATGCGCCGCACGCCAAAGACCTGGCGTCGCGCGATGTGGTCTCACGCGCCATGACGATCGAGATCCGCGAAGGCCGCGGCGTCGGCCCGAACCGGGACCACATCCATCTGCATCTGTCGCATCTCGATCCCAAGATCATCCATGAGCGCCTGCCCGGCATCCAGGAAAGCGCGCGCATCTTCGCGGGCGTCGACGTGACCAAGGAGCCGATCCCCGTGCTGCCGACCGTGCACTACAACATGGGCGGCATTCCGACGAACTACATGGGCGAAGCGCTGACGCTGAAGGACGGCAATCCCGACACCGTCATTCCGGGCCTGATGGCCGTCGGCGAAGGTGCCTGCGTGTCGGTTCACGGCGCCAACCGCCTCGGCTCCAATTCGCTGATCGATCTGGTGGTGTTCGGCAAGGCCGCCGGCGAGCAGGCCGCCAAGTCGCTGAGCAACGGTCTGAAGCACCCGGAACTGCCGAAGAGTGCCGGCGAAGAAGCCTTGGCGCGGCTGGACCGCTTCCGCTACGCCAAAGGCAAGACGCCGACGGCCGTCATGCGGCTGGCCATGCAGAAGGCGATGCAGGAAGACGCCGCGGTCTTCCGCACCGGCGAAACGCTTTCGAAGGGCAAGGCGCGCATCGCCGAGATTTATCGCGGCATCGGCGATATCGGCGTAACCGATCGCTCCATGATCTGGAACACCGATCTGGTCGAGACGCTGGAATACGACAACCTGATCTCGCAGGCCTCCGTCGCCATCGCCGGCGCGCTCAACCGCACGGAAAGCCGCGGCGCCCATGCGCGCGAGGATTATCCCAATCGCGACGACGCGAACTGGATGAAGCACACGCTGTCCTGGCTCGACGCCAAGACCGGCGAAGTTCGCCTCGATTACCGCCCGGTGCACAGCTACACGCTGTCGAACGACGTGGAGTACATCCCGCCGAAGGCGCGGGTGTACTAAGAATCGTCCCTCTCCCCTGTGGGGCCGCGAGCGCCGGCGTGGCGGCGGCGGTTCGACTTGCGGTTGGCGAAGCTACGCTTGGTCGAACCGGGTGACGGGTCCTCGACTTGTCGTCATGGCCGGGCTTTTAGCAATGTTCTCACCTTGTCCACATCCGCGGGCGTTGCGGGATTGTAGATCACCATATTGAGATCGGGCCGGCCGTCGACGGCAAACGCCGAAAATTCCATCGAGAGGGGTCCGGCGATCGGATGATGCAGGACTTTTGTGCCGTCGCCATGCGCCTGCACATCGTTGTCACGCCACATCGCCGCGAATTCAGGGCTGGTCGCGCACAGCTCATCGACCAGCGATTGCACGTTGCGCCCCGCGCCGGCGCGCGCCACATCCGCGCGGAACGATGCCACCACATACCGCGCGACGCTTTGCCAGTTGGACTGTGCTGCGCGAAGGCGCGAGTCGCGGAATATCAGACGCAGCACGTTGCGTTGCCCTTCCGGGAGCGTGCTGTAATCGGTCAAGACCGCGGCTGCGGCCCTGTTCCACGCAATCACGTCCCATGTGGCCGTTCGGATAAAAGCGGGACTGTATTCCAGCGTGTCGAGCAGGCGCTGCAAACGCGGCGTGATCCCTTCGGGCGCGCGATAGCGGACTTCGGGCGGGCGGCCCAGACCGAGCAGAAACAGATGCTCGCGCTCGGCATCCGTCATCATCATGGCGCGCGAGATTCGATCCAGCACATCGGCGGATGGCGCGCCGCCGCGTCCCTGCTCCAGCCAGGTATACCAGGTGGCGCTGACGTTCGCGCGTTGGGCCACTTCTTCGCGCCGAAGCCCCGGCGTTCGCCGCCGCGTCAGCGGAAGGCCGAAGGCTGCCGGATCGAGTTTCGCGCGGCGATCCTTCAGATAAGTTCCAAGTCGATTATCGTCCGCGGCCGGCATCCTGTTACTCATTATACCAGTATAATATCACTACTTTACCCGCATAGAACATGCCCTATCTGTGGTCCTCATCCAAGTCCGGAGAAAGACCATGCGTGTATTCGTAACAGGCGCCGCCGGCTTCATCGGCAAGGCCACGACGGCGGCGCTGATCGCAAACGGCCATCAGGTTCTCGGCCTCGCCCGCTCCGACGCCAATGCCGAGGCGCTCCAGAAAATGGGCGCGGAAGTGCATCGCGGTTCGCTCGAAGATCTCGACAGTCTGCGCAAGGGCGCCAAGGAGACCGACGGCACGATTCATCTCGCCTTCATCCACGACTTCTCGAAATTCGCGGAGAACAGCCAGATCGACAAGCGCGCCATCGAGGCAATGGGCGATGTGCTGGAAGGCACGGACAAGCCCTTCATCGTCACCTCCGGAACGGGCCTCATCGCACCGAACGTGATGATCACCGAAGAGATGCGGCGCGACACCAGCCCGCGCATTCCACGCGTGTCGGAACAGGCCGGTCTGGCCTATGCGAAGCGCGGCGTGCGCGCGATGGCGATGCGTCTGCCGCAAGTGCATGGCGCCGAGGGCAAGGCCGGCCTGATTACCCATCTGGTCGAAGTTGCACGCCAGAAAGGCGCCGCCGCTTATATCGGCGACGGCAGTCAGCGCTGGGCGGCGGGCCACAGATTGGATGTTGCGCGTCTCTACCGGCTCGCGCTGGAGAAAGGCGCGGTCGAGGGAATCTATCATGCCGTTGGCGAAGAAGGCGTGCCCATGCGTCAAATCGTCGACGTGATTGGCCGCGCTTTGAACGTGCCCGTGGTCTCGATAAAGCCGGAAGAAGCCGGCGACTATTTCGGACCGTTTGCGATGTTCGCCGGACTCGACATGCCGGCCTCCAGCGCTTTGACGCAACAATGGCTGAGATGGAAACCGAAAGAGATCGGCCTCATCGCCGACATCGGCCAGCCGAACTACTTCGCGCGCTAAATGGGGCGTGCCGGTGGAGGCAATCTGCCGACACCGGCATGGCCTCGATCTTTCCGATCAGCGACGTGGGATCGGACATGCTGCGTTCCTTGCCTGGACGATTTTGCGCCCTCATTGGCAAATTGCCTCTCCGTAAATACATTGAATACTCGTATTCATCATCAAGGTTCTCTCCATGGCCACCTCCGTCCGCCTCGAAGCCACTATGGAAAAACGCCTCGACGTGCTGGCCCGGCGCACCGGCCGGACCAAAGCCTATTACCTGCGCGAGCTGGTTCAGAGGGGCATGGACGATCTGGAAGACTATTACCTCGCCGCCGCAACGGTGGAACGCGTCCGCAAGGGAGAAGAACAGATCTATTCCGCGGCGGATGTGAGAAGCGACCTTGGCCTGGACGATTAGCTACACTGCCACCGCCAGGAAGCAGCTACGCAAACTCGATAAGCCGACGGCCCGCCGCATCCTCGACTTCATGGACGCGCGCGTCGCCGGTGCACAGCTACACGCTGTCGAACGACGTGGAGTACATTGCGCCGAAAGCGCGGGTGTATTAAAACCGGAAACAGCCTCCGGCCTTCTTCGGCTGACGAAGGAGCATTCTCATGAAGCTGTTCATCGCCATCTTTTTCGCACTGCTACTGCCAGCATCGGCTGTGGCCGCGGATACCGCTGCGCAAGCTACCGACAGCGCCAAGGCTTGGCTCGCATTGGTCGATGCGGGCAATTACGCTCAAAGCTGGAGCGAGACCTGCGCGCTTTTCCAGGATCATGTCACACAGGCCCAATGGGCAACAGCGGCAAAGGCAGCCCGGGGACCGCTTGGCGCGCTGATCTCTCGCGCGGTGGCGAAGGCGACACCTGCGAATACACTGCCCGGCGCTCCCGACGGCCAGTATGTGGTCGTTCAATTTCATTCGAAATTCGCAAACAAAGCCGACGCGGTTGAGACCGTCACGATGATGATGGATGGCGGAAGCTGGAAGGCGGCCGGTTACTTCATAAAGTAACCAGCGCTACCGACCGCAAGAAACGGGTGGCTAGCGGCCGTATGCTTTCGCATACACCTGCCGCCATGCGCGAAGAAAAATCCTACGTCATCGGAACCCATGACGCCGAAATCGAACGGCTGGGCGTGCAGCATCGTGTCTGGCGGGCAAGCGTGCTCGATCTGTGGCGGCAAGGCGGCGTCACCGTCGGGCAGACCGTGCTGGATATCGGCGCCGGGCCCGGTCACGCGACGCTCGATCTCGCGCAGATCGTCGGCCGCGACGGCAAGGTGATCGCGCTCGAGCGCTCGCGCCGCTTTCTGGCGGCACTGTCGGCCTTCGCCGAAGCGCGCGGCCTCGCCAACATCGCGGCGGTGGAAGCCGACCTTCTGGAATACGAATGGCCGCACGCCGTGGCGGACCGCGCCTGGTGCCGCTGGGTGCTCGCTTTCATCAACGATCCCGCCAAGGTGTTGCGCGGGGTTGCGCGCGCGCTCAAGCCGGGCGGAAAACTCATCCTCCAGGAATATTACGACTATGCGTCCTGGCATCTGGCGCCGCGCGCGCCGGCGTTCGAGGCCTATGTCGCGAAGATCATCGCCAAGTGGCGCGCTTCCGGAGGCGAAAGCGACGTGGGGCTGGCCCTGCCCCGTCTGTTGCCGGAGGCCGGCTTCGCAATCGAGTCCGTGCGCCCCGTCGTCTTTGCCGCCCGCATGAACGATTTCAACGCCAGCTGGCCGATGGGCTTCGCGCGTGAGTACCTTCCTGTGATGGAACGGGACGGCGACATCAGCGCCGCGGAAGGCAAAGAAATCGCCGCCCTCCTCGATCGTTACCAGGCCGATCCGGACGCCCTCGTCATCACGCCGGGCGTCCTCCAAATCATTGCCACAAAACTTTAATCCGCGCCCCAATCCCGCCTTATTCCGTTCAGGACGCGTTCAGCCTAAGAAGGCGAAGCTGTCTTCACGGTTTACCCGTCGGCAAGCGACAAAGGAGAGGTTGATGAGGAAATTGTTTTTGGCGGCCACGGCGGTTGCACTGGTATTCGGTGCGACGGCGGCCTCTGCGCAGCCCTACGGGGGCCCCCAGCCCGACCCGTACGGTTATTACAGCCAGTACGACCATGACGGCTATTACGACCGCGATGGCCATTACGTCCGCTACAACGACCGGCGTCCAGACGGCCCCGACCAGGGCTACGACAACGGTCCGCCGCCGCGCGACTACCAACAGGGCGCTTATGAAGACAATTGCCAGCGCAGCAACAACGTCGCCGGCACCTTGTTCGGCGCACTGGCCGGCGGCCTGATCGGCAGCGCCGCAAGCCACGGCAATGGCGGGGCGGTGGTCGGCGGCGCAATTCTGGGCGGCCTGTTCGGCAACGCGGTCAGCCGCGACATGCCGTGTCAGGACCATCCTTACGCCATGCGCGTCTATGCGGAAGGCCTCGATGGCGACATCGGTCATCGTTACGACTGGCGTCATGGCGACGACTACGGCTATTTCACGCCGGAGCGGCAATTCGACCGTGACGGCTATGTCTGCCGCTCGTTCAGCACGACGACCTATGCCGGCGGCCGCAGCTATACCCGGTCCGGTACCGCGTGCCGGCAGAGAGACGGCAACTGGCGTTTCGACTAGCTTGCGTTGAAGAGAATGGAGACCTCCGGCCGGTGACGCGCCGGAGGTCTTTTCTTTTCCGGCCGCGTGCGGCAGGGCAATTCGGTTAACGGCCGTAAACCCGTCGGCGAGAAGACCACCGGGCAGCCGGCGTTCCGGCAGGCCAAGCCCCGGCAGCCGTTCTTTCGGAAAGAGTTAAGTAATCATTCAATTCTAGGCTGATGACTGGCCACTGAATTTCGAGCCGCGATGTCCGACACCTGGACCATAAGCGTAAACGGGCGAAGCTACGGCCCTTATACGGAGCCGCAGATGCGCGCCTTTGCCGCCGAGGGGCGGTTGGCGCCGCATTCGCTGGTCGCCCGCGAGGGCCAGGATCAGTACCAGGCCGCATCGGCCGACGGCGAACTGGCCAAGCTGTTCCGTCCGGCGCCGGCGCGCCCCGCTTTTTTCACCGCCGACGGAGACGCGACGTCGCAGAACTTCGGCCGCAAGGACGATGAAGCGCCGGCCGAGCGCACGCATTACATCATCGTGGCGGACATGAAGTCGCGTTCGATTTCCGGTCTGGAAGAAGAGATCTTCAATTTCGGCCCCGCCTATTCGATCATGCCGCAGGCCTGGGTCGTGACCAGCGACATGCCGATCACCGCCGTCCGCAACGCCCTGGTGCAGAAGCTCGGCAAGCTCGATACGCTGTTCATCGCCGACGCCACGCACAACAAGGCCGCCTGGTTCAACTTCGGGCCGGAAGCCGACAGCCGCATCCGCCGCATCTGGCAGAAGGTTCCCGATCCGTCGGCGCAGCGCGCCGCCGGCTGATCAGCCGACCGGCACCAACTTATCGCGGAAGCGCCGGTAATTCGCGACATAGATGTCGGCCGACATCTGCAGCCGAAGCAGCTCCGCATCCGTCAACGGCCGTACCACGCGGCCGGGACTGCCGACGATCAATGAGCCGTCGGCGAATTCCTTGCCTTCCGGAATGAGCGTGTTGGCGCCGACGATGCAGTTCGTGCCGATGCGCGAGCGGTTGAGCAGCGTCGAGCCCATGCCGATCAGCGAGTTGTCGCCGACGATCGTCGAATGCAGAATCACATTGTGGCCGACTGTGACGTTCGCCCCCACCTGCACCGGCTGGCCGGGATCGGTGTGAACGATCGAGTTGTCCTGCACATTGGAATTTTCGCCGATCGTGATCCAGTCGTTGTCGCCGCGCAGCACCGCGCCGAACCATACGCTGGCGTTCTTCATCAGCTTGACGCGGCCGATGAGAACGGCCGTCGGAGCCACCCAATATTCGCCGTCGGCGGGAAACTCCGGCGCAACGCCTTCCAGCGCGTAGATCGGCATCGCTCAATTCCTTTCGACGTGTCGGCGAGCATTCTGACGCCGATCGCCACGCCGCACCAGTTCGTATCGCTGTCATCAAAAAATACGATTTCGATTTTGGCAGTTCTGTTATTCTGAACATGTTCTCGTGATTCGCTCACGATGGGGGAAAGATCACGGTGCGTCGGTGCACTTTGCAGATCTCCGGTTTTAAGGGCCCTACGCCCTGCCCTCACACTCACGCCTCATCAACGATCAGCGTTCGTTTTTTGACCAGGGAGCATCCATGGCCAGGCGTTCCGCGCGTTACAAGTCTCGCGAAGCCAATTTTGCAGACGACGAAAACATTCATCCATTGTTTCCGGCCCGCGGCGGCTGGAATCCGCGCGACGGAGACGCGCGCGACCGGAAATATGTAAAAAACGTCCGGGCGATGAGCCCGACCCAGCAGCGTCTGATGGACGCCATCGATCAGAGCGATGTGGCGCTGGCGCTTGGTCCGGCGGGGACTGGAAAGACCTATCTCGCCATCGCCAAGGCGGTGGAAGCCCTGGAAGCGGGACGCGTCGGCCGTGTGGTGCTGTCGCGTCCGGCGGTAGAGGCCGGCGAGAGTCTGGGATTCCTGCCCGGCGATCTGCAGGACAAGTTGGCGCCTTACCTGCGGCCGCTCTACGACGCCTTGACCGAACGGCTCGGCACCAAACGTCTGAAGGCGTTGGTCGCGGAAGGCGTCATAGAGATCGCACCGGTGGCCTATATGCGCGGGCGGACGCTGAACGACTGCTTCATCGTGATCGACGAGGCGCAGAACTGCACCTACGGCCAGCTGAAGATGCTGCTGACGCGCCTTGGATGGCGGTCGACCATGGTTTTGACGGGTGATCCCGATCAAACGGATCTGCTGAGCGGGTTGTCGGGGCTGCGTGACGTTGCCGAGCGGCTTGAGAAGGTGCCCGAGATCGCCGTCATCCGGTTGGGAGAAAGCGACATCGTTCGCCACCCCCTGGTGGCGGGGATGCTGACCGTCCTGTAGCGGTTAGAGCGCCAGACTGATGCTGAGCACGAAGACGCCGATGGCGAAGCTCCAGTAGCCGGCGACGGCGGCGGCAAGCCCGAAGGCGATTTTCGAGCAGCTCTTCTCGCGGGCCTTCTTGGCGGCGTTCTCGAACAGGACGCTGGGACCGGCGAGAACCATGACGGCGAAATAGGCCGTCTTGCCGCCTTTGGTTTGTGGCTTGCCCGCAACAACAAGACGATAAAGATTCGCCGTAATCCCGGACGCCGTGAATCCAGCTGTCACAGCAAACATAATAATCATCAAATGATGGAGCATCCTGATCCCCTTGTGTTGGGGCAGGAAATGCAGGCGATGTGCCTGCCTTTTCAGGTTTTTTGTTTCATTCCGGCACGACAAAGGGCGGCCAACACGCGCCGCCGCCCGGCCGCGGGCTCCCGGAAGATTGATCCGTGTCGATTTGGCGCGTGCTCAAAGCAGGGATGACCGTTAACGGCGTCATGCTAAATAGGCGCGAGACAGTCCCGACTCGGGTGTTGGACTGGGAACGATCATGAGCCGCACAGCAGACGACGACGAGACAATCCGGAAGCGGTCCGGGTGGCTGATCCCGCTCGGCGTATTCTTCATTACGTTCGTGCTGTCGGCGATGTTTTTGCTCCTCTACCTCGCCCCCAGTGCGCCAAGCCTGTTCGAGGAGCAGATCTCGCCGACTTCGCGCAGCGACATCATCGCCTTGAAGGTCCGCAATCTGGCGCTCTACATCCCGGCGAATTATCTGGAATATCAGAAAACCAGACAGGGGGGCACACGGCACGAGATCGCGCTGTTCGCGATGCTGCCGGACATGACGGGCTGGTCGAACTGGGAAGCGCAGACCTTCGCCGGGAACGGCGCAAAATCGCCCGTCGTCTACATGCTCATCCACGAGGACAATTTCGACCTGAGCGAGACCGAAAGGCTTCGGCGGGTCTATATGGATTACGTCACGGACAAGCGCGGAGCGCCCGGCCCATATGGGTTGACCCAATACACCTTTCGCGAAGATTCCGGCTATCAGGACGAAGACCTGTATGTCGGCCATGCGCTCAAAGGCCCGATCGTGCTCCGGTGCGTGCGCTTTGGTCCCCAAGTGCCAAGCCCAAACTGCTTGCGCGATTTATCCGTCGGCAAAGGCGTCTCGCTGTCATACCGCTTCAAGCGGGCGCATCTGTCCCAATGGCGCGAAATCGCCGACGGCGTAGACAAGCTTGTTACCTCGTTCGAAAAGCCCCCGAAATAAGTTAGGGTCGGCCGACGAATTCGTTGCGAAGGATTCCACACAGTGGCCGAAAAGCCGGCGGTACTATTCGTTTGTCTTGGAAATATTTGTCGTTCCCCACTGGCGGAAGCAGCCTTCCGGCTGGAAGTGGCACGGATCGGCCTCGAGGTCGAGGTGGACTCCGCCGGCATCGGCGGCTGGCACGCCGGCGAACCGCCAGATGCACGAGCCCGGACGGTGGCCAAACGCCATGGCGTTGACATCAACGGCTATCGCGCCAGGAAAGCGACGCCGCAAGACTTCACGCGCTTCAGCCATATTGTCGGCCTCGACCATGAAAATCTGGCTGCGCTCAAGGCCATGCGGCCGGCAAATGCCACGGCCGACCTCAGCCTGCTGCTCGACCATGTCGAAGGACGCAAAGGAGAGGCTGTGGCCGATCCCTATTATGGCGACGAGCGTGATTTCGAGACCACCTGGGCCGACGTCTCCGATGGCGCACGGGCCCTCGCACGCCGGATCGCGAAAGCGTGAATGCGCTTGCCGAGGCGGGCGCCCATCTGATCGGCGGTGCGCTCCGTCACGTCAAAGAGATGCCCGGCGGTAACCTGTCGCGGATCACGCAGATCGTGTTGGCCGATGGGCGCAAGGCCGTCGTGAAGAACGGTCCGTCGCCAAGAACAGAAGCCGCAATGCTCACGGCCATCGCCGCAAGCGGCGCGCCCGCGCCAGCGGTGCTCGGCGTCGATGACGACACGCTGGTGATCGAAGTCGTCACTGCCGGAGGCGCGCTGCACAACGCCTGGTCCGATCTCGGTTCCGTGCTTGCTCTGCTGCACAGCACGAAAGGCGAGCGCTACGGCTGGCCGCAGGACTATGCCTTCGGTGAACTGACAATCCTGAACGATTGGGCAGACCATTGGCCGACCTTTTGGGCCGAGCGCCGCCTGCTGGCGCACATAGCGCATCTTCCAACGTCATTGGCGCGACGAGTCGAGACACTTGCCGCCGATCTGTCAAATCGGCTGCCCGCGCGCCCAACCCCTTCGCTCCTGCATGGCGATTTATGGGGCGGCAACATCCTGACCGACGGCGATCGCATCAGCGGCCTGATCGATCCGGCTTGTTATTTCGGGCACGGAGAAGTCGATATCGGAATGCTCACGCTGTTCGACAACCCCGGAAGCGCCTTTTTCGAGACCTATGGCTCCCTGGAACCGCAACACGAAGAGCGCCTTGTCATCTATCGATTGTGGCCGGCCCTCGTCCATCTGCGCCTGTTTGGCGACGGTTATCGATCGATGGTCGAGCGCTTCCTGTGGCAGGCCGGTGTCTGACCGTTCACCGACGGCCGTACATCTCTTCGACTGAGCGCCGCCGCGGCAACAGGAATTCCGTGGCGCCGACAAGTGCCGGCGCGAAGCCGACCGCGCCGATCGCGACAAATGCCAATGCGATGGCATATGCCGCAGCCACGGAGTGGAAAAATACGGCGGGCAGAAGAGCTGCGATGCCGCCGAGAACGGCGAAGGCCTGGGCTCCACCGAGATCCTCCACTGCGCGTAATCTCGCAATGGCCGGATCGTCACCAAGCCGGCGATAAATCCGCACGCGCTGGAAGCCGCATAACACCAAGAAGAGCGCCAGTGCCACGACTTCCAACAGGCCGGCATGCCCGCTTGGCGTCGTCCCGATCGTGACAACCGCAAAAGCCCAAAGCCCGACCAAGCAAGCGAGCACGGCGACGACCGTTGCCGCAAGCGCTTCGCGCCATCCGCCGCCTGCAATGCCTGCAATCGCAAAGATCAGCCCGATGGATGCGGCGGCGATTGTCTCCCCGCCCGGCGTGTACGTCAGCGCCGATTGAGCGCCGAACCATGCGAGCGCCAGAAAGATCAAAGCAATTCCGGCGATGCTCATGCCCCAGCGCGGAACGGCGGTCATCGCGACCTTTTCCAACAGGCGAAGGCGATGCTCCCGAGCGCGGTTCGCTTGACCGACGAACGCTTCGTCGAAATGCAGGAATGAGGTGCAGACCGGCATCAGCAACATCGCCGAGCCGGCGGAAAACAACAGATCCAATATGGCCTGGAGCACGGCGCCGCCCGCGGTCGACCGCCAGAACCACAAGACGGCCAATGCCGCCGTTGCGGCAAGGCTCAGAGCAAGCGCCAAAAAGGGGCCTTTTGTTTCGCGGCTGTCCAATGTGCGGACAAGAATATTCTGCGCCAGCATGACCGCGATGCCATAAGCGAAAGCATAGGCCAACATCGGCACCGCCCCGAACCTAGCGTCGGCGCTCAGCGGCGCGGCCCAGGCAAGCCCCGGCAACGGAGCCACGGCAGTCAGAAACGCCAACGCCAGATGGCGTGTATGGAACAACGCCACCGCGCCAGCCAGCACAGTACCGGCAAAGATCAGCGCCGCATCGCCTAACGACGCACCTGACAGAATAGCCGACGCTGTGGCTATGCCGGTTACGACGCCAACCGCCGAAAGCACGATCGACAGAAGTAGAACGCGATTGCGGGAAAAAAACTGCCTGGCCGCGCCGGCAGCTCCGCCGAGTTCGCTGCCGCTGCGCACCATGTGAACTTACCCAGCGCGGCTGGAGGGCGGCTCTGGCAGGTCCATTTCAAGAATGGCCATATTGAAGGCGTAGGAGACTTCGCCGTCCTCTTCGTCTTTGAAGATCACGCCGATAAACTCGCCGTTGACCTGTACTTCAACGGAGTCCTGCTGCTTCGGGCGCTCGACAATCGTGATTGTGTCGAGCCGAAACAGGTTCCGGAGGTACTTTTCGATGCGCCAGATTTCACTGCGGGTCAAAGGCGTCTCCATAACAGCATGACTTGAACTCGCATGGCGGCCGGGGCTGGTCAAGCGCCTTGACCGCGCGCTTTGGCGCCTCAATGATCGGTTGTGAAACCGAGCATCCCGCTAGGCTATTATACGGCGAGTGCGACGCCTATTTCGCCCTTCCCGCGCTTGGCCGCGGATACGAAGGCGGATGTTTGCATCATCGGCGGCGGCTACACCGGGCTGTCTGCGGCGTTGCATCTGGCACAGGCGGGCGCACGTATCTGCCTGGTGGAAGCCAAAACCGTTGGTTCCGGAGCGTCAGGCCGCAATGGCGGGCAAATTCATACCGGGCTGCGCAAGGAACAGGCATGGCTTGAGCGGCGTCTGGGAAAAGTCCACGCCCGCGCGCTCTGGGACCTGAGCGAAGACGCCAAAGACTTGATTCGCAAACTTGTCGCCGAACACAGCATCGCATGTGACCTGAAGCCCGGTGTTGTCGTAGCGGCACACAACAGGCGCGCCGTGCGGGCGCTGGCAGAGGATACGGATCACCTGGCACGGAACTACGGCTACCGCCAGGGCCGTATGCTCGACGGTGAAACGACCGCACAGATGCTCGGCACCGACGTCTATCCGGCCGCGCGTTTCGATGAAGGCGGCGGGCACCTTCATCCGCTCCGCTTTGTGCGGGGACTCGCTGCCGCCGCCGCGCGTGCCGGCGCGACTCTTTGGGAAAACACCCCTGCGCAGCGCATCGAACGACGCCGCGGCAAAGTCGTCGTGCGTTGCCGCGGCGCCCGCATCACCGCCGACCGCGTGCTGCTGGCCTGCGACGCCTTCAGCGCCGGCATCGCCCCGAAGCTTGCCGGCTATATCGGCACGATCGAAAGCTTCCTGATGGCGACGGCGCCGCTGGGCGAGGCATTGAACCGTGAAATACTGCCTTGCGATGCCGCAGTCGCCGACACGCGCCACGTGCTCGATTATTACCGCAAGAGCGTCGATGGGCGCCTGCTGTTCGCCGGTGGCGAGGCAGGTCTGCGTCACCCGAAGGATATCGTCAAACTCGTGCGGCCGCGCATGCTGCGCGTCTTTCCGGCGCTGTCCGGCATTCCCATCGCATATGCCTGGAGCGGAACCGTTGGCATCACGCGCAGCCGGCTACCGCATTTCGGCAAGCTTTCCGAACGCGTGTTCTTTGCGCATGGCTATTCCGGGCAAGGCGTGGCCCTTGCGGTTCTCGGCGGCAAGCTGCTGGCGGAAGCGGCCATGGGACAGCGTGAACGCTTCGACGTTTTCGCGCGCATTCGTACGAAAGCTTTTCCCGGCGGAGCGCTGCTGCGCAAACCGCTGCTGGGCGCGGCATTGGCAATTTCCAGATTCGCCGACACGCGCTGACCGCGCTCAGTTCCTGCCGTCCATCTCGTCGATGAACTGATCCATCTCCTGCGACGGGCGATCGCAACCGGAACAGTTCACCAATTTGGCCGGAACGCCGACGGCCGTGCAGTGCGCCGGAACGGATTTCAGCACCACCGAGCCCGCTCCGATGCGCGAGTATTCGCCGATTTCGATGTTGCCCAGAACCTTCACGCCCATCGACAGCAGTACGCCGCGACGGATCTTGGGATGACGATCGCCCTCTTCCTTGCCCGTGCCGCCCAGCGTCACGCCGTGCAGCATCGAAACGTCATCTTCCACCACGGCCGTCTCGCCGATCACGACGCCGGTGGCGTGATCGATCATGATGCCGCGGCCGAGGCGTGCGGCGGGATGAATGTCGACATCGAACAGCTCGGACATCCGGCTCTGAAAAAACAACGCCATGCCTTCGCGCTGCTGCGTCCACAGCCAATGGGCGATGCGATAGCATTCCAGAGCGTGAAAGCCCTTGTAGAACAGGAACGCCTCCACATAGGAGCGGCAGGCGGGGTCGCGCTCGAA
Organism: Alphaproteobacteria bacterium; assembly: GCA_028865545.1. Classification (GTDB taxonomy): domain Bacteria; phylum Pseudomonadota; class Alphaproteobacteria; order Micropepsales; family Micropepsaceae; genus Rhizomicrobium. The sequence goes on along the minus strand of JAGWJY010000004.1, from coordinate 89,727 downwards.
CACAGCCGAAAGGTCGGCCCGCACGGCGTCGGCGATCGAGGGCTCGGCCTTGATCGCTTCGTCGAAAATCTCACGGGTGAGCATCGGGCTCAAATCCTCGCCGCCGACTTTCTTGGCGAGGTGATAGGACAGCGCGTCCTCCAGTTTCTCGTGCTTGAGGATCGTTGCGTGCACAAAGCTGGCGAGCGCCGGCTCGCGGGCGGCAAGCTCCTTCCCCTGGTCACGCATCGCGTTCCAGAGCGGATCACAGCTGGCGACTTTCTCGACCGTAAGAGCCATGTCTTTCTCCTCGCCGCGCAGTTTACCGCAAGGCAGGCGCGATTCCAAAACGGCGGACTTTTCAGCCCGATCTTCCTGACTTACATAGGCCGCCCGCGCCAGACTACAATGTTCCGGATAGACACAGGGTAAACATGGATTCCGACGCCAAGCCTGTTTTCAACCGACCGGCCCCCGGGACCGTCGATCTGCTGCTTTCCCGCCGCTCCGGCTCCGCCAAGGCAATGACCGGTCCGGGGCCCGACCCAGAGGCGTTGCAGTTGATCCTGCGGGCCGCGGCGCGCGTCCCCGATCACGGCAAGCTGTTTCCCTGGCGCTTCGTCATCTTCGAAGGCGACGCGCGTACGCGCTTCGGCGAAATGCTGGTCGAATGCCTGCGGGAAACCGAGAGCGTGACCGCCGAGCGCGCCGCCCTTGAGGCGGGGCGTTTTCTTCGGGCGCCTGTCGTCGTCGCCGTGGTCAGCCGCGTGCGCGAGGCCATTCCGATCCCGGAATGGGAACAGCAGCTTTCCGCCGGCGCCGTCTGCCAGACGATGCTGATTGCGGCCCACGCGCTCGGCTTCGTCGCCAACTGGCTGACGGAGTGGTACGCCTATCATCCGCTGGTGCTGGAGCGACTCGGGCTCAAGCCGGGCGAGCGCATCGCCGGCTTCATCTACATCGGCAAGAGCGCCGTTGCGCTCGAGGAACGTCCACGGCCCGACTTGGAAAAGATCATCAGCAGGTTTTAGGCGGTGCGCGACATCTGCCGGCGGCAGGTCCGCGCGGCCGGGAAACGCAGGTGCACCGTTGTGCCCTGCCGCGGCGCGCTTTGAATGTCCAGCACGCCGCCCTGCTGCTCCGTCAGCGTCTTGACGAGCGACAGGCCGAGGCCGGTACCCTCGACGTTGCGGGAGAGCGGTGACGCGATCTGCCGGAAGGGTTCAAGAGCAATCGGTATCATCTCCGGCGCCATACCGATGCCGGTGTCGCGCACGCCGATCACCATGCCGCCATCGTCGCCCCTCCCGGCGGAGATTTCGACGTGACCGCCAGGCATCGTGAACTTCACGGCGTTCGACAGCAGGTTCAAGATCACCTGCTTCATCCGCAGCGCATCGGCTTCCAGTAGCGGCAGGTCTTCCGTCGCCGCGATCTTGACCGTCACCGCTCCTTCGCGGGCGCGTCCCTGTATCAACCGCACGCACTCCTTGAACAGGATCGGCAGGTCGATGAGCTCCGGATACAGATCAAGCCGTCCCGCCTCGGATTTCGACAGGTCGAGAATATCGTTGATCAACGCCAGCAGGTGTTTTCCGGCGCCGTGGATGTCGCCCGCATATTCCCGGTATCGCGGGTTGCCATGCGGGCCGAACAACTCGTGCGCCAAAACTTCGGAGAAGCCGATGATCGCGTTGAGCGGTGTGCGCAACTCATGACTCATCAAGGCCAGGAAGTTGCTTTTCGTGCGGTTGGCATCCTGGGCGGCAAGCAGCGCCGCGTTCAGCTGTTCTTCGCGGGCCATCAGAAGCGCGACCTTGGAACGCACCAGTGTCTCGCTCGTGCCAATTCCAAGGTAACGCCCTTGGCGCGTCACGACGAAGCTTTCGCGCAAGGCATCCGGACAGTCGAGTGTGATCATCGCACCCAGATCGGCCAGAGCCATCCGCTCGTCGACAATCAAGGGTTTCGTATTGGCAAGCCGCGTAATCGGCTGCTTGCCGAAAAGCTCCGGGACAAAGCGCTGCGCATAGCGCGCCATGAAGCGCAGCCGGTTGACGAGTCCGACGACTTTACCGTCGCCGTCAACCACGGCGGCCGCAATCTGCGGTCGCTGACCGTTGAACTGCTCGTAGACCTCCGCACAGGTCAGAGACGCGTCAAACGTCGGCAAAGGGGCTGCGAGCGCACCGGCCTTCCACTCCGTCTCTCCGTTTTGCAGCAACGGAACGGATGCAAACGCGCTCATGCCAGCTGTCCCCGCAACGCGGGCGGAGAATATGGCTCCACGCTTGTGCGTCCGTTAACGGACAGCTCGGCGCTTTGCGAAATTCTTATGACATTGTTTGCGCCGATAACTTGCGGCGGATTTCACGTCGCGATCAGCGTATGCCTATCAGTTTGTGCGTCTGCAGGCTGAGCCGCCATTGCGGATGTGCCAGGCAGTAATCCGCGGCGGCGCGCATGTTGGCCTCGCGGCCGGGACCATCCATCGGCTGCAAGAAGAAATGATCGAAAACGAGACCGGCATAGCGCTCCGGAGGGGCGCCGTCCTGCGGATAGACGAGCTTCAGTTCCTGGCCGCTCCTGAGGGCCATATCCGCGTTGGCCTTCGGGCTGACGCAAATCCATTGGATGCCGGGCGGCGGCAACAATGTGCCGTTGGTCTCGATGCCGATTTCAAAGCCGTGCCTGTGCAGGGCCGCAATCAGCGCTTCGTCGAGCTGCAACAGCGGCTCCCCGCCGGTGCAAACGACGTAAGGCTGCGCCACATCGTCCTTGGGCCAGTTTTCGGCCACGACCAGCGCCAAGGTCTCGGCATTGTCGAACTTTCCGCCGTTCACGCCGTCCGTTCCGACAAAATCCGTGTCGCAGAAGCGGCAGACCGCGGTCGACCGGTCGCGCTCCTGTCCACTCCAGAGATTGCAGCCCGCGAAGCGCAGGAATACGGCGGCGCGGCCGCTGCGGGCGCCCTCGCCCTGCAGCGTGTAGTAGATTTCTTTCACTTGGTAGGTCATCGCGAGATGTACTTCATATAACCTTTGGCGCGCAGATCGCAGGCCGGACAAACGCCGCAGCCATAGCCCCAGTCATGGCGATGCGTCCGGTCGCCTTCGTAACAGGTGGCCGTCTCATCGCGGATTAGATCGATGAGCGATTTGCCGCCAAGCTCCTCCGCCAGAGACCAGGTCGCCGCCTTGTCGATCCACATCAGCGGTGTGTGAACGGTTACCCTGCGGGCAAGCGCCAGCGTGAGCGCCTCTGCCACCGCCGCGATCGTCTTGTCGCGGCAATCCGGATAGCCGGAAAAATCCGTCTCGCACATGCCGCCCACCAGATCGGTGATGCCCCGACGATAGCCAAGCGCGGCGGCGGCGGTGAGGAACATCACGTTCCGGCCCGGCACGAAGGTTGTCGGCAGTCCGTCGGCGCCCATTTCGATCGCCATTGCATTGGTGAGGGCCGTACCGCCGATCTGCTTCAGCACGTCGAGCGACAGAACGTGGTCTTCGCCAAGCCGGGCGGCCCAGTCCGGAAATCGCTGGCGCAGCGCCGACAGCACATTTACGCGCGCCTCCATTTCGGTGTGGTGCCGTTGACCGTAGCCGAATCCAACAGTTTCGACCTGTGCAAAGCGCGCAAGCGCCCAGGCCAGGCAGGTTGTCGAATCCTGTCCTCCGGAAAAAAGCACCAAGGCCGAGTTCGTATTCATGCCAGACGGTTTAGCGCTTTGTCGCGCGCTAGGCCACGGCCGACATGTCACGCAAGCGCGTCCGGGCACCCGGAAGCGCAATGGCGACCGTGGTTCCGCGGCTTAGCTCGCTTTCGATGGCAAGAGTGCCGCCATGCAGCTCGACAAGCGCCTTGGCGATGGACAGCCCGAGACCGGCGCCTTCGAATCGCCGCGCCAGCGATCCGTCGATCTGGCGGAACGGTTCCAGCGCGGCAGCCACTTTCCCGGGCGCCATGCCGATGCCGGTATCGACCACCGCAATGCTCACGCCTCCGCTTTTTTCGACCCAGATGCGCACCGAGACCGATCCATTGTGTGGCGTAAATTTCAAGGCGTTGGCGAGGATGTTCGTCATCGCTTGGCGCAGACGGCCTGGGTCGACGTGAATAGCGGGCAGCGTGCCGGCTATGTCGATGGGCACATGCCGGTCATCGCCGACCAACCTGCGCGCCGCGTCTATCGCACTGTCCGCCAAGTCCCGCACGTCGCAGGCTCGCGGATCAATGGTGAGCGCCCCGCCTTCCAATCTTGAGACATCGAGCACATCGTTGATGATCGACAGGAGCTTCGTGCCGCTCGCATGGATATCGGCGGCATAAGCCGGGTAAGCAGGTTGGCCGGCGGGACCAAACAGCTCGTTCTTGATGATCTCGGAAAAGCCGATGACCGCGTTCAGCGGCGTCTTCAACTCGTGGCTCATGGCGGCAAGGAAGGCGCTCTTGGCGCGGTTCGCCTCCTCCGCTCTGCGCAGACCTTCGCGCATCACACGCTCGGATTCGAACTTTGCCGTTACGTCTTCGACCATGCCTTCATAGCAGACGACACGGCCGGACCAGTCGCGCACCGCGCGCGCGTTCTCCGATATCCAGATGACTTTGCCGTCACAGCGCCTGATCTGGGAAACAAAACTCGTGACTTGGTCGTGCGCCTGCATCAAGGCCTTGAAGGCATCACGTCGTGTCGGATCGACGTAAAGCTGAGAGGCAATATTGGTAAGACCCTTCTTGAGCGCCGCTGGCGACGCATATCCGTAAATTCTGGCGAGCGCGTCGTTGGCATCGAGGTAGTGACCGTCGGGCGTCGTCCGAAAAATACCTTCGATCGCATGCTCGAAGAAAGCCCGGTAACTTGCGTCGCCAGCCAGCAGCCGCTCGTCGGTGCGCTCGGCCACGCGGTTCAGTATCGCGACCGCCGCAGCGAGGACCAATAGAATGACGGCAGCTGCCGCGAACACGTCCAGATTGATCGTCATGGCGGCAACGCCGGCGACGACGCCGCAAAGGAACACGGCCAGCGCGCTGGAAAGCGGCAGTCGAGCCTCTGCGCCGGAGCGGCTCGCACCGTCTCGCCCAAGTCGCTGTGTCTGCGTAAAGCCCGCCATTTTCCACCAAAAGCCGTCGCGCCAATGCTTCTTTCCTAAAGGACAATCCTAAATGTCGCGTTGAGACGTATCGCCCTCCGCTTGCCTTGAAGCAGGCTCTGCTTCAGGCTGAGACAAATACGGCAAAAGGTGGTGGGCGTGACGACATTGGCGCTGACGGGGACCGGGGTCTACACGCCCGCGCACTCGATTTCGAACGAGGAACTCGTTGCCGTTTTCAACGAATATGTCCGCCGGTACAACGCCGCCCACGCCGATGCCATCGCCGCAGGCACGGTTGCACAATTATTGGACTCCTCTGTCGATTTCATCATCAAAGCGTCGGGAATCAAGCGCCGCTACGTCATGGACAAAGCAGGCGTGCTCGACCCGGCCATCATGTGTCCGCGCATCCCGGAGCGACCAAACGATCAGATATCCGTCCTCGCCGAGATGGCGATTGCCTCCGGGCGTGATGCGCTTGCGGCGGCCGAACGCAAAGCCAGTGAGATCGATGCCGTCATCGTAAGTTGCGCCAATCCACAGCGCGCCTATCCCGCCATCGCCATAGAAGTCCAGAACGCTCTCGGCGTCGACGGCTACGCCTTCGACATGAACGTCGGCTGCGCCTCTGCAGCTTTCGCTCTCCAAGTTGCGTCCGATATGATCGCGAAAGGCGACGCGCGCGCGATCCTGATCTGCAGCCCGGAGATATGTTCCGGGCATTTGGATTTTCGCGACCGCGACAGTCACTTCATCTTCGGCGACGCCGCCGCGGCAATGGTGGTCGAGCACACCGCCGCCGCGAAAGGACGCAACAGCTGGGAAGTCGTTTCGACCAAGCTCAAGACAAAATTCTCCAACAACATCCGCAACAATTTCGGTTTTTTGAACCGGACGGCGCCGGAAGGCATCGGCAGCCGCGACAAGCTGTTTGTGCAGGAAGGGCGCAAGGTCTTTAAAGAAGTCATTCCGATGGTCTCCGAACTGATCTTGACCCACCTCGCCGAAAACGCCGTGTCGGCCGACACCCTCAGGCGGCTGTGGCTACACCAAGCCAACTTGAACATGAACGAGTTGATTGCCCACCGCGTCCTCGGTCGTACGGCATCGGCCGACGAAGCGCCGATCATTCTGGACGAATACGGCAATACGAGCTCGGCGGGCTCCGTGATCGCCTTCCACAAATACAGCACCGACCTTGCGCCAGGGGATTTCGGCCTTCTGTGCGCTTTCGGCGCCGGCTATTCGGCTGGCAGCGTGATCCTGCGCAAATTGGCAGCTTAAGCGGCGGCAGTTGTCCTGACGCAGAAGCTGTGGGATAGTCGCCATTCTTGCATGACTTTTGTGTAAATTGTAATTAACTACATAAATACCACGTGGAAATGAGGCATGGATTTTCTGCATACGCTCAGCTGGGGCTATGTGGCGTCGGGCTTCCTTGTTGGCTCCCTCGTGGGCCTCACAGGGGTCGGCGGCGGCTCGCTAATGACGCCGATCCTGATCCTGCTGTTTGGGGTACAGCCGCTCGTAGCGGTCGGCACGGACCTGCTGTACGCCGCCGCCACCAAGACCGCTGGGACGTTTTTCCACGGCTTTAACCACACGATTGACTGGCGCGTGGTACGGAGGCTTGCGACCGGCAGCATTCCCGCGGCCCTGATTACGCTTTTGGCGCTCCACTCTCTCGGGATATCCAGCGGCGCGGCCAATATGCTGGTTTCCAAGGTGCTGGGCGGCGCCTTGCTGGCAACCTCATCCGCCCTGATCTTCCGGCGCCAGCTGCTGGCCTATTACAGGAAACGTGTCGGCCCGCTCGATGAGCGACGGACACGACAGTTTACCATCGCGACGGGTGCCGTCCTTGGAGTGCTGGTCACGTCTTCATCCGTAGGCGCCGGCGCCTTGGGCGTGACCGCCCTAATCCTGCTTTATCCGGAAATTCCGATTGCCCGATTGGTCGGTTCGGACATCGCCCATGCCGTGCCGCTGACTCTGGTTTCGGGCCTCGGGCATCTGTTCTTCGGGAACATCAACATCCAACTGCTAGGGACACTCCTTATTGGATCGCTCCCAGGTATTTTCTTCGGTAGCGCGCTGGCATCGCGTGTGCCCGACCGATTGTTGCGCTACATCCTCGCGAGCGTGCTCTTGCTGGTTGCCGCGAGACTTTTGACCTGAGGGAGTTGGATCTTGGCGAAGCCGCCTAACCGCGCTTGGCAGCGCATGCTGAGCGGACGCCGCCTCGATCTCCTCGACCCGTCCCCACTCGACGTCGAAATCGAGGACATCGCCCACGGCCTCGCCCGCGTGGCGCGCTGGAACGGACAGACGAAGGGCGAGCATGCCTTCTCGGTGGCCCAGCATTGCGTCCTGGTCGAGCGGCTGGCGACTGACCTTAATCCGAGGCTCGGGCATGAAGCGCGTCTGATGGCGCTGCTGCACGACGCGCCGGAGTATGTTGTCGGCGACCTCATAAGTCCGTTCAAAGCAGCCGTTGGCATTGATTACAAAGGGTTCGAGCTCAAACTTCTCACGTCAATTCATCTACGATTTGGGTTGCCGGCCAAGGCGCCGGCGACTCTGCAGGCACTGTTCAAAAAGGCAGACATTCTCGCCGCCTATTTCGAGGCCACCCAGCTCGCAGGCTTTGAACCCGGAGAAGCACGGCGCTATTTCGGGACGCCGCCAAAAACCCTCAAAGTGCCCCGTCTGGTGCCGCTAGCCACGGCCGAAGCGCAGGCTCAGTTCCTGGAACGCTTTCGTCGGCTATCCATTTAAGCAGGTGCGTCAACCCGGCCATGGGTGGCGCGAATCGCCGGCTTTTACGCGCTGCGATACTGGGCTAGCACAATGGGGCCATGCCCATGATTCTTGTGACCCCTCTCTCGGCGGTCGTTGACTGCATTCGCGCCTACCGGCCGTCGCATCTCGTGACGCTGCTCTCGCCCGAACACATGATCGATACGCCATCGGGTATTCGCCCCGAACATCATCTGCGCCTGAGCCTCAACGACATTTCGGACCCGACGCTTGGCGAAGCGCCGCCGGGCTTGAAGCACATCGCGCAATTGATCGCATTCGGGCGGGAATGGGATGCCTCGCAACCCCTGCTGGTGCATTGCTGGGCGGGCGTCAGCCGCTCGATGGCCGCCACCTTCGCGCTGTTATGCGATCGCGCCGGCCCCGGCACCGAGCAGGACATTGCACAGGAAATGCGGGGGCGCGCTTCGCATGCCTCTCCCAACAGGCTGCTGGTTCGGCTGGCGGACCAGACCTTGGGCCGCGAAGGCCGAATGGTCCGGGCTGTCGAGGCAATGGGGCCGGGGCGCATGGTCGAGGAGGGCTTCCCTGTGGAGTTTCCCTTGACCATAACTGAGCCATGAGCCCAGCAGAGCAACACGCCGTCGCCATCGGCCTATCGGCTGCCATCGTCTCGGTCACGGAAGAGCAGCCCAGCGTGCTCGTCGTCCGGCATCCCGAAGACGGCAGCGACGCCCTGCCCTTTGGTCCGTTCAACCCGTTGCAGCACCGCACACTGGAGAGCGGACTGCGCAAATGGGTCGGAGAACAGACCTATCTCGATCTGGGCTATGCCGAGCAACTTTACACGTTCGGTGACCGCGGCCGGCATGAAATGAAATCCGGCGAAGGCCCTCGCGTGGTGTCGGTTGGCTATCTGGCGCTCACGCGGCAAGGCGGCGCGCTCAACGCGCCCGACACATTATGGCGCGATTGGTATCGCTATTTTCCATGGGAAGACTGGCGCGGCGAAAAACCAGCCGTCATCGCCGATGCAATCGTTCCGGCCCTCAAGCTTTTCGTCAAAGCCGCGCCCGATGGACCGACGGCGGAACTCCGACGCGACCGCATGCGCCTTTGCTTCGGCCTGGATGGCCTGACTTGGGATGAAGAGAAAGTGCTTGAGCGTTACGAGCTGCTTTACGAAGCCGGGGTGGTTCTGGAAAGCGCACGCGACGGCCGGGCGAATGCCAAAGCGACGCTGCCGCTCGGGACTGGAATGCTGTTCGACCATCGGCGAATTCTGGCCACGGCGATCGCGCGGCTGCGCGGCAAGATGAAGTACCGCCCCGTCGTTTTCGAACTGATGCCGCCGGCCTTCACGCTTTTGGAGTTACAGCGCACGGTCGAAGCGATTTCCGGGATTCGCCTTCACAAGCAGAACTTTCGACGTCTGGTGGAGGGACAAGGCTTGGTGGAAGGCACGGGGAAGATGTCTGCCCTTTCACGCGGTCGTCCGGCGGAGCTGTTCCGCTTCCGCCGAGAGGTGTTGCGCGAGCGTCCGTCACCGGGCGTGCGGCTCGGCGCGAGACGTCCGGGCTAAAGCCCAGCCAGAATTTCCGCGAAACCCGTCTTGCAGCGGAAATCCAAGCGCTCCTCGGCCCGACGCGCGGAATAAACCCGGTCGATGGCGTGGAACATCGTCCAGCCTCGGCGCCGGTAGACGTCGTGATAGTGGGGAAAGTATCGCGCCACGACGGACGGCGCGTCGGCGATCAGTTCTTCGCAATCCTCTGGCTTGAAGGGCGTCGGCGCCGAGACGATGAAGGTGTCGAAGCCCAACGACGGCGCGCGCTCGAGTGCCGCCACATGCGCCTCGGCGGCATCCTCGACGGTCAACCGGCGGAAGAGAAACTCGTTCGCTTTGGTATTCTCCGCCGATTGCTCGATCTCGTGCGCCATGTCGTCTTCCTCGGGAAAGAAGCGGGCGGTGCGCAGGACAACGACCGGAAGCCCGTGATCCTGAAAGGCCATTCGGCAGAGATGTTCGGCGGCGAACTTTGTGATGCCATAGATGTTGCGAGGCTGCAGCGGCCGTAGGTCCTCGGTGATCCAAGCGGCCTTGGTCGCGCCACCTGCCCTGCCCTCGCGAATGACATTGCTGATCATCAGAGACGTGGTCGATGTCATCACGAAACGGTCGACACCGCAGGCGGTTGCGGCCTCAAGCAAGTTTTGCGTCCCTTGGACATTGACGGAAATGAATTCCGATGCCGGACAACGGACGATGTCCGGCTTGTGCAGCGCGCCGGCGTGCACAACAGCGGTGATCGCATGATCGCGCATGGTGCGGTCGATCAGCGCACGGTCGGCGACCGAGCCTACGGCCGTCGTAAACCTCCCGGGGCAGACATCCAGACCTATGACCCTATGGCCGGCATCCCGCAGCCTTGGCGCCAGCGTCTGTCCCAGCCAGCCGGACGATCCTGTCAGAAGTACCTGCATCCCCTCGGGATATTTGGCCTCGGGCGCCCGATCAAGCGGCGAATGCGGTAAGAACGCAGGGGTGTTCCGCAGCGGGAGCGTATGGCTGCCCCTGCAATATTGCACTTGACGCCTTTATGCTCATGCGTAGCATTACGACTTGGATGTGCCCGGCCCTTGTAGGCCGGTCTTTTCGCCCTATATATATACTCAAATAGAGTATAATTAGGCAGCCCAAACGGGGACGGACGGTTATGCAGCAACAGGCTCCCGAGTTTACGGCACAGATCGCCCGCGACACGGCGGCGCTTTACGACAAGGTCGCGCATGTCGTTCCGCAGATCGAATGGCCGCTCCATGCGCCCTACATCCACGCCATCAATGCGCTGAAGCGTGAAAAGAACGCGGTGGTCCTCGCCCACAATTACATGACGCCCGAGATATTCCACTGCATCGCCGACTTTGCCGGAGACTCGCTGCAGCTCGCGCGCGAAGCGGCGAAGACCGACGCGAAAGTTATCGTGCAGGCCGGCGTGCATTTCATGGCGGAGACTTCGAAAGTGCTCTCGCCCGACAAGACGGTGCTGATTCCGGATCCCGACGCCGGCTGTTCGCTTGCGTCTTCGATAACCGGCGCGGACGTGCGGCTGCTGAAACAGAAATATCCCGGCCTGCCGGTCGTCACCTATGTGAACACCTCGGCCGAGGTGAAGGCGGAAAGCGACGTGTGCTGCACTTCGTCCAACGCCGCGGCGGTGGTCGAAGACATTGCGCGCGAATGGGGCGTCGATACCGTCGTCATGATCCCCGACGAGTATCTTGCCAAGAACGTCGCCAAGCAGACAGCCGTGAAGATCGTCGCCTGGAAAGGCCATTGCGAGGTGCATGAACGCTTTACGCCAGCCGATATCCGCGCCTATCGCGAGGGTAATCCGGGCCTTGTTGTGCTGGCGCATCCCGAATGCCCGCCCGAGGTGATGGCCGAAGCCGACTTCGCAGGTTCGACGTCCGGCATGATCTCTTATGTCGGCGAGCATCGTCCGCGCCGCGTGGTGCTGATCACGGAATGTTCGATGAGCGACAACGTCGCCGTCGAATATCCCGACGTGGAATTCGTGCGACCCTGCAATCTCTGCCCGCACATGAAGCGCATCACACTGCCGAAAATCCTGCAGTCCCTGCAGAACATGACCGTCGAAGTCACGGTCGATCCCGCCATAGCGTCACGCGCACGCGCCGCCGTCGAGCGCATGCTGGCTGTGGGCGCACAGAAGGTACGCCGCGCAGCGGCGTGAAAGCCATGAGCCTGCATATCGACAACGTCATTGAGACCGAAGGCGCGCTGATCCTTGGGGCCGGCGTTGCCGGCTTGTTCACCGCGCTGAAACTCGCCCCCTACCCTGCGCTGGTGCTTGCAGATGCCCATCCCGGCGTTTCGGGCTCCAGTGCCCGGGCACAGGGCGGCATTGCCGCCTCCGTCGGTGAAGGCGACAGCTGGCAGGCACACGCCGCAGACACCGTGGCGGCGGGCGCCGGCCTGTGCGATCCCGAGATCGCGGCGCTTGTGGCGCGCGAAGCGCCTGCGCGCATCGACGACCTGGTGCGGTTTGGTGCGCCGTTCGATCGGCTCAAGAACGGATCTCTCGCCGTCGGACGGGAAGCGGCGCATTCGGCCGCGCGCATCGTTCATGTGAACGGCGACCGCGCAGGTGCGGAAGTAACGCGCGCCCTCGCGGAATGTGCCGTTGCAACGCCCTCGATCAGATTGCTGGAAGGTTTCCACGCCATCGAGCTGGCGATGGAGAACGGCCGTATCTGCGGTCTGTTCGCGCGTTACGGCTCCGGTCCGCTGGCGCGGCTTGTTCTGTTTCGGGCGTCGGACGTCATCTTTGCGACGGGCGGCATCGGCGCGCTTTATGCCGTCACCACCAACCCTCCGGAAACGCGCGGCGAAGGACTCGGCATGGCGGCGCGGGCCGGCGCGCGCATTGCCGATCCGGAATTCGTGCAGTTCCACCCCACCGCCATCGCCAGCAGCCGTTCGCCGGTGTCGCTGGCGACGGAAGCCCTGCGCGGCGAAGGCGCGATCTTGATCGATGAAACGGGTCGCCGGTTCATGCCCTCGATCCATCCCGGTGCAGAACTTGGACCGCGCGACGTGGTTGCCCGCGCCATCCATCGCCAGATCGCGGCCGGGCATAAGGTGTTCCTCGATTGCCGTGATGCCGTGGGCGCGAAATTCGCCGAAAAATTTCCCACCGTTTACGCGGCCTGCCGCGAAGAAGGCGTCGATCCCGCGGTCCAGCCAATTCCGGTGGCGCCGGCAGCGCATTATCACATGGGTGGCATCGCGACAGACACACGTGGTCACACCTCTCTAGAAGGCCTATGGGCGGTCGGCGAGTGCGCCGCGACAGGCCTGCACGGTGCGAACCGGCTGGCCTCCAACTCGCTGCTGGAGGCTTTGGTCTTCGGTGCGCGCCTGGCAGACGATTTGCGCGGACATGAGATAACATCCCCACGGCGTGGTATTTTGCCGACACCGGAGCGGTTCCGCGTATTACCGCCTCCGAAAGCGTTGCGCGACGCCATGAGCCGCTTCGTCGGGCTTGAGCGTGATGCCGAAAGTCTTGGCGAAGCCTTGCGCATCGTCCTGCGCGTTGAACGCGCCGGTGCACATGAACCGGCACTGCTCAACATGACAGCCGCGGCGAAGCTGGTGATCGCCGGCGCGATGGCGCGGCACGAGAGTCGCGGCGGACATTTCCGCACGGATTATCCGCAGACCGATGCCGTCGGCGTGCGTACCTTCCTGACGCTTGCAGATGCCGAGAAGATCATAGACATGGCGCCTGCACCGCAAAGCCGGGCCGTCGGCTGATCCATGCTCGACCGTGACCTCCTTCGACCGCCGCATCCGCTGCTCCTCGAGCCCGTCGTACGGCGCGCGCTCGAGGAGGACCTGGGACGCGCCGGGGACATCACCAGTGAGCTGGTCGTTCCGTCCGACCGCCGCGCCACGGCTCTGCTTGTGGCACGTAAGCCGGGAACGATCGCGGGCTTGATTGTTGCGGAGACGGCTTTTCACCTCGTCGACCCGTCGCTTGTCTTTCGCTTCGAGCGGCAAGACGGCGAAGACGCCAATGCGGGCGTGGGGCTGGCGACGGTGGAAGGACCGGCACGGAGCATCTTGTCGGCCGAGCGCGTGGCACTGAACTTCGTCGGGCATCTGTCAGGGATTGCGACGGCGACGGCCAAGCTCGTGGACGCGGTTGCCGGCACGACGACGCGTATCGTCTGCACGCGCAAAACCACACCCGGCCTGCGCTTGCTGGAGAAATATGCCGTGCGCTGCGGCGGCGGCTTCAACCACCGCTTTGGCCTGGATGACGCCGCGCTCATCAAGGACAATCACATCGTCGCGGCGAGCGGCATCGCTCATGCTGTCACGCGCGTGCGCGCCGGCCTCGGTCACATGGCGAAAATCGAAGTGGAAGTGGACTCGCTGGAGCAGCTGCAGGAAGCCCTGCAGCTCGGCGTCGATACCATCTTGCTCGACAATATGAGCACCGCCGATCTCAGGCGAGCAGTAGAGCTGGCGAAGGGTCGCGCAATCCTAGAAGCGTCCGGGAATGTCACTCTCGATACCGTACGGGCTATCGCCGAAACCGGTGTCGACTACATCTCATCCGGCGCCATCACGCACTCGGCGCCCTGCCTCGACGTTGCGCTCGACTTCTAAGGCTTAAAGCGCGCGCGAGTGCGACGGGCTCTTGTAGAAGATGTGATTGCCGATTTGCACGGTGCGGACCAGTTCGTTCGCCCAATCGGGCTGAACCGAGACGGCATGATAGCTGGTCGCGCCTTCAGTGACGTCGCCCAGGCGCTCTTCACCGGTCAGTATTCGCGCCGCCAGGACCTGGGCCCGGAGCCACGCCTGCGGGGCCTTGGGCTGGCGCAGGTCACCGTTGCAGGCAAAGGAGAACTGGCAACCGGGCTTGTCGGCGCCCTCATAGACGACCGCACAGATCGACTGCCCGTAATTGCCCGTCCGCATGCGATGGAAGACCACCTCGGCAACGGCCTTCTCGCCCTTCTCACCCTCGCCGCGGGCTTCATAATACATCACCTCGGACAAGCAGCGGTGCTCGGCCATCAGCTTGTTGGCGATAAGCTGTTCGATGACCGACCTGTTGCCGGTCCTCACGCTTGCCAGCACGGGTTCCGCGGGAACCGCCGGCGTTGCCGCCTTGGCTACGACGACGGACGTCTGCAGTTGCTCAGCATGCGGACGATAAGCCGCCGCAGCACCGACCGCTGCGCTCACCGCAGCGAGCACAATCGCCAGCGCGCCAACAAGCACGCGATCCGATCGCAAAAGTGCATCTCTGGATTTTTGATTCATCGGGCTCATCGGGAATGACTTTCTTCGGGTCTCGTTTCGACGGTTACGGCGTTAACTCCGAATGTCCTCCACCCCATTCCCAGTTCCAAGGTCGCGCCTTGTGGCGAAGAAATGCCGAATCGTCAAACAAAAAATATTCTTTCGTGACACTGCGTCACGCAATCATCCTAAAAAAACAGGGAATCCCTGGATATTTACCAGAGATTCCCCGTTTACTCTGTACACTGATTACAAGCTCGTTAGACGTCGCGCTCGACCGCTTTGAGCGCAGCTTGTGCGGCAGCAAGTCGCGCCACCGGGACTCGGAATGGTGAACACGAGACGTAATCGAGACCCGATTCATGACAAAGCAGGATCGATTCCGGGTCGCCGCCGTGCTCACCGCAGATGCCGATCGTGATGTCCGGACGAGTCTTGCGACCACGTTGTGTGGCGATCTTGATCAATTCGCCGACGCCGTCGCGATCGATCGTCACGAACGGATCGCGCGTGATTACTCCCTTCGTCAAGTATTCCGCCAAGATGGCGCCGGCATCGTCGCGGCTCATGCCAAGCGTGGTCTGTGTCAGGTCATTCGTTCCGAAAGAGAAGAATTCCGCCGTTTCGGCAATCTCGCCAGCGCGTAAGGCAGCGCGCGGAAGCTCGATCATGGTCCCGATCTTGTAATGCGGCAGCTTTCCGCGTTCTTTTTTGATGTCGGCGGCAACCGCTTCGATGCGATCCTTCAACGTGTCGAGTTCGGTCTTGAACGCCACCAGCGGGATCATGATCTCGACATGCACGTCGACACCTTTATCCTGCATATTGAGGGCGGCTTCCAGGATAGCGCGCGCCTGCATCTCCGTGATTTCCGGATAGGTCACGCCCAAGCGGCAGCCGCGATGGCCGAGCATCGGGTTCATCTCGTGCAGGCCGACACTCTTCGACTTGAGTTTGGCGACGCTGACGCCGGCTGCCGCAGCGACTGAGGCGAATTCCTCTTCCTTCTGGGGAAGGAATTCGTGCAGCGGCGGATCGAGCAGACGGATGATGACCGGCAGGCCCGACATCTCCTTGAAGATGCCCTCGAAGTCGCTGCGCTGCATCGGCAACAATTTCGCCAACGCCTTCTCGCGTTCGCCACGGTCCTCGGCGAGGATCATCTGGCGAACCGCGATAATGCGTTCGGCATCAAAGAACATGTGCTCGGTGCGGCACAGGCCGATGCCTTCCGCTCCGAAGCCGCGCGCCGTCTTCGCGTCCGTCGGCGTATCGGCGTTCGTATAGACTCTGAGTTTGCGCACTTCGTCCGCCCAGGCCATCAACGTAACAAAGTCGTCGGTCATCTCGGGCTGGCGCATGGGCACACGGCCCTTGAACACCTTGCCGGCCGTGCCGTCGATGGTGATGACGTCGCCGCGTTTAACCGTCACCGCACCCGCCGTCATCGTGCCGGCATCAGGATCGATACGCAGAGCGCCGGCGCCCGCCACGCAGGGCCGGCCCATGCCGCGGGCCACAACGGCGGCATGGCTCGTCATACCGCCACGCGCGGTGAGGATACCTTTGGCCGCGTGCATGCCGTGGATGTCCTCAGGACTGGTCTCGGTGCGGACAAGAATGACCGCATGGCCTTCAGCCGCTCTCTTCTCGGCTTCGTCGGCCGTGAAGGTAACCTCGCCCACCGCGGCGCCCGGCGAAGCCGCGAGTCCTTCGGCGATCTTTTCTTTGGGCGCGTTGGGATCGAGCGTCGGATGCAACAGCTGGTCGAGAGCGGCCGGATCGACGCGCGTGATCGCCGTATTCCTGTCGATCAGCTTCTCGCTGACCATGTCAACGGCAACTTTCAACGCCGCTTTCGCCGTACGCTTACCGGTACGGCATTGGAGCATGTATAGCTTGCCTTCCTGAATGGTGAACTCCACGTCCTGCATTTCGCAGAAGTGAGCTTCCAGCTTGTCGCCGATGCCTTTCAATTCCTTGAACATCGACGGCATGGCTTCTTCCATCGACGGCTTCTTGGCGCCCTGGCGCTCGCGCACGATCTTCGAGATCGCCTGCGGCGTGCGGATGCCGGCCACCACATCTTCGCCTTGCGCGTTGATCAAGAACTCGCCGTACAGCAGTTTCTCGCCGGTCGCCGGATCGCGCGTGAAGGCGACGCCCGTAGCGGACGTGTCACCGCGATTGCCGAACACCATCGCCTGCACATTGACGGCCGTGCCCCAATCTTCGGGAATCTTGTTCAGGCGGCGATAAGTCTTGGCGCGCGGCACCTGCCAGGAGCTGAACACGGCGCCGATCGCGCCCCACAGCTGTTCCTTGACGTCATCCGGGAACGGCTTGCCCAGCTTCTTCTTGACGACATCCTTGAACAGGCCGGCGATCTTCTTGAGATCATCGGCGTCCAGTTCCGTATCGAGCTCGACGCCCTTGGCTTCTTTTTCGGCCTCGATAATTTCCTCGAAGTCGGCATGTTCCAGGCCTAGCACGACACCCGAATACATCTGGATGAAGCGGCGGTAGGAGTCATAGACAAACCGCGCATTGCCGGTCAGCTTGACCAGGCCTTCCGTGGTTTCTGGGTTAAGACCAAGGTTGAGGACCGTGTCCATCATGCCCGGCATCGATACCCGGGCGCCGGAGCGGACCGACACCAGCAGCGGACGTTGGGTATCGCCGAGCTTGGCGTCCATCAGCTTGCCGACCATCACTACGGCGTCGTCGACCTGCTTCTGCAGATCGGCGGGATAGGTCTGACCGTTCGCGTAATAATAGGTGCAGACTTCGGTCGTGATGGTGAAGCCGGGAGGTACGGGAAGTCCTAGATTGCTCATCTCGGCAAGGTTCGCGCCCTTGCCGCCAAGCAAATTCTTCATTTTAGATTCGCCGTCGGCCTTGCCGTTGCCGAACGAATAGACCCATTTCGTCATTGTTTCTCTACCCTTGCTAGCGTTTTCGCCATCGCGACCACATCGTCATAGCCAGCGAATGAAGGCCATCCGGTTGAAGATACATGCACCTCGATAACGGTCTTCCGCTCCCGCGGCGCACGGCCGTAAGAGTGATATTCAATCACACGGTCTGCATTCGTGGGCCATGACATTCGAGAGACGCAATGGACTCTCTGTACCTCTTGTTCATAAGTACTCCCGTGGCGGAAGCAATGTGACACGCGGGCGCGAAAATGCGTGCTGTTTTTTGCGCAAAATCAATTTGTTGTTCTAATCCACGCCTGTATCGAAGATCGCGCCACCGGTTACCTGATAGCGCTAACAGATAGGTATTTTCCGACGGTGCGGCGCTTTCACTCACCGTGTTGCAATTTTGCGTAAGTTGGCCTGCCAAAATTTCGTGCATCGCAATTTCATTGCGCACTTGTCCGCGCCACCACGGCAGTTTTTACGACAACGTTGATCGTCGTCGCCAACGCGATGCATGTGCAAGGCACATCGTGATACTCATTCCGAACACGCCACACACAGCGAAATGAGAGGGAACATGCCGCAAGCCGATATTTTCCTGCCAATGGGCGCGCTGGCGTTCTGGACGTTCTTCGTTCTGTTACTAATCCCAATCCGCCGTTTTCGCGCCGCGTTCGCCGGCAAGGTCGGGCCGGGTGATTTCAAATACGGCGAGTCCGCGCGGGTACCGGGCGACGTCTCAATTCCAAACCGGAACTATATGAACCTGCTGGAAATGCCAGTGCTGTTCTACGTGGCGTGCCTGATGTTCTTTGTGACCGCCCGCATCGACGCCCTCGTTTTGGCGCTCGCTTGGACTTATGTGCTTTTGCGTGTGGTGCACAGCGCCATCCATCTCACCTACAACGATGTACGACATCGCCTGGTGTTCTTTGGCCTCAGCAATTTTGCCGTGATCGCGCTGTGGGCGCTGTTCTTCGCGAGAATCTACGCCTAACCCTCGATCTTCGAGAAATCTGCCACAACGTGCAGCGTCGCGCGCAAGCGAGACAGCAGCAACAGGCGGTTCCGGCGCAGCGCCGGATCCTTGTCGTTGACCGTGACTTTGTCGAAGAAGGCGTCGACCGGCTTGCGCAGGCGCGACATCACGCCCATGGCATCGACAAATCGCTCACGTTCGATCTCAGCGCGGACGAGTTCGGCGGCCGTAGCCAATTCGACGAACAGCGCCTTCTCCTCCGGCAGCGAGAGGGCTTCCGGATCGGGTTCGCCGCCGTAAACCGTTTTGTCCTTCTTCTCTTCCGCCTTCAGGATGTTGGCGGCACGACGGTAGGCGACCAGCAAATTGGCACCGTCATCTGACGCCAGAAAGAGTTGCAGCGCTTCTACCCGCGCCACGAGGCGGACGAGATCATCTTCGTGCCCGAGCGAGAACACGGCATCGATCAGATCGTGCCGCGTGCCTTTTTCCTTAAGGGCGACCTTGAGGCGGTCCGCCAGGAATTCGAGCACTTCCGAGATGGCCTTTTCGTCGGTCTTTGAGAACCCGTCGATAGAGCCCCTTTCGATCTCATTCTCCATGTCGCGATGCCGGCGCGCGGCTGTCAGAAGATCGTCGGCAATCCCCTTCAAAAGGGCATGGCTTGAGAATGCATCGCTCAGGCGTCGTTCCCAGGCGAGTTCCTCCCTCGGCTTCGCCGCGCCAATGGCCGTAAGGATGGGCAAGGTGAGCACAACCCTCAGCTTGTTCTCGAGTATGATGCGGATAATGCCTAGCGCCGCACGGCGCAGCGCGAAAGGATCCTTCGATCCCGTCGGTTTCTCGCCAGCCCGCCACAGCGTGACCAAGCTGTCGATCTTGTCGGCGAGCGCGATCGTCACCGCAATCGGTGCCGAAGGCACCTGGTCGCTGGGCCCCATCGGCTTGTAATGATCGCGTATGGCCTCGGCGACTTCCGGCTCCTCCCGATCATGCAGCGCATAATAGCGGCCCATGACGCCCTGCAGCTCCGGGAATTCACCGACGACGCCGGTGGTGAGGTCGGCTTTGCACAACCGCGCGGCGCGTTTCGCCTTCTCGAAATCAGTTCCCAGCAATTCGGTCAGCACCATGGCGACGAAAGTAACGCGGTCGACGCGGTCCAGCATAGTGCCAGTCTTGGCGTGGAACACGATGTCCTTCAGTGCCTCGACACGGTCCACAAGCTTTGTCTTGCGGTCCTGGTCCCAGAAGAATTTCGCATCCGACAGACGGGCGCGCAGCACGCGCTCATTGCCGGCGACGATCTCCCTGCCGCCGTCGGCTGTCACCATGTTGGAGACGACCACAAATCGGTTGGCAAGTTGCACGCCGGTCTGCGCAGGAACCAACTTGAGATGGGCGTTGGGTGATCCATCGTGGGGGGCACGCAGCGAGAAATACTTCTGATGCGTGCGCATGGAGGTCTGCAGGATCTCCGGCGGAACGTGCATGAATTGGTCTTCGATGTGACCAATCAGCACCACGGGCCACTCGGCAAGCCCTGCCACCTCTTCCAGCAGCCCGGCGTCCTCGATCAGTTCAAGACCAAGCGCGAATGCCTGCTGCTTGGCGGCGTTCAGGATGATCTCCTTGCGCTCCTCTGCGTCCAGCACAACATGTGCGTCACGCAGTTTCTTTACGTAATCGTCGAAGCGACGCACCTCGATCACGCCCTGCGACAGGAAGCGGTGCCCTCGCGTGGTGTTGCCGCTCTTCACGCCGGCAAACTCGAACGGCACAACCTCGCCGTCGAAGATGCACAGGATCGAGTGCAATGGCCGAACCCAGCGCACCGGACTGCCCGGGAAGCGCATCGACTTCGGCCAAGGCAGCTTGGCGAAACATTCCGGCAGCGTCTCCGCCAGCACTTCAGCGGTTTCGCGACCCTTGCGAGCAATCACGGCGACATAGAACGCACCTTTGCCGTCGTCGCGTGTCTCGCATTGCTCCAGCGTCACACCGGCGGAACGTAGGAAGCCTTCGATCGCCTTTTCGGGTGCGCCGACGCGCGGGCCCTTCTTCTCCTCGCTTACATCCGGCTGCTTGGCCGGCAGACCGTGCACGGTTAGCGTCAGCCGACGCGGCCCGGCGAAGGTCTTAGCGCCTTCGAACAACAGCCCACGGTCCGACAGCGCGCCTACGACCAGCCGCTCCAAATCCTTCGACGCCTGCGCCTGCATCCGCGCCGGAATCTCTTCGGAAAAAAGCTCAAGCAGCAGGTCGGGCATCACCCATACCTCGGTTCATAGGCGCCCATCGGACTCGCCAGCCAGCCTTCGCAGCACGCCTTGGCCAGCGCCCGAACCCGTCCAATGTAGGCGGCGCGTTCGGTGACCGAGATCACACCGCGCGCATCCAGCAGATTGAAGCAGTGGCTGGCCTTGATGCACTGGTCGTAAGCCGGCAGCGTGAGTTTCGCTTCCACCAAGTTCTGACATTCCTTCTCGGCGTCGGCGAAATGACGGAACAGCAACTCCGTATCTGCCAATTCGAAATCGAAGGCCGAAAACTCGCGCTCGCTCTGATGGAACACTTCGCCATAGCGGAAGTGCTCGTTGAACGCGAGGTCGTAGACGAATTCCACACCCTGCACATACATCGCCAGCCGCTCAAGACCATAGGTGATCTCAGCGCAGACCGGATCGCAGTCGATGCCGCCGACTTGCTGGAAATAGGTGAACTGGGTGATTTCCATCCCATCGCACCACACTTCCCAGCCAAGCCCCCAGGCACCCAGCGTGGGACTTTCCCAGTCGTCTTCGACAAAGCGGATATCGTGCTTGGCCGGATCCAGACCGATCGCCTTGATGGAGCCGAGATAGAGATCTTGGACATCCTCCGGCGCTGGCTTCAGAATCACCTGATATTGGTAATAGTGCTGCAGCCGGTTCGGGTTCTCGCCATAGCGGCCGTCCTTCGGCCGGCGCGAGGGCTGCACATAGGCAGCGCGCCACGGCCGCGGACCGAGCGCACGTAAGGTGGTGGCCGGATGAAAGGTGCCCGCCCCCATCTCCACGTCATAGGGCTGCAGGATCAAACAGCCTTGTTTCGCCCAGTAATTCTGGAGCGTGAGGATCAGATCCTGAAAGGTCTTGGCCACGATTCGGCTCTCTTCGGCGGCGGGCGGAACCTACTGGCCCCCTCATGCTTCGACAAGCTCAGCATGAGGGTATGTTAATTGCCCTCACGCTGGGCCCGACGAAAGGTAAGGGCCGCGCCATCGCGCAGCACCGCATCCGCCTCCTTAGTATACCCGCCGCCGGCATCGTGCAGCACCAAGCCTGGCAACATGCCTAGAGGTGTGCGTGCGCCGTTACGGACCTGGACGATGACTCGCTTGGCCGGCTCTCCTACGCGCGGCCACAGCGGAAAGATGGTAACGCCGCGGATCGGCAAGACCGCCAAGGACTCGCCCAGCCGGTCGGCCCGTATGATCAGCGTAAACGTCCCGCCTGAGGCGGTGCGCTTCAGCCCCGCAGCGAGCCAATCGGCCAATCGCCCTTTATCTTGCAGCGCGCGGGCCCGTGCGGCGTCTGGCGATGCCTGGCCGTCGTGAAACGGCGGATTGCAGAACACATGATCGAAAGGCTTGCGAAACTCGGCGGGCGGATCGAGCGCGTTGCCGGTGACGAACAGGACGCGCTCGTCCACACCGTTCGCGGCCGCGTTGGCATTGGCAATGTCTGTGAGACGCCCGTCGATCTCTAGCCCGGCAATCGTCAGTTTCTCGACTCGCTTTGCGAGGCACAGGCCGGCGGTACCGGCACCGGCGCCGAGTTCGAGGGTTGTGTCGCCAGCGCTCGCGGGAATAGCCGCCGCCAACATCACGGCATCCAGTCCGGCCCGAAAACCATCCACAGGTTGGCGTACAATCACGCGGCCCCCCAGGAAACGGTCCTCGCTGGTGCCCGTCACGCCACCCCGTCCTTGGGCAGGTTCTCCTGCAAACCCTCGCGCAGAACCGCCATAGCGTGATCGAAATCCTGGTCGGAGACCATCAGTCGCCGGGGCAACACACCCAAGCTGCCATCCATGACGCTCATCTCGCCGTCGAAAACGATCGCGTCGATTCCGGCGTCTGCGAGAAGGGCTTGCGCATAGCTCAACCGTACCGGGTTGTTCGTTTTGAGGACGGCGCGCATAGGTTCTCCTGGCCATATAAGGGAATTACCCTAGCACCGCCCGCTTGACCGCGCTCGAGCGGGCTTCCAATGTCGCAATTGCCGGATACCTCCGGCAAGGCTTTTTGGGGAAGGTAATGCTCGCGCCTGAGCTTCGCAGGTCAAACACCAAGGATCCGGGCGTCTCGCCGGTCGAACGCCTACTGGCCCTGGTGCCCGCAGATATGCAGGCGACCGATGCCCTGATTCACGAACGGTTGGGTAGTACGGTCAATCTTATCCCCGACCTCGCCCGCCATCTGATCGACTCCGGCGGCAAGCGCCTGCGCCCGCTGTTGACGTTGGCCGCTGCACATATGGCCGGATATGAAGGTAATGGTCATGTGAGGCTCGCCGCTTCTGTCGAGTTCATCCATACCGCGACGCTGCTGCATGACGACGTAGTGGATGCAAGTTCCCTGCGCCGCGGCAAAGTTTCGGCCAACATCGTCTGGGGCAACAAGCCCAGCGTTTTGGTCGGCGATTATCTTTTCAGTCGGGCCTTCCAGCTGATGGTCGAGACGGGCGAGCTTGCGGTGCTCGACATCCTCGCCGGCGCTTCGGCGATCATCGCCGAAGGCGAAGTGATGCAGCTGAAATCGGCGAATAATTTGGCAACGACCGAAGAGCACTATCTGCGCGTGGTCAGCGCCAAGACCGCCGCTCTGTTCGCCGCCGCCGCCGAGGCCGGCGCGGTTCTGGCGTCACACTCTACCGATTACATCGCGGCGATGCGCAGCTATGGCGACAATCTCGGCATCGCCTTCCAGCTCGTCGATGACGCACTCGATTATTCCGGACGCCAGGCGCTGATGGGCAAGTCCGTCGGCGACGATTTCCGCGAGGGCAAAGTCACACTGCCAGTGATCCTCGCTTATGCCCGTGCCGATGAGGCGGCGCGCCGCTTCTGGAAGCGTGCTATCGAAACCGGCCCGCAGAGCGAGAGCGATCTCGACCGCGCCATCACGCTTGTCGAAGAAACCGGCGCGATATCGGAAACGATGGCGCGGGCGCGCACCTACGCCGACCAAGCGTGCCAAGCGTTATCAGCCGTCGGCCCTTGCGAAACGCGCGACGTGCTGGCCGATATTGCCGACTTCTGCGTCGAGCGGGCATACTGATCCGCAGTCTGCGCACTACCCCCTAACAGTCCGCGATATCATTTCCGTGTCGGCAACCCACCAGCTGGGCCGGGCGCGGCGCAGGACCGCAGCGGCCGCAGCGGCCGCAGCTTGACTTTCAAACAATGCAAAGCAGGTTGCGCCGCTGCCGGACATACGAGTCAGCAAAACGCCAGGCTGAACTGCGAGCGCGTCCAGCACCTCGCCAATAGCCGGCGCGGTGGCGCGTGCAGGCGCCTCGAGATCATTGGCCGTCGTATTGAGGTAGGCAATCAGGTCGCCGACGCTCGCCATCGTCGGCGGACGACCGTGACCCACGCCATGCCGTTCTGTCAGCGCAGCAAAGACCTTTCCCGTCGGTACGCCAACACCGGGATTGACCAACACCATTGGTGCCGCCGGAATGTCGCTCAGCGGCGCCACAATCTCGCCACGCCCTTCCATCCACGCCGTCGCGCAATCAACGCAGACCGGAATGTCGGAACCCAGCGTCTCGCCAAGCTTGCGGAGCTGCTCCTGCGATGCCGTCAAGTCCCAGAGCCTCGCCAGCCCTCTTAGCGCCGCCGCCGCGTCCGCCGATCCACCACCGATACCCGAGGCTACGGGTAGGTTCTTCGTCAGCGTGATGCGAGCGCCCGTAACGACACCAGACTGCGCGGCCAGCGCGCGCGCCGCCTTGGTGACCAGATTGTCTGGATCGCTGCTCAAAACACTTGAGAAAGGACCATCTATCGAAAGGGAGATATCGTCGGACGGCACAAAGGTCAGCGCATCGCCGATGCCTGCAAAAACCACGAGACTTTCCAATGCGTGATAGCCATCGGCGCGCTTGTCACCGACATGCAGGAACAGGTTGATTTTGGCTGGCGCGAATTCGCGTATGGCGTCAGGAACGGTCTTCACGATTGAGTCCGACCTGCAGCTTCTTCTCGATCTTTGTCTTTTCGTCTCCTTCAGCGCCGAAAGCCAGTGCGTGGTTCCACTGGAAGCGGGCCTCGAGCTTCTTGCCGACCATCCAATAGGCATCGCCCAGATGATCGTTGATGGTCGGATCGCCCGGCACCAGAAGAATCGCGTCTTCCAGGGCCTTGGCAGCATCGGCATAGCGGCCAAGGCGGAAATATGCCCAGCCGACGCTGTCGATGACATAACCGTCCTGCGGCGCCAAGGAGCGCGCCTTTTCCAGCATGGCCAGCGCCTCCGGAATGTGCCGCCGCTGATCGACCCAGCTGTAACCCAGATAGTTCAGCACCTGCGGCTCATCAGGACTGAGCTGCAGCGCTTCCTTGAGGTCCGCCTCCGCCGCTTTCCAGTCGTTCGACTGCTGTTCCGCAATGGCGCGGGCATAATAGAGCGGCCAATTCTTCTTCGCCGGTGGAGCCGCCGCATCGATGGCGTTGCTATAGGCTTTCGTGGCCTCGGGGAATTTGCTGGCCAACCGATAGGCATCCCCGAGTGCGGTCCACGTTTCGACATCGGATGGATAAAGCGCCGTCAATTCCTGAAGAGCCTTGATGGCTTCGTCGGTCTTGCCGAGACGCGACAAGTCAACGGTGATCTCGACAGCGGCGAGGCGATAATAGGCGGAGTCCCGGCCGATACTCTTATAGACCGCGATGGCGTCGTCGTATTTCTGAAGACTGTCGAAACGGTCTGCCAAGAGCAGGTTGGCGAGATCCAGATTGGGCTGCAGGTAAAGCGCCAACCGCAGATACAAAATGGAGATATCGCGGCTGGACTCGTCGTTGAGCGAGGCTGCGATGCCGAACAACGCCTCTGCGGCGCCGTCCTCGGGGTGGACCACCAGAGGCTGCGGTATCGTTCCCGCCGCAATGCGCGCGAGCCCGGCCTTGGCGATCGGCGCCAAGGCACCCTCGTCCTCAACTTTGGCGTACAGGGCCTTGGCCTCTTTTGCCCGCCCATTGCGCTCCAGGAAGCGACCATAAGCATCGATCACCCGCGGCGACGGGCCGGCCGTCTCCAGTTCTTTTTGGTAATCGGTATCGGCCGTGTCCTTCTGGCCGAGATACTCCGCCAGCATCGCCTCGTTGAAATAAGCCAAGGCGTCGGCCGCGCTTTGCACATGCAGCTTTTTCAGATCTGCCTCGGCAGCTTTTCCGTCCCCCATCCCGGCGGCGGCCCAAGCGTCGATCAAAGCGACGGTAAACGTAGTGAAGGGCCCGTTGGCGGACTTTGCGATCTGAGCCCGCGCCTCCTTGTAATCGCGATGTTTCAACGCGGCAACCGCCAGGGTCAGTCGCGACGCGCGGTCGTCGGGCGACGTGACGGCCAAACGTTTGGCAAGCTCCGCAGCCTGATCGACCTCGCCTGAGCTGGCGGCGTAGAAGAACGAGAACGCGAGAAGCTGCGGATTCTTTGGGTCGCTGTCCAAACCGGCCCGGTAATACTTCGCCGCTTCGTTCAGATCATGATGATCTGCGGCGAACCGCGCCGCCAGATAATCGCCGAAGACATCTGCCTCGTTGTTAACGTCCGGCGCGCCGATCGTTATCGCCCCGCGATCGGTGGCGCAGCCTGCAAGTGTAGTGGCAACGCAAAATGCTGCGATGAGCGGAAGAATTCGCAATTTTGTACTCCTACATATTCGAATAATTCGGGCCGCCGCCGCCCTCCGGCGTCACCCAGGTGATATTCTGCGACGGATCCTTGATGTCGCAGGTTTTGCAGTGCACGCAATTCTGCGCGTTGATCTGGAAGCGCGCCTCTGCCGCATCGCCGACAATCTCGTACACGCCTGCCGGACAGTAGCGCTGCGCCGGCTCCGCATATTCGGGCAGATTAACCCGCAGCGGAAGCGCCGGCTCCCTAAGCACCAGATGTACCGGTTGGTCCTCTTCATGGTTGGTGTTGGACAGGAACACGCTCGAAAGCTTGTCGAAGCTGACCACACCGTCTGGCTTCGGATAGATAATACGCGTGCTGTCGCTCGATTTTCTTAAAGTGGCGTAATCCGGCTTGCCATGCGCCAGCGTGCCGAAAAGACTGAAGCCGAACAACTGGTTGGTCCACATATCCAGTGCGCCCAAGGGGATGCCGGGGAAGGTTCCCAACTTGGACCATAGCGGCTTTACGTTCCGGACCCGCTTCAAATCCTCGTAAACATGGCTGCCGCGGTAAGCTTTTTCATAGGCGATCAGCGTGTCGCCGGCCCTGTTTTCGCCTACTGCCGCGAAGGCGGCCTCAGCCGCCAACATGCCGGTTTTCATCGCATGGTGGCTGCCCTTGATGCGCGGCACGTTCATGAAGCCTGCGGAGCACCCGATCAGCGCACCGCCGGGGAAACTCAGCTTCGGCACCGATTGGAATCCACCTTCGGACAGCGCCCTGGCGCCGTAACCAATCCGCTTGCCTCCCTCAAGGAACGGGCGGATGCGCGGATGTTGTTTCATCCGCTGGAATTCGTCGAAGGGAGAGAGGTAGGGGTTTTTGTAGTTGAGGTGCACGACGAAGCCGACGGAGCAGAAGCGCTCACCCCAATGGTACATGAACGATCCGCCGCCCGTCTCGTTGGCCAGCGGCCAGCCCATCGTGTGCATCACCAGGCCGCGCTGGTGCTTTTCGGCAGGCAACTCCCAGAGTTCCTTGAGGCCGATGCCAAACTTCTGTACGTCGCGGCCGTCTTGAAGATTATATTTGGCGATCAGCCGTTTCGACAGTGAGCCGCGCGCGCCTTCTGCAAACAGCGTGTACTTGCCCAAGAGTTCCATGCCGGGCGTGTAAGAATCCTTGTGATGGCCATCGCGCGCCACGCCAAGATCGCCAGTGACGACGCCTCTGACCTCACCTTTGTCACCGAACAGCAGATCGGCCGCGGGAAAGCCCGGATAAATCTCTACGCCCAGTGCTTCCGCCTGGGTCGCCAGCCAGCGACAGACATTGCCCAGGCTGACAATATAGGCACCGTGGTTGCTCATCAGCGGCGGCATGGTGAAATTGGGTAGTCGGATGCTTCCAGTTTTGGTCAGGAAGTAGAACCGGTCGTCGGTGACCGGGACGTCCATCGGGGCGCCCCTCGCTTTCCAGTCGGGGATCAGTTCGTTAAGAGCGATGGGATCGACGACGGCCCCGGAAAGGATGTGCGCGCCGACTTCAGAGCCCTTCTCCAGAACGCAAACGCTGACCTCCCGACCGGTCTCGACCGCGAGTTGCTTCAGCCTAATCGCGGCCGACAGGCCGGCCGGCCCGCCACCAACGATCACCACGTCGTATTCAATGCTGTCGCGCTGGACGTTGTCCGCCATGCCCGATCCCGAGATTCATTCCCCCACAGGTTATGGGGCTGGGCGAGCGGCGGGGTCAACCGAAGGCGTCGCGCAAAAAGACGCCCTGCCGTATGCTGCGGGTATGGCCGACCCGACCAGTACCACCCCCCTTGCAACGCTTGCCTGGCTCGTCGAGGCCGGAGCCGACGAGGCTGTCGGTGACGAGCCGGTGAACAGGTTCGCAAAGAGGTCCGGGGCGACGACAGAACAGGCTCCGCGGCGGCCGCCTGGCGCCGGCGCACCAGTGGAGGAGGCATCGCGTACGCCGCTATCGTCTTTCACCAGCCTCTCGGGGACGGCGCCGCGTGCGAACGCGCGGGCGCTCAACGGATCGGGAGAGGAAGACAGTATTGGAACGGCACAGTCGCTGGCGCGTGGTGCGAACACGCTGGCGGAACTCAAGGCCGCGCTGGAAGGCTTTGACGGCTGCGCCCTGAAGCGCGGCGCCACCAACACGGTTTTCGCCGACGGCAATCCGGCCTCGCGCATCATGTTCATCGGCGAGGCGCCAGGCCGCGACGAGGACCGCATAGGCCTTCCGTTCGTGGGCCGCGCCGGGAAACTCCTCGACAGGATGATGGCCGCGATCCATTTGGATCGCACCTGTGCTTATATTACAAACGTCATCAACTGGCGGCCTCCCGACAACCGCGAGCCCTCGCCGGAAGAAGCGGCGATGTGCCTGCCCTTCCTGCGCCGGCATATCGAGTTGGTGAATCCCGGAATCATAATTCTGCTCGGTGCCGTCGCCGCCCGCCATGTGATGGGATTCTCCGAAGGAATTATGAAGCTGCGCGGCCGCTGGCTGGAATATCGCGTGGGCGACGAGACGGTGCCGGTGATGCCGACGCTTCATCCTGCCTATCTGCTGCGCCAGCCCGCGCATAAGAAACTCGCCTGGCGCGATCTGCAGGCTGCGGAACAAAAAATCATTTCTGCCGGGCTGCTTGAGAGCTGCGCCGAGGTCCGCTAACACTCTTCGAGCTTGAAGGGTCAGGAATGATACGCCGCCTCGCGTTAACAGTCGCCTTGCTCGTTGTTGCGGCCGCGCCGGCGCATGCCGACGAAGCGGTGCCGCAATTCGTTCCCAGCGTGCTTTCGCAGCAAGACGTCCGATATTACCGCGAGATCATCGCCGACGAGCGCGTCGGGAAATTCAGCAAGGCGCAGGCGCTTTACGAAAAGCTCGAAGACAAATCTCTAAAGGGCTACCTGCTGGCCGAGCATATCCTTTCGCCGCACTCCAGGCGCATTCCGTTGTCCGAGCTCATCACCTGGATGCGTAACTATGGCGATCTGCCGATCGCCCATCGCGTATACAAGCTCGCCGTCAAGCGCGCGACCAAGCACATTCGCAAGCGCCATCATAAAACCGTCACGGTTATGACCGCCTCGATTCCGGCGCCAACCGCGGCACACCCGCGCGGCGGCGGCTATGAAGACATGGACCCGCCGGATCCGCCGATCGTTTCCGACGCCGCGCGCGCCGTTCTCGAACAAATCTCGTCTGACATCAGCGACGACAGCCCGGATCAGGCCTTCGCCACTCTGCAGGCACTGATTGCAGCGAATACCGCGCCAGCATCCGATATTTCGCGTTTGTCACAGCGGGTCTGTTACTCCTATCTCGCCGAGGGGATGAACGACAAAGCCTTTGCGCTCGGCGACGGTGCGGCAACGACGGGACGCGCGGACGCGCCGTTGCTCGACTGGTGCGCCGGTCTGGCCGCCTTCCGGCTGCACAATTACGGTGTTGCTGCCAAGCATTTCGAAACCCTGGCGCAGGTCGCCGCCATGCCGAACTGGACGCGCAGCGCTGCGGCTTTCTGGGCGGCCCGTTCCTATCTGCGTGCCGGCGACCCGAGCCGCGTCATCACTTTGCTCACCGCTGCCGCCCGCGAAGAGCCGACTTTTTACGGGCTCTTGGCCGAGCGCGTGCTGGGGCAGGACCCGCAGACCGGCTTTGCCGATCCGGTGCTGCTGCCGTCGCAATTCGCCCAGATCGTGCAGCGGCCCGCGGCGCACCGTGCGGTTGCCTTGTGGCAGATCGACGAGAAGGGCTACGACAATTACGTCAATGCCGAATTGAACCGCGCCTTCGGCGAATCCGCCGACCTGAATCTCGATGCCGCCTTCGCAGGTCTGGCACGCGCATTGGATGTTCCCAATCTCGAATTGCGGGCCAGCGAAACAAGCGCCGCGCGCGGCCTGCTCCTCACCGGCCTCTTCCCCATTCCGCAGTACAAACCGCTGGGCGGCTACACCATCGATCCGTCGCTGGTGCTCGCCTTCGCGCGGATCGAAACGCGCTTCCAGGCCACAGCCGTCTCGCCGGCCGGCGCGAAAGGTCTGATGCAGCTGATGCCCGCAACAGCGGCTCATATCGGCGGCAGAGGCGCTTATGAGCGCCTCTTCGATCCGGGCTACAATATGAGCTTGGGTCAGCGCTTCATCGCGCAGTTGCTCGATCGCTATAACGGCAATCTCGTCGAGCTGTGCGCCGCCTACAACGCGGGTCCGACGAGAGTGTCACAATGGATGGCTGCGCGCGACGGCCGGGAAGATGATCCGCTTATGTTCATCGAAAGTATGCGCGCGCCGGAGACGCGCAGCTACGTCAAACGCCTTCTCACCTATTACTGGATGTATCACCGGCGTACCGATGATGCCGCGCTCAGTCTTGACGAAGCCGCCCGCGGCGATTGGCCGACATATCATCCACCGCAGCAGTCCGCGCCGCCGCCGCCGCCGCTGGGTACTGATGAGGATGACGACAATGGCGACAACGATACCCCATCGTCTTGACGACACGCGCGCCTTCGTCCCGGTTCGCATCGCGCTGATGACGGTGTCCGATACGCGCGAGGCATCCGACGATACGTCCGGTGATACGCTGGCGGCGCGTATCGCGGAAGCGGGTCACGTCCTCGCCGCCCGCACCATCGTACGGGACGATCAGGTCCGCATTACCGCGCAACTTCGTACGTGGATCGACGATCCGCAGATCGATGTGGTGGTTTCCACCGGCGGCACCGGCCTGACCGGCCGCGACGTGACGGTAGAGGCGTTCCGTTCGGTGTTCGAGAAGGAGATCGACGGCTTCTCCGTCGTCTTCCACCAGATCAGTTGCGAGAAGATCGGAACCTCGACGCTACAATCGCGCGCGTGCGCCGGCGTCGCGAAGGGCACGTATCTGTTTGCCCTGCCCGGTTCACCCGGTGCAGTGAAGGACGGCTGGGACGGCATTCTCAAATGGCAGCTCGACATCCGCCACAGACCCTGCAACTTCGTCGAGATCATGCCGCGGCTGATGGAGAAATAGGCCGTTCTGCTGACCGAAAATCTATCCCAACCTGGCAAGGACACCGGTCGGGAAGCGCAGCGCGTGCAGGATCGTTAACGCTCGACGGCGCAGCGCACAGGCGTTCGCCTCCGCTTTGTTCACTGCCCGCGCCCGTAGCATCACCAGCCTCCGCGCGCCCACACGACGTACTAGATCTACATCTTCCGTCGCCGTATCGCGGTAACCACCGAGCCTGTTGTAAAGCCGCTTGGGGATCAGCAGCCCTTGATTGCCGTAAGGCAGTTTGAACAGCCAGCAACGCAACGCGACCATCGCTTCGAGGCGCCGCGAACGTGCATCGAAATCATCCAGCCCAAAGCGGAACGCCGCGGCGCGGGGACGATCGAGCGGTACGCGCCCCATGAATGCTTCAGCTTCAACATCCCATCCCGGCTCAAGGGCCGTCTCCGGGTACAGAAACAGAAGCCAGTCGCTGCGCGCTGCTTTTGCGCCGGCCGCAAGTTGCAATGCGCGTGTTTTTCCTGCTGGCACGACATGCGCTCCGGCTGCGTCGGCGATGAATAGAGTGTCGTCGGTGGAGCCGCCGTCGGCAACGATCACTTCGCGCACGACGCCATGCACGGTCGCGCCGATCAGGCTGTCGAAACAGCGCGTCAGGGTCTCTTGCGCGTTCTGTGTCGGAATGACGACGCTAATCATGCACTGCAATATGTACGAGACGGCGCGCGGCGAAAATAAGTTTCGTGCCGTAGGGTGAGTTTGCAATCTTTATTGCGAGAGCGACGCATTTGCGGCACAAGTTTGTACTTGATTTGTTCTATACCGATCTCTATATTCCTGCTTGATGACAACGGTCCTAAACACCACTGCCGATCGCCGCCAGTTACGCGGAAGGGGCGCCGTATCCAATGCCACGGGGCGCTATGAGCGCCACGCCCGTGTTTTGGTCGACGACGGCTGGGATGACGGATGGCGTGAAGGCGACGACACGCCCCCACCCCTGCGCACCGAGGTCATCGCCGAGGCGGCGCGCACCATCATTACCCGCAACCAGTCACCGGACATTTCATTCGACCGTTCGATCAATCCTTATCGCGGATGCGAGCATGGCTGCATCTATTGTTATGCGCGCCCGACCCACGCCTGGATCGGCATGTCGCCCGGCGCGGATTTTGAATCCCGTCTGTTCGCCAAGCCTAACGCAGCGGCGCTTCTGGCCAAGGAATTGTCGGCGCCCGGCTACGTGCCGCAGACCATCGCCATGGGGACCAACACCGACCCGTATCAGCCCATCGAGAAGAAGCTGCGCATCACGCGTGCGGTTCTTGAAGTGCTACGCGATTTCAAACACCCGGTCGGCATCGTCACCAAATCGCCGCTGGTGCTGCGCGATGCGGATATCCTGGGAGAAATGGCACAGATGGGGCTGACGCGTGTGGCGGTGTCGATCACCACGCTCGACCGCAAGCTGGCGCGTGCCATGGAACCGCGTGCCGGAACCCCGGCTCGCCGTCTGGAGACGATCAAAGGACTGGGTGCAGCAGGCATCCCGACACATGTGATGTTCGCGCCTGTTATCCCAGCGCTCAACGACGACGAGATGGAAAGCGTACTCTCGGCATCGAAGGATGCAGGTGCTCGTTCGGCCGGTTATGTGCTGTTGCGCCTGCCGTTGGAGATTAAAGACCTGTTTCGCGAGTGGCTGGAAGCCAACCGACCCGACAGCGCCAAGCATGTGCTGTCGCTGATCCGACAGATGCGCGGTGGCAAGGATTACGATGCCCAGTGGCACGCCCGCATGCGCGGCACCGGGCCCTATGCGCAGATGATCGCGCGACGTTTCCATATGGCGGTCAGGCGTTTGGGCCTGAACAAGGAATTGAGCCCGCTGCGGACCAATCTTTTCAAGCCGCCGCCGCGCGCGGACGACCAGCTCACATTATTTTAGGCCCCCCGCATCCAAACGCACGCATGGCTGCATCATAGGGGCGAAAACGGATTTGCGAGGGGTTCGCGATGATTTTCGGCCTGGATTCAGATGTGGTCCTGTTCGTAACCGCGATTGTTCTGGTGGTCGGGCTGAACCTCTATTTTCAGCACCGTTCACGTGTGGCCCAGCTCAAAATGCTGAAGACATTGGAGAAGATGGGACAAAAGCAACCTTCCGAGCTATCCGTGGAGAAGGAAACGCGGAACGGAACGCCGCTGCAATATGGTGCTCTGGTCATACTGCTGTGCATCGCCGGCGTGCTGGCGACGTTTACGTTGCAGCGAGAGAGCGCGATCGCGGCCTTTGATCATGCGGGCGTGGTCGTTCGCGCCGTGGCGAGCGATGCCACGATCTCGGATCGCGTACACTTGGTACAACTCGAGGGCGACCGTATGCTTGTGCTCCTGAACCGTGTGTTTAGGGTGGATTGAGCGGCCTCAGGCCGACGAGGCCGCTTGGAAGGGTGTTTCCCCCTTTGCATCCAAAGCGGTTCCTGCTTGCATCATGTATGGGATGACAGACCTGTGAGGGACTTGAGATGATTTACGGCTTGGATGTGGATACGGCGCTCTTCTGGACGGCGATCGTCCTCATTGTCGGACTGAGCGGCTTCTTTCGGTACCGCTCACGCGTGGCAAAATACAAGATGCTGGAGACGCTCGCGGAAAAGGGACAGACGCTTTCGCCGGAATTGCTCGCCAGTGTCGGCTCGGGAAGTGACCGCTACAGAAACCCGGTCCAATCAGGCATCTTCCTGATGTGCATTGGCATCGCGCTGGCCGTGTTCTTCTGGGCAATGGGCGGCGGCGGCAACCCCTTCATAGGCGAGCATGTGACCTGGTTGGCGGTGATCGGCATTTTCCCGTTCATGGTAGGTTTGGCCCGGCTGCTTGGCGGCTTGACGGAGAGGCGTCCGCCCAGGTGAGGCGCTGTGATCGACGCGCATGAGCGAGAGCGGACTGTTGGCGCACGAGGCCGCGGCTGGGAACGCCGCGGCTTTCGGCACGCTGGTGCGGCAACATCAGTCGAAGCTGCGAGGCTTCCTGCTGCGCATGACGCGCGGCAATCACGCGCTGGCCGACGATCTCGCGCAGGAAACCTTTCTGGAGGCCTTCCGCAAGATCGCTCAATTTGGCACGGGATCTTTTTTCGGCTGGCTCTGCGCCATTGCTTATTCGCGATATCTGATGGAAGCGCGCAAACGCAAATTGGAGCCGTTGGACGAAGCGGACGACATCGCAGCGGACGCGCCCGAGACAGAATTCACCAGCGCGGTGAAACTCGATGTGGAGAAGGCAATGGCGCAACTCGCGCCGCCGCAGCGCGCCGCGCTGACACTGTGTTTCGCCTTGGGTTTTTCAAACGAGGAGGCCGCGGCGGCGCTGGACATGCCTCTCGGAACGCTGAAATCCCATGTTAACCGTGGACGTAAGAAGCTTGCCGTTCTGTTGGATGCATGGCGTAATAGGGCTGTGTCATGACTGATGAACTCGACATCCTGCTAAGCCAGCCGCTCCCGTCCGTGGCCGATGACGGATTTTCGGTGCGCGTGATGGCACGCATAGGCAGGCAGCGCCGCTTTCGTTTTGCCGTAGCGGCGGCATATGTCGCCGTCTGCGTCACGCTGACATTCCTTCTTCTGCCGGTGCAGTCTGTCGGCGCGGAACTGAATTTCGTGATTACACAGGTCGCCAGTTCAACCGCTGTCAGCCTGGCAGCGGCAGCCCTCATCCTGACGCTCGTCCTGGAAGGCCAGTTTTCGCGTTCTTAGCGGTCACGCTATAACGCACCGATGCCTGACTACACTTTCGAGTCGCGCGCGCTTGCGCATATCGCCGGTCATATTGCCGGCGTCGACGAGGCCGGCCGCGGGCCATTGGCCGGACCGGTGGTTGCGGCGGCGGTGATCTTCGAGCGCGAACGCATTCCGAAGGGGCTCGACGATTCCAAGAAACTCTCCGCCGCCACGCGCGAAAGACTCTATGCGTCGATTATGGAAGACGCTGTAGCCGTCGGCATCGGCGAAGCAAGCGTTGACGAGATCGATTTGCTGAACATCCGCCAAGCAACGCATCTGGCGATGGCGCGCGCCGTGCGAGCCCTCGAACCGGCGCCGCGTTTCGCGTTGGTCGACGGCAACGATGCGCCCGCCCTGCCTTGTCCGTGCGAAACCATTGTCGGCGGTGATGGTCGCTCCGTATCCATCGCGGCGGCGTCGATTATCGCCAAGGTCACGCGCGACCGTTTGATGGCCGCGCTGCACGCCGAGCATCCGGTTTATGGCTGGGCAAGCAACAAGGGTTACGGCACCGCCGACCACCTTTCTGCACTGAAGCGGCATGGAGCGACCCCGCATCACCGCCGCAGCTTCGCGCCCATCCACAACATCTTGTGTGGTGGGAATCCTGAGGACTCAAGTGCAAGTCTTTGATTCATAAGACTCTTGACCTGTGGACTCACACGAATCACTGTCGCCGCCCATTGTGGATGAAACGGGCGGGACATGACGGACCTCAAACTGGAAGACGCACTCGATCGGGTTATCGAGGGTGATTGCGTGGAACGAATGCGGGCGCTGCCGGATGGCTGCGCGGATCTCATTTTTGCGGATCCGCCGTACAACCTGCAGCTCAAGGGCGAACTGCGACGCCCGGACGATTCCAAAGTCGATGCTGTCGATGACAAATGGGACCAGTTCTCCAGCTTTGCCGAGTATGACCGCTTTACCAGGGAATGGCTGACCGAAGCGCGCCGTGTTCTGAAGGACACCGGAGCACTGTGGGTGATCGGTTCTTATCACAACATCTTCCGCGTCGGCACGGTGCTGCAGGACCTCGGCTTCTGGGTGCTTAATGACGTGATCTGGCACAAGACCAATCCGATGCCGAATTTCCGCGGCAGGCGCTTCACCAACGCACACGAGACGCTGATCTGGGCGACGAAGAACGCCAACCAGAAGAGTTATACGTTCAATTATGAAGCCATGAAGGCGCTGAACGACGAAGTGCAGATGCGCTCGGACTGGACCCTGCCGATCTGTACCGGCGGCGAACGGCTGAAAAACGAAGACGGCGAGAAAGCGCACTCCACGCAGAAGCCGGAAAGCCTGCTCTATCGCGTTATCCTGTCGTCGACCAGGCAAGGCGACGTGGTACTGGATCCCTTCTTCGGCTCCGGCACGACCGGCGCGGTGGCCCGCAAACTCGGTCGGCACTTTATCGGCATCGAGCGTGACAAAGGGTATGCCAGGATCGCGCGATCTCGCATCGCGGACATAGAACCGGCGGACAAGGAAGTCATTGAGACAACCAAGTCTAAGCGTTCCGAACCACGCATTCCGTTCGGTTGGGTCGTCGAGCGTGGGCTGCTGCCGCCGGGCACCGTCCTGCAAGGTTCGCAGAAACGCCATCGCGCCAAGGTTCGGGCCGATGGAACACTTGTCTGCGCCGACGCCACAGGTTCGATCCACCGCATCGGTGCGCATGTGCAAGGTCTGGACGCCTGCAATGGCTGGACGTTCTGGCAGTTCGAACTGAACGGCAAACTGGTTCCGATCGACGTGCTGCGTCAGCGTTTGCGCGCGGATTTGGCCTGACGAAACAGCGGGCCGTTGTCATCATAGGCATGCGCCACAATCTTGCGCATGATTGTTGGCAATGCGGCGTTCTCCAGGTCGAGGGTCCATGTGCCCTCGACCCTGGGTCTTTTTGCCACCTCGGTGGCGTACACCTCGATCTCCAATTCGAAATGGGTGAAGCCGTGGCGAACGATGCCGGCGCGCTTCTTCCACCCGGCGTGGAAAGGAGCCTGGCCTAGCGCGTCCTGTGCCGCGGGGAAGTTTTCGCTCCATGGGCCAAGCGGCGGTTGGAGCATGCTGCCCAACAATCCTTTCTCCGGCCGCTTCACAAGCAGCACGGCGCCGGCGGAATCGCGTGCCACAAAGGCCGCGCCGCGCAGCAAGGGGCGCGCCGGCTTCGGCGCCTTCAGCGGCAACCGCTCAACGATACCGCGTTTGTATGCCTGGCAATCGTCCGCCCACGGACAGCTTCCGCAACTCGGGCGCTTCACGCTGCACGGGCCCGAGCCCAGATCCATCAACGCCTGCGCAAAGTCCCCCGCCCGCCTTTCCGGCACCAGGGATTTTCCAAGTGAGAGAAGCTTCGGCTTGGCACCCGGCAGCGCCTCTTCCACCGCGAACAAGCGTGCGATCACCCGTTCGGCGTTGGCGTCCATGGCCGCTTCCGAAGCTCCGAATGCGATGGCCGCGATCGCGCCCGAGGTATACGCACCGATGCCGGGCAGCTTGCGCAGTTCCTCGGCCGTAGAGGGGAAACGCCCGCCCAACTCTTCGGCCACGATCTTCGCCGCCTTGTGCAGGTTTCTTGCCCGGGCGTAATAGCCGAGCCCGGCCCATGCCGCGAGCACGTCATCCAGCGGAGCCGCAGCAAGTGCCTTCACGGTCGGCCAGCGCGTGATGAATTTTCTGTAATAGGCAGCGACCGCCTGCACCGTCGTCTGCTGCAGCATGATCTCCGACAGCCAAACGCGGTAGGGGTCAGCCGCCTCGCCCGGCTTTGCCCGCCACGGCAGGTCGCGGCGATGGATGTCATACCAGGCGAGCAACCGCTGTGTGCGATCTCCCCGAAGGCTTTGCTTGGCGGTGTGGGTCCCGTGCATAATGTGCACCATGGCCCGATCCGGCAAAGCTGAACAAGGCGAACGGCGCAACTGGGTGTCGCCCCTGGCGCCTAACGCAACGACAGTTGCCCATTCCGCCTTTGCCCGCGCGGGGTTTTCCGATCCGACCTTGGTGCTGCGCTGGGAGGAAATCGCCGGCCCTGAAACCGCACGATTGGCCCGTCCCATACGTTTCTCGCAGGGGCCGAACGGCGGGGTACTGACGCTCAAGGCCGAGCCGGGTGCCGCGCTGTTCCTGCAGCACGAAACCCGCCCCTTGTGCGAAAGAATCAACGCCTATCTGGGTCACCCGGCGGTCGCTCGGCTGCGGTTTGTACAGGGGCCGCTCGCTGTCCGGCCGGCCCCGCCCCCCCTCCGGCCTTCTCCGGCGAGCATCCCACCGACCGATCCGATCCTAAAATATAAGGGGCCAGATGGGCTTCGCGCCGCACTTCAAGACCTTGCCCGCGCCCGCCGGAGTCGGACTAATATGGGAAGCTGACACGCAGCCTGATTCACTTTCGGATTTGGAGACCAAGGATGGCCCTTAGGGACCTGCTCAACGACGCCCTTAACTCGACGCCGACCGATAACGAGCGCCGCCTTTCGACTTTGCGGGCCGTCATCTCGACGGTCGATGCGCAGCCGGGCGCCACCGACAGCGATATTCATGCGATCATCAGCAAGATCATCATGGAGCGCGAGCAGCAGGCAGCATCCTACAGTGCGGCGGGCCAGACCGAGATGGCAAAAGCCGAGCGCTTCGAGATTGATGCCTTGCGCGGCTTTCTGCGGGCTGCAGAGCCTGCAAAGGTGCAAGCCGCAAAGAAACCAAAAGTTGCCCCAAAGGCAGAAACCTCGCGACGCGACCAAAGCGCGCCGCTGTTCACGCGCAATCAGATCATAATTGCGTCGGTCGCTGTCGTGCTGGTCGTGGCCGCCGCCGTCCTCTATCTTTTCGTCTTCACAGGCGGGTCCAACGATCTGACAATCGCAAATGGCGGCACGCTGCAAGTCCAGCTTTACGAGCATGATCGGACGTTGGGTAATCCCAAGGCCCCGATCACGGTTCTCGAGTACGCGGCACCAGCCTGCCCGCATTGTTCTCATTTCGACCAGACGATCTTTCCGCTCGTCAAAAAGAACTACATCGACACCGGAAAGGTCTTTTATATCTTCCGCGTTTTCCCCATTAACCCTGCCGACCCGGCCGCCGAGGCGATCGCCCGCTGTTTGCCTGCGGATAAGTATTTTCAATTCATTGACCTTCTGTTCCGGAATCAGCCCAAATGGGACCCGGAATATGGTGTGACCGACGTGCGCGGCGGGCTTATCCAGTTGGCGCGTGTCTATGGGATGAGCGCCGAGAAAGTCGACCAATGCATTGCGGACAAGAGTGAGCAGGATCGCATCAATCAAGTCGCCCAGGACGGCGAGACAAAATACAACATCCAGGGTGTGCCGACGTTCATCATCAATGGAACCGAGGTACAGGCCGAAGATGCGACGTGGCCTTCGTTGAAGGCTAGATTTGATTCTCTGCTGTCCAAGCACTGAACAATGGACAGCGCATCAGCGTAGGACGGCGCGTATCCATTGAAGTTTAGCAGGTTAAGGCTATCCGGTTTTAAGTCCTTTGTGGAACCGACCGAGCTCTTCATAGAGCCCGGGCTGACGGCGATCGTCGGCCCGAACGGTTGCGGCAAGTCTAATCTGTTCGATGCCTTGCGCTGGGTTATGGGCGAAACGCGTCCCACCTCCGTGCGCGGTGCGGAAATGGACGACGTGATCTTCGCCGGCTCGGCGGCCAGGCCAGCGCGCAACATGGCCGAGGTGACACTCACAGTCGACAATTCCGATCGCAGCGCCAATCCACCCTACGCTGACTACGACACCATTGAGATTTCGCGCCGTATCGAACGTGAAGCGGGATCCGTCTATCGCATCAATGGCCGCGATGTCCGCCAGCGTGACGTGCAAATCTTTTTTGCCGACGCGTCATCTGGCGCCTCCTCTACGGCTTTTGTCCGCCAGGGCCAGATCAGCTTGTTGATCAGTCAGAAGCCGCTGGCTCGCCGCGCCATTCTTGAAGAAGCCGCGGGCATCACGGGCCTGCATCAACGTCGTCATGAAGCCGAACTGCGGCTGCGCGCTGCAGAGAGCAATCTTTCGCGCCTGGATGACGTAATCCGCGAGGTGGAAGGCCAGTTGCAGAGCTTGAAGCGGCAGGCCCGCCAGGCTTCGCGATATCGCAATCTCTCCGGCCACATCCGCCGCGCCGAGGCGCTGGCGCACTATCTGCGCTGGACGGCAGCCGAGTTGCGCGCCAGGACGGCGGAAGAGGCGCTCGCCGCGGCCACCAATGTTGTCGCGACATGCACCGAACACGCTGCGCACGCATCGACTGCACAAGCCGACGCGGCAACCGCCCTGCCCCCATTGCGCCAAATTGAAGCGGAAAAATCTGCGGCACTGCATCGCTTGGTAGTGGAGCGCGAAGCGTTGGATGCAGAAGAGGCTCGTGCCCGCGAACTTGCTCAGTCGCTGCGCCAGCGGCTGACGCAAGCCGCGCAGGATCTCGAGCGTGAACGTGCGCTGGATCGCGACGCTGAAACCGCGCTGGGCACGCTTGCGGCCGAAAGCAACGAACTCGAAGCTGCGCAGGAACGCGCTGGCGTCGAAATCGGCGAAGCACAGACGCGCGCCGAAGAGCTCAACGAAGCGCTGGCGCAGGCCGAACGTTTGCTGGAACGGCTGACCTCCGAACTTGCCGAACGCAATGCCCGCAAGGATAGCCTGGAGCGCTCGCGCCGTCTGGCTGCCGAACTGGCAGAGACCAGCGGCCAGCAACTGGTCGAGGCCGAAGCTCGCCTTACGACGGCCATGGAGGGAGCAGCAGCAGCGCCTGATGTGCGCGCTGCGGAAGACTCCGCCGACGAGGCCCGGCAATTGGCGGAGACCGCGTCCGCTCTCGCTGCTGAAGCTCGTACCAAGCTGGCCGAAACCGAACTTGCCGAAGCCGCAACGCGCGGTCCGCTGGAAGATAGTGAGCGCGAGGTGCAGCGCCTGTCGGCGGAAGCCAAGGCGCTCAGCGATCTGCTGCGCCCGGAGGGCCAGAGCTTGTGGCCGCCGCTGGTGGACGCCGTCAGCGTGCAACCCGGCTATGAAGCGGCTCTCGCCGCGGCCTTGGGCGACGACCTCGAAGCACCGCTTGACGAAGCGGCTCCGCACCATTGGCGCGATCTTGGAGATTTCGACGAAAAGGCGCCTCTGCCCGAAGGCGCCAAGCCACTCGCGGAGTTCGTCAAAGGTCCGTCGGCGCTGTCGCGCCGTCTGTCGATGACCGGCGTCGTGTTTCCTGATCAGGGCATCGACCTGCAAAAGGAATTGAAGGCTGGTCAGCGCCTAGTGTCACCGCGTGGCGATCTCTGGCGTTGGGACGGTTACCGCGCGTCGGCGGATGCGCCGTCGGCCGCTGCCGTGCGGCTGGCGCAGCACAACCGTCTGGCGGCGCTCGAAGAGCAGATCGTAGCGGCAAAGGAAGCGCGGGCTACGACCTTCGCGGCCTATTCCACAGCCAAGGAAGCAGCCAGCACGGCGCGCGATGCTGCCCGCGAGGCCGAACAGTCAGAGCGTCGTCACGAGCACGCCATCATCGCCGCGCAAGACGCGGCAACCAAGGCGGTTCGAGCGGCAGCCGAGCGAGCCTCTCGCCTTGCCTCTCTAGAAGCGGAAATTCGCCGGCTGACGCAGGCCCGTGACGCCGCGCAGGAATCCGAACAGCAAGCGGCCCAAGCACTCGCTGAACTGGGCGACGGCCAGGCGTTGACGCAAAGCGTCGCTAATGCGCGTGAACAAACCAGCGAAGCCCGGGCGGCCAGCTCAAACGCCCGCGCCACGCTCGAGGGCCTGAAGCGCGATGGCGAAGGTCGAGCCCGACGTCTCAGCGCCATCGTCGAAGAACGTGCGCGCTGGGAAGCGCGGCGCAGTGCGGCCGTCGAACATATTGCCGAACTGGATCGCCGTTCCAGCGAACTGAACGAAGAGCTCGCGGTTGCCGAGGCTTTGCCGCAGACCATCGCGGAAAAGCGCGGCACGCTGCTCGACGCCATCGGCGTGGCCGAAGCGGCACGCAACCAGGCGGGCGACGCGCGCGCCGAAGCGGAGGCGTGTCTCGCCGAAGCCGACAAGGTCGCCAAGGCCGCCGACCATGCTTTGTCCGCCGCCCGCGAGGAACGCGCCCGTGAGGAAGCGTTGCTGGAAGGCGCGCAATCGCGCATCACTGAGCTTCGCGAACGCATCCGAGACGAGTTGGAAATTGTGCCGGACGAGCTGGCGGCATTGGCGGAACTCAAGGACGACGAGGAACTCCCACAGCTTGAGCAGGCCGAAAAGAAAGTCGAAAAGCTGAAGCAGGAGCGCGAGCAACTCGGCGGCGTGAACCTGCGCGCGGAAGAGGAAGCCAACGAGCACGAACAGCGCTTGGCCACGCTTACGGGAGACCGGGACGATCTGACCGGCGCGATCGACCGGCTGCGGCGCGGTATCCAGAGCCTGAACCGTGAAGGGCGCGAGCGTCTGCATGCCTCGTTCGAGAAAGTGAACGCCAACTTCCAGACGTTGTTCGCGAAACTGTTCGAAGGCGGCGAAGCCAAGCTGACCTTCACCGAATCCGAGGATCCGCTGGAAGCCGGCTTGGAAATCTACGCCCGTCCCCCCGGCAAGCGGCTGCAAGCGCTGTCGCTGTTATCGGGCGGCGAGCAAGCGCTGACGGCCATGTCGCTCATTTTCGCGGTGTTCCTCGTCAACCCGGCGCCCGTCTGCGTGCTGGACGAAGTGGATGCGCCGCTGGACGACGCCAATGTCGAGCGCTTCTGCAACCTGCTCGACGAGATGACCCGGATCACCAATACACGCTTCCTGGTCATCACCCATCACGCGCTGACCATGTCGCGCATGCATCGGCTGTTTGGCGTGACCATGGCGGAACGTGGAATCAGCCAGCTGGTTTCGGTCACCCTGGCCGAGGCGGAGCGCGTCGCGGCGGAGTAGAAACGGGTCTATTTCGCCGCGCTTCCGAATCACCAAGCCATTCCAACACCTTGCGTCAATTTGCATGTGCTTGACGGCACTTTTCGCTGCCCCTATGGTCCCGCCCGCTTTCGTACCGAGCCGCGCAGCGTTCAACGGCGAATGGGGAGCCGGTGACATGCCTTCTCCCGAACCCGATGACCTTAAGCGCCTGGCAGAACGGATCGACGAGGCCGAGAGGAAACACGCGCAGCGGAAAAACCCGCCGCCGCCAACTTCGCTAGGCATCGCCTTCCGTTTTGCAACGGAAATGGTCTCCGCGCTCGTCGTGGGAGGCGGCTTGGGATGGGGTATCGATTGGGCCTTCGACCATTGGTCGCATTTGCAGACGCGCCCATGGGGGATGGTTGTGATGTTCGTGCTGGGCGCCGCAGCGGGGATCCGCAACGTGATGGCCGCGGCAAAAGAGTTGAACGCCGAGATGGCGGCAAAGGACGTGGAGAAATAACCCCGTGGCAATGAGCCCCA
The DNA here is from genome assembly GCA_028865545.1 of Alphaproteobacteria bacterium. Taxonomy (GTDB): domain Bacteria; phylum Pseudomonadota; class Alphaproteobacteria; order Micropepsales; family Micropepsaceae; genus Rhizomicrobium. Next base: position 46,006 of record JAGWJY010000004.1, on the reverse strand, counting down.
TGGAGCAGTTCGAGGTGAGACCGATCGTGCCGCTGCACATCGGCTCCTACGACGTCTCCTTCACGAACCAGGCCCTGTTCATGTGCATCGTCGTCGCGGCGGTGTCACTGTTCCTGACACTTGCCGTGTCGCGCGGCCGCTTGGTGCCGACGCGTGCACAGTCGATGGCCGAGATCTCCTACGAATTCGTTGCCAACATGATCAAGTCGACGACCGGCGACGATGGGATGGTATTCTTCCCCTTTGTCTTCGCCATCTTCATGTTCGTGCTGTTCAGCAACTTCATGGGCCTTATCCCCGGCGCCTTCACGGTGACCAGTCAGATCGCGGTCACCTTCGCCCTGGCGGCGGTCGTCATCCTTACTGTCGTCGTGGTCGGCTTCATCCGCCATGGGTTTGGCTTCCTCAAACTCTTCGTGCCGAAAGCTCCCTTTCTGCTACTGCTCCTGTTGGTGCCGATCGAGATCATCTCGTTCCTGACGCGCCTCGTCAGCCTCTCCGTCCGTCTGTTCGCCAACATGCTGGCCGGCCACACGATGCTACAGGTGTTCGCAAGCTTTGTTGTCGCGCTCGGCGCGGCGGGCGGCATCCTGTCCGTACTGTCGATCACACCGATGTTCATGATCGTCTTCATTGGCGCGCTGGAAATGCTAGTGGCATTCCTGCAGGCCTATGTTTTCGCGATCCTGACCTGCATCTACCTGAACGAAGCCTTGCACCTCCACGAACATCACTGAAAAACCAAGGAGCCTTTTCAAATGGATCTTCACGCAGCAAAAATGATCGGCGCGGGCCTTGCCTGTATCGCGCTGGCCGGCGCCGGCAACGGCATCGGAATCGTGTTCGGCAGCTATCTGCAGGGCGCCCTGCGTAACCCGGGCGCGGCGTCCAGCCAGACCACAAACCTGCTGCTCGGCTTCGCGCTGTGCGAAGCGACGGGTCTGTATGGCCTGGTGATCGCGCTCATCATCCTGTTCACCTGATGCAGACCGCTCCCGCCGCAACAACGGGAACCGTTGCCCAGCAGGGCAGCGCGTTTCCCCCGTTCGATACGGCAACATATCCGAGCCAGCTTTTCTGGCTTGCGATCACTTTCGCCGTCTTGCTCGTGGTGTTGTGGCGCATCGCCGGCCCGCGCATTGGTGCGGTGATCGGCGAGCGCAAGGGCCGGATTGCCGACGATCTTGGCGCTGCCGAGCAGCATCGTAAGAGCGCGGAATCGGCGGAAGCCTCCTACCAGTCGGCATTGGCATTGGCCCGGGGCCGGGCCCAGAAAGTGGCCGAAGAGAACCGCAAACACGTCGCGGAGGAGGTCGAAAAGGCCAAGGCCGCCGCGGAATCCGAGGCCCAGGAAGCCTCCGCCAAGGCCGAGGTCAGGATCGCCGCCATGCGCCAGGAGGCTGCACGACATGTCACAATCGCGGCGCAAGATGCGGCAGCGGCTATTGTCGCGCGCCTGATTGGGGATACGATTTCCCCGCAGGAGGCTGAGGCTGCCGTCAAGGGGTTGGACGCTTGACGATGGGGAGGGAGCGTTATGTCAACTTTTCGCGCCGCCGCGTCGTCGCTGACGGTCGGATCGATCGTCTTTCTTCTCGTCATCTATCGCGCTGAGGTTCAGGGTATCACGATGACGCTGTTTCAAAATCCTGAATTCTGGGTAGCGGTCGGCTTGGCCATCGTTGTCGTGATCTTTTTGCGCCTGCGCGTCCCCGCCATGCTCGCCAAGATGCTGGACGCGCGCGCCGCCGCAATTGCCAACGAACTCGAGGAAGCCAAGCGCCTACGCGAGGAAGCCGCCGCCATTCTGGCAGGTTATGTCCAGAAGGCGGCACAGGCCGAAAGCGAAGCGGCCGCCATCATCGCCGATGCCAAGGCCGAGGCTGAGCGCTTCGGGAAAGACATGCGGACGCAGCTGCGGGCACAGATCGATCGTCGCGCCCAGATGGCGAAGGACAAGATCGAACAGGCTGAGGCAGCCGCACTGGCCGAAATTCGCGGCCTAGCGGCCGACACCGCCACAGCGGCGGCCGAAAAGCTCATTGCCGCGCGTGTCGACGAGAAACGCGCCACCGCCTTGATCGGCGACAGCATCAAGGAACTTCCGGACAAGCTGAACTGAATATCTGGTGGGGTAAAACAACGGCCGCGCCTTACCGAGGCGCGGCCTTTTCATTTGTCCGGCGGCGGCATGCGCCGCAAGATGCCCTCATGATGACCTATATCGCCTTGCTCCGCGGTATCAACATGGGTGGCCATAACAAGATCGCCATGGCAGAGCTGCGGGACTTCGTCTCCGCTCTTGGCTTCGCCGACGTGCGGACCGTACTGCAGTCCGGCAACATCGTATTCCGAGGTCGGCCTCGCGCGCCCTCGTCTTTCGAGAAACTGTTCGAAACGGAAACGGCGAAGCGCTTCGGCATCGATACACGCGTCATGGTCCGCAGCGCCGCGGAATGGGAAAAAATCGTCGCCGGGAATCCCTTTCGCGATGAAACGAAGAACGATCCCGCACACCTCGCCGTCGTATTCCTGAAGGACAAGCCGGTCAGGAAAAATCTGGACTCGTTGAAGGCCTGCATAACCGGCCGCGAATACTTCCATGCCCTCGGCCGCGAGCTTTATGTGGTCTATCCCGACGGTTTTGCCACATCGAAATTCACTCTGTCGGTGATCGATCGCAAACTCGAAACGCGCGGCACCGCCCGCAATTGGAACACGGTGCTCAAGCTCGCCGGTCTCACAGAGGTCTGACGTCGCCACCGGCCGTACCGACGGACCTAGGCGGCCTTCGCCTCCTGTTCGGCGATCCAGCGCTTGGCCGTCTCGAATTCGGCGTTGCTGAACACACGCACGGGATGGTGGAACAGCGGCGCGAACAAGCGCATCGCCTGCGCGATCCAATGCACATCCGTCACCATGGCGATGCGGCCCCAATGGCTCCAGCGCGAGAGACCGAGCTTGGTGTCTTGCCACATGGCACCGGCCGTGAACCCGGTAAAGCGGTCACCTAGCAGATAGAAGAGCCGCACACTCTTGTATTTCTTCAGCTTTTCATTGGTGGCCGGGATCAGAACCTTGCGGTAATCCTCTTCCGTCACCTCGCCGTATCCGGAGATGGCGAGCACGTCATCCGGAAATCCCTGCAGAATCTCGATCATGTGAATGGGCCTCCTTGCGAAGACCTCACACCTTAGAGCTTTCTTGCCGCAATTTCGATGACTTGCGTCAAGGAACCGCCCCGGGACTATTTGGCCTCCGGTAGCACCACCCGAATATGCAACTCGCGCAACTGCTTAAGAGAGGCTTCGTTGGGCGCGTTCATCATCAGATCCTGCGCCTGTTGGTTCATCGGGAACATGGTGACCTCGCGCAAGTTCTCCACGCCCGCGATCAGCATGACAATGCGGTCGATGCCCGGCGCAGTGCCGCCATGCGGCGGGGCGCCGTAGCGGAAAGCATTCAGCATCCCGGCGAATTTCTGCTCGGTCTCCTCGCGCGCATAGCCCGCGATCTCAAAGGCCTTCAGCATCACGTCGGGATCGTGGTTGCGGATGGCGCCCGACGACAGCTCGATGCCGTTGCAGACGATGTCGTACTGATACGCCTTGATGCCTTCGATCGTGGCGCGGTCGACGGGATCGAGCGCCAGGAACTTCTCGCGATCGAACTGCGGCATGGAAAACGGGTTGTGCGAGAAATCGATCTTCTTCTCGTCCTCGTTCCACTCGTACATCGGAAAATCGACGATCCAGCAGAACTTGAACTCGCCTTCCTTGACCAGGCCCAGCTCGCGGCCGATGCGGATGCGCGCCTGCCCGGCCAGGGCCGCCGCCCGGTCCCTCTTGGTGTCGGCCGAGAAGAACAGCGCGTCGCCAGTCTTCACGTCAGCCTTGGCGGCCATTTCTGCCAAGGCGGCAGGCGGAATAAACTTTGCGATCGGTCCCTTGCCCGCTAGCGCGCCACCTTCGTTCTCGAACACGACATAGCCTAGCCCCGGCGCGCCCATGTCGGTCCGCGCCCAGTCGTTCAGCTTGTCAAAAAAGGAACGCGGCTGTGTGGCCGCACCTGGCGCCGGAATCGCACGCACGGTCTTGCCCTTGAAGGCCTTGAAGACCACGTCCTCGCGGTCGAAGACACTGGAAACATCGGCAATGATGATGGGATTGCGCAGGTCCGGCTTGTCGACGCCGTACTTCAGCATGGACACGTCGTACGGGATGCGCGGGAACGGTGCCGGCGACACGCTCCGGCCCTCGGAAAATTCCTCGAACACGCCATGCAGAACCGGCTCAACCGCAGCAAAAACATCGTCTTGTGTGACGAAGCTCATTTCCAGGTCGAGCTGATAAAACTCACCAGGCGAACGGTCAGCGCGGGCGTCCTCGTCGCGGAAACAGGGGGCAATCTGGAAGTAGCGATCGAAGCCCGCCACCATGATGAGCTGCTTGAACTGCTGGGGGGCTTGTGGGAGAGCGTAGAACTTCCCTGGATGGATACGTGAGGGCACTAGGAAGTCGCGCGCGCCCTCGGGCGACGACGCCGTCAGGATCGGTGTCTGGAATTCGGTGAAACCCTGCTCAATCATCCGCCGCCGGATCGATGAGATCACCTTCGACCGCAGGGTGATGTTCTTGTGCAACCGCTCGCGGCGCAGATCGAGGAAACGGTATTTCAGCCGTACGTCCTCGGGGTAGTCGAGATCTCCGAACACTGGTAGCGGGAGTTCTAGTGCCATGCCCTGCACTGATGCCTCTTCGATACGAAGCTCAACCTCGCCCGTTGGCAGGTCCTTGTTGATCGTGTCTTCCGTCCTGGCGACCACAGTGCCAGTCAGTGTCAGCACCCATTCCGAGCGCGCCTTGTCGACCGTGGCGAAGGCGGTGGCCTCTGGCTCGATAACGCACTGGGTGATGCCGTAATGATCCCGCAAGTCGACGAACAGAAGCCCGCCATGATCGCGCCGCCGATTGACCCAGCCGGACAGGCGCACACGGCTTCCGACGTGCACTTTGCGCAATTCGCCGCAGGTGTGGGTGCGATAGGCGTGCATGGCTATTCCTTCGAAAAAGGGCGGTATGTGGCGGGTTGCCGGGGGGCCGGTCAAGGGCCGAAACAGCCCGTTATATGGTTTAACTGTCGCAAAGAAAGCTTAGTCTTCCGAGCCTTTTTCTGAGGGATTCCCGGCTCATGCCTCTACCGCGCTTCGCTTTCGTAGCAATTCTGTGCCTCGCCGCCATCCTGCCTGCCCAGGCAGGCCCCCAGAGAAATGTGGTGATCTTCGTCGCCGATGGGCTGCGCTACTCCAGTGTCACGCCCGAAACCGCCCCGACCATGACGAAAGTCCGCCAGAACGGCGTCGATTTCTCCAATAGCCACGCGGTCTACCCCACACTGACCACGGCCAACGCCTCGGCCATCGCCACCGGACATTTCCTGGGCGACACAGGCGACTACGCCAACACCCTGTATCTGGGATTTCCCATCCAATGCCGCCTAGGGCCGGCCGTGAAACTGACCTTCCTGGAGGACGATTGCATCCTGCGCGCAGTCAAGAACCATTTCGGCGACGGCTATATGGGCCAGACGACGCTCATGCAGGCCGCGCGCGCGGCCGGCTATGACACGATCCTGGTGGGAAAGAAGGGCCCGCTCGCCATTCAGTGGCTGGCCGCACTCGACAGCCAGAACGACGACATTGACGGCCCGCTCGGCATCTTCATCGACGAGTCGACCAACCATCCCAAAAATCTCGACGGCAGTTCGACCATGAGCACGATGCTGCGCGACCAGATAGCATCAGATGCGTTCAGTGCAACGGGCGTAGGTGCACCTCCGTTCACCAGCGTCCCAAATCTCACGCAACAGGCCTATCTCCTGTCGGTGACCACACAGACCTTGATCCCCGATCTGAAGAGCTCCGGCAAACCTTTCGCGATGCTGTTCTGGTCGCGCGATCCCGACACCACGCAGCACGGGGCGACCGACAGCGAAGGCAAGCTCATCCCCGGCATCAACAGCACCGATGCCCGCGCCGCCATCTACAACGCCGACAGCGATCTGAAAGGCATTCTGGACGCCCTTAAGCAGTGGGGATTGGCCGACAACACCGATGTCTTCGTGATCGCCGATCACGGCTTCTCGACCATCGCCAAAGCTACTCCGACGCCCGATGGAACTTTGGGGCGCAATACGCTGGCGACCGGCTTTGTCGCGCTGGACGTGGCCCGCTGGCTTGGCAACCTGAACATCTACGATCCCGACCAGGAGAACCAACAACTTGTCCTCGATAATGGCATGCGGCCACAGTTTGGCGATGCCTTCATCGGACCGTCGGTCGATCATCCGATGGCCATCGTCGCCGCGAACGGCGGTTCTGATTTCATCTATGTGCCTGACGGTGCCGACAAACGTGCCACCGCGAAACGCATTTTCGACCGGCTTATCGAGCAGCCCTATGTCGGTGCACTGTTCGTCAACGATGCGCTCCTCAAGAACGGCAATCCCAAGGACTTCGCCGGCGCGCTGCCGATGAGCGCTGTAAATCTGATTGGGCATGCGACTGTGCCCCAGCCGGACATTGTGATCGGCTTTCGTTCTTTCGTGGTGAAGGGATGCAAACTTGGTGCACAGATGTGCACGGCCGAAATCGCGGACACCAACCTGCAGACCGGCCAAGGCATGCATGGCAGCCCGAGCCGCACCGACACCCGCAACTTCATGGCGGCCATCGGGCCGGATTTCAAAGCTGGCTTTAACGATACCGCTCCAGTCGGAAACGTTGACGTCACGCCCACGATGGCACACATCCTGGGCGTGGATCTGACGGGTCCCGGAACGCTCAAGGGCCGTGTGATCGCTGAAGCCCTGAAGGGCGGAAAGATGCCTAAAGTGACCCGCTGGCGGGTGGTATCGCCGGCCGCCGTCAACGGCTTCCATACGGTCCTAGACGTCCAGGAGGTCGGTTCCACGCGCTATTTCGACGCGGCTGGCATGCCGGGACGCATCGTTGGCCTCCCGCAGCGGTGATTTTTAGCCGTTTTGCGCAAATTCCAGCGCGATGGGCGGCCGAATCCGCTATCACGATCCGATGAGGATTGTAGAAACGACGGCGGATTTGAAGACCCTGGCGGGCGAGTTGAAGGACGCGCCCTACATCGCGCTCGACACCGAATTCATGCGCGATTCGACCTACTGGCCAAAGCTCTGTCTGTTGCAGATCGCGGCCCCCGGCGTCGCGGCTATTATCGATCCGCTGGCGGACGGCCTCGACCTTGCGCCGTTTTTTGCACTGCTGAAGAACCCCCACATTATCAAAGTGCTGCACGCAGGACGTCAGGACATCGAGATTTTCTGGCACGGCGGCCGCGTCATCCCAGATCCGCTGTTCGACACACAGATCGTGGCGATGGTGTGCGGCTTTGGCGAAGCGGCGTCCTACGAGACGCTGGCGCGCAAGATCGCCCATGCCACCGTCGACAAGTCTGCGCGCTTTACCGACTGGGCGCGGCGACCGCTCACCAAGCGTCAGCTCGAATACGCACTCGCCGACGTCACGCATCTGTGCACGATTTACGAAACGCTGTCGGCGCAACTGGTGAAGAACAAGCGCGCGAGCTGGGTGGCGGAGGAAATCGCCGCACTAAAAAGCGAAGAACTATATGCGCTCGATCCGGCCCACGCCTGGAAACGATTGAAGCCGCGCACCAATAACAAGCGCTTTCTTGCGACGCTTGCCGCTGTCGCCGCGTGGCGCGAGCGCGAGGCTCAGACACGCGACACGCCTAGGAACCGCGTTCTGAAGGACGACGTGCTGCTGGAGATCGCTTCCAATCCGCCGGACGGGCCGGAGTCCCTCGAGCGCATCCGCTCGATGCCTAAAGGCTTCGCCGCATCGCGCATGGGGAAGAGCCTTCTCAGCGCCATCGAAGAAAGCAAGGACGCGCCACCGCCCGACGTCCCGGAAAGCGACCATCACCACCACCCTCGGCGGCACAAGCGCGAGCCGTCGCCGGCCACCATAGACCTGCTCAAGACGCTGCTCAGGCTCAGGGCCGAAGAGGCCGGCGTCGCCCCACGGTTGATCGCGAACACCGATGATATTGAGCGGCTGGCTGCCGGCGATGACGACGGCGTCGCTGCGCTACAGGGCTGGCGTGCGGAAGTATTCGGCAAGGACGCCATTGCGTTGCGCCAAGGCTCACTCGCCATCGCCCTCGAAAACGGCGAGGCCGTCATCGTGGAACTTGAGGACTAGGACGCCGCGGCTCATTTCCCGGGCCGCGACGTCATGAGCTTCGTCCTAGTCGTGTGCACCCTGCTCCGTTGCCTTCGGCGGCGGCGTGTAAGGCGTGAAGGCGCCGAGGAAACACGGTGTCCAGCGGCGTAGCACGTAGACGACCTGCATGTTCGAACAGATTACGCCGCCTCGGATTTCCAGCGCGATCCCCTGCTCGAACTTCAGCCCCGGACAGGCGCGCGGCAGGTCGTTGCGCCATATCCGCACCTTCCCGGCGTTCATGTGGAACAGGATCGTCTTATCGTCGGGATAGGAATAATGGTCGATGTTGCCGGCGTCGAGACACACCGTGTTGTGCGTCGGCGGATCTGCATATGCCGATGGCATCGTGGTCAGCAAGGCGAATGCACAGGCAATACCGGTCAGTACGATCTTCATCGTCTGCTCCTTCGCTGAGCTGCGCACTGCGCAGCCCTATGCCCCTACGGCGGACATTTTGGCGCAATGCGATTGAAGGTCAACGATGAGCGATCAGCCGTCCGATGAGGCCGGCGCGAAGGGATCCGCCGTGCCAGTCGCCAGGTCGCCCGGCTCTTCCCCGTCGTAGGGATCTTCGTCGGGGCCCAACTCATCGCTTGGGCTCGGTACGTCGAAGCCTGACGGTGGCATGGCCTCCAGGAAGCCGGCGGCCTTCAGTTCGTCCATTCCCGGCAGGTGGCTGACGCTTTCCAAGCCGAACTGTACCAGGAAGGCGTCCGTCGTGCCGTAAGTTACCGGACGGCCCGGCGTACGCTTACGGCCGCGGATTTTGACCCAACCGATCTCCATTAGAGCGTCGACAGTCCCCTTGGACAGGGCGACGCCGCGAATATCCTCAACTTCAGCCCGGGTGACGGGCTGGTGGTAGGCGATGATGGCAAGCGTCTCGATCGCGGCACGCGACAGGCGCTTCTGCTCGGGCTTCTCCCGGCGGAGCAGGAAGGCCAGGTCCGGCGCAGTACGAAATTGCCATTTTTCCGCAACACAAGAGAGGGTTACACCCCTGCCTTCATAGATACGTCGAAGTTCCTGGAGAATGCCTGCGACGTCCGCCCCCTCAGGCAGCGATGAGGCCAGCGCGGCTTCATCCAACGGCTCGGAAGCCGCAAACAGCAGCGCCTCGGTCATCCGCAAATGCTCTATGTTTACGCCGGACACAGCCTCTTCTACCCTTTCCGTCCCTGTGACAACGCCGTCGTCGGCTATTGCTTCTGCCAGGGCTTCTCTCAAACGCAATACGCGGTTCATGCTAAGGCCTCGTTGCCACGATCCCTGATAAAAATTTCCTCAAACGGCCCCATCTGGCGAATCTCGACCCGCCCGTCCCTGGCCAGTTCTAGGCACGCCAGAAGCGTGCTCGCAAGCGCTGACCGCCGCTTCTGCCCCCCTGTCCAGCCAAGCGGCAACAGGTTTGTGAGCCCGCTCCAGTCGGGAATCCTGCCCAACATCCGCTCCAGGCGTTCCCTGGCCTCTTCGATCAGCAAGACCGGCGACATGTGCGGCTGGTAGGTCTTGCCGCGCATCTTCTTTACCCGCTCGGTCGCATAGGCCGTCAGCAGGTCGTAGAGGGAGTCTGTATAGGTGCGGAGCTTCACCACCTTCACCGGCTCTGGCATGCCGCGGGCGAAGACGTCACGTCCGATCCGATCGCGTGCCATCAGCCGCGCTGCGGCTTCCCGCATGGCTTCCAGCCGCTGCAGGCGCCAGCGCAAGCGTGACGCCATCTCGTCCGCCGTCGGTTCGCCTTCCGCGCTCTCGGGCTGCGGCAGGATCAGGCGCGATTTCAGATAGGCCAGCCAGGCGGCCATCACCAGATAGTCGGCCGCCAGCTCCAGGTTCATCTTTTTGGCGGACTCGATGAATTCCAGGTACTGGTCGGCCAATTTGAGGATCGAGATCTTGGCGATATCGACCTTCTGGTTGCGCGCCAGTGTCAACAGCAGGTCCAGCGGTCCCTCGAAGCCGTCGACGGTCACCACCAGTGCGTCTTCCGGCGCCGCAGCGGAGGCCTCAAACTCCTCGAAGGTTGCGGTCTCAAGCGGTTCGCTCACGCGGCGGCTCCCAGAAGTTCGCTAAGCCGCGCTTCCGCGCTGGCTGGATTGAAAGGATCTGGAGACGTCAGCAGGCCAAGCGCATGCTCTGCGCGTTTGAGCGACGCGCCTTCGAGCGGCTTCGCTTCCTCGGCCACGTCCTTCATCTCCTCGATCTTGCCATTGCAGTGAAGCACGACATCGCAGCCCGCGAACAGGGCCGCTTTGGTGCGCACGGAAACCGGCCCGGAAAGCGCCCCCATTGAAATGTCGTCCGACATTAGCAGGCCGTCGAAGCCGATTTCGCCGCGAATCACGTCGCGAATCACCTTGGGGCTCGTGGTCGCTGGACGTTGCGGATCAATCGTGTCGTAGACCACATGGGCCGTCATTGCCAACGGACATTGGTTCAGGCTGCGGAAAGTAACGAAGTCCGTTGCGCTTAGCATTTCCGTGTCCGTATCCACATGCGGCAACGCCAGATGAGAGTCCGCCATGGCGCGCCCGTGGCCGGGAATGTGCTTCATGACTGGCAGGACACCACCTTCCATCAACCCTTCGATCGCTGCGCGGCCAAGGTCGATGATGGTGGTTGGATCGCGCGCAAAGGCGCGATCGCCGATCACGTCGTCGGCTCCCTCCACCGGGATGTCGAGCAACGGCAGACAGTCGACGTTGATGCCGAGATCAACGAGATCGCTGGCGATCAGCCGGGCGTTCAGATAGGCCGCCTCACAAGCCGCTTCGCGCGCCTTCGCATAGACTTCCCCGAAGCGCACGGCAGCCGGGCGTTCGCGCCAGTTGGGTGGCTTGAGGCGCGACACACGGCCACCTTCCTGATCGATCAGCACTGGCGCACGTGCATCGTCAACGGTTTCGCGCAATGCCCCAACCAGCTCGCGCACCTGTTCGTGATCGGCGACGTTGCGGCCAAAGAGGATGAACCCCCACGGTTGGGCATCGCGAAAAAACGCGCGCTCCTCTGCCCCGAGCTGCAAGCCGGAGCACCCGTAGACGACCCTTGTACGCATGTCCCTTTAATCCGCTCTCGGCGCTCAACTCACTTCGCCGGAAAACACGCCCCACCGTTCGCCTTTAAGCGATCACAGAGCGCAGCCGCAGCATCTTTGTCGGCGAACGAGCCGACGCGCAGCCGGTACCACACCCCTTTGTCACCCAGATCGGCTTTCTGGACATCCGAAGAAATGCCCGAAAGCAGGGCTACGTGCTTGGCTTGATAAGCCTTCCATGCCGCATCGGCGTCGTTTTGCGACTTATAGGCGCCGATCTGCAACACATACCCCCCGCCGGCGGCAGCCGCAGCCGGTGCGGCCACGGTTTTCGCAACAGGCTTCTCCACAGGCTTTTCGGCCGTTTTGGCGGGCATCAGCTTCGCCGGTGGTGCCGTGGCTGGCTTCGGTGCCTCGACAACCTTTGCCGGCATCCGTTTCGGCGACTTCTCTGCGATTTTCAACGGCGCCTTGGCGGTCGTCGTCATGGCTGCCGGCGGCGTTGCTGCCGCTTTCATCGGCTCGACAGGCCGCGCCTGCAGGGCCGCTGGGGCTTTGGTCATAGGCGCTGCCGCCGGGCTGCTCTGGCCGGCGTCCTCATCCGCGCCTGCCGGCTGTTGATAGACCTTGATCTGCTTGGTGGGTATGTCGCCACTGCCTGGCGCCGTCGCCGCAGGCTCGTTAGCCGTGTTCTGCGCGACGGTTTGTGTTGGCACGTCTGCCCGGCCGTGCGCCACGCCGTTGTTGTAGGCAAGCCAAACCACCCCGCCGAACGCCGCCAGCACCAAGAGCGAGATGACTATGACGACTGGCAGGTGCGAACCTCCATCTTCCTCTTCATCCGCGCCACCGTCGAAGACGCGGACATCATCTGGCTCATAGGTATCGCGTTCGTATTTGGGCATCCGCCTGCTCCGAATCTGATGGCATCAATGTAGCACCGGCCCACGGCCGAATCACGGCGTCCTTAAGGTCTTAAAGCGCAATCTCTGTGTGGAAAATCCGCCGATATTCCTGCAGTGCAAAGCGATCCGTCATGCCGGCAATGTAGTCCCGGACGATTCCGGACGTAACGGCATCACCGCCACCCCCGCACGCCGCCGCCCAGTCTGCTGGCAACAGCGACGGCTCGCGCGATAAGGCCTTGAACAGTTCTGCCACGACCGTCTTTGCCTTGTCCATCGACGCCATGACCCGTTTGTGACGATACATGCGGCTGAAAAGGAACTGCTTTAGCGCCGCGGCGTCCCGCTCCATCGACGGAGAAAAGGAGGCTGTCGGGCCCTCGCCGCCCCGCACCATCGCGGCCGAACCCGGACATGCCCGCGCCAAGCGAGTCCGCGTCTCGGCAATTAGATCCTCGGCCAGCAAGCCGATCAGTGTGCGGACGAGTTCGCCGATGAAGCGGCTGAGTTCCAGCGCACCATAGCGCGCGCGGATTGCGGTCACATGCATGCCCGCGAGCGGCGCACCCTCCAGGTCGTCGATTTCGAAAAGGCCCGCCCGCAATCCGTCGTCGATGTCGTGCGTGAGATAGGCGATGTCGTCGGCCAACGCCGCGATCTGCGCTTCGAGCCCCGGCCAGGTGGAGAGCTCCAGCGGCCAGCGCGCATCGAAACTCGAGATCGGCGCCGGCACCGGCGGCTTGATCGGACCGTTATGCTTGACGAGGCCTTCGAGTGTCTCCCAGGTCAGGTTCAAGCCGTCGAAGTCGGGATAGCGATGCTCAAGCTTGGTTACCAGGCGCAGGGCGTGGGCGTTGTGATCGAACCCGCCGATATGAGCGCTCGCTGCCGCCAACGCTTCTTCGCCCGCATGGCCAAACGGCGTATGGCCCATGTCATGGGCCAGCGCCAAAGCCTCCGCCAAATCCTCGTCCAGCGCTAACACCCGCGATACGGACCGGGCGATCTGCGCCACTTCCAGAGAATGTGTCATGCGTGTGCGGTAATAATCGCCTTCATGCTGCACGAAGACCTGCGTCTTATGCTTGAGGCGGCGGAAGGCGGTGGAATGGAGCACGCGGTCGCGATCACGCTGATAACACGTGCGCGTGGCGCTTTCGTTTTCCGGGTAAAGCCGCCCGCGACTGTCCGCGGGCTTGGTGGCGTAGGGCGCTCGCGCGACCGGCGGCACGAAAAGCGGCCCCAGAAGCCGCCCGGCAGGCGAAATCTCCGTCATTCCGGCCTTTGCGCTTGCCATTCCCATGACTACATAAGACTCGCTATGATTATGGCACTTAAAGGACATCCATGACCGTCGAAACAGCCCTGCCCGTCAAGGTTTCATCCCGCGCCGCCAAGCGGATCGCCGAGATTATTGCGGCCGAAGGCCAGCCCATGATGCTGCGCCTGGCGGTTACCGGCGGCGGCTGCTCCGGCTTTCAGTACAATTTCGCCTTGGACAATATCCGCGCCGATGACGACCTAGCCATTCAGGAAGGCGGCGTCACGGTGTTGATCGACTCCACCTCGTTAGAGTTCCTCAAAGGCGCCGAAATCGATTTTGTCGACGACCTGATCGGCGCCTCGTTCAAGGTGAACAACCCGAATGCTACCTCTTCCTGCGGTTGCGGCACGAGTTTTTCGGTCTAACCGCCACAACCCAACCTCACGCCTCCGGCGACACCGTCAAGAATGATGCCATGAAGATCGCCACCTGGAATGTGAACTCTGTGAAGGCAAGGCTGGATGCCGCCGTGCAATGGCTAAAGGAAGCCTCGCCGGATATCGTCTGCCTGCAGGAGATCAAATGCACGGACGACACCTTCCCGGCCGCGACTTTCGAAGATCTCGGCTATAACTGCGCCGTACACGGACAAAAAACATACAACGGCGTGGCGATTCTGTCGAAGCGTCCGCTGGAGGACGTTACCCCCCGCCTGCCCGGCGGCAAGGATGATGACCACGCCCGCTATCTCGAAGCTGTCGCGACCGGCGACAAAGGCGTGATCCGTATCGCGTCGATCTATGCCCCCAACGGCAATCCGATCGGCACCGAGAAATTCGCCTACAAGCTAGCATGGCTGGAACGCCTGCATGATCGCGCCCGCGCCCTGCTGACTTTCGAAGAGCCTGTGGTGCTGATGGGCGATTACAATGTTATCCCGATGCCGGAGGACTGCTACGATCCGGCTGCCTGGTCCCAGGACGCGTTGTTCCAGCCGGAGTCGCGCGCCGCGCTGCGCAAGATCGAAAACCTCGGCTACGCGGACGCTTTTCGCGCCTGCAATGCACAGCCCAACCGCTATACCTTCTGGGATTATCAGGCCGGAGCATGGCAGAAGGACCACGGCATCCGCATCGACCACATCCTGCTGTCGCCACAGGCGCTCGATCGATTGAAGGTTTGCGCCATCGACAAGCGCGTCCGCGGCCGCGAAAAGCCGTCCGACCACGTGCCAGTGTGGTGCGAGGTCGAGGTTTAGATCGCACCGCTGTCCCTCAGCGCGGCGATTTCATTTTCTGAGAAGCCCCAGGCGGAAAGCCCCGCATCGTTGTCGGCGGCGGCAGGCGGGCCCTGAATCTGGGCCTCGGTGCGCGAGTAGCGCGGCGCCGGTGCAGGTTGCGTAACCCCTTCAACCTCGACAAACGCCTTGCGCGCTACGTTATGGGGATGCTTAGGCGCCTCCGCCATCGACAACACAGGCGCGTAGCAGGCATCGCTGCCGGCGAACACGGTATCCCATTCGTCGCGCGTCTTCGTCTTGAATACCGCCGCGAGTTTCGCTTTCAGCGCAGGCCAAGCGGAACGATCCATTTGGGCGCCGAACGCCGGATCGTCGATACCCACTTTCCCGAGGAGTTCTTTGTAGAACTGCGGCTCGATTGATCCTACTGCGACCCACTTGCCGTCTTTTGTCTCGTATGTCCCGTAGAAATGCGCACCACCGTCCAGAAAATTCTCCCCGCGTGCATCGTTCCACATACCGACGGTTCGCAGGCCGTAGAACAACGACATTAGCGAAATCGCACCGTCGGTCATTGCCGCGTCGACCACCTGCCCTTTACCAGAGCTGCGCGCTTCCAGCATGGCGCAGGCCATGCCGAAGGCGAGATAAAGCGCGCCGCCACCGAAATCGCCGACCAGATTGAGCGGCGGCACTGGTGCGCGATCCTTTTCGCCGATTGCGTGCAATGCGCCAGACAACGCGAGGTAATTGATGTCGTGGCCTGCGGCGTTGGCCATTGGACCAAACTGCCCCCAACCCGTCATGCGCCCATAGACGAGACGCGGATTGCGCGCGAGGCAAATGGCCGGGCCAACACCCAGCCGTTCCATCACGCCGGGCCGGAAGCCTTCGATCAACCCGTCGGCTTTTTCGACAAGTTTCAGCGCGGCTTCCAGCGCCTCGGGATTTTTCATATCGAGCGCGACGGCGCGCCGTCCGCGATAGATGATCTCGCTTTTGTGCGGACTGCGTCCGCCCTTGCGGTCAATGCGGATGACGTCCGCGCCCATGTCAGAAAACAGCATCGCCGCAAAGGGCCCCGGGCCCAGCCCGGCGAACTCGACAATGCGTACGCCTTGCAACGGTCCCATGCGCTCCTCATTTGCGCCGCATTTTTCTCTTATGCGCTATGGTCCTAATAGCAGACAAAGGAAGATGCGAGAATGCGCGTCTACGCGGCGTTCATCGCCTTATTGATTGTCGTAACGGCAGGTGCGGACGCCGGGACGGCGACCAAACTCGTTTATCGCGTCGATCGCGCGACGGCGACCATCGAACATCACCGCCTTATCATTACGGCGAGAGGCGCAGTGTCCACTGGTGGTTGGGCTAGCCCGGTTCTACGCGTTCGCGACTCTTCCGTCCCGGAAACGAAAACTTTGGAAGTGTACTTCATGGCAAGGCCGCCGCAACCGGGCGCGGCTGTCATTCAGGCGATCGTGCCGGTACGCGCCCATGTCTCGGCACACCTGCCGCGTTACGGCATCGTCGATGTAAAGATCGTGTCGCAGACAAACAGTGTGACGGTACCGATCACGCTGATGCGCGGCACTCCAACACGTTCGGCAGAGAGGTAAATCACCGCTTTACGCTGCGTCGGCAACGACGCGATTACGGCCGCCGTTTTTGGCCCGATAGAGTGCCTGGTCCGCGCGGCGCAGCAAATCTTCGGCCTTGTCATCGCTGCTTTCGGAACTGGCGATGCCGATGCTGATAGTGATGGTCAGTTTTCCCGGCGCGCGGCTTATCTCTATCGGTGTCGTCTCGATGCTTTTGCGCAAGCGTTCGGCAACCGAATAGGCGTAAGCCACATCGGTGTCCGGCATCACCACGACGAACTCCTCGCCTCCGTAGCGGCAGGCCAGGTCAAGCCCGCGGACGTTAGCGGAAATACGTTTGGCGAACTCGCGCAACACTTCGTCGCCGATGTCATGACCGTGGTTGTCATTGACCGACTTGAAGAAATCGATATCCATGATGACGAAGGCCAGCGGCTTGCCCGACTTGTGCGCTTGCGTCAACAGATTGCTAAGATGGCGGCTCATGTAACGGCGATTGTGCAGGCCCGTAAGCTGGTCGGTGATCGCCATCTCCAGGCTAAGCTGTACGTTCTGGCGCAAACGATCGGCGTAGAGCTTCTTGCGCAGCTGCGTGCGCACGCGCGCCACCAGCTCGTTCTTGTCGACGGGGCGCGTAAGGTAGTCGTTGACGCCCATCTCCAGCGCTTGGTTCAGCTTGCGTCTGTCACCGTCGCTGACGACGACCAGGATGGGCACGTTGCGCCCTTCCGGCAGCGAACGGAGCTGCGAGCATAGCCTGAGGCCATCGAAACCACGCATACCAAGGTTGACGATGATAAGGTCGTAGTCGCCGCCGCGCACGCGCACCAGCGCCTCTTCAAACGTGTCTACGGCGGAGATGTCATGGGCAAGCTGAAGCGCGCTGCTAAACCAAGCCACCGACTCCGGCCGGTCTTCGATAATCAGAATTCGTCCCGAAACCGTGCTGTCTGTTAGCGTCGAAGCCGGATCGACCAAGCCCATGCTCTGCCCGGTTGTCTCGCGCATGCGCAGTTCGTCGGTCATCATCTTCAGGCGCACCAGCGAACGAACGCGTGCAAACAAAGCTGCATCGTCCACGGGCTTGGTCAGGAAATCGTCGGCGCCCGCTTCCAGTCCCGCCACGCGATCGCTCGGCTGGTCCAGCGCCGTAACCATGACGACGGGAACATGCGCGGTCAGAGGATTCGCCTTGATGCGGCGACAGACTTCGAAGCCGTCCATGCCGGGCATCATAACGTCGAGAAGAACGATATCAGGATTGCTTTCATCGATCTTGTCGAGCGCCTCTTGCCCCGAATAAGCCGTGACGACCTCGAAATATTCGGTCGTCAATTTGGCTTCGAGCAATTTAACGTTCGAAAGGATGTCATCGACGACAAGGACCCGCGCCGTCATGGCCGCTCCTTATCCGATGAAACGGCGAACGGTATCCAAAAAGCTGGTGACCGAAATTGGTTTGGAGATATAGGCCTCGCACCCGCCCTGACGGATCACTTCCTCGTCGCCCTTCATAGCGAACGCGGTAACAGCGACGACCGGGATGGCCTTCAGCGTATCGTCTTCCTTCAACCATTTTGTGACTTCCAGGCCGGACACTTCCGGAAGCTGGATGTCCATGAGAATGAGATCCGGGCGGTGTTCGCGCGCGATATCGAGCGCTTCCATCCCGTCCTTCGTCTGCAAAATCTGATAACCGTGCGCGTCCAGAAGGTCATGGAAGAGCTTCATGTTCAGCTCGTTGTCTTCCACGATCAGGACCGTTTTGGCCTTGGCGTCCATGTCATGCCTCTCCGCGCACCCGGTGCCGCCGCGAGCCGCCCGGCTCGCATGCAGGGGCCGACTCGGTGGTTTCGGCCGCCGGTAGTATTAGGTTGGATGTCTTAACGCTCCCTTGACGCTACCCCTGAGGCGGGAGCCAAATTGGGGGGAAATCACGTTTTTGAGGGCGCCATCCGATTCATCCACCGCCCTTTTTCACCTGTCCTTCCAGTTAAAATGCGCTAAGGACAATCTCATGCGGGAAAGGATGACACCGGATCGCGCCGAAACGATTGCCCTCAATGGCTTGGCCTTTCTGGCCTCCCGGCAGGACCATTTCGACCGTTTCGTTCTCGGCGCTGGCTTGGAGCCCTCGGCCTTGCGTGCGCAGGCGTCTGACGCGGGTTTTCTGCAGGCCGTCGTCGACTTTCTGCTCAAGGACGACATCCTGCTGATGGATTTTTGCCGCGAACAGGAATTGGAGGCACGCGACATCCACTTGACGCATCACGTGTTGGGCGGCCCGTGAGCGCTGACTTCAGTATCGGTCAGGTGCTCGCTCGGTTGAATCCCGGCCGCCCGCTGATCATCGCAGACGCCGACGAAGTGATTTTGCGTTTTGTCGAAGGGTTTGATCAGTTCTTGCAGGAACAAGGCTTGTACCTCGATCTGACCAGCTATCGTCTGCACGGCAACGTCAAGCGCCTCGCGGATCAGATCGCTGTATTGGATGTCGAAGTAACGGCCTTGTTGGATGAATTCCGGCAGGACCTCGATTCCCTGCAGGCCGTCGACGGCGCATGCTCGGCGTTGACCAGGCTGTCGACAGCCGCTGATATTGTTGTTTTGTCGAACATCACGGAGTGTCAGGCACCTGCGCGCAGGCGCAATCTGCAATCTCTGTCGCTGGATTTTCCCATCATCGCCAACAGCGGACCGAAAGGTGCCGCCGTGAAAGCGCTCGCAGCCCACACCACTGCCGCAACGTTTTTCATCGACGATCTACCGCAACATCTCGCCTCCGTGGCGGAGCTTGCGCCGAAGATATTCACAATCCATCTGGTCGGCGACAGTCGTCTAAAAGGATTGTTGCCGGTACCAATTCATGCAAATTGTCATGCTGACGACTGGGCGGCGGCCGAGGCTTTCATCGCGGCGCGTCTGACATAAGTGGGAAACCTGCCATGCGCTTCGGTATAGATTTGGGCGGAACGAAAATTGAGATCATGGCCCTCGGCGAGCGTGGCGAGGAGTTGTTGCGCCGCCGTGTACCGACGCCACAAAACGACTACGGCGAGACCGTCCGCGCCATCCGCGATCTCGTCCTCGGCACCGAAGCCAAACTAGGCGTGCGTGGTTCCGTTGGCATTGCCATTCCAGGGGCCATCAGCCGTAAGACGGGCTTGGTCAAAAACGCGAATTCGACGCGACTGATCGGTCACCCGCTGGATAAGGATCTGAGTGTGGCGCTCAATCGCGACGTGCGCGTCGAGAACGACGCGAACTGCTTTGCCCTGTCGGAAGCCACTGACGGCGGCGGCGTCGGTTTCAGCAATGTCTTCGGGATCATCGTCGGTACCGGTGTCGGCGGGGGTGTCTGTGTCGGCGGGCACCTGCTGCCCGGTGCGCACGGCATTGCTGGCGAATGGGGGCACAATCCCCTGCCCGCACGAGAGCCGCTGGAAATCGAAAACGCCCCCGATTGCTATTGCGGGAAGCGCGGCTGCATCGAAGCATGGTGCAGCGGTCCGGCATTGGCGCGCCTTTACAAGTCGCATACCGGCCATGCGCTTGCAGTTCCGGACATCGTCGCGGCGGCGCACCGGGGCGACAAGGCGGCGGCGGACGAGATGGAGATGTATTACGACCGCCTGGCACGCTCGATTGCCACGCTCGTCGGCATCCTGGATCCGGACGTCATCGTCATGGGTGGCGGCTTGTCCAATATCAATGATCTGTATACGGAATTGCCGCCCCGCGTCGAGCGCTATGCCTTTACCCCTGAGGGACCCACCAGAATCGTCAGGAACAAGCATGGCGACTCCAGCGGCGTACGCGGCGCGGCCTGGCTGTGGGGCGAAGGTGAAGGCAGGGCATGATGCGCCGCCTTTTGATAATTGTGATCGGGCTCGCTACGCTCGCGATTGCAGCGCCAGCCGATAATAGTAACGGCTTCATTTTTGTGCCGGGCAGCGCCGGCTTTCCTGAAGCTCACGCTTCCACCCTGGTCGAATTGAAGAACGGCGCGATGATGGCCGCCTGGTTCGGCGGCACCAAGGAAGGCGCCGACGATGTCGCGATCTGGGGCGCTGTGCGACGTGACGGCCGCTGGAGCAGACCGCAGGTGCTGGTCCGCGAACCGCACATCCCGTGCTGGAACCCGGTGCTATTTCACAGCGCGACCGGTCGGTTGTGGCTCTATTACAAATTCGGCCCCAAGCCTTCGGAGTGGACCGCCGGCCGCCTCTACAGCGATGACGAAGGAGTAAGTTGGTCGGCGCCCGAGCACCTGCCAGCCGGCTTGCTCGGCCCGATCCGCGCCAAACCGTTGCTCCTTGGCGACGGCACCATACTCGCCGGCTCTTCGGTGGAGTCCTATCAGTCCTGGGCTGTGTGGATCGAACGCAGCGCCGACAACGGCGCGACTTGGCAGAAGATCGGACCGATCACCCTGCCGGCTGCGTCCGACATTCCCGACGCCGGAGCGCGCGCCGCGGCGGCGGAAAAAGGACCGATCGCACATAACGTCGACAGTGGAATCCACACCAAGCTCTATCCGCCGACGGAAACCACGATCGGCATTATCCAGCCGACACTGATCGACCTTGGCAATCATCACATCCGGCTCTATGCCCGCGCCCACACCCGTTCGGCGCGCATCGTAGCGGCAGATTCCTTCGACGATGGACGACATTGGACCCAGGGGCACGATATCGATCTGCCCAATCCCAATTCCGGTATCGACGCCGTACGGCTTCGCGACGGTCGTATCGTGATGATCTACAACAACAGTTACAACCGCCGTAACGTGCTCAACTTGGCAGTCAGCCGTGACGGCGAACATTTCCGCATGTTTCGGACACCGGAAGACGGTGAAGGCCAGTTCTCCTACCCGGCGATGATCCAGGCCCGCGACGGCAGCTTGCGGATGACCTACACCTATCAGCGCCGCACTATCAAATACCTCGAACTGCCACTCAGCGCCGTGCCGGAATAACTCAGCGGCCATCGTAGCTCGTTAGGGCGCCGTAGAGCTCGGGCCGGCGGTCACGGAACAATCCCCAAGACGCCCGCAGCTTGGCGACTTCTTCCAGATCAAAACTCGCGAGCACGAACCCCTCGTCGCTGCGCCCCAGCTCAGCAGCAATCGCGCCTGTTGCGTCCGCGATGAAGGATGAACCGTAGAACGCCAATTCGCCCGCCTGTCCCTTCTCGACACCGATGCGGTTCGAGGCGACGAGCGGCATGCAATTGGCTGCCGCGTGCCCCTGCATCACACGGCGCCAATGGTCGCGGCTGTCGACCGGCGGTGCCGGTGGCGGCTCGCTGCCGATGGCTGTCGGATAGAGTAACACTTCCGCACCCTGCAGCGCCATCGCCCGGGCCGCCTCGGGAAACCACTGGTCCCAGCAGATGCCGACACCCAGTACACCGAACCGCGTGCGCCACACCCGTAATCCCGTATCGCCGGGTGTGAAGTAATATTTTTCCTGGTAGCCAGGACCGTCGGGGATATGAGACTTGCGATAGAGCCCGAGCACCTCACCGCCGGCATCGATCATGGCGAGCGAGTTGAAATGCGTGTGTCCTGCCTTCTCAAAGAAACTGATCGGCAACACGACATTCAACGCTTTGGCTAACTCGGCCATCTCCGCGATCAGCGCATTGCCTTCGAACGGCGCGGCCAGCGCGAAATGGTCCGCCGACTGGTCTTGGCAAAAATACGGTGTCTCGAAGAATTCCTGCAGCAGAATCACATTCGCGCCCTTCGCCGCCGCGGCGCGGACAAGCTCCTTCGCCTTGTCGACATTGGCACGCTTGTCCCAGCTGCAGGCAAACTGCACGGCCGCGGTGTTGACGGTCCTCATAACGCGGCGGGCTCCTGTTGGGTAATGCAATGTATACCGCCACCGCCTTGGACGATATCCAGCGCGTCGACCTGCAGGATGTCGCGGCCTGGAAAACAGTCCGCCAGCACCGCACGTGCCTTCTCATCATTGGGATCATCAAAAGCCGGCATCACCACACCGCCGTTGGGCAGGTAAAAATTGACATAACTCGCCTGCAATGGGCGCCCGCGCCAGTCGAACCGCACGCGCGCGGGCTGGACGATTTCGATCACCTCGATGCTGCGTCCTTCGGCGTCGCGCGCCGCCTTCAATCGCCTGATCGCTTCCTGCACAGGCTCAAAGTCCGGATGCGTGTCATGCGGAGGGATGCCCACCAGCACGCGCCCAGGCGCAACGAAGCAGACGATGTTGTCAACATGACCGTCCGTCTCGTCGTCCGAGAAGTCGTCACCGAGCCAGATAACCTGCCGCGCGCCGATGTACAGCGCCAGCCGCTCCTCAACCTGCGCCTGCGTCAAATACGGGTTGCGGTTGGCATTGAGCAGGCACTGCTCGGTGGTGATCACCGTACCTTCGCCATCAACGTGAATGGCTCCACCCTCGCAGACCAGCGGCGCTTCGTATAGGGACACATCCGCGGCCTTGGCAACACGCGACGCGAACGCTGCATCGCTGCCGTATGGCTGGTACTTGTTGCCCCAGGCGTTGAACCGCCACTGTACGGCACCCCGCCTTCCTGCTGGCCCTCGCAGAAAGGTCGGTCCGATGTCCCGCGCCCAGGAATCGTCCAGCGGCACCTCAAACAAATCTACCTTGCCGGCGGTCGCCAGCTTTGCCTCGGCGATATCCTCGTGGCGTACAGCAATAACGACCGGCTCGAAGGTGGAGATGGCGCGAGCGATGCGCGCGTATGCCTGTTTGGCGCGCAGCAAAGCGTCGGCGCTGCCCCAGGCCTCATCGCGGCAAGGCCAGCACATCCAGGCGCGCATATGCGGTGCCCATTCGGCGGGCATCACGAAACCGTCCCGCGCTGGGCAAGGGTTGTCGGCGTCGAGCCGTCTGGTCATGGAACCTCTATAGCGCGTGACGCCCATGCACGAAAACCCTTCGCAAAATTGCCTTTGGCGGGATAGCTTTGGCCAAAAGAGGATCGCACATGACAGGTCGCATAGAAGCCCGTTTGAAGGATTTGGGAATCACGCTGCCCACGCCGCCGGCACCGGTGGCAAGCTACGTCCCCACCGTTGCGAGCGGCAATCTGGTGTTCATCTCTGGACAGATCACATCGGCGCCCGAAGGGCTGAAATATGTCGGCGTGGTCGGCAAGGACATGTCGGTAGACGACGGCAAGGCGGCGGCCCGGCTGTGCGCCATCAACCTTGTGGCGCAGATCAATGCGGCCTGCGGCGGTGATCTTGATCGGGTTCGACGCTGCGTAAAGATCACGGTGTTCGTGAACGCGCCGCCGGATTTTACCCAGCATCCCGAGGTCGCCAACGGTGCGTCGGATCTGCTGGTGGAAGTTTTCGGCGACGCTGGAAAGCATGCCCGCGCTGCCGTGGGCGCCGGTTCGCTGCCGCGCGGCGTGGCCTGCGAAGTGGAAGCCATTTTCGAGATCGCGTGACGGGAAGCAAGATTAGTGTGCGTCTGGCTGGAAGCGCCGCCGAAATCGGAGCGGCGGCGTGGAACGCCTGCGCCAATCCCGCCGGTGCGGCCGATCCGCATCCTTTCACCCGCTACGAGTTCTTCGAGGCACTAGAGGAATCCGGCTCGGCCGTGGCGCATACCGGCTGGCGCCCGTTGCATCTCGCCGTCGAGCGCGACGCGCGTATCGAGGGACTTCTGCCTCTCTACCTGAAAGGCCATTCGCAAGGCGAATATGTCTTCGATCACGCTTGGGCGGACGCGCTGGAGCGCGCTGGCGGTGCCTATTATCCCAAGCTCCAATCCTGTGTGCCGTTTACGCCCGTAACGGGGCACCGGTTTCTGATTTCAAAAGGTGCCGAGGAAAAGGCGACCCGCACCGCCCTGCTGGCGGGCGGCGCGGCCGCGGTGGAGCAGCTCCGGGTCTCCTCGCTGCACATCACCTTCCCGATCGAGGAGGAATGGCAGACCGCGGGCGAATTCGGCTACCTGCAGCGCACCGATCGTCAGTTCCACTGGGAGAACCGCGGCTATGGCAGCTTCGGTGAATTCCTTGGCGAATTGTCGTCGTCCCGGCGGAAAACCCTGCGCAAGGAGCGCAGCCGCATCCACGAGGCCGGTATCGAATTCGACTGGTTGACCGGCCACGACATCACCGAAGCTCATTGGGACACGTTCTTCGAGTTTTACATGGACACCGGCGGGCGCAAATGGGGCACGCCCTATCTGACGCGCGAATTCTTCAGCCGCATCGGCCAGAACATGGCCGAGCAGATCCTGCTGGTGATGGCCCGGCGCGACGGACGCTATATCGCGGGTGCGCTCAATCTTTCCGGCGAAGGCATCCTGTTCGGCCGCAATTGGGGCTGCATCGAGTTCGTGCCGTTCCTCCATTTCGAGACCTGCTACTATCAGGCCATCGACTTCGCCATCGCCCGCGGCCTCAAGAAGGTGGAAGCCGGTGCCCAGGGCGAGCACAAATTGCTGCGCGGCTACCAGCCGGTGTCCACCTACAGCGCCCATTTCCTCGCCCATGCCGGCCTGCGCCGCGCCGTCGCCGATTATCTGCAGGCCGAACGCGACGCGGTGGCGGAGGACATTGAGGAATTGGGTGAGGCGGGGCCGTACAAAAAGGCGTAGTTTTGCCTCCCCTTTGCTTGGCGCGGTAGAATGCTCACCAACAACACCAGCCGTGAGTCTCTCATGCCCTATGATCCCAACAATGTCTTCGCAAAAATTCTGCGCGGCGAAATCCCCTGTGTGAGAGTCTATGAGGACTCTCGCACGCTCGCCTTCATGGATGTGATGCCGCAGGCGGAAGGCCACACGCTGGTGATCCCGAAGGATCCCGCCGAAAACATTTTTGACCTTTCACCTGGAGGCATGGCCGCGCTGATCGCTACGACGCAGCTGGTGGCGAAGGCTGTGAAAAAAGCCCTCGCCTGCCCCGGCCTTATGCTGGCCCAATTGAATGGCGAAGCCTCGGGGCAGAGCGTGATGCACGTGCACTTCCACATCATCCCGCGCACGGCCGGCATCGACCTGAAGTTTCACGCCCGCGAGATGGTCGCTCCGCAACTCCTCGAGCCCGTTGCAGCGAAAATCCGCGCGGCGCTGTAAGGCGCTCGCCTCGTTCGACTCTACGAGATATTTCAGCGTTTCGGCTGCCTCGAATTCGAATGGGGATTTTGCGGCGTAACCACTTGTTATGGCTGTAAAATCTCCTTCCTAAATCGGACCTCTTTCCGCTCCCAAAAATCCACCGGCGCGGCGTTTGCGCGACATCACTCCCGTTCCGCGCAGGCTCCGCCCTTCCATCGCATGTAAGTGTGAATTCCCGACCAACAAGGTGGCTGCGACCATTTGCGCTGACATGGCGTGCGACCTCCCCACGCCGGGGGACGTGAAGAAAAGAGCTAAACGCTCTCTTCGCTCTTCGGCTTTCGCGGCGGCGGCAGCGCCTTGGGCTTGGCGTCGGCGTCGGTGATGAATTCGAACACCAGCTTGTCGGCCGCGCGATCCAATAACACGCGCACCGTGCCGCCGCTCTTCAACTTGCCAAACAGGATTTCGTCGGCCAGCGGCTTCTTGATGTGGTCTTGTATCACCCGCGCCAACGGCCGCGCCCCGAAAGCGTCGTCATAGCCCTTCTCGCCCAGCCAGCGCGTCGCTTCCGGCGTCAGGTCGAAGGTTACGTCGCGGTCGATCAGCTGCGCCTCGAGTTCCAGCACGAACTTCTCGACCACGCGGTCGATGGTCTCGCGGCCGAGAGGCGCGAACGCGATCGTCGCATCGAGACGGTTGCGGAACTCTGGCGTGAACAGCTTCTTGATCGCTTCCTCGTCCTCGCCTTCGCGCTTGCCGCGGCCGAAGCCGATGGAATCCTTCGCCGCGTCAGAAGCGCCCGCATTGGTCGTCATGATCAGCACGACGTTGCGGAAGTCGATCTTCTTGCCGTTGTGATCGGTCAGCTTGCCGTGATCCATGACCTGCAACAGGATGTTGAACAGGTCCATATGCGCCTTCTCGATTTCATCGAGCAGCAGAACGCAATGCGGATGCTGGTCAACGCCATCGGTGAGCAGCCCGCCCTGGTCGAAGCCGACATAGCCTGGCGGCGCGCCGATCAGGCGCGACACCGTATGCCGCTCCATGTATTCGCTCATATCGAAGCGCAGCAGTTCCACGCCCATGATGGACGCCAGCTGCTTGGCGACCTCGGTCTTGCCGACGCCGGTGGGGCCGGAGAACAGATAGCAGCCGATGGGCTTTTCGGCCTGACGCAGACCAGCGCGCGCCAGCTTGATCGCCGAGGACAGCGCGTCGATCGCCTTGTCCTGGCCGAACACCACGCGCTTGAGATCGTCCGGCAACGTGCGCAATGCCTCGGCATCGGTTTTGGACACGGATTTGGGAGGAATGCGCGCCATCTTGGCGATCACCTCTTCCACTTCCTTGACGCCGATCACCTTCTTGCGCCGCGATTCCGGCAGCAGCATCTGCGAGGCACCGACTTCGTCGATCACGTCGATGGCCTTGTCGGGCAGCTTGCGGTCGTTGATGTACTTCGCCGCCAGTTCCACTGCGGCTTTGATGGCATCCGCCGTGTAGCGAACTTTGTGGTATTCCTCGAAATAGGGCTTCAGCCCCTTCAGAATCTTGATCGTGTCCGGCACGGTCGGTTCGGCCACATCGATTTTCTGGAAGCGGCGCACCAGCGCGCGATCCTTCTCAAAATACTGGCGGTATTCCTTATAGGTCGTCGAGCCCATGCAGCGCAGCGAGCCCGCCTGCAATGCCGGTTTAAGCAGGTTGGAGGCGTCCATCGCGCCGCCGCTGGTGGCGCCGGCGCCGATCACCGTGTGAATCTCATCGATGAACAAGATCGCCCCGGCAACGCCTTCTATCTCTTTGATGACCGACTTGAGCCGCTCCTCGAAATCGCCGCGATAACGCGTGCCGGCGATCAGGGCGCCCATGTCGAGGGCGAAGATGATGGAGTTCCGCAGCACTTCGGGAACGTCGTTCTTGACGATCTTGCGCGCGAGTCCTTCGGCGATGGCGGTCTTGCCGACGCCGGGATCGCCGACGAACAGCGGGTTGTTCTTCTGGCGTCGGCAAAGGATTTGGATGGTGCGCTCGACCTCGGCGTCGCGGCCGATCAGCGGATCGATTCGGCCCTGCTTGGCCTTCTCGTTCAGATTGACACAGTAGCTTTCCAGCGCACCGGTGCCCTGCTTGGTGGATTTCTCGCCTTCTTCGTCCTCTTCGGCGCCGCGCACGGACTTCTGCTGGCTCATGCCGGGCCGCTTGGCGATGCCGTGGCTGATGTAGCTGACGGCATCCAATCGCGTCATGTTCTGCTCTTGCAGGAAATAGACGGCGTGGCTCTCGCGCTCGGTGAACAGCGCCACCAGCACGTTGGCACCGGTCACCTCGTCGCGACCGGAATTCTGCACATGCAGCACCGCGCGCTGCACCACCCGCTGGAAGCCGGTGGTGGGCTTGGCGTCCTCGCCGTCCTCGATCACCAACGTCAGCAATTCGTCATCGATGTATTTCTTCAAGATGAGTCGCAGCGCGTCGGTGTCGACGTTACAGGCCTTCATGACCTGCGCCGCATCCGGGTCGTCGGTCAGGGCAAGCAGCAGATGTTCCAGCGTGGCATATTCATGATGCCGGTCGCTTGCCAGCTTGATCGCGCGGTGCAGCGCTTGTTCCAGGCTCCGCGACAGTGATGGCATCGCTATTCCTTTTCCATCGTGCACTGCAAAGGATGCTCATGCCGGCGGGCGAATTCAATGACCTGCGCAACTTTTGTTTCGGCGACCTCGAAGGTGAAGACGCCGCAAATACCCACGCCGTGCCGATGGACATGCAACATGATCTGCACCGCCTCGTCGCGATTCTTGCTGAAGATACGCTCCAGGATATGAACGACGAACTCCATAGGTGTGTAGTCGTCGTTCAGCAGAAGGACCTTGTAGAGGCTTGGCTTCTTGGTTTTCGGGCGTGTTTTCGTCACCACGCCGGTGCCAGGGCCATTCGCCCCGTCGCCGCCGTCGGTGTCCTGTCCTCGCTGGTCGCGCTTGTCCGCCATCGTCTTACCCGAATGCACCATACTATAAGAGGATGAAAGGAAGCTTCCGCAACAGGTGTCTCTACGTACAGTTTATGTGGGTACGGTCGGCGCCAAACGGAAAAGGGCCCGGGAGCGTGTCCCAGGCCCTTCCTATTCGAATTCCGGCGGAAACGCCGTATTAAGCAGCGCGGGCGCTCTGGACGACTTCGACCCAGGCCTGAACGCGGCCCTGAAGCGGCTCGAAAGCCTCTTTCGTCGTCGAGACGAAGAGTTCGGAAAGCTTCGTGACTTCGCTGACATAGGCCTCGAATGCCGTCTTCGCGAAACCGCTTTGCAGTTCGAAGGCTTCGTGGGCCGATTTGGCGCCGAGCAGCGCCTTCGCAGCTGCAATCGACTCTTCGACCGACTGCTTGGAATAGCTATAAAGCTCGTTGTGCAGGGTTTCGGCGCCCTTACCGGCGGCATTGGCCGATTTCACATAAGCTTCGACCGTTTCTTTGCCGTAGCCGACGATCTGATCGTAATTCTTCACGGCCTTTTCAAAGCCGGCCTTGATGGCTTCCGTACCGTTTTTCATTGCTGTCTCGATGTTTTCCGCGGCATCGGCGATTTTGTCACCGGCCACTTTTGCTGATTTCGCCATTGTCCTTACCTCTCCGTCGTGGCGCACCGCCTTCGGACCAGCGTCAGCGCCTGCTGCAATGCAACATAGCTTATATGCGGCGCACCATCCGGAAAGTCAAGTTAATCTTGCTGCACTGCACCAATTCGCCCTCAGGGTGCCGGTTAACCACCCGTAAATGCCGACAAGTTAAAGTCAATTTCCCATACGGGCTTGCACCTGCGGCCATGATTTGGTCTCATTGTTGCAGTGTGGAAGCCAGCAACCCGGGAGTTTGGGGCTGTGAATGTTTAACCTAGCGCGTGACCGAATCGGTCGGCCCGCGAAACTGGGGTCGTTGGCGGTTCTAGCGCTAATTGTGGCGCTGGGATTCTTGGTGTCGTCTCCCGCCCAGGCCAGGCGCCACTACCACCGCCACTACGCCCCCATGCCCGCCAGCCTTACGGACCCGGCGAAGGATGCCGCGCTGATTGTGGACGGGGAAACCGGCAAGGTCTTGTACGCCCGCAACGCGGACGCCGAGCGCCATCCCGCCTCGCTGACCAAGTTGATGACTCTCTACATGCTCTTCGACGCGCTGAAGAAGGGCCAGATGACGATGGCGACGACGCTGACGTTTTCGGCGCACGCCGCGCATCAGGCTGCGACGAATCTGCGCGTCAGCCCAGGCGAAACGATTCCCGTTGAGACGGCCATCAAGGCCATCGTCGTCCATTCGGCCAACGATGTCGCGGTCGCCATCGCGGAAGCGATCGGCGGCACGGAATCACATTTTGCGGAACTGATGAACGCCAAGGCGCGTGCCCTCGGCATGCGCGACACATTTTATCACAACGCGTCCGGCCTGCCGGACCGGTTGCAGATCACCACGGCCAGAGATCTCGCCGTTCTTGCGCGGCATTTGGCTTATGACTTCCCGCAATATTTCCACTATTTCGCGACGCGGGATTTCGTCTACCACGGCTATCACTACGTCGGTCACGACAATCTGTTGGGTCGATTTCCCGGCGCCGATGGCATGAAGACCGGCTACACGGCGGCCTCGGGTTTCAACCTGGTATCCTCCGTGGTGCGCAACGGGTCGCAAGTCATCGGTGTCGTCATGGGCGGGCGCACGGCACAGCGCCGCGACAAGGAGATGGAGCGGCTCCTCAATGACACCTTCGACCGGATCGCGCAGAACCCAACCTTGGTCGCGCGCGGACCGATCCCCTGGCAGACGGTGGCCGTCAACACCGCCACAACTTTGCCGCCCAACGTCCTGCCTGAGCCGGATCCGGTCACCTTGGCTGACGCCGCCAATCCCGACGATGAGGATGCCGCGGAATCCCGTCCCGACACCACATTCACCGCGGACAGCGGCGACAACACGGTGGTCACGCCGGAGCCGAGACCGCAGCAGCCTCAGCCGGCCGTCGTCGCCTCCTATCAGCCGAACGACGTCAAGCGCGTGGTCCCCAGACCCATCCTCCGCCCAGAATTCGGCGAAGGCGATATCGGCGACAATGGCACCGCCTTGGCGTCCCTCGGTGTCCACGACTGGACGATCCAGATTGGCGCCTTCACCGACATCGACCAGGCGCGCGCGCAACTCGCGACCTACGCGGAGAAGTCCATGGACGTACTGGGTCAGGCCCAGCGCATCGTGGTGCCCTTCCAGTCGATCGACGGACATCTGCTCTACCGCGCACGCTTCGGCCCCTTCCTGGAGCGCGAGGCGCGCCAAGTATGCGCTCGCCTGACCGAACGCGGCCAGACCTGTTTCGCCGCCATCGCGACACGCTGACCTAACTGGAACTGAGCAGCGCCGCGTTGCCGCCGGCGGCAGCCGTGTTGACGGTGAAGGTACGCTCCGCCGCAAAGCGGTTGAGATAATGCGGCCCACCCGCCTTCGGCCCGGTGCCGGACAGGCCTTCGCCGCCAAACGGCTGCACGCCGACTACCGCACCGATCTGGTTGCGATTGACGTAGATGTTGCCGGCATGCACCCGCGCCCGCACAAACGCCGCCGTCTCCTCGATGCGGCTATGCACGCCGAGCGTCAGCCCGTAGCCGGTGGCGTTGATCGCGTCACAGACTATGTCGAGCTTGTCGGCGGCATAGCGCACGACATGCAGCACCGGCCCAAAGACCTCTCGTTGCAGCTGGGTAATCGATTCGATCTCGAAGACATGCGGCGGAAAGAAAACCCCGGCATCGTGTTCCTTGCCGAGCGTCAGCTTGCGCAACAGCTTTGCTTCGCGCGTCATACGTGCCGCATGCACTTCCAGCACCTCGCGCGCTGCTTCGTCGATCACCGGGCCGATATCGGTCGCTAAATCCATCGGATCGCCGATCTTCAGTTGATCCATGGCACCCAGGATCATGTCGAGCATCTTGTCGGCGACGTCTTCCTGCACAAACAGCACACGCAGCGCCGAGCAGCGCTGGCCTGCACTGTCAAAAGCCGACGAGATTGCGTCGCGCGCCACCTGTTCCGGCAAGGCCGTCGAATCCACGATCATCGCATTCTGGCCACCGGTCTCGGCGATCAGTGTGGCGATGGGGCCGCTGCGCGCCGCCAGCGCGCGGTTGATGGCCATGGCCGCTTCCGTCGATCCGGTGAAAGCGACGCCTGCCAGCCTGGCATCGGCGCACAACGCGCGGCCAAGTTTCGGCCCGTCGCCGGGAAGGAATTGGAGCACCTCTATCGGCACGCCGGCTTCGTGCAGCAGCGAGACCGCGGCCGCGGCGATCAACGGAGTCTGTTCCGCCGGCTTGGCGAGCACGGCATTGCCCGCCGCCAACGCACCAGCCACCTGCCCCGCGAAGATCGAGAGCGGGAAGTTCCACGGGCTGATGCAGCCGAAGACGCCGCGACCGTGCAATGACAACTCGTTGGACTCGCCGGTCGGACCGGTTAGCGCGGTCGGCGCGGAGAACCGCCGGCGCGCTTCCACCGCGTAATAGCGCAGGAAATCCACCGCTTCGCGTACTTCGCCCAGCGCGTTCGGCAGTGTCTTACCGGCTTCGCGAACCGCGAGCGCCATCAGTTGCGTGCGCTTCCCTTCGAACAAATCGGCCGCCCGTTCCAGGATTTCAGCTCGCGCGGCGCCGCCTTTCGCGTTCCAGTCCTTCTGGGCGCGATGAGCATGCCCCAGGGCCGTTAATGCATCTGCCGGCAAGGCTTCCGTGGCGTATCCGACAAGGCGCTTGCGGTTTGCCGGATCGAGCAGGGAGATCGGCTTGCCTTCGCGCTTGCCGCTGGCCACGACCGGCAGAGCGATTGCGGGCTCGCGCAGCGCGTCCTGGATGGAGGCGATAATCGGCGCGGCGACCTGCGGGTCGCTCCACAGAAAGCCCGACGAATTCTTCCGATCCGCAAACATCTCTGACGGCGGCGGAATTTTGGGGTTGCGGCGCGGCGTCTCCTTCGCCATCTGCGCTATGGGATCGGCGATCAACGCTTCGATCGGCGACTCGTCATCAGCCATACGGTTGACGAAAGAGGTGTTGGCGCCGTTCTCCAGAAGTCGGCGCACCAGATAGGCGAGCAAGTCTTCGTGGCTGCCGACCGGTGCATAAATACGGGTACCCGCGCCAACGGCGGAGGCTTTCTTCACCTCGTGATAAAGCTCATAGAGCGACTCGCCCATACCGTGCAGGCGCTGGTATTCGAAATCGCCTTTGCCGCCCGACAACACCTCGACCGCCGACAGCGTATGCGCGTTGTGGGTGGCGAATTGCGCGAAGATCGCGTCGCGTGCCGCTAAGATGGTGCGGGCACAGGCTATGTAGGACGTATCGGTCGCCGCCTTGCGCGTGAACACCGGATAATCCGGTAGCCCGGCTTCCTGCGCGCGCTTCACCTCGGTATCCCAGTAAGCGCCTTTGACGAGGCGCACCGGAATGCGGCGCTTGGTATGCCGTGCCAGATCGATCAGCCAGTTCAACGTCGGAATCGCGCGTTTCTGGTACGCTTGGACGACGATCCCAAGCCCGTTCCAATCCGCTACCCCTTCAGCGACTATCGCGGCCTCGAACAGATCGAGCATGATTTCATGCCGGTCGGCTTCCTCGGCATCGATGGTGACGCCGATCTCTGCGGCGCGCGCCTGGCGCACCAGATCCACGAGCGCGGGCAGCAGCTCCGCCATCACGCGTTCCCGCTTGACCCATTCGTAGCGCGGATGCAGCGCCGACAGTTTCACCGAGATGCTTGGGCGTTCGAAGATCGGGGTGTCGTCCACCGGATAGGCCGCAGCAATCGCCGCAATGCCCTTGCGATAGGCGCCCAGATGACGCTCGGCGTCCTGTGCCGTGTAGGCGGCCTCGCCCAGCAT
The DNA here is from genome assembly GCA_028865545.1 of Alphaproteobacteria bacterium. Classification (GTDB taxonomy): domain Bacteria; phylum Pseudomonadota; class Alphaproteobacteria; order Micropepsales; family Micropepsaceae; genus Rhizomicrobium. The sequence goes on along the minus strand of JAGWJY010000004.1, from coordinate 12,677 downwards.
GTCGAAGGACATGCGATAGCCCTTGTCGCGATAACCGCGTGACGCCTTGAGCGCTTCGCCGATGGTCTGGCCGAGCACGAATTGCCCGCCGAGCACGCGCATCGCCGCCGTGATGGCCTGACGGATCACCGGCTCTCCAGAGCGGGCGATCAGCTTCTTGGCGATTCCGTCCAGATCCCACTTTGCTGTCTGGTCCATGCGCACGATGCGCCCGGTCAGCATCAACGCCCAGGTGGAGGCGTTCACAAACAGGGAGTCGGATTTCTGGTTATGGCTGTCCCAGTCGCCCGGCGCGATCTTGTCGCGGATCAGCCGGTCGGCGGTTTCCGCATCCGGCACGCGCAGCAGCGCCTCGGCCAGGCACATCAGCGCCACGCCCTCTTCCGTGGACAGCGCGTATTCTTGCGTGAAGGCGTCGACGCCCCCGCGCTTGTTACCTTCCGCACGGATGCGGCTCGCCAGTTCGAGCGCCAGAGCCTGCGTTGCCGCGCTCTCTGCCGGGGTTAGTTTTGCCAGTGAAATCCGTTCGGCGGAGATGGCGTTCTCGTCGGCCAGGTAAGCGTCGGCGATGGCTTGGCGCAGCTTGTTGGGCATCTGGGATTTTTCGTTGGGTGGCGAGTCCATTGTAGCGCCTCCTTGCCCGCACGCGCTATCATTGGCGGATCATGTCTGCCCTGCCCGTTGCCACCACCGTCGCCCAACTACGCGCCCGGATCGCCGTCGAGCGGCGGAACGGCGCGCGTATCGGCTTGGTGCCGACCATGGGCGCCCTCCATGAGGGCCATTTGTCGCTGGTGCACGAGACACAAAAGCGTGCGGACAAGGTCGTAGTCAGTATTTTCGTAAACCCGACACAATTCGCGCCGCACGAAGATTTCGACCGCTATCCGCGGACGCTGGACGCCGATGCCGCGAAGCTTGCTGCCGTCGGCGGGACGGACCTGATCTTTGCGCCCTCGGTCGGCGAAATGTACCCACAAGGTTTCGCTACCAAGATCGAAGTCGGAGGGCCCAGCCAGGGGTTGGAAACCGATTTCCGGCCTCACTTCTTTGGGGGTGTCGCAACAGTCGTCGCCAAGCTCCTGCTGGCGGCCATGCCGGACATCGCCACCTTCGGCGAGAAGGACTACCAACAGCTCTTGGTCGTGCGGCGCTTGGCCGCTGACCTCGGCCTGGCTACCGAGATCTTTGGCGCACCGATCATCCGCGAATCCGATGGACTCGCCATGTCGTCCCGCAACGCCTATCTCAAGCCGGACGAACGCCGGATTGCCGGCCAACTGAACGTCGTGCTGAAACGCGTCATTGCCGCCTTGCACAACGGCGAGCCGATCCCAGCGGCCGAAGCGGAAGGCAAACGGGCTCTGCTGGAATGCGGCTTCGCATCGGTCGATTACGTTGCCGTGCGTGATGCGGCGACGCTGTCACCCCTGGACTCGCTTCATCATTCCGCGCGCGTGCTCGCGGCCGCCAAGGTGGGCAATACGCGTCTCATCGACAATATGGCCGTATAGGACAATGCCGCTTTATCCCGTGACCGACAACGACCTGACGGCTGTCGCCGCGTTCGTCAACGCCGCCTATCGCGGCGAAAGCTCACGTTTGGGTTGGACCACAGAGGCCGACTTCCTGGGCGGCCAGCGCACCGACGCCGCAAAACTCCGCGCCGATCTGGAGGCGCAGCCGGAAGCGATGTTGCTCACGCTTCGCGATTCGGCGGACGGTCCCCTGCTGGGATGCGTCTGGTTGGAACCGGCTGAACCCGACGTCTGGTATCTCGGCATGCTCACCGTTCGCCCCGACCTGCAGGATCGTCAACTCGGGCGTGGCCTCCTTGCCGAGGCCGAAGCCGTCATCCGGAAACGTGGAGCACGGCGCGTCCGCATGACCGTCGTGAATATCCGCGACACACTGATCGCCTGGTACGTGCGCCGGGGCTATGAGCCGACGGGAGAAACGCGGCCCTTTCCTTATGGCGACATCCGCTGTGGAGAACCTCGCCGCGACGACCTGCATTTCATCGTTTTGGAAAAGCAGCTTCGAGATTAAAGCAGCCCGAGCTCCGCCAGCTCGATCTTCAGCTTCTCGGGAAGATTGACGCCCTTGAGATCGCGCGCATCGGGCGGCGCGTCCTTCGGATTCAGATAGCGCCAGCCCTGGAACGGGCGATGCGAGCGGCGTGCCACCGCCACCAGTTTGGGATCGTAGACCAGGCCGCAATGCGGCCCGCCGTTCTTGGTCACCGGCTTGATCTCCAACAGACGCTGACGCACTGCGATCTGCCCCTTGATCACCCAGTACAGCGATCCGCCGTCGAGCAGCTCATCGATGCGCTTGGGCATCATGCGCGTCACATGCATCAGCACGGGCGGGCGCTTCTTTGCTTTCAATTCCTTGAGGCGCCCCTTCTGCCATGCGGCAAGCTCTTCGATGCTGTCAACGCCGACGCATAGCTTGATGAGATGGATGGTCAAGGTGCCTCTCCCGCGAAACGCACCAGCACGGCGCCTTCGGTAATCTGGTCGCCCAGCACGGCGTCGACGGTTTCGACTGTGGTGTCGCGCGGCGCCGACAAGGTGTGCTCCATCTTCATCGCTTCCAGGATAACCAGCGGATCGCCGCGGCGTACGGCCTGCCCCGCCTGGACATGGACCTGGATGATCTTGCCGGGCATCGGCGCCAGGATGCGGTCGGCGCCCTCGCCCTCCGTGTCCACGTCATGCAGCGGATCGTGGAGATGGAGCACGAACGTCTCGCCCTTGTCCATCGCCGCAAGATCACCGTTTGCAAGTCTCAGCACCTGCGTTGTGAATTTCGCCGACGGCGCCGGTATGGCGACGCGGCGATGCTTGCCGTCGACGACGAAATCCATGACCTGTCGTGCGGGGCCGGCCAGACGGAAGGAATCCGCATTGCTCCAGGGATCGGCGTCTGTATCCGCCGACGTTTTGCCCAGGACATAACGCGCGGCGGCGGCAAGGACGTCGTCGGACGGCGGCGTCTGCGGCGCCAGCTCCTCGATATGGCGCGGAATGAAACCGGTATCGATATCACCCGAAATGAAATCGGGATGGCGCAGCGTACGGACGAGAAAGGCATTGTTGGTGCGCAGGCCGGCAATTTCGACTTTTGTCAGTGCGCCCGCGAGCTTGGCGATGGCGCCCGCACGTGTCGCGTCATGCGCGATTACTTTGGCGATCATCGGATCGTAGAACGCCGTCACTGCGTCGCCTTCGCGCACACCGGCATCGACACGCACGCTGTCCGGCAGCACCAGCCGCTCCAGCGTGCCGGTGGACGGCAGGAAGCCGCTCGGCGGATCCTCCGCGTAAAGCCGCACCTCGACGGCATGCCCCTTCGGGCGGATATCGTTCTGTCGCTTGAACAGCGCCTCGCCGGAAGCCACCCGCAGCTGCCATTCGACCAGATCGATGCCGGTGACCGCTTCGGTCACGGGATGCTCGACCTGCAGCCGCGTGTTCATTTCCATGAACCAGATACGGTCGGGACGCAGGCCTTTCGAGGCATCGGCGATGAACTCCACCGTACCTGCGCCGACATAACCCACCGCCTGTGCCGCCTTTACGGCGATGGCGCCGATCTGCGCGCGCATCGCTTCGGTCATCCCCGGCGCCGGCGCCTCTTCGATCACTTTCTGGTGACGGCGCTGCAGAGAACAGTCGCGCTCCAGCAGATGCAGCACATGACCATGCTGGTCCGCGAACACCTGCACTTCCACATGCCGCGGCTGCGAAACATATTTCTCGATCAGCACGCGGTCGTCGCCGAAGGCCGACTTTGCCTCGCGTTGGGCACTTTCGAGCGCCGCCTCGAAATCCTCCGCAACATCGACCCGTCGCATGCCCTTGCCGCCGCCGCCGGCTGCCGCCTTGATCAGCACCGGATAGCCGATCTTCCCCGCCTTGCCCTTCAGCCCGGTCTGGTCGGCGCCGTGATAGCCGGGCACCACCGGCACGCCGGCCTTCTCCATCAGCGCCTTGGCGCGGTCCTTCAACCCCATGGCGCGGATGGCATCCGCGGGCGGACCGATGAACACGATGCCGGCGACCGCACAGGCGTCGGCAAAATCCGCATTCTCCGAGAGAAAACCGTAACCGGGGTGGATGGCCTCGGCACCGGTGGCCTTGGCCGCGGCCAGGATGGCGTCGACTCTCAGATAACTTTCGCGGGCCGGCGCCGGCCCGATCCGCACCGCGTCGTCGGCCGCGGCGACGTGCGCGCTATCGGCATCCGCGTCGGAATATACCGCGACCGTGCCGATCCCCATCACGCGCGCGGTGCGCATGATCCGGCAGGCGATCTCGCCTCTGTTGGCAATCAGGATCTTCTGGAACATTCCGAGCGCTAGCTACTGCCTTGTTATGCCCTGATTTCTCCGCAGCCGATTCCGGTCTCGCCGCTTCGGATTAACCAGAAAAACAGCGGTAGTTTTTTACATAGATTTAAGCCGGTTTTGAGAGGCTCCTGGGCTTCGCGAGGATCTCCCATGCACCAACTTGTCTATGTCAGCGCAGCAACCTCGGTAATGGGCGGCGCCGACCTCAACGACATACTAGACGCGTCGCGGCGTAACAACCGCGCCCACGGCGTGACTGGATTGCTTCTCCATATAGAACAAGGCTTTTTGCAGGTACTCGAAGGCCCGGAAGCGGCCGTAGAGGAAACTTACGCCCGCATCGGCCGGGACAGCCGTCACTTCAATTGCCGCGCGATGATCCGGCAGCACATCGACCAGCGCCTTTTCGGCGACTGGAGCATGGGCTTCGACCACCTCACGCCTGAGGCCGCCGGCACCGCCGATGTCTTCACCATTACCAGCGACGCAATCAACAATCTTATCACGCCCGGCAAGGCCGCCGAGATCGCGATCTTCCTTAAAAGCTTTTATCAAGTGCACGCAGGCCGTTTCGCCGCCTAGCGGCGGATGTTCAGGATCACTTTCTTGATCGTGAACACGACGGCCATCGCAATCAGCATGATGATGTAGAGCGCGACGCCCTCTTTGAGCAGCGCTGTATTCATCGCCGGCATCACGATCGGAGTGTGATGCACCAGCGGCGGTATGATCGTGTCCGCTCCGATGTAAACCAGCGCCGCCACCACCGGCACGATGAACAAGCCGGTAATGCTCGCCGTCGCCATGCCGAAAAACAGCGCGATGATTGCCGCCTGGATCAGATGGTAGTGATCCATGCCATGCAGGAATTCTCTGAAATAGGCGTGAAAACTCGTAATGACGTCCATGTTACTCCCCCACCCGCCACTCTCTGAAATGGTCGCGGAGTGTACGATATTCGCACACAAACTTCTATCGCCAACGCTGCCTAAAACTTAGGCGCGCCGCTCTAATGGTGGCTGCCGCCCCTGAACAACCTCGTCCGCATGAAGAAGAAGACGGCGATTATGATGATATAACCGACATAGACCGCCAGCGTATCGCGCCAGAAGCTGAGATCGACCAGCGGCGGCAAGCGCAGCGGTGCGTTGTGGTCGATTACCGGGATGAGTACCAGGGCGACGACGTGAACCAGGGTTGCGGCCAGCGCGATCTCCCACAGTTTGCGCCAGCTCGAGAGCTGGAAGGCTGCAAACAGTGCGATGATGAGGCCGAGTATGGCGTTGACGTGTGCGAAGCCCTCGCGAAAGAAGCTCAAAGCCTCGTTGGCGTAGTGTATCAGCTGATCCATGACATCCCCCTAAGGTTAATCGGACGGCACCCTTAGGGCCGCATCCTGGACGATTTTTGCCGTGAAATTAATGCAGCACCACGACGAAACGCGATGGTCGGATGCAAATCGCCGTGAACTACAACCACTAGTAGCCGAGCAACGTCTTCCAGCCGAACAGCAGCACGCCGACGATGCCACCGATGACGAAGATGACGAGAAAGCATCCGGCACAACCGAAGCCCCGCATAAACGGCGGCGGCGTGAAATAGATGCGGGTATGGGGGTCGAGCTGGGTCATGGCGGAACGCGGTCAGGTGGCCGTGTGTGCTTAACGTGTTTCTGCTGTCAGGCCAAATTAGGTCCGGAACACGCCGAACTTCGTCTCCGGCACAGGCGCGTTGAGGCAGGCACTTAACGCCAGTCCCAGCACGCGGCGCGTATCGGCCGGCGGGATGATGCCGTCGTCCCACAGCCGCGCGGTGGCGTAATAGGGATTGCCCTCGCGCTCGTACTGTTCACGGATCGGCGCCTTGAACGCGGCTTCCTCTTCCGCCGACCAAGTTTCACCGCGCGCTTCCATGCCGTCGCGCTTGACGGTGGCCAGCACGCCCGCCGCCTGTTCGCCGCCCATGATCGAGATGCGTGAATTCGGCCAGGCGAACAGAAAGCGCGGCGAATAGGCCCGCCCGCACATGCCGTAATTTCCCGCACCGTAGGAACCCCCGATGATCAGCGTGATCTTGGGCACCTGGGCGCAGGCCACGGCCGTCACCATCTTGGCGCCGTCCTTGGCGATGCCGCCGGTCTCGTATTTCCGCCCCACCATAAAGCCGGAAATGTTCTGCAGAAACAGCAGCGGGATACGCCGCTGACAGCACAGCTCGATGAAATGCGTCGCCTTCAGCGCGGATTCGGAAAACAGGATGCCGTTGTTGGCGACGATGCCGACCGGCATGCCCTCCAGCCGTGCGAAGCCGGTGACCAGCGTGGTGCCATAGAGTTTCTTGAATTCGTCGAACTCGGAGCCGTCCACCAGCCGCGCGATCACCTCGCGCACGTCGTATTGCGTCGCCAGCGTCGGCGGCACAATGCCGTTCAGGTCCGCCGGATCGAAGGCGGGCGGGCGCGACGCCACGAGCGGGATATCCGGCTGCTTCCGATAATTCAGCCCGGCCACGATGCGCCGCACGATGGCCAGCGCATGCGTGTCGTCATTGGCGTAATGATCGGCGACGCCCGATTGGCGTGCGTGAACATCCGCGCCGCCGAGATCTTCCGCCGTCACGATCTCGCCGGTCGCGGCTTTCACCAGCGGCGGGCCGCCGAGGAAGATCGTACCCTGCCCTTTGACGATGATGGTTTCGTCCGACATCGCGGGCACATAGGCGCCGCCTGCGGTGCACGACCCCATCACGGAGGCGATCTGCGGAATGCCGGCGGCGCTCATCGTCGCTTGATTGTAGAAGATGCGGCCGAAATGCTCGCGGTCGGGAAAGATATCGGCTTGGTTCGGCAGATTGCCGCCGCCGGAATCCACCAGATAGATGCAGGGCAGCCGGTTCTCGCGTGCGATCTCCTGCGCTCGCAAATGCTTCTTCACCGTCACCGGATAATAGGTGCCGCCTTTGATGGTTGCGTCGTTGCAGACGATGACGCATTCGCGCCCTTCCACCCGGCCGATGCCGGTGATCATGCCGGCACCGTGGATGTCGCCGTCATACATACCGTTGGCTGCCAGCGGCGACAGTTCCAGGAAGGGCGAACCCGTATCCAGCAATCGCTCCACACGGTCGCGCGGCAGCAGCTTGCCGCGTTCGGTATGCCGCTTGCGCGAGCGCTCGTCGCCGCCTTGCGCGGCCGTCGCCAGCCGCGACTTCAGATCGTCCACCAGCGCGGCCATCGCCGCGGCATTGGCTTTGAATACGGGACTGGACGGTGAGATATTTGATTTGAAGGCGGCCATGATCAGCGTCCGTTGGCTATAGCGAAATTATATGACGGTGACGATCTTGGGCGGCATGTGGACAGGTCCGTTCTCCGCAACAAGTGCATAGGGGACGCTCGTAATGTCTCTCGACGGCTCGGGGACATATATTTGATGCAGCTTAAATGTTCCGCGTGATGGAAAAATTCTTTTCGCCGGTACGGTCGTACGCATTCCGATGACCGCGCCGGGTACCATGAAAAGATAGTTGCCCAGCTTGCCGAGCATGTCCGGAGGCGGCATATCGGTCGCCGGGTGGAAGGCCGGCTCGGTGATTTTTCCTTTTTTATCTTCGACCTGCAGACGAAAGCCGCGCGGATTTCCCCACGCCAGGGGAACATAGACCCGGCAAGGCTGATGGGCTTCCAGCCCCGAGATAAACGAGAACTCGTCGTCGAAGCGTATCGGCGTCTGATCGATCGTCATGTAGCAGGACAGGATGTCGGCATTCGTGGCCGCGGCGGCCCGCGCCGCAGACGCGAACAGCACGGCGGCCGAGCCAATCAGAACGTCACGCCTGCTCGCAAGGTTCATAGAATCTCCACCGCGAGCGCCGTCGCTTCGCCGCCGCCGATACACAGCGAGGCGACGCCGCGCTTCTGCCCGCGCCGCAGCAGCGCGTAAATCAACGTCGCCATGATACGTGCGCCCGAGGCGCCGATGGGGTGGCCCAGCGCGCAGGCGCCGCCGTTGACGTTGACCTTCTCGTGCGGCAGCGCCAAATCGCGCATGGCGATCATCGCCACATTGGCGAAGGCTTCATTGATCTCGAACAGATCCACCTCTTCCGTCTTCCACTTGGCCAGCATCAGTACCTTCTTGATGGCGCCGACCGGGGCCGTGGTGAACCAACGCGGCTCATGCGCGAAGCTCGCCTGCGCCACGATGCGCGCCAACGGCCGCAAACCGCGTTTCTCTGCAACGTCGGCGCGCGTCAGCACCAGAGCCGCCGCGCCGTCAGAGATCGACGAAGAATTCGCAGCGGTCACCGTGCCGTCCTTGGAAAAAGCCGGCTTGAGTGCCGGGATCTTCGCCGGATCGGCCTTGCGCGGCTGCTCGTCGACGGTGATCTCCACCGCCCCGCCTCGTATGGCAATCTTCACGGCGGCGATCTCGTCGGCGAATGCCTCGCTCGATTGCGCCTTCCGCGCCCGCATCAGGGATTCCGTCGCATAGGCGTCCTGCTGCTCGCGCGTGAATTGATAGTGTCGTGCCGCATCTTCGGCATAGGTGCCCATCAGGCGGTGCTCATAGGCGTCTTCCAGTCCATCGAGGAACATGTGGTCCTTCACCTCGCCATGTCCGAGACGATAGCCGCCACGCGCTTTGGGCAGCAGATAGGGTGCGTTCGACATGCTCTCCATGCCGCCCGCGACGGCGAACTCGGTACGTCCCAGCGCCAGTTGATCGGCGGCGATCATGATCGCCTTCATGCCTGAGCCGCAGACCTTGTTGACCGTCGTCGCCGAAACGCGATCCGGCAATCCGGCAAAGCGCGCTGCCTGACGCGCCGGCGCCTGTCCCACGCCGGCGGGCAGCACACATCCCATGACGGCCTCGCCGATAATTTCGGGCTCGATGCTAGCGCGCGCTACGGCCGCCGTGATTGCCACCGCGCCGAGCTCCGGCGCGGTGCGTGTCGCCAAGTCACCCTGAAACCCGCCAATAGGCGTGCGGGCCGCGGAAAGAATCACAATGTCGCTTGCTGCCATTTTGCCGTTCTTTTTCTTACAGATTCCGGCTCTTGCTTAACGCAGACCGCCTTCTGTGGCCACTTTGCCCGTGGCCCAAACCGCTTCCCTGGGTTATCATTAATCTAACGGTAGGGCTATCGGCGGGTGGGTTGTACGGGAGATGACGAATAGGGCGTTGATTGCGGCCTTGGTTGGGGCCGGCGCCGGGCTGGTCTTGGGCGGAGCTTACGTGGCGGCGCCCTATGCCGGAGTTTCCCTAACGCCAGCTTCGGTGATGGTCGCAGCAGCCGTGGTTGTCTTCGGATCGTCCATCGCGCTGCTCACCTTCGGAGCCCTCGCCAAGCCGGAAAAGAAGAAGGAGCCAGCTACCAGGCGCCTCAGCGATCTCGGCAAGGAGGACTTTGCACACTTCCCGACCAGCGGTGCGCGCATCGTGCTGCGGCCCGATTCCGTTATTGAAGAACTCGACGTCGTGCGCAATCCGGCCTCGTACACGAAGAAGGACATCTTCGTCACGATCAAAAAGTCGTCGGGCAAGGCGGTGTTCAATCCGGTCCTGATCAAGCGCTTGTTCGTGGCGCTCAAGGACTTCGAGAACTTCGTCCACATTCTGCTGGTCAACGAGCACGACGAATATGTCGGCTACATGCCGGCGGCCTATGCGCGTTCGCGCCTAGTCGGCAACGGCGCCGAAACGCTCATCGTGAAATACATCAGCGACGTCCTCGCCAACCCGCGGGAGAAGAGCATAGACCTGCGCGAGATCAACGGCCTTTCAATCGACGAGAAAATCTTCGACAGCGACACCATTTCCGCCGCTCTGAAGAAGACCTCAGAGGGCCTGTTCCGCGGCTTCGCCGTGTTCAAGGACAAGCGCAACCGCAAGCCGATCGGCGTGATCTACGAAAGCGACCTGATCAAGGCGGACATGAAGAGCGGCGACTAGGCCGTCTCCTCGAACAACTCCCGCCCGATCAGCCAGCGACGGATTTCGCTGGTGCCAGCGCCGATCTCGTAGAGCTTGGCGTCGCGCAGCAACCGTCCCGTCGGAAAATCGTTAATGTAACCGTTGCCGCCGAGGCACTGGATCGCCTGCAGTGCCATCCATGTCGCCTTCTCCGCCGCGTAGAGGATCGCGCCGGCCGCGTCCTTGCGCGTGTTCTTGTGCTGATCGCAGGCCCGCGCCACCGTGTAGACATAGGAGCGCGCCGCCGACAGCGCCACATACATGTCGGCGATCTTGCCCTGCATCAGCTGGAAGGAGCCGATCGGCACGCCGAACTGCTTGCGGTCGTGGACATAGGGAATGACGATATCCAGGCATGCCTGCATGATACCGAGCGGTCCCGCGGCCAGCACCACGCGCTCGTAGTCGAGGCCGCTCATCAGCACCTTGACACCACGGCCCAACCCGCCCAGCACGTTCTCCTCCGGCACTTCGCAATCGTTGAACACCAGTTCGCCGGTGTCGGAGCCGCGCATGCCGAGCTTGTCGAGTTTCTCTGTCGTCGAGAATCCCTTGAAGCCGCGTTCGACAATGAAGGCCGTGATGCCCTGCGATCCGGCGCCGGGATCGGTTTTGGCGTAGACCACCAGCGTGTCCGCATGCTTGAAGTTGGTGATCCACATCTTGGTGCCATTGAGAATATAGCGGTCGCCGTGCTTCTCAGCGCGCAGCTTCATTGAGATCACGTCCGAGCCCGCCTCTGGCTCACTCATGGCCAAGGCGCCCACATGCTCGCCGGAGATCAGGCCCGGCAGATAGCGCCGCTTCTGTTCTTCACTGCCGTTGCGTCGGATCTGATTGATACAGAGGTTGGAATGCGCGCCGTAGGAAAGACCGACGGCGGCAGAACCCCGGCTGACCTCTTCGATGGCGATCACATGCTCAAGATAGCCGAGCCCCGAGCCGCCATATTCTTCCTCGACGGTGATGCCGTGCAGGCCGAGCGCGCCCATCTCGGGCCACAGATAGCGTGGGAACTCGTTCGTCTTGTCGATCTCGTCGGCGATGGGCGAGATCCTGTCGCCGACGAAGCTGCGCACCGTGTCGCGCAGCATGTCCGCGGTATCGCCAAGCCAGTGATCGAGGGACGGGATGGAATTGGGGATCATGGAATCATTCTACGAAGAATGGCGGCCACAGCCCAGCCCGCTTTTGCATGGTCAAGTTGACGTGACGCACGGCGGAAATGTCAAAAAGCCAATCACGGACGAAAGATTCCGCGGACGACTCGCAGCGAAGAGTGGCTTGCCAGGCGCAGCTCGCGGAAATAGTCCGCCTTCGCCCATTGAGCTGCGGCGGGCAGTCTTCTCTCGCTTTGCGAGTGCAGACTGGTGCGGTCGAGAATGGGACCACAATTCCCGAAACGCCAAACACTTAGCTCAAGGTGGGGCTATACAAGGTACCTTTGAAGCGTAACGGTTCCTTTGAACGCTGGCCCCACACGAGTCCCGTTTCTGCTCCTGGTTCGCAGCTGAATTCTGTGCCAGTCTAAGCACATAAGGGGTCGTGGGGTGGCAGGGATATGGTCGTAGGGCTGTTCGGACCACAGGGAAGCAGGACATTGAGGAAAACGTTGGGCGGCACGGCCATTGCCCTGTTGGGTATGCTCGCCGTTCCGGCGTTCGCGCAATCATCGTCACCACCCACTGGCATCGCGCATATACTGAAGATTGCGGTCGAAGCGATGCCGTCAGACTTCGCGTCGCTGCGGGGGCGGAAAACCCACGACGACCAGTTCTATGACGAGTACGCGGTTACGAACCCGAACATCCCGCAGGGCAGGATCGATCACTCGCTGGCGACACCGCAAGACCACGAGTATTGGGAGTGCTTCTTCGTGGTTCCGCTTCCGCCCGGAACCACGATCGCTGCAGCATCGGATATGGCCGCAAGCACACTCGGCACTCTCGGGCCGACGCCCGGTTACCTGACCATGGGAGCGTTGAACAACAAGACGGGGGCGGTCACCTACACATGGCGCCGATCGCCAACGGAGCGCGTGGTCGCGACGCCGTTCGTGAAAACGGCGGACGGCACACAGCAGCAGGAAACCGGCATCGCGTACTCGGTGCGCAAGGATATCGTTCAGAACCCGCACTATGCGATGTTCTCGCGTGGGCTCACTCCGGGCGAGAAGCTGGCGACGGCAAAGGTCGTCGCCACGGAAATCAGGACGGGATTGCTTGCGGCGCCGAAGGACTTCAGCGTGCTGCGGGGCAGTCTAATCCGCGCGGGCGATACGCGTACGCGTTACAGATCGGGGTTGCCGGACCAGCTGCGCTACTCCAACTGCGAAGTCGATT
>JAGWJY010000083.1 GCA_028865545.1 Alphaproteobacteria bacterium | reverse complement strand
CCAATTACCTACGTCGCCCAAGCTATAATCTGGGTCAAAGAGAATGGCAGAGAAAACAGTGCTGTTGCTGATGCCACCTTTCTCGTAAGTGGCGGCCCATTTGCGCTGAATCGTGAAGTCGGCAAGAGAGCGATACGGGAATTGGCCAATTCCCGTCAACTCCTTAATGGCGGCGGCATCGCCCTTTGCACTGGCCTTCTCCAGAACGTGTTGATAGTTGAGGGCTTCACCTTTTTGCATGTTCACGATCTGCCCGGTCCCGAGATAGGCATAGAATAGGTCGGGACGCATCTTGATCATGTGAACCCCAATGATCGTGCCCCACGAGTCTGCGTAGATGCCGATCTTGTTCTTGTGCAGGTGCCGGCAAAGGTAGGCGGCAAGCTCAACTCCGTCCTTGGAGATTTTGTCGATTGTCAGGCTTGAGTCGATCTTCCCGCCGGCAGCGCCAAAGGTTTTGCCGGCGCCTGGCTGGTCCCACTCGACAACCGTAAAATTGTTTTCCCACGGCGACGGCATGAAAACACTGGCTGCAGTACCCGGGCCGCCATCGACCATGAGCAAAACCGGATTGCTGCGGTTCTGGCCGCGGATTGTGACCCACTGCTTCGCGCCACCGATCTCGACGAACATCGACTCCTGAATTCCCGCTGGCGCGTGGATGGCAAACAGCTTTGCGTTGCGGTGCTGTTGCAAAGTGCGGTAGCCAAGAAAGCCTGCGATGGTCAACAGTAAAAGCGTAACAAGCCCGCCCAGGCCCCACAGACCGAATTTGACCAAGCGCCTCATGTCCTTCCTCCAACGTGACGTGCCTCGGGATGTGCTACCTGATAGGTGAAGTCCGTTTTGAACAATCAAACGCTCAGACCGGCTGCTGGGCCTGCTTCAGAGAAAGTCGCGTTTTCGAGACTGCACCAGCATCGTCAACGCGAGGATGATCGCGATCACGGCGTACTCCATGCCGAGGACTGCCACCGCTGTGCCATTCCAGATCGGCACCGGGCTATTCCACGTGCTGGTCAAGGCTGGCGCTTGGCTGGCGATCAAGTACCATGCGAGCCAATAAGAAGAATTGACAACGACGTTCACTGCTGTCGCCAGCCCATCCGACTCACCAACCAGGGCAATTCCGGTCACCAGACAGAATCCCATGAGTGGCACAGTCGCCAAGATCAGAGCGGTTGGAATCGTTCCTTCCGGCATTACATGGCGAAAGAGGATCATGTAGAGCCCTGCCGCCACCAGCGTCAGCCACGGGACCAGAAACATGCCCAGTGTAGATAATAGCTTGGCGCCGCCATATTGCGCCGCCGTGATCGGCAAGCTCATCATAAATGCCAGTGTCTTCCTCTTTCGCTCGTTCACGATGTTCGTGATCGGAAGAACGCCGCCACATAAAATCATCGATATAAAGAAGCAGGCCGTGCCCAGCACGAACGCGGTCTGCCCTCTGATGAGAAGGAGCGCCAGTCCAGCCATCCCGCCGATTATCGCTAGGACGATTACATGGCTGCTCTGCCGCAAGTCCTTCAGGATCAGGTGCAGGCTCATCCCACCAATCATGCGACCACCTCTTCGCGATTATGCTCGACGTTCGCGACGAAAATCTCCTCCAGGGTCATGGTTTCCACAGCATGTACGAGGATACCGGCTCTTTCATAAGCGGTTGGGATGTCCGCTTTGAAATTATTGGTGATGGCCACCGCCAGACGGCCCGTCTGCTTGACCCAGATAATCCCGGGCACGATGGGCAACGTAATACCGGCCGGGATTTCGAGCCGAAGTCGGCGCCAGCGATCCAGATACGTCTCCTTGTCCATAGAGTCGATGACTCGGCCCCGATCGATAAATGTGATGCAATCCGAAATCTGCTCCACATCCTGTGTGTTGTGCGAGGAAAAGAGGACGGCGCGATCTTCGTCGGCGACCACGCTGCTGATTTCGCGCAGAACCTCATGCCGCGCAACAGGATCTAATCCCGTGGTGGGCTCATCAAGCACGAGAAGTCTCGGGCGGCGCGAAAAGACAAGTAGGAGGGTCGCTTTAACGCGTTGGCCGTGTGAGAGCCCCTTGACCTTCTGTTCGGCTCGCAAGCCAAACCGCTTGAGCAGGTCCTGCGCATAACCGGCGTCCCACGCCGGGTAAATGGACTGCATGAAATTCATGTGCCAGCCGAGGGTCATGGATTCGTAGAGACGCATGTCCTCCGATGCGAAGCCGACCTCCCATTTCGCCGCCACCTGCTCGTCTGGCATGCGATGGCCGAGCACGCGGACGTTGCCGCGATCTTGATGCACCAGCCCTAATAGGATGCGGATGGTCGTAGATTTGCCTGCCCCATTGGGGCCAATCAGGCCCATGATGGTGCCAAGTGGCACTTGGAGCGCAACGTTCTGCAACTCGAAAAACCGATACGATTTGCACACGCCCTCAAGCTCGATGCCCGTCTCACTCATTTGGACTCCTTCTTGGGCGCAGCAATGCGGTCGTAAATTTCCCGAATGTGTTTCTCCAAGGCTCTCGGCGACACGCCCAGCAAAGCAGCGCGCCGTACCGCCTGCTCCAGTTGTTGGGTCATCTCCTGCTCGCGGATTCGAGCCCCCACCTCGGCATCCGAAGTCACAAACGATCCTCTGCCCTGGCGAGTGGCGACGACACCCTCGCGTTCCAGTTCGAGATAAGCCCGTTTAACCGTGATAACGCTGACGCCAATCTCGACCGCCAATTGGCGAATCGAGGGGATCGCCTGGCCAGGTGCCCAGTCGCCCACAGCAATGCGCCGCTTCATCTGCTCGATGATCTGCAGGTACATCGGCCGCTTGTCGGTCTGAGAAATCACGAACATAATATACACAGTATATACAGTAGGCTCAGAAGTCAAGCGTCCATTGCACAGCCTAAAATGGGGTGGCGACAATCTAAGTGAGCTGATTGCATTCGAAGTTGGGTTCTTGGAAGTTCACCCTTCCCACCAAAATCGTACTGCTGTCTTTGGCGCCTTTCAGAAGTAGCATCGAGATACTGAACGTCGCGTCTTGGTTCACAAGCCGCCATTCCTACGTCTGATAATTCGGGATACGCAATCCATTTCGCTGTCGCAATATCCGCCAGCTCTACGACACAACATCATGTCCAGTCTGGTCGCAAACCGTCAGATTTCTGTTATGTTCCTTTACCCCCCGCATTTGCGGGCCATGACAGCGGTGTTCAACGACGCAGTGTGAGACCCCCGCCGTTCACTCGGCGCCGAGCACTTTCGATTGCACGGGGCACTTCAATTCCTCGTCCGAACAGTAGCCGCCGACCAAGGTGCCGACGTTGATATAAATCTCGTGCACATAGTCCACGAAGGCCTTTGCCTGCTGTTCGTCTTCGAAGCAGCTCGGGTGATCGGTGTCTGCGATCAGGAAGTAAGGCGCGTCCGCCGCATACATGCGCAGCGCGCGGCACAAGGCGACGTCCTGCGTCGGCGCCGGATTCATCGCCGATACGCGATTGCGTTCGCGCATGAAGCCGTCCTGCTCGCTCTGGAACAGCGCAACGCGCTGCTCAACTTGTTGCAGTCGTCGGCGCGCATGGGCGCGGCAAGCGCAACCAGCGCCAGAGCAAGTCCGATCGTCGTCCGGCGTATGTTTCTTCTCCCCCATCACGGGCCCGTCGGGCCGGGCCGATAGCCGATTTACGCTCTCGGACGGATTCGCGCCATGGCCGGCGCTTTTCCAGGCGGCGGCGGCGCTTTATCCTTACGTGACGCCGGCGTCGGCCAAACGGCCCTTATATGGCCGTTTTCCGTTCAGTTGAGGTTCAGGCTGCGGCCGCGACACTTGCCCGCCTGAGAGGGGCCGGAAATTCACCGCATAAAGGAGACCTGAGATGAGGCCACTGGCAAAGATATCCGCCGCCATACTGCTGCTCGGCGGCGCCGCCGTCGCCACCACTGCGCCTGCCAATGCCGGGATCGGCATATCCATCGGCATCGGCGGACCAGCCTATTACGGCTACGACTATTATCGTCCGTGCGAGTTCTATCGCTATCACGATATGCCGGCGCCGATGCGCTGCTACAGCTACTTCTACGGCGTCTGGGGCCGCCATGTGTATGTCGACGGCAACTTCATCTTCCGCGACCGCGACGAATGGCACCACTGGCGCGACCGCGACGACTACCGCCACTGGCGCGATCACGACTGGCGCAGCCGCGACGACCACGGCGACCATCGCGACTGGCAGAATGGCGGCGATCACCGCGACGGGCACGACTACGGCCGCGGCAACGACCACCACGACAACGGCCGCGGCAACGATCACCGCGACAATGGCCGGGGCCACGACGACCACCACGACCATCACTAAGACAAAGAGAGCTGCAGAGACACGGTGTCAGAGCGGATTTGCGCGCGGCGCAAGTCCGCTCTGATCCTTTTCGGCGAAAGCCCGACGCTACTGCACCTGCGCCGCGCTCCAAGCCGTGTAGCCGCCGGCGAGACTGAAGGCCTTGCCGTAGCCGTGCGCCCGCAGGAACGACACCGCCTGCGCACTGCGATGGCCGGTGCGGCAATAGACGACCAACGTGGTGCCGGCGGGAAGCTGGCGGTATTGCGCCGGAACAACGCCCAGCGGCATCGGCATGGCGCCGGCGATATGGCCGGCGGCGAATTCCTTCGGCTCGCGCACGTCGAGCAGAAGGAAGAACGTCTTCTGCCTGATCATCGCCTGCAGATCCTGCACCGAGATGGTCGGCACGTCCTGCGGCGACGGCTGAGCCTGTACGGCCAAGCCTGGAGTGGCGAACAGGCAAACGAGACACGCCGTCAAAGCGGCAAACCAAACCTGACGTGACATGGAGACCCCTCCCCGAATTGCTTCGCAATTCGACCCTCCCTCAAGGGGCGGGTCGAATACGCGACCTTCAGCGGCCGTAGCCGCAGCCGCGCAACAACAGCACCGTTTCGGCGAGCGGCAGGCCAACGACGTTGGAATAGGAGCCGTTGAGTTGCCGCACGAAGACCTCGGCCCGGCCCTGAACGGCATAGCCGCCCGCCTTGCCGACGCCTTCGCGGCTGTCGACATACGCCGCGATCTCGGCCGGCGAAAGACTGCGAAAGGTCACACGGGTGAGGACGATGCGTGTACGGATTTTCTGGCCGGGCACGGCGACGGCGACGGCGGTCAGCACCTGATGCCGGCGGCCGGAAAGCAGCGTCAGGCAGCGGCGCACCGCCTCGTCGTCCTCGGCTTTCGGCAGGATGCGGCGGCCGCAGGCCACCACGGTATCGGCCGCCAGCACCAGCATCGGGCGGCCGCGCCAGGCCTCGGCGACGGTCTCGGCCTTTTCGCAAGCCAGTCGCAAGGCATGCAGCCGCGGCTGCTCGCCCTTGCGGGGCGTTTCGTCGATGGCGGCGGCGCGAATGGAGTCCGGCGCGATGCCGGCCTGGGCCAGCAAGGCCTTGCGCCGCGGGCTTTCGCTCGCCAGCAGCAGGCCCAGACGGCCCGATGAATCACTTGAAGCGATAGGTGATACGCCCTTTGGTGAGGTCATATGGCGTCATCTCGACCATGACCTTGTCGCCCGTCAGCACGCGAATGCGGTTCTTGCGCATCTTGCCCGCGGTGTGGGCGATGATCTCATGCCCGTTCTGCAATTTCACGCGAAAGGTCGCGTTGGGCAGAAGCTCGCTGACCACGCCTTCGAATTCGAGAAGCTCTTCTTTAGGCATCAATCCTCTGGGTTCAATCCGGGCCGGGAGAATGCACTGAAATCGGCCAAAAGCAAGGGTTTGCGGGGTCTCACCCCCGGTTTATCCCTTCAAATGCAGCACGCAGATCAGGGTGAAAAGCCGCCTGGCGGTGTCGAAATCCATCTCGACCTTGCCCTTGAGGTGGTCGCGCAGCAGCGTCGCGCCCTCGTCATGCAGGCCGCGGCGGCCCATGTCCAGGGCCTCGATCTGGTACGGCGTCTGGCTGCCGCCGATGGCCTTGAAGTAGCTCTCGCAGATCAGGAAGTAATCCTTGACGATGCGGCGGAAGGCGGTGAGCGACAGCATCACCTTGCGCAGCGGCTCGTCCAGGGCGCTGCGGATGTCGAAGATCAGACGATTCTCCTCGATGCCGAGCACCAGATTGTAGGGGCCGCCGGGCGAGCCGACGGGGCGGAAGCTGTTGCTCTCCAGAAGATCGTAAAGCGCGATCTCGCGTTCGTGTTCGATCTCGCGCGTGCGGCGGACGACGGTGTGCTCGTCCAGGGTGACGGCGGCGAGACGGAACGATGCCTCGCTCATCGGTCGCGGTTCAGGCGCGCGGCCACCGAGCGGGCATGGGCGTCGAGGCCTTCGGCTTCGGCCAGCGCCACCGCGTCGGGGCCGAGCGCGGCGATGGCGGCGGGCGAACAGGACAGCAGCGTCGTGCGCTTGAGGAAATCCAGCACCGACAGGCCGGAGGAGAAGCGCGCGGTGCGCGCCGTCGGCAGCACATGGTTGGGGCCGGCGATGTAGTCGCCCATGGCCTCCGGCGTGTGACGGCCGAGGAAGATGGCGCCGGCATGGCGCACGCGCTTGAGCAGCGCTTCCGGATCGGCGGTGGCGATCTCCAGATGCTCGGGCGCAATTCGATCCGACAGCGGCGCGGCGTCTTCCAGCTTGGCCACGACGATGATGGCGCCATAGTCGCGCCAGCTGGCTTCGGCGATGGCGCGGCGCGGCAAGAGCGCCAGCGCGTGGGCGACGGCCTCCTCCACCTTCCTGGCGAAGGCCGCGTCGTCGGTGATGAGAATGCTTTGCGCCGAGATGTCGTGCTCGGCCTGGGATAGCAGATCGGCGGCGATCCACGCCGGATCGTTGGCGCCGTCGGCGATGACGAGAATCTCCGACGGCCCCGCAACGGAGTCGATGCCGACCTTGCCGAAGACCTCGCGCTTGGCGGCGGCGACATAGGCGTTGCCGGGACCGACGATCTTGTCGACCGGCGCGATGCTGTCGGTGCCATAGGCCAAAGCGGCGACGGCCTGCGCTCCGCCGACGCGATAGATCTCGGTGATGCCGGCGCGGCGCGCGGCCTCGATGGTCAAGGGATTGATGGCGCCGCCCGTGGCGGGCGTCACCATGACGATGCGCTTCACACCAGCGACGACGGCCGGGATGGCGTTCATCAGCACGGAGCTGGGATAGCTCGCCGTGCCGCCGGGAACATAAAGGCCGACGCTGTCCAGCGCCGTCCAGCGCCAGCCGAGTCGCGTGCCGAGATCATCCGTGTACATCACATCGGAGGGAATCTGCCGGCGGTGATAGGCTTCGATGCGCCGCGCCGCGACGTCGAGCCCCTTCAGCGCCTCGCGGCCGCATTGCGCCGCCGCCGCCGCGATGTCGGTATCCGACAAGCGCAGCGCGGCGGCGGTGAGCTTCACCTTGTCGAAACGCTCGCCGTAACCGATCAGCGCCGCGTCGCCATGCGCGCGCACTTCGGCGATGATGGCGCGGACGGAGGCGGCAACGTCCTCCTCCGTTTCACGCTTCATCGACAGAAGCGCCGCGAACTCGCCCGCGAAATCCGCGGCGCGGGCATCAAGCCAGCGCGCCATGTCAGTTTTCTTCTGTTTCGTGCGCGGGACGGCCGCGCGCCGCCCATTCGCCGCTCATATCGGCCAAGCCGGCATCCAAGCATTCCACTTCGAGCACTATCGCGCCGCCGCCGGCAAAAACAAGTTCTACCGTACCGGAAGGATCGGCGGCGGTCTTTTGCGCGAAGCGGATAGCCAGCAATTCGACGACCGCATCGGGCGCGCCGCGTTTGAGCTTCTGCGACTTGGCGGAGAGCACGCCGTCGAAATGCAGGCCGGCGCGCACGCGCAGATTCCGGCGTTTGCTGCTCTCTTCCCATTTGAAACGGTTGAAGACGCCGGCGAAGCGGCGTTTCTTCGGCAGATAGACCAGATCGCCCAGCCGCGCGACGGCATCCTGCAAACGGGCGGAGATGACCTGCAGATCTTCGGCGTCCTGCGCCGCCAGAACCGGTTCGCGCGCGCTCATGCCGGCAGCCTTTCGATATCCGCGCCGACGCGGCTGAGCTTTTCCTCAAGCCGCTCGAAGCCGCGGTCCAGATGATAAACGCGGTTGACGACGGTCTCGCCTTCCGCGGCCAGACCCGCCAGCACCAGGCTGGACGAGGCGCGCAGATCGGTCGCCATGACGGGCGCACCGTTCAGCTGCGGCACGCCGGTGACGATGGCGGTGTCGCCGTCGACTTTAATATTGGCGCCCATGCGCAGAAGTTCGGGGACATGCATGAAACGGTTCTCGAAGATGGTCTCTCTTATATGGGAGGTTCCTTCGGCCGTCGCCATCAGGGCCATGAATTGCGCTTGAAGATCGGTGGGAAAGCCCGGGAACGGCGCCGTCGCCGCCGATACCGAGGCCGGCCGCACGCCGTTGCGCGCGACGATCAGGCCGTTGTTGGTGGGCGTTACCCGGGTGCCCGCTTCCTCCAGAAGCGAAACGAGAGCGCCGACCAGGTCCGCGCGCGTGCCGGTCAATTCGACTTCGCCGCCGGTTACCGCCACGGCCATCGCATAGGTGCCGGTCTCGATGCGGTCGGGCAGCACGGAATGCTCGGCGGCATGCAGACTCTTGACGCCGTCGACCACGATCGACGAGGTCCCGAGCCCCGAAATGCGCGCGCCCATCGCCGTCAGGCAGCGGCCGAGATCGTC
>JAGWJY010000082.1 GCA_028865545.1 Alphaproteobacteria bacterium | reverse complement strand
AACGCAGGCGCGTCATGAATGAACTCCAGTGGGAACCGCAGTTGAATCCTATCGATCGACGACGATGTGGGCGTCGTTTGCCCCGAGATTGCTGATCTTCGCAAACGCCGCGTCGGCTTCGCCGGTCGAATCGTACGGACCGGCGCGCACTCTATAGAGCGTTTGTCCGTTCCGTTGAATGGCTGAAATCTTCAAATCTCCGCCTAATCTCGCCGCCAGGCGCGCCGCGTTTTGGTAGATCGAGAATGCGCCGACTTGGATGTAGAGATGGGTCACGGCCGGTACCGGAACCGTGGTCACCTGCCCCGTCGGCAAGGCGCCCTCCGAGCTTGCGATCTGTTGCGGCGGCGTGGCGGCCGCGGCGGATGGCGGCGACGCCGTCGGCGGTGCGACGGGCACGCCGGGTACGGCGCCAAGCGTGCCGGTTTCGACACCCGTCGTTGGAGCCGCCGGGACGGCATTCACGACGGCCGGGGGCGTACCCGCTCCGAAGGGCTGCGGCGCTCCGCTCGGAAGGTCGGCACGCGCCAGATAGGTGACGCGCACCCGTGCCGTGCCTGCCTGGTAGAAACCGAGCAGTTTGGCGGCACGCGCCGACACGTCGATGATGCGGCTCTTGGCGAAGGGGCCGCGGTCGTTGACGCGCAGGATCAGCGACCGGCCGTTCTCCAGATCCGTCACCCGCACATTGACCGGCAGCGGCAGCGTGCGGTGGGCGGCTGTCAGCGCGTCGGCATCGAAGATTTCGCCGTCCGCCGTCGGGTGGCCGTAGAAGCCGGGCCCATACCAGGATGCGATGCCGGTCTCGTCATAGTCCGGCTGTTCGCGCGGATAGTACCAGGTGCCGCCGATCTGATAGGGGTTTCCAATCTTGTAGACGCCGGCGTTCGGCGGGACGCTCACGCTGCTCGTCTCCGGAGCGGAAGAACAGCCTGCCGCTAATGCGCCGAGGGCTGTTGCGGCGCAAAGCTGTCGCAGAACTCGGTTCATACAGCGAATCCGACCTTGGATGGAGTTGAAAAGGTAAAGGATGCGGTTGGCCGGCTCAACCGTCGGCAACGTTAAACCCTTGATAAGCGGCGCGGTTCGTTGCAAGGAGCGGTGATCGGATAGGTGGCCGAGCGGTTGAAGGCACCGGTCTTGAAAACCGGCAGACCTGCAAGGGTCTCGTGGGTTCGAATCCCACCCCATCCACCAAGCCCGCACCGTACCGCAGAGGCGACGAGCCTCGACGTCAAGTTCGCTATTTCAGCGCCTGGGCGAAGACAATGGGCGCCGATTGTAGCGGTGCCGCCGCGGCCACCGCCGGCGTCGTTGTCGGCGTTTCGTACTGCTTGTACTCCGGATCCTGATCCAGGCGAATGAACTTGTAGCCCTCCTGGAGCAGTGGCGGGACAACTTCGGCAACAAGGTCGCCCGACTCTTTGTGGATGCAATGCATCAGCACCACACCGCCGTCATTGCGGCGGATTTCGCGCAGATAGCCTTTGGCACAGACGTGAGCGCTCAACTTGTGCTTCCAGCAGCTCCAGTCGGCGGAACTCATCACATAGCCGTCGTGCAAGATCATGTCGCCGCCGATGTCCCAATACACGGGTCCGGTGTAATTGCGCAGGATCGGATCGGCATTGAGGATCGCTGCATGTGCCGAACGCCAATATCCGTACGGCGCCCGGAAGAAAAGAACGTCACTCTGCTTCATCAACGGCGCGATCTCGTTGTTGACCTCGCGGAGCTGCTGGATCAGCAAATTGGGATCGTCGTCGAACTTACTCGTCAGCTCAGGGTGGGTAGCGCTATGATTGCCAAGAAGGTGCCCCTCCGCAGCGATGCGCGCCAGCATTTCGGGATGGGCCTTGGCCATCTTGCCGACAATGAAGAATGTCGCCTTCACGTTGTTGGCTTTGAGCGCATCCAATACGGCGCCCGTATAGGCGTTGGGGCCGTCATCGAAGGTGAGAGCAATAGTATGCGTGCCACGGAGGCCCGAATGAAAAATCGTGCGGCTCTGGAACCAAGCCAGCTGCATTCCAGCGGCCGTGGTTGGTTCGCCAGCGTTCGCGGCGACGCACACAATAGCCGCCGCGATCAAGGAAAATATACTCAGACGCATGAACCCCATCCCGGCAACGCCACCTGCACCAAGTCTAGGTAGTCATGCCCACACGAGCAAGCAAGCTGCCTTTTATGCTTAACGTGTCTGGCCCAGCCCTTCTTTTTCCGCAATCCAGCGATCCACATTCTTCTGCAGCAGCCAAAGCGGCATCGCACCGTTCTCCAGAATCACACCGTGAAACTCTTTGATGTTGAAACGCGGCCCCAACTCGCCCTCCGCGCGC
Organism: Alphaproteobacteria bacterium; assembly: GCA_028865545.1. Classification (GTDB taxonomy): domain Bacteria; phylum Pseudomonadota; class Alphaproteobacteria; order Micropepsales; family Micropepsaceae; genus Rhizomicrobium. The sequence continues at coordinate 6,479 of JAGWJY010000082.1, read as the reverse complement.
GTCCGCAGGTCCATGATCGTCTTCATGCCGATCTTGTACGCACATGCTTGTCCGGGCCACACGACGTATCGCTCGACTTCGGCGGTGACGTCGGAGTTGGCCATGCCGGTCGTCGATTGCATGTAAGCGATGGCCTCTTCGCGCGACCAATGTTTGGCATGGATGCCAGTGTCCACCACCAATCTCACCGCGCGGAACAACTCGGCCTGCAGGCGCCCCAGATCGCCATAAGGATCGTTTTTATAAAGTCCCATGTCCATCGCCAGATGTTCGGCATAAAGCGCCCAGCCTTCTCCGTAAGCCGGCAGAAAACCCATGCGCCGCTGCAGCGGCAATCCCTCGATCTCGATCGCGGTGGCGTTCTGCAAGTGATGGCCCGGTATGCCCTCATGATATGCCAAAGTGGGCATGGCCCACATCGGAGTTTCTGCAACGTTGCGCAAATTTGCGAAGAACATCCCCGGCCGTCTACCGTCCAACGATGGCCGTTGGTAATACGCGCCCGGCGCACCTCGTTCGGCAAACGGCGGCACACGGCGTACCTCTAGCGGTATTCCTGGAACATGCAAAAAATAGTCCGGCAGCAGCATCTTTGCGCGGCCGAGGATTTGCTGGTAGCGCGCAAGCATCTGTGCCCGGCCGACGTTGTTGTCGGGATAGAGAAAGCGCGGATCGGCCATTAGATGGTCCATCCGTTCCCCGACCGTACCGCTCGTCAGTCCTACCGACTTCAGGACGATGTCCATCTCCGCAGAGATGCGCGCCACTTCGCTGAGGCCGTACGCGTGAATCTCGTCCGGCGTCATGTCGGTGGAGGTCAAAGTCTTGAGCTGATCGGCGTAATACGCAATTCCGCCCGGCAACCGCCACACGCCTGCCGCATGGTTTGCATGTCCATGCAGGACCCACTCTTCGGCGATCAGACGGCGATATGCCGGGTAGACCACGTCCAGCATCACCACGACGGCCCGGTTGATCAACGCGTCACGCGCAGTCCCGTTCATGCCGATTGCATTGGTTCGCTCGACAAGATGCTTGATCAGTGGATTTTCGCCTGGGATTGTCCCGATCAACCGCTCCATCTGCTCGATGCTGTCATCGATGATGAAGTCTGGCGCGATCACGCCGGCTTCAGCTTGGCGCGCGACGTCGATGCGCACCGCATCGATCACGCCGCCAAGCGCTTTCAACCGCTGCACATAATGCCTCGCCATCCGTGTATTGGTGATCCGATGGACGGACAAAAGGAAATTCGGCAACGCCTGTTGAACGCCGAACGCTTGATTGACAGGATATAGGGCGTTGTTCGCGCCAAGCCATGGGTATTTCTCGTCGGCAAGCCGTCGCGCGTAGTTCCAGCGCACGATGTCGTAGGATATTTTCTCTTGAGGCGTTAGCGAATTTCTGTTCCATGCCGCAAGCTCGGCATCAAACTTGCGTGTACGGTCGAAGCGCTTCTGCCTTGCGGCGAGCGAATAAGGATCGAGCTTTCCGCTGGTGAAATCGTACCAGGTGCCGTCGGTGACGCCGAGCTGAGTCAACGTCTGCGGGCTGTCCATCGCCTCGAAGATCGCCTGACGGTTTAGCAAATCATTGAAGCGAAGCGGCGTGCCCCACACGGTCGCATAGACGACGTAGCCGGCTCCTGCCAGAGCCAGCACAACGACGACTGCCGCGCCGCGCAGAAACCAGGACATGATGTTCTTCATATCCTCGGACATGTTGGATCAGGAGCCAGATGCAAATTGTTGTCTGCCATTCGGCTTAAGCCATTGGGCTTCTTCGAGCCGAACCTCAGACTGAGGAAAATCCGCTTTCGTCAGATAAAAAATGTACCGCGCCGCCTCATCCTCCGGATCGGTATGTGGCACGCCCAGTCCGGCTTGACGGGTGGAATGGATAGTGAATCCGGCTATCGAGCCATCCGGTGCAAGCCAGGCTTCCAGCACGGGCCCAAGACCGGACACCGCGTATGTCATAACTCCTTCATAAGTCCAGAAATTACCCAGGCTGTAAGCAATCAGATGCCGGCGATAAAGCTCCACGGCGCGCGGCACGTGCGGTCCTTGTCCAATGACGATGTCGGCACCTGCGTCGATCGCTCCGTGGGCAAAGCGGACGACATCGCCGCGGTCTTCGCCGTCAAACATCTCCTCGCCCATTCCGACATGGACGTGGTCCCAGCCCTCCGCTCCGCCGTGAAAGGAAACGATCACCAGATCGTGCGTTTTCTTGAGCTCTCGTATGAGCTTTTCCGCGGCCGGAAGGTCGTTGAGATCGAGCGTGCCGTCGTTGGGTGCGAACGCGACGACCGCAGCTCTGCGTCCGCCCGGAAGGCGCAGCGTGGCAGCCCGTGCCCCATTGCGGTCCAGACCGCCGTAAGCAATGTCATGCGCCCGCAGCGCCGCCATCGTGGATTGACGCCCGATCTCGCCGTAGTCGCCGCTATGGTTGTTGGCGAGGCTCACGACGTCGACGCCAAGGTTCTGGAGCACACCGGCATAATAGGTCGGGCTACGGAAGGTAAAGCAATGCGCGCATGTCTTCGTTGGCGGGTTGGGGCCGTCGTACAACGGCCCTTCCAGGTTCACGAACGCGATATTGGCGCGCTGGAAAATGGTCACAAGATCGTTGCCGATCAGAGACGACGCGCTGGCGCCGGGCGTGATCGCCGGATTAAGGCCCGCATCGGTGGAACCCATCATGACGTCGCCCGCCGCCACGACATCGACAAGCCGCGGATCGCCCGGCTTGTAGGTTGACGAGAGCCATATCTGTGCACCCGGCGGCGGCGCATGGGCGTTGTGTATTACGGGCCGCAGAGCAAGCGGCGGCTCCACCATCGCCAATTGTCCAGGCACCGGAGAGTATCTGCTGATGTGCGGTGTGTAGTTCGCGGCGGTTCTCAGGTTTGCGTGGTAGTGCGCCACCAGGAACAACGCCGTTCCATAACTGACATTCGCGGTCGCGATGACGGCCGCCGCGACGCTCATGAACAAGCCGAACAGATTGTCGAGACCCCAGCCGTAACGACGACCCATCGTTTTCCCCCGCCGCTGGGGGCGATTGTAGAGGTCTATTGTGTCAAGTCGAGACAGATTCCGACAAGGTTAACGCCGTCAGATGTCGGCATAGCAGCGCACTTCGTCGGCGGCCCCCGGCGCCGTGACGGCGCCATCGCGGGCAGGCCCAACATTCTTGGCGTAACGGTAGAGCACGCCCGAGCCGAACGCAGCCGGCTTTGGCTTCCATGTCTTTTTCCGTTCGGCAAGCTCCGCATCGCTGAGTTCAACGGTGATGGCTCCGGTATCCGCGTCGATGACGATCATGTCACCGTCTTTTAGCAGACCGATCGGTCCGCCGTCCGCCGCTTCCGGCCCGACGTGCCCGACGCACAGCCCGCGTGTCCCACCGGAGAAACGCCCGTCCGTGATCAGCGCGATGTTCTCGACGCCTTGTCCGTAGAGCGCAGCCGTGGTCGACAGCATTTCGCGCATGCCCGGTCCGCCTTTCGGCCCCTCGTAACGGATAACCAGCACGTCGCCTTCCTTGTAGTCGTGTCGCTGCACAGCTTCGAAGCAATCCTCTTCACAATCGAATACGCGTGCCGGTCCGCGATGCTTGATGTGCTTCAAGCCTGCGATCTTCACGATCGCACCCTCGGGCGCGAGATTGCCGCGTAGCCCAACAACGCCGCCCGTCGGAGCCAGGGCGTGCCCGACATCCTTCATCACCTTCTGGTTCGGATTGAATTTCACGTCCTTCAGGTTTTCGGCAATGGTTTTGCCGGTAACCGTCATGCAAGAACCGTCGATGAAGCCGCCGTCCAGCAGTGCCCGCATCAGCATCGGGACGCCCCCCGCTTCCCACATATCTTTGGCAACAAATTGCCCGCCGGGTTTTAGCGAGGCCAGATAAGGCGTGCGCTTGAAGATTGCTGCCACGTCGAACAGGTCGAATTTGATGCCCGCTTCATTGGCCATGGCCGGCAGATGCAGTGCGGCATTTGTCGAGCCACCAGTCGCGGCAACGACAGCCGCTGCATTTTCAAAGGCCTTGCGTGTGGCGATGTCGCGCGGACGCAGGCGCTTTTCGATAAGCGACATGACCGCCTGCCCGGCCTTCAGCGCAAAATCGTCACGCGCCAGAACTTCCGCCGGCGGCCCGGAAGAATACGGCAGCGCCAACCCGATCGCCTCGGCCACGCATGCCATGGTGTTTGCCGTGAACTGTCCGCCGCATGCACCCGCGCCAGGACAGGCGTGGCGTTCCAACTCGGTGAGATCGCACACCGGCATCTTGCCGGCAGAGTGTTGACCAACGCCTTCGAACACGTCGACAACCGTCACGTCCCGGTCCTTGTAACGGCCCGGCATGATCGAACCGCCATAAAGAAAGACGCTCGGCACGTTGAGCCGCAGCATCGCCATCATCATGCCCGGCAGCGATTTGTCGCAACCTGCAATCCCGACCAGCGCGTCGTAACAATGTCCGCGCATGGTGAGTTCCACGCTGTCGGCAATCACTTCACGGCTGACAAGCGAGGACTTCATCCCCTCATGCCCCATGGCGATACCATCGGTCACCGTGATGGTACAGAATTCGCGCGGCGTGCCGCCCGCTTCCTTTACGCCCTTCTTGGCCGATTGCGCTTGGCGCATCAGGGCGATGTTGCAGGGCGCGGCTTCGTTCCAGCAGGAGGCGACCCCCACAAAGGGACGGTGGATTTCCTCTTCGGTCAGGCCCATGGCGTAATAATACGACCGGTGCGGCGCACGCTGCGGCCCCTCGGTCACATGGCGGGACGGAAGTTTCGACTTGTCGAACGTGGACATGGCGCAAACCCTTGGATGAAGACTAAGGACGCGGGCGGGACAATCTTCTGCTTTTTGATATACCTACGCCCTCCCCCTACCCCTCTCAGCCATATCGTTGCAAGAGTTGTCCTCAAGAAACAACAAATGGCATGTACGCCTCGGCTTTTGCGACGCCAGCTGCGCGAACCGCCAAGATGCGTCCGAGAACGAGCGTCAGGCGCTCATCGTTGCTCGGCTCAAAGCCGGATAGTCAACATAGCCCTTGGCACCGCCCGAATAAAATGTCGGCATATCCCAGTCATTCAGCGGTGCATCGGAAGCGAACCGCGCAACCAGATCAGGATTGGCGATGATGAGCTTGCCAAACGCAACGGCATTGGCAACGCCGTCCGCCAGCGCCTTTTCCGCCGTTTCCTTTGTGAAACCTTCGTTGGCGATGTAGACGCCGCCAAAGGCCTCTTTCATCTGCGGCCCAATGCTGTCTTCGCGGCGTGCCTCGCGGGCGCAGATGAAGGCGATGTGCCGCTTGCCGAGTTCGCGCGCAACATACGTGAACGTACCCAGTCGGTCGGAATCCCCCATGTCGTGAGCGTCGCCGCGTGGTGCCAAATGCATGCCGACACGGTCAGCTCCCCAGACATCGACAACAGCGTCAGTCACTTCCAACATCAATCGCGCGCGTTTTTCGCGCGTACCGCCATAGGCGTCGGTACGCTCGTTGGTCGTGTCCTGCAGGAACTGGTCGAGCAGGTAGCCATTGGCACCGTGGATCTCCACACCGTCGAAACCCGCCTTCTTCGCGTTCTCCGCACCCTTACGATAGGCGGCGATGATGCCCGGAATTTCGTCGGTCTCCAGCGCACGCGGTGTAGGAAAGGGGCGTGGCGGACGCAGCAGGCTGACATTGCCTTTCGCAGCGATCGCGCTGGCCGAGACGGGAGGCTTGCCGTTCAAGAAGCTAGGATCGGAAATTCGGCCGACGTGCCAAAGCTGTAGGAAAATGCGGCCGCCCGCGTCGTGCACCGCCTTGCTTACAGGCTTCCAGCCTTCCACCTGTTCGTCCGAATAGATGCCCGGCGTCGCCGCGTAGCCGGCGCCCATCGGATCGACAATCGTCGCTTCGGTGATAATAAGGCCGGTGGTGGCACGCTGGGCGTAATACTCTGCCATCAGGGGCACAGGTACCCTTGTATCTTCCGTAGCACGCGACCGTGTCAGCGGCGCCATAATGATGCGGTTTGGCAGGCGCAGAGCACCCACGGAAATGGGATCGAACAAGGACGGCATATAAACCCCTTCTGCAATAGATATTGTTACATTACATAGGAGCTAGAGCGCGACGCAACAAGGGCTAACCAAGGTGTCTAATAGCCTCACTGAGGCGCGCGACTAGCGCGACGGCATCGGCCCGCTTTTCGCGCTGTTCGGCGAGAACCTCTTCCGGCGCGCGGGACACGAACTGCTCGTTCGAGAGCTTGGCATCAAAGCGGGCGATCTCGTCGTGCGCTTTCTTCAATTCCTTTTCCAGACGCGCGCGCTCCTTGGCGAAGTCGATGACGTCGCCGAGCGGCAACGCCGCCACCGCTTCGCCGACGACGAACTGCGCCGAGCCTTGCGGGATCGCGTCGGCGATGTCGGCCGAGGAAAGCCGCGCCAGCGTAA
>JAGWJY010000081.1 GCA_028865545.1 Alphaproteobacteria bacterium | reverse complement strand
TGGCTTTCGACGCGGTCGAATTCGGCTTCGCGCGTTTTGGGGTCGGCCAAGCGCTTGGTCGAGTCGACGGTGATGTACACCGCGACGCGGAAATTCTTGTAATAGCCTTGGGCCGCCGCCTGTGCCTGCGGCGCCATCGCCGCCGCGCCGAGTATGGCGGCACCGAGCGCCGCCAGAACGGATTTCCTCATCATCGTCTCCCCATTTTACGCAAACGGTTTTTCTCTGTTGTGTCCCAAGGACAACTTGTTGACTGCGCTGTCAATTAAAACCGGAAGCCCCCTTGCCTGCAGAGGCTCAAGATTTCGCGAGCGCGGATGCTGCATGGAAGGCAGAGGTTATCGCCTGAATCGCAGCCGCCCGGCTAATTCAGGGCGGAGCGGCACTCGTCGAGTTTCGCCAGCGCGGGCTGCGCGCCGTTCAGGCTGTAGCTTTCCACCAGCTTGCCGTGCTCGTCGTTCAGATTGAGCATCTGTCCCGAGCTCACATCCTGCAGAAACTGCGTGCTGGCGTCGGAGGCGGGAAGATCGAACAGCACGGAATTCTTGTAGAAGTCGGCGTTGTGCATGCTCCAGGCCTGGTTGCTGTCGATCGGCACGCCGACATCGGCGAACGTGTCTTTGTCTCCGAAAGACCAATCGTTCGAATAGAACTGAAGCCGCGTCGGGTTGTGCTTGTCCTTCCAGACCGAAAAGGTCTTTTCAGAGGTAGAAGTGTCGTAGACCACTTCGGCCGTACAGGCCTGGGTCTGGTCGCTCCAGGTCACGGTGCGCACTTCCCAATTCTGATTGCTGTAATAGACGGTGCTTGTGCTGTCGGCGAAAGCCGGCATCGCGGCGGCGCACCCCATCAGGGCGGCAAAGACAATCGTCGCTCGCATCCCCCAGCTCCTTCGTCGGCAAGCGATCCGCAGCGTGCGCGCCAGTCTTGCCATGACAAAACCATGCGGCCAGGGCGGCAGGGGCGTCAATCGCGTCTTGCGCCCCGTCCTTGCTGCCGCGCGCCACCGTGGCCTCGACCGCCGATCAAACTTTGTTGCGACAGGGTTGCAACTAGAGGTAACCGGTGTCATTGTGTCCTCGGTTCACGGACCTTCGATTGGGGCGAAATCCGGCAGCCGGACCGCACATAACAAATATCGGAGGAAACGAAGATGCGAAGCCTTTTGGGTTTCATGCTGGGTGCAGCGCTCATCGCCGCGCCGGCCAACGCCGCCCCATCGACACACGCAACGAAAGACCAGACGACCGCGACGCCAGCCTCACACCCGCTTTTGGCTTTTCCGGGCGCGATGGGATGGGCGGCCACCACGCCCGGCGGACGCGGCGGACGGATCATCAAGGTGACGACGCTGAACGCGAGCGGGCCAGGATCGCTCCTGGAAGCGCTCGCCGCCAAAGGGCCGCGGATCATCGTGTTCGAAGTCGGCGGCGTGATCGATCTCGGCGACCGCGCCGTGCAGATCACCAATCCGTACCTCACCATCGCCGGCCAGACCGCCCCCTCCCCGGGCATCACCCTGATCCGCAGCCAGACCTTCGCGATCTTCACCCATGACGTGATCGTGCAGAACCTGCGCATCCGGCCGGGCGACGACAACAAGCCCAAGGCGGGCGGCTATTCGACCGACGGCGTCCGCACCGGAACCGGCTCGTACAACATCATCATCGATCACTGCAGCGTGTCCTGGGCGACGAACAAGAACTTCGCCGTCGCCGGTCCGCGGTTCGACGGCAAGGACGTCGAGGAATGGCGCGCCAACACCTCGCACCGCGTCACGGTCTCCAACAATCTGATCTCCGAGGCCTTGAGCCGTTCCACCCATTGGAAGATCGAGCATTCCAAGGGCGCCCTGGTCCACGACAACACGACGGACATCCTGTTCGCACGCAACATCTTCGCCCAGAACTACGAGCGCAGCCCGCTGTTCAAGGGCGGCGTGCACGCGGTGATGATCAACAACGTCATCTACGACCCCGGCCAGCGCGCCGTGCACTACAACCTGGTTGCCCATGAGTGGCGCGGCCACCCCTTCCAGACCGGCGAGATCACGGCGGTGGGCAACGTGCTGCGCGCCGGCATGTCGACGGTGATGCCGCTGGCGTTCTTCGAACTCGGCGGCGCCGGCGACGTGGAATATTACGGCAAGGACAACATCGCGGTCGACCAGATCGGCAATCCGCTGCCGCAGCTCGGCCGCTACACCACCTCGACGGCCAGGATCATCCAGATGAACAAGCCGCCGATCTGGCCGCCCTATGTGACGGTGATGCCGGCCGACGAGGTCGAAACCGCGCTGATGATGGATGCTGGCGCACGCCCCTGGGACCGCGACTACACGGATGCGCGGGTCATAGCCAACGTCTCCTCCGGCCGCGGCTGGATCATCAACAGCCAGCAGGACGTCCACGGCTATCCGCAGCAGACGCCGACGCACCGGGCCTTCAACCCGGCCGACTGGAATCTGATCGACATGACCCCGAAGTCGCCGTCCGCTCTCGACTCGTCCCACCGGAATACAACGCTGATGGTACCGAGCAAAAGCTGACGGACACAGCGCTGCCGGAACGAGAGACGGCCGCCCGCATCAGGCAAGTGCCGCGATGCGGGCGCGCCGCGCTCACAAGGTCTTCGACAGGCCGATGAAGAAGCCGCGCCGCGGGCCGAACTGGGGCGCGCCGACGCCGATGCCGGTGCCGTTGCGGATTTCGTATTTGGTGTCGAACAGATTGATGACGTCGAAGCGCGCCGTGTAGCCGTCGGCGCCGGCCACCGAGAACTGGCGGCTGACGCCGAGATTGATCTGCACATAGGCCGGCAGATGCCCGCCGTTCGGCGTCGCGCCGTCTTCGCGCAGGCCGGTGCCGCAGAGCATGTCGGTGCTGAGGCGCATGCCGTCCCACAGATAGGAGGCGCCGGCCGAGAGGCTGACGATCTGCTGATGATCGAGCGGGATGTAGCGCGTGGCGATGTAGGCCAGATCGACCGGATTGAACTGATATTCGCTCGACACGATGTCCTTGCCCACCGCCCGCTCATAGGCCGCGTTCAGATAGGCGGAGAAATCGCCGCTCTCATAGGCGCCGGTGAATTCCACGCCGTATTGCCGGCCGGACCTGTAATTGAACGGCGTCAGGATGATCGGCGCGCCGAACTGGCCTTCGTCGACCAGATTGTGCGACGCCTTGTAATAGCTGTCCAAGCCCAGCGAAATCGCGTCCGACAGTTTCTGTTCGATGCCGAGGTCGTAATAATCGGCGCGCTCGGCTCTGGGCACGTTGTCGGTGTGGCCGGTCGCCGACGTCGTGTTGTCGAACAGCGCGAGATCCTTGGTGGCCACCAGCTCGATCGGCGGCGGCGAGAAATACCGCGCATAGCCACCATGGATCGTCGTCGAGCCGGTCGGTTTCCAGACGATGTTGGCGCGCGGACTGAGCTGGTTTTCCGCATCGAAAGCCTTGTACTGATCGTAGCGCAGCCCGTAATTGACGGTCACGCCCTGCAGCACCTTCCACTCGTCCTGAATGTAAAGACTGTAGCTCCAGGCATGCTTGGTGCCGTTGTCGACAATGGCGAACGGCACATCCGAGGTCTGGCAGGTGTTGGCCGGATCGCTGCACAGCGGATTCGGATTGGGATTGACGGCGGAGCCGGGCGCCGTCGGCAGCACCAGCGACGACGTGTTGCTGACGATGTCGTCGGCCTGATAGAGGACGCCGGCGCGGACCGTGTGCGCATCGCCGATATGGTAGGCGCCTTCGGCCTGCAATCCATAGGCTTCATCGCGCTTATACGCGGTCTGACCGATGCCGTCGTACAGCAGATCGCCGAGATTGGCGCCCGGCGTGTAACGCAGGCTCGAAAAGCGCCCGAAGGTCGATACCTGAACATTGAACGCGCCCGTGGCGTAGAGATAACTCAGGATGCCGTAATGCGTGATCTCGCGCTGGCGTTCGTCGAGGGTCTGCGACGGCAGCGCCGTCTGGCCGCCGGCCTGCAGCACATAATCGCCGCTGGCCGGGCTGAGCGGGCCAAGGCCGACGATGCCGTCAAGGCCGCCCGGCTGCAGCCCGACCTGATTGGGAATCTGGAACATGTCGTTCGAAGTGCCCAGAACCGCCGTGAGGCTGCTGTTGTCGTTGAGGATGTCTTCCAGATAGGCGAAGCCGTGCCATTGCTTGGTGCGGTCGTGGTTGGGCGTGCTGCGGCCGTCCGGCGATTCGACGCCGAGCGAATTGGCCATGTAGTCGCCGGAGACGAAGTAATTGAAATGTCCGGACGAGCCGCCGTAGTCGATGCTCGGCGCGATCTCGTTGTGGCTGCCGCCATAGAGGCTGATCTCGCCGCCGGGATCGAAGGTGCCGGTCTTGGTCTTGACGTCGATGATGCCGGCGGTGCGAAGGCCGTATTCGGCGGGCAGTGCGCCGGTGATGAGCTGAACGCCGTCGGCAAGCCGGGGATCCAGCGTCTGGCCGAAGACCGAGATGCCTTCGGGAATGATGATGCCGTTCAGCCGGTATTGCAGGCCGTTGTGTTCGCCGCGGACATGCAGCTGTCCGAAGGAGTCCTGCGCCACACCGGGCGCCTGCAGAATGACCTGGCTGAGCAGCGTGTTGTCGCCGCCCGGCGCCGCTTTGATGTCCTCAGCCGTGATCGTATAGGTCGAAGCGCCGAGCTGGGTCTGGATGCCGGCGCGGGCGTCGGCGAGCTTCTGGGCCGTGACGGTGACGGTTTCGACATTGCTGGAACTTTGGTCGCCGATCTGGGCGCTGGCCGATACGCCGGACGCCAGCAGGGCGGCCACCGCCGTGGTGGCCAGAAAACTATTGCGATACATCGCATGAACTCCGCGAACAGGGATTGTCGGTGGCGCGCGAACGCGTCACATGGGAGACGAGCACCCGCCCGAAACGCGTCCGGGCATCGTCGTCACTCGAAGAGGAAGGACGTCAGGCGCGCGGAGGCGCGCGGCCCTGCCAGCTGTGCGACAGCGCCTGAAGGGCGTGCGGCAGCGCGATCGCGATCGCGATCGGCGCGTAGATGAAGGACGGCGGCGGCGCGACGATCGCGACGGGAAGCACATAGCTGCCCGCCACCAGAAAATCCTGGCACAGCGGACAGTCGGCGGGATTGCCGTCAAGCGGCGATTTGCTGGGAGCCGGCGTCGACGACGCCGTCTGACCGCCCGCCGCCATCAACAGAGATTGCGGCAGGCCGTGGATATGCGTCTGGACCAGGTAGCTCTGGCAGGTGAAGGCCAGAAACGCCAGCAGCGTGACGGCGAGGCGCAGCGAAAGCCGCGGCGAGCGGCCCGCACGAATCCTTACCCTCTGTCGAGCCGAACGACGCAAAGCCGATCCCCTGAATGCACCGGCAATTTAAACCGGACGATCTCGCGCCTGCAACATTTCCGTGGCTGCGTTGCGGGAATTTCATTTCGCCTCACGCGAATGTAACCGCCGCCGCCCATTCGCCGGGCAAACTGTTTACGATTGCGGCAGATCAGACGCGCTGCTTCAGCGCTTCGCGGAAGGCATTGCCGAAACGCGACAGCGGCGCATGCAGCGGCTGCTGCCCCGACGCTTCGGAGGCGACGGCGAGATCAAGGACGATCGGATGATGATCGGACGGCCCCTTCTCGAGCACCTCCTTGCGGGCGCAGTGCAGCTCGCGCGCCATGCAGCGGTCCAGGCGCAGCGAAATGACGTTGCTCGCCTTGTGCGTTCTGCGGCGCGGCCCGACGTCTTCGAAGTCCGGCAGTATGATCGGACCCACGGCATTGAAATCGCCGATGATGGCGGCAGGCCCCTGCAGCGCGCCCGCGATGTGGCGCAACTGCCAGCGATTGAGAAACTGGCCGTGCGAGAGATGAACATTGGCGAAGCAGACGCCGCGAAACCGCACGATCTGCGCGACGCGCGGCGGCACCCGGCCGGGCAACGCAGAGGCGGGCAGACGCAAGGCGGTGGTCGGCGGCAGCGGATGGGGGCTCCATGCGGCCAGGCCGTAGATGCGCCCCTGCATGGGATGGCGAAAGAAATGGCCGCCGACCAGCGACGGCAACGCCGTTACTTCTTCGGTCGCCTCCTGCAGAAGAAGCAGGTCGGGGTGACGGCGCCGGACAAGTTCCGCGACGTCCCCTACTCCGGCGCCGACACGGCGCAGCAGATTCCAGCTGACGACGCGCATCCGCGCGCCCGCATGGTGCCGCGTCTCTGCCGCAATATCTCCGGAACCGTCAGATCTCATGTCGCGCCCAGAAGAGCTTGTCGGCATTATAATCAGATAATGCCGCGCCTGCACATCAGCGAAGGATATTGCATCCTGCGTTCAAGCCAAGGATAGGGGAAGTGTATGGTCAAAGTAAGAGCAGCCATGACGGCGACCCTCGCAGCAGCGGCGTCTGCGGTAACCCTGTTCGCGCCCACGGCGCCGGTCTTGCCTCGTCCTCCTGCCGGACCTGGCGAATCAGGATTACCTGATCAGCCGACTGCATGCTCAGCAGGCAGCCGACGCGACTGAAAAGCTGCGCGGCTTCTCGCCCTTGCGATGAATTTCCCACATCGTCGCGTAGGCGCTTTCAATGTTGCGGCAGAGCCGCGGGGTGTCGAACAGAGGCGTAGTTGCGCAATTTCCGGCCAACTTGTCGCGCAAAGCGGCAAGGCGCTGCGGCGACCGCGCCAGATCGAGCGCCACGGCTTCATACTGCGCCAAATCACCAGCGATTAATTCCTCAAGTCCGACGGCGTGCAGCATGCTGCCGGCTACGCGCGCGGCGAAGCTCCTGCCCATGCAGGTGACGAGCGGCAGGCCCATCCACAGCGCATCGCTGGCGGTGGTGTGCGCGTTGCATGGCAGGGTGTCGAGGAAAAGGTCCGCCAAGCGCATGCGAGCCAGATGCCGCTCGCGCTCCACGCGGCCGGCGAAACACAGCCGCTCGCCGGTCACACCCCGCGCCTCGGCCTCTGCGCACAAATTGCGCCGCGCTGCCTCGTTCTCGGCGAACAACCAGAGCACGCTGCCCTCCACGCCCTGTAACAGGCGCATCCAGATGTCAAAGATTTCCGGCGTGAACTTGTAGGTGTTGTTGAAACTGCAGAAGACGAAACCCTCTGGCAACCCGGCTTCGGCGCGCGAGGGCGTCGCGCCGATCTGCGCCGTCGAGTTGGCCGGGTAATAGCAATCAGGCAGACGCGCGATGCGCTCGGCATAGAATTCTTCGCAGCCCGGCGGCGCGACGTAGCGATCCGCGATGATATAATCGATATAGTCTGCGCCCAGCGTCCCCGGATAGCCGAAATAATTGACGGCAATTGGCGCCGACTGGGACGCCAACGCTTTTGTTCGTCCCATGCCGACATAGCCTGCAAGGTCAACGGCAATATCGATCTCGCGCTCAGCGAGAAGGCCTGCGATTTCAGCATCCGAGCGCATGCCAGCTTCCTCGAAATGATCGAACGCGCCTTTGAGCCGCAGCCTGATCGGATGGTCCGGAACCGATTGCAAGCATATGCCGAAGGTCTCGAACCGCGCCTTGTCGTGGCGCTCGAACAACTCCACGGTTTGATGTCCCGTCGGATGATCGCGAAAATCAGGGGACAAATAAGCGATGCGCAGGCGGGCATGGGTGGCGGTCCGGCGCCCCGCGGCGGTTTGCCGGATCGGTCCCGCGTAGCGCCGCGCCGCTCGCAGCTGTATTTCTGGATCATCCAGCGCGACAATCACTTCCCACGGGACGAGGAGCTGATCCTCGCGGACGCGCCGCGCGAGATCGCGGACTTCGACGGCGCGCTGGCGCCAATCGCACAACGTCGCGCGAAGATAGAACCTCTCGCTCGCCGCCTGGCCAAACATAGGCTGAAGCGCCAATACGCGCTCAAAATCGGCCAGCGCGTCTTCGAGCCTGCCCATGTTGCGATTGACGCTGCCGCGATTGCAGACCGCCTTGATGAGGTCTGGATCAAGCGTCAAGGCACGATCGAACGCCGCAAGTGCTTCCTCGAGTCTGCCAACCGCATACAACGCATTGCCGCGATTGCTGTGGGCGAGCGCATGATCGGGATCGACGGCGGCGGCACGGTCCGCGTCGGCAAGCGCCTCTCCGAACCTACCGAGGTCGTTCAGCAATCCGCTGCGAGCGTCGAGCGCGGGAAGGAAATCCTGTCTCAAAGCGAGGGCGTGACTTAACGCCGTGAGGGCGTCTTCCTTACGGTTCATTGCCGCCAAAGCAATACCGCGGCTGCAATGCGCCTCGACGTGATCGGGCTTAACCGCGATTGTCCGCTCGAATGCAACCTCCGCCTCTGCCAATTTACCCAGCACGAGCAGTGCATATCCCCGGCCGTAATGCGCGCCGACAAGACCTGAGTTCAGCGCCAATGCCCGCTCAAAGGGGTCGATGGCCTCCTGCATCCGGCCGAGCGCCAGCAGAGCGTTGCCGCGATTGCTATGCGCCTCAGCAAAGTCCGGGTTCAACGCTGTCGCGCGCTCATAGGCTGTAAGCGCATCTCCCCGGCGTCCTAGCCCGTCGAGCACCACGCCAAGATGGAAGCATGCGGTCGGCGATTTGGAGTCGACCTCGAGCGACTTGCCGATGAAGTCGGCGGCGCCTGTCAGATCGCCGCATTGGGCTCGTAGGACGCCCAGGCCATGCAACGCTTCGGCGTTTCGGGGCTCGGTCGCCAGCAAGCTGCGGTACGCGTTCTCCGCTTCGACCCCGCGCCCGGCTTTGTGAAGATCAAGCGCATCCTGCAATCTGACGGCCATTACGCTTTCTCGCCGATTTCGGGCTGTCGCGCCTTACCCATTGCTGCCCCCAAACCAATTGCCGGAAGAACGCGGAAAATTGCAATTGAACGAACGCACGCGACAGCCTTCTGCCGGCTCGCCACGCATTTCACTCGGTATACGGCACCTGCGGCTGCGGGCAGGTTTTGACGCGGGGCGGATTCAAATCCTGCCCGTTGCTCAGCCAGCACTCGTTGAACACCGAGCAGTAGCAGATGCGATAGGTGATATTTCCCCGCACGGAATTGAAGGCGTTCCAGGCCGCTGCGTCGTCGGGCGTCAGCGCAAAGGTGA